>CALHLD010000056.1 GCA_938034445.1 uncultured archaeon | reverse complement strand
ATACCTCCGTATTCCAATTTGCAATCTTTCAAGTGGACAAGAATTGTCTTGTTTACCTTTTCCATCGCTTTTTTAGTATCACTTTTTTCTAAGTTTACGTAGTTTATAACAATGTTTTCGTGCTCTTTGAGAATTTCTTCAAATTTTTCGCTCTTTTCGTAGACTTCGAATATCCCGAACTTTTTGAATTTATCTATCCTATTTTTTAGTCCCATTGCATAGTGATGATAAAGGATAATTGCTTCTACAAGCTTGGAGTTTAACTCTGAAAACTCTTTTGTGAAAATGTGCGAAATGTAAGTTGAGAACAGCTCATGTCCTAGGAAATTCTTTTTTGTCTGATAAAAAATTTTCCCAGAATCGTGAAGAACAATTGCGATTTGAAACTCTTTTTCCACTTTCCCTCCAAATAACTTCCAAAATTTTCTTTGTTTTAGATTCTCAAATATTTCAAGACATGCTTCAATATGCTCTTCAAGCGTTTGTTGATTCCTTCCAAATCTTGCGAATATCACACTCTCAACCCGGATGCTGAACTATAACCTGCATCGATCAGAAAAGCAACGACATTTTTCTTAAGAATAGTTCTGTAAATACTTAACGGATCGTTTTTATTTAACTCTACCCTCTCTCGTTTTATTTGATTACCTTCCCTGACGTAAGCTTCTTGAACCGGAAGCTTTTTAAAAGTGCTATATGAAATTGGAACCACAAACTCCTTCACAAATTTTGGAATATCAAGAATTCTTTTTTCATCATTTTCAACGGTTACTGGAATCTGATTCTCTTCGCGAACAAAACTTCCTATCATCTTAAAAAGCATATCCATGGATCTTTTTGAAAGATTCTCCAAATACCAATATGTCCTTTCAAGCTCTTCAACCATCCTGTTGTCGATTGTAAAATCTTCTTGTGTGTAGACAGCATCAAGAAACCCAGCATAACCTTTGCCATCATCAACAGTTGGTAAGTGAACATTCAACATTTCCGAGTTCTTTTTCAACCATTCTAGTGTTCTTTCAACCAAATCTTTTCTGTAAACTTTGTAAAAATTTTTTTCTCCAATCGTTTCAAACCAAACGAAAATTCTCCCTTCTTCTTCCTCATATCTTAAAAATCTTCCAAAACGTTGAATCAACGAGCTTGCGGGAGCTATGTCAGTTATGAGCAAATCTGAAGAAAGGTCCATTCCCACCTCAACGACCTGTGTTGCTATCACAATGCGTTCGTTCCTCAGCTTTTTTATCTTCTCCTCCCTATCTTTTTCTGTGAACCTCGAATGAATAACTAGGGCATCGTAACCATTTAAGCTTAGAAAGTCGTAAAATTTAACAGCTTCATCCACTGTGTTAAAGATAATCAAGGCTCTTGAAAAACTGTTGTCTTTTATCCAACCAAAGATTTTTTCAAACTTCTTGTCACTATTTAGCTCCTCTATTTTTATCTTATATTTCTTCCCAAGTCTCTGTGAGTAGAAATCTTGATCATTGAACTTCTCGAAGCTTACGAATTTTGCAGAACTTTTCCCCCCAATTTTTCTTTTTAAAACACTCGGCATAGTTGCTGACATTAAAAAGACCTTTTGATCGAAATCTTTTGCAATATTCATCAAAGAGACTAAAAAACTAAGTGATTTTGTTGAATCAGCGAGTAAATGAACTTCATCAAGAACAAGATGTGAAAGGAGAACTGAGGCCATCGCAAAAAAATAGTGACCATAGCTCCTTTCAGCATAAATTTTTTCAAGATCTTCCGGAGAAATTCCAAATAGATTTAAAGCTAATGTGTCGACGGTTGTAAGGGTTATAGGTTTAATCAAATATGGAGAATCTGGATTGTACATGTATCTTTTTCCAACTTTTTCTTTTTCAATAATGCCAACAAACTTGCTGAACTGATCTTCTAGAAGAGATCTAAGGGGATAGGCTATTATGCACTTAAATTCTTCTGTAATCGAGTAAAGTGCAAGAGATGCAGAAATAGTTGATTTCCCATATCCAGTTGGAGCTTCGATTACAAATAAATTCTCTTTCCAGTTCTTTTCAATATCTTCTACCGCTTTTTTAACAAACGGTCTTGGATTACTGTTGAACCACCTCTTTGCAACAATGTCAAGGAAAACCAAAATATTCATGCAAAGGAAAGCCCCCTGACAATTTCACAATACTTTTTATATCTTTCTCGTTCTCTCTGATCTTTGCTGTTTTCAAGCTTTCTTATTGCTTCAAAAATTTTTTTATTAAATTCATAGAAGCCCTGAGCATCTCCAAGAACAACGAATCTATAAAGTCCATTTATTGCACCCAAAATATTTTCAACCTCAATATAACGTACTTGTTTATTTATGGTGGATAGGACATTAAGAATTATACCTTCCGGTGATATAGCTTTTAACAAACATTTGACAAGTCTATCTGGATTTCTAAAATTTCTTGCCATCAAGATTTCAAGGCTTGTCTCTTTGAAGATGGTAATTGGAACTGTCTCATAAATCTTGTAAGTTCGTCCCTCTCGAGCTATTTTGAAGAGAAGAAGTGAGATCTTATCCAAGTTCTCTTCTTTTATTAGCTCACGAATTTCAAGATTTAGAGCCATTTCTGTGATTAGAAGCTCGTTTGAAGCATAATTTTTGATCACACTCGCAATAATTTTTCTGACACTATTTTTAATCCCAAGATATGCTTTCACAAGATCTTTATTTCTTACTGAAAGTGCCTTAAGCACTTCGTCAGGGGATAGGAACAAGAAGTAGTAATACTGTTGCCTTTGAACAAACAATCCTTGAACAAAGGAGGAGTAAATACCAAGAAGAGCTATCAGCGTTACCTCTGGAGAAGTATAAAGGGTTAACCTAGCAGAAGTATAAGGAGTTTCAAGAGAGGTAAGGCCCGTATATCTATCGACTTTTAGAATCTGCAGAGTTATCTTTTGATCTTTTGGACTGCCTTTTTTTAGGTCTATAAGAGTTTCACCCTTTGTGATTTCAAAATTTAAACAGAGATCCCTTGTTACATTAATGCTATCAGATTTTTCTTTTATAATCTTAAGAAGACTTGAATACACATTTACAGGAAGATTTGAGTCAATATTTAGTCTTCCGAGCAACCTCCTTACGCTTTGGTCGTCGTTTATCCCTGTCGTTGCAATTGTTAAGTTGTTTATCACATTATCATCTAAATCCTTGTATGCCTTTGATAGAAAATCATTACCAAACTCGATTTCCTTAACCGAAAAATTCTTTGCGTCTTGAATTAAATACAACAATCCTTCGTATATCAGGGAGCTCAAAAAGGTTGGGTCAACAGGAAAGAATAAGTTCACCTTCGGCATCCTATCACCTTTTCTTCACCCACCGTATAGGCAACATATTCTCCAAGCAATTTGATTTTGAATGTAGGAGTGGTTTTAGGGTCCCGAACGATGGGAATTCTAAATGAAAGAACTTTATTTCCAGAGAAATAGCTTGAAATAATGTCTTTATCTTTGGGCACGTATGGATTCACGTAGACTTCAAATTCCCATTTTGGATCACTCTCCTCCACTTCTTTCACGCTAGGATCTATTGGAAAACTATAAGTTGTTAAAATTTCACTTTCTCCTATTCCAACATCGTACTTCCCAACGTTCACTGCTGAAACTCTGCTTTCCTTGCTGCCAATGCGATGAATTTTCCAGAATAGATCTTCATTTAAATCTATTTTATTGTTTTTGAATTCTATCTGTTTATTTTTGAAAACTAAAAACCATCTAATTGTCGGGGCGTTATCATCAAGTGATGAGAGAATAGTTTTTCCTCTCGCTGGCGAATCGAAAGATGCTGGAATATCCACTGGATTAGGATAGAGTGTTTCTTTCTTCCTTTTACCCACCGTTATTTTAATTGCGAGAATTCTATTTATATCAGAGTATTTCAATGGAACGCAATTCAAAGCTCTAAGGCCTATTGCACAAAGATTCTTGCTAATTTCAGAAATAATTTCTCCTCCTTTCTCCTCTCCAATTTTATTTTCCTTCGCAATAACTTCTGCTAAAGCACCAAGAAAAGTTGTTGGAGGGGGATAAAAGAAAGAAGGGGAGGTTTTGGATAGACCAGCTATCCTCGCTTGAAATCCCCAAACAAATTCGTATTCAGCAATAAAGCCAATCATAGCCTTCTCTTCGCTTCATCTACTGCATCGCTGATAACTTCTTCAAAGCCACCATCTTTTGGGAACATAAAGAGCTTTGTTTCGTAGCTTACCTTTTTAAGTTTTCTTTCAGCATTTTCCATGTATTTCCTCGTAAATGGACTTGGAACAGTCCATGTATCATTTGAAACTGCAATAGCTAAAGATTCCCAGCTAACAATCGGCATGAATCTTGTCTTCTTTGCACCAAAGCTGAACTCGTAAAGGAATTTCTTTATCGCATCAAGTGTCGCTTCAACTCTTTCTTTTCCATCCTTGACTACCTCTTTTCCTGCATTTTCATAATTGAATGTAACTTTACCGACAAATCTGTTATCAAAATCAAAGCTAAATGTATAAACAGCTGAAGATAGCTCGACATAATATATCATCTGCCCTAGTTGCTGCTCCTCTCGCTTAACAAATTGTGTTCCAAGTGCGTAGCGGGAATGAAGTTGGGGTTCGACAACAACGCTATCTAGTGCCTCTCTTACTGGAATCATATAACCAGTGAAGAAGTTCGAAGTTCTTTTCACATTCATTTCCTTCTCAGCATAAAGGAAACCGCCAATATCTTCTACGACACAGTTGCTTAGAATTTCTCTTTCAAGTTCCATATCATTCACAGGGGGATCCTTTTTAAATGCTTCTGAAAACACACCTTTGTTTGTGCTCTTTAAGAATATTCCATTTTCACAGAGATTACAGACTGGCAGGCCTTTGCTTTTTGCAACTTCAGCAAGAACAACTTGAAAGCCATGCGCTATGCTTTCTCCGGATATTGCTGGCACAAAGTATGTTACAAATCCGTTTTCTTCTGGCACTAAAACGGGAACCTTCCTGTGTTTAACATAGTTTCCAACAGATTCTGTCATGTTTAATGCTTCAACGTTTAAAAGGAGTCTTCCTCTTATTGAGATGAATATGTCTTTCATGATTTCATCTCCTCACTTTTTGCTGTCAATTTTAATTTTGCTGCCATGGTTAGAGCTTTAGCCCCTATAAGTGACACAATTTCCTTTAATTCTTTTCGGTCACTTATTTTAGATATAAGTGTTATTTGCTCCTCTAATCCTTTAAAATATACGTTATTGATTTCCTCTTTGGCCTTTGGATTTTCAAATTTTTCTTTAGCCATTAGTGAATTAAAGTCTCTTAGTGCTTCACGTATATGGAAAATTGCAAGTTCTTTTGAGGGAGCGTTTCCAAGTTTATCTACATATGTATAGTTGTTTTGCTCAGCTATAAGTATTGCAAGAACACGTGCTAATTCATCAACTTCCTGCATGCTTCTAAGATTCTATATCATATTATTTAAATGTTTCTTTTTAATGAAAGTGGTTTAATTTTTTTGTTATTGTTTCTTTTTTTAGAAACATTTAAATAGGCTGTATAGATGGCTAATATCTTAATGATATTCGTTATAACTTTAGGTTTTGATGAAAAATTTGCTTTGAGAGCTATTGTGAGAAGGGGTTTGAGGGTTGATGATGAAGTTTTGGTTATTTTACCTAAGCCTGTTGATGAAAGGGCTGAGCGGACTTTTATGCATTTTAATGAAATTCTGTCTAGAATGTTTCATAATCTTAGAATTAGTCATTTTGAAGTTGATGCCAGAAGTTTTTTGGATAGTTTAGTTGAGCTGGTAAATGTTTTTAAGGAAAGGAGGGGTGGAAAATTTGTTTTCTGTTTGAGTGGTGGTTTTAGGGCGCTTATTTTGGAGGTTTTGTTGGCTGCTAGTTTTTTGGGTCTTGATGGGGATGTTGAGGTTGAGTTTGAGGATTCTTCTTCTGTTGTTTCTTTTCCTCTTAAATGGTGTAGGCCTATTGTTTTAGATGATGTTGAAAAGAAGATTTTGGCTGGTGTTAGGGATGGTTTTGATACTGTTTCTGGTCTTGTTAAAGCTACTGGTTTAAGTAAGGTTACTGTTTGGAGGAAGGTTAAGTTTCTTGAGAGTATGGGTTTTTTGGAGCGTAGGGGTAGGGTTTATGTGCTTACTGGGCTTGGTTTGATTGCCGTGTCTATTGGCTAGTCTTGTTTGAGTCCATTTTACGGTTATGGTTAATTTTTCTTGCAATTTTTTAGCTTTTATACACTTTTCGATTTTTCTGTAGTTGCACTCTAACTATAGTTCGCCACTGTTTGAAAGTTTCCTTATGGGATTCTATGCGTTTATATTGAACCTGTTATGGGCGTGTTGAACAAGATAGATTTATTGCAATACTCATATTTTCCATAATAAAATGCTGATAATATATTAGTCCGGTTTATATTGGTCAAACACGATTGTTGAGAGGAAGATTAGGAAGAGGCTTAACGCGCTTCTCATTTTAGGATGTGGGTGCTAGCTTAAATGGTTATAATCATTTTGGCATAAGCTAAAGCATTTTTCATAAACGTTAGTGTGTAATTTTTAACTAGTTATATTAATTTCTTTTAATATCTGGTAAATTTGTTTTTTGAGTTCAGGAATTTCCTTTTTAACAGTTTCCCAGACTAATTCCAAGTTTACACCAAAATATTCGTGGATTAACTTATCTCTCATTCCAGCAATTTCTTTCCATGGGATTTGTCGATGTTTTAACTTTAACTCCTGCTCAAATTCTTTGTTGCTTCACCTATTATTTCAAGGGCTCTCAATACAGCGTATTGTTTTTCTACATTTTCAAAAAATCCTTCTTTGGTTACGCCCTCCGTAAATTTTTCTAAATTAGTTATCTCATCTAAGATATGCTTTAGGTACGCCTTATCTCTTTTCATAGATAATTTGCATCTCTTTCTTTACATCCTCTATTATGTGAGGGTTTAGACTGCTGAAAATTCCGAGGTCTACCTTTCTCTTAAATATTTTCTTCAATTCATTTTCTATTCTAACTAAATCCAAAAGACTCTTTCCACTATTCCTTTCAAACTCGATTGCTATATCGATATCGCTTTTTCTATTTTGTTCTCCTCTGACAAAAGAGCCGAAGACGGCCATAAAACTATGTCATTCTTTTGGCAAATTTCAAGGAGTCTCTTCCTTAGACCCCTTTTCCTAAATTCTTTTGGTAAATTTTCAATTTTTGTTTTCATGCTGTTATTGATCAAAAGATTCCTTAAATTTAAGTCTTTTCCCCATAAAGTTTTCTGAAACTTTGGAATTTTTCATTTTCCCTTTTTCCCGTAATCTTCTTAGAAGATTATAAAAACTTTTTTTTTTAAAAAGAAAATTATGAGATTTGGTCTTGACAATCGTATTTGGGGATTGGAATGGAATAAAGAGTATCCTAGTCTTATGATGTAGGATTTGAAATAAGATTTGAGAACTTAGAAAAGGGGAAGGGTTAAAGAGCAGAATTAGCTGGAAAGGTGAATTTTACAGTATTGCTTGCTGTTGGAGTGGTGCTTAGGGTTATAAAGAAGATAGATTGTTCGCAATCTTTATATTTCTTACTCATTTTTAAGAAATGATTATCGTAGTATGTTGGGAAAATTGGATAAGAAAACAATTTTAGTATTGCTGGTTTCAAATATATTGTTAAGTTTTCTTATGGCGTCAGTGCATGCTTATGTTTTAGAGCCTGACTTAAATGGGGCAGTTAATTATCTTGCAAAAAACTATAATCCACGTTATGGTTTGATATCTGAGGTTGATGGTGGTAATATTTTTTGGGTTTATGGTGATAATTATTTAGCCTATCTGGTTCTGAAGTATTTTGATTCAAATAATCGGACTTTATTGGATATTGCGGAAAATATTTCGAGCACATTATCTTATTATTTGCAAACTTATAATTTTGAACCTTTGAACAAGTTTAATGTTCTTGGAGGTTCTACACCATACTTTAATATATCTTTAACGTTTTATTTAACGGATAATGTTAGAGTTGATTTGAATAATGGGACAGGTGTTTTAGATCCAAGAAGTTATGGTGATGTTGCTTTTCTTATGGCATTACACTATTATAGAATTGGAGATTATAAGAAGGCGAATGATTATTTTGACATTGGCGCAAGAATGTTTGATGGTTTTGGAATAAACGATTTACCTTATAGGGAAGGAGATTCTAAAGGCATATACCAGACTTATAAGCTTGGCTTATACGTTATAGCATGCAAGGTTTTGGGGAAGAATGTTCCTGATGCTGTTGTTAAAAGGATAAGAAGTCTTCAAGCACCAAATGGTGGGTTTCTAACAGGATATTATGCTAATGGCACAATCCCATCTGGTGTGGTAACAAATACTGAAACGACAGCTATAATAGTTTACGCTTTCAGCCCACAAATAATAGAACACGTCTTTAAATCACAGACGAAAAATTTGTTTTTTGATTTTGTTTACGTGATAATATTCTTGTTTTTAGTTGTTGTCGCTATAATCATAATTAAGATCATAAAATTGCTAAGACAGAAACAATCTATGATAAAAAGTAATTTTTTAAAGAGAATATGGATAGTGGTAGAATGGGCGGAATTTAAAACATGAGCGGCGCAAATGGGGTGCAGTTATCGCCGCTGCAATGACTTAAGAGAAGGTAAGTCACTAAAGAACTTTTTCATTTTTGCATCATTTTTACCTTTTCAATAAAATTCTTCACATGCTCGATCAATTTCACCATCTCAATGAGTTCGCTTTCGGTGATTTTATAATACTCGTGTGCGATCAGGTTTCTTAGGAAGATCAGCCTCTTCATGTTTTCAAATGCTTCTTCATCAATTATCTTGTGCTTGTGTAGTAGTTCAAAGATTTCCCTATATGTTGAAGGATAGCCGAATTTTTCACAGTGACAACCCATTCTCCTATCTCTATAAGCGTGTTTACAGCCTGAAAGCATTTCATTGCCAACGTGTTGTAAACAAAATAGTCTGAGATATCCTTTTTTGCTACTTATTTTGCGTTCTTTGAATGTGTTTCGAATCTAAAAATAAGCTCAACTATCCTCATGAAGAACCATCCTTCTTATCCTTTCATACATATGGGACACTTCCAAATATTCCCTGAGCACCTTACGCTTTATCTCGAGGAGGCTTTTTTCATCTCTGCAAAAAATCTCCTTTCCATGCTTCAAAACCTCAAACTGGATATGCAGAGGTAAGCGATGGAAGAGCACAACATCGAATCTGGGCGAATATAGGCTACCAATCTCAGCTTCTGTGTGTTTGTCAGGATTTCTAACAACGACCGCGATGTCAATATCAGAAATTCCCTTTGCATTACCCTTAGCATAGGAGCCGAAGAGAATGATAGCTAAAGTTTCTGGAAATTCTTTAATCTTTTCTATCAGGGAATTGAGCCTGTCTCCGTTTTCGATTTTTAGAGTGCTTTCACCCTCTTTACTCATATTCATCGCCTCCCTCTCGGTTCCCCAATAGATGTGTGGCGGAGGATTGGGTGATGATGCTTTTGTTTTCATTTCTAGTAATTTGAGATGAATGTTCAAGTGGTCTTAGAAACTGTAGAAACATGCTCCTAAAAGTGCCGGAAAGAACAGGGGGGAGCGGGTTTAATTCTGAATAATCCCAAGTCATCTTTGACACTTTCCACAGCTGAATCCAAAAGATTCTCGATTCTTCTACCTCTATGGCTTCATCATATATGGTTCTTGGCTGTGTTAAGGGAGCTTCTGCTATGAGCATACAGCCAATAGCCTGCTTCAAGATGTTCATGGTTTTCTCCAACCTCCCTCTAAGGCAAACCATTCTAGAATACTATATCCAAACGATTACTTAAATTCATCGGCAGTTCATGCCAGAGCAAAGGCTTTCCTGCAGTTCTTCTGTAATAGCCATTTCCATATCGCAAAAATATATTTTCTTGGGCCAAGCTTCTTTCAAATTTAGGTGGCTACTAACCTCACTTTAGACAAGAGTCTGGGTTTACGCTCTTATCGGTCTTGGTTCGGTGGCTTTAGATGATAGCCAATTTTATTCATTTTCTTTTGGATAGTATCTTATTACTCCTAATCCTGCTGTTCTCCCGCCTCCCACGTTTGTGTATTCTGCAAACTTTAGTAGTGTGTCGGCAACCTTTGCTTTCTCGGGGCTATAGATGTCTTTTACTATGCTAAAGTGTACTGTTCCAGTGAAGCCTACACTCCATTTTTTTGTTGTCGGATGCTCGTATACGATGCGTGTTTTTATTCCATTTGGGAAGCCTGATATTGCGATGCCTCCGATTTCAAGCCACTCTATAAATTCTTGTAGGTTTAGGTTATAGTTGGAGAACTTTCTCCATATTCTTGCAGTGCTTTTGAAGAATAGTACTGGGTCTGGTAGTGGTAGGAAACGGTATGGTGAGACTGTTGGCTTATTTTCTAAATTTTTCCCATATCTTCTCATTATATCTCGTGGTGTTTGACGGAAGTATGTTGGTGTTAGAAAGTCTATTTTAAAGGATTCTATTTCATTAGAGTTTTTGTAGAGTTTTTCATACTCTAATTGTTGGAATGATAAGCTGTTTAATATCGCTTTGGTCTTACCTATAAAGAGACCGTTTTCACTTAAACATTCTTGAATGAATTTCATGAAAAGATCATTTAATCTATTTTCAAGTAATGTGAAGCCTACTCTTACTAAACCCTTTCCAACTTTTTCAAAGCACGGGTGAAGACTGTTCCCTCTAACAGTATATATGGGTGAAACGCTGAATGGTGCAAGTGTTCTCGAATTGTGTAATGTTGTAGCATATTCTTTGTCAACAGTTTTAATTATGTTATAGAACAAGCCTCTTGCAGAGTATCCGGAAAAACTTTGCAGATGAGCTTCTTCTTGTAAATATAGTTCTAGCAGTATGCTTGTGAACGGCAAACCTCTTTTAATGTAAGATTGCATACATTTAAGGATTTATTGATACAGTACAATTATGGTTGATATGAATGCTATATCTGTTACAGAAGATATGAAGGAGACTCCTTAAGGTCACTTTAAGATATCAGATAAGGTGATGGCATAGGTTAATTAAATTAGGCTAGAGTGTATTTGCTTATAAAGTTAAGAGGTCTGATCTCCTAGAGGGTGCATTTAAACTACAGGAAAACATTCCGGTTGATGGAAATAGAAATTCCCTTTTATGTATTGTTCTCTATTTGTTTAATATTAAAAATTTATTACAAAATTAGTTATCTATAAAAAGAAGTAGAAAAGTATTATCTGGAATTATCACGTAGTTGGATTGTATTTCAACATGTTCTTGCTTACTATGATGGGTCTGGATTTGATGTTTAATCGGTTTAAATTTTTTAATTTTAGCTTCCCTCTAAGCGTTTTTTCATGTTCGGTGTATTTAACTTCTATTGGTATGTATGTGTGCCTATAATGGCAGAGACAGTCTATCTCACCCATTGTTCTATTGCTTGTTTACACGATAATATAATGTTGGTCTAGTTTTTGATCGTTTGATTAGCGGTATAGGTTTTCTATCTCTTTAAGGGGTTACGGCAACTCCTTTAATTTGACAAGTTTAAGGGTGTAGAAATATTTTTATATGATGATGTACTGTATTTTTGGTGATACAAAATGGAGAAAACAAAGGTCAAGATACTTAGCGGTTACCGTATAACAATACCCGAGGAGGTTCGACGACGCTTCTCTCTTAAAGAAGGTGATGAGTTGGAGCTTACGGTGGAAGGGAATAGGCTGATTTATAAGATAATAGACCTCCCTGAGGATCCGGTCATTTCGATGCTTGGCATAACAGGTGGGGTGGAGCGGAAGCTAAGTGGAGTAGAGGAGGCGGTTACATCGGAATTAGAAGAAAAAATGGATAGGAGTAGAAAATGAGGTTTCTGGATGCGACAATTCTGATAAAATGGGGAAGTGCGACAATTGCAGAAGTTTTTAAAGAAGATGTATCAACATGCGGTTATATATTGGATAAGATACGTGATGGAGAAGAAACTATAACAAGTACGCTAGTTAAGGATGAGGTACTCATATGGTTTTCCAGGTATAAATCGTCTAGACTATCTGATTTTCTAAGAAGCCTGATGGCCCTAACTGGTTTGAAAATAGTCGAGCCGACGGTTGAAGATGAGTTGGAGGCTACAAGGCTTTTCGGAAAGTATAGGCTTGGGATTTCAGACCTCATAAACCTTTCTATCATGAGGCGGCTTGGTATAAGGGAGGTATATAGTTTAGATAAAGGATTTGACGATGTTCCAGATTTGAAAAGGGTGTTTGACGAATTAAGGTTAGAAGAAGGCTACAAGAGTTTTATAGCAAAGTTCAAGAAATAAATATTATTTGAATAACGAGAATTCTCTTCAGAAGTACCATAGAGGGTGGACATTAATCTGCAACCATAGTAAACTTATCCGGAATAATTTTTTTTACGGTCATTTTGTGCTAATTTTTTAGCCACTTTTTTGTTTCATTTTAAAATGTGTGTTTGTGCTAATGTGCTAAAGTCTTTCAACCCTATTATAGAACAACTTAAAGGATATTGAGGCTATGAATGTTGTAGGCTCTTCCAAGTGGCAGTTTGTAATAGCCATTTCCATAATGGTTTAAACTCTATGTTTTTTTCATCTATCTTTGATCGATCCTCGTAATCCCATGTTATTATTAGCAGTTTTTTGCAGCCTAATTGTTCACTAGCCTTTAATAGGGATTCGATTTCCCTTTTCTCGATTTCATCCCTACTCGACGCATAGGTGACCTGTATTAGCTGCTTGACTTCCACACCTTCCATTACTAGGAAGTCAACTTCTCTCTGTCTAATGTCTTTCCAATAGAAGAATTCTGTTAAAGGATTAATGTTCTGTATCCTCTTCAACTCTAGGAATACAGCGTTTTCCATAAGTTTTCCGATATCCTCCTGAAATCTGACAGTCTTCGATAGACCTGTATCGCAAAGATATATTTTCTTGGGCCAAGCTTCTCTTAAATGTGCCTTCCCCGAATATTTTTTGAGGAAAAAGAAGGAGACTGTGTCCTCGAGGTTAGACACGTAATTGTATACGGTATCTTTTGATACCTTTATTCCTCCACCTACAGCCTTATTGAAAAGAGATGCTATAGAAACCTCTCTAGAAAAATTTTGGATTATGAAGGAATGAATGAACCTCGCTATCCCCACATTCCTCACATTATATCGCTCTATAAAATCCCTAAACAAAATCAAGTCAGAATATTCTTTCAATATTTTTGTCTTCATCTCATTAAGCACAACCTCTGGAAAGCCTCCGAACTCTAAATATTCCCTTAACAGAGCTTTAATTTTAGCAGCCTCATCCATGGTCGTAAGCGGTTTCACATCAACATTCTTCGCCTTCAAAAATTCCCTGAAGCTGAAGGGGAGCAGGAGAAACGATAGGGTTCTACCCCGCAACCTGCTCGCTATCTCTCCGCCTAAGAGCTTTGAAGAGGAACCTGTGACAAAAATCCTGAACCTTTTCATGTCATGTAACTCTCTCACTGCAATATCCCACCCGCTTATCTCTTGAACCTCATCTAAAAGGAGTGTTTCAGGTGTAGTTTTAAAAATCTCAACAAAAATTCTCAAAACCTCTCTTATCTCCCTATAACTTAAGTCCCTAAGTCGCGAATCCTCAAAGTTCAAGTAAACACAGTTTCCAAGCTTCTGAGAAATTTGCAAGAAATAGTAAGTTTTACCGCTTCTTCTAGGGCCTATTATAGATATGACAAACTCTGAATCCATTGGAATTTTAAGCTCCCTTTCGATCATCCAAGGTTTTAAACCTACATGCTCAAGAAAATAGTCTATTACTCTATCTCTTTCCACAGGCACCTTTCACATACAAGCTTATTTAAACTTTCCTTATAATAAGGATAAAAATTTCTAAAAATTTCCTTAATAGAAGGATAATTTTACAGATAGTAAGCTATAAGTAACCCCCTTATGCCAAATTCTATAAAACGCTGAGTGGGAAAGGAAAAAAGGTATCTTAATCAAAGAATATTTGCGTCTGTGTAGGCCATTATTTCGGCGCCTTGCGACTCACGGAACCTTGTGAGCACTTTGTATCCTTCATCGATATTTATAGTGTCGTTATATTTTTTCCAGTCTTATATTACGTTGATAATTTTTCGAAGAGGTAGTCTATTGTGCCTCTGTATCGCCTTTTCTTGATTTTTTATACGAAGTCTAATGGGGCTTAGTTTTGAGTTTTCGGTTAAGAGTCTTCAAATTTTGGATAAGTCATAAACGTTGAACAAGTAATAAGAAGATGATCAGGTCTCAGATCTTACAGTTATACTGTTGCTTACATTGATGCTTGTACCTTAATGTTTATGGTAGCCTGCAGAAATATATTAATCTATCTTTAGCACAAAAATTTGGAAGAAGATAGATTAGAGTGATTTTAATTGGTACAAACATTTTTTACTGAATTATTATTTTAGACAATTAGATAGGGCAAAAAAATTATTTGAGATATGTGTTAGTGAAAAATATATTATTGAAGGTTTATTGTAGGGATAATTTTTTTATGGTTTATAGTCTTTTAGATGCTTAACATTCACTTTATATTTCTCTTTCAAGCTTTGTAGTAACTTTGTATCAGACGTGTATAGGATTGTGTTAAGATAGTTTGCCAACGCTATGTAACTGGCATCATATATTGTTATGTTATTTTCTAGGGCTATGTCTATGGTTAAATTTGCGTATTCTCCTTTTAATTCATATAGGTCAAAACCATATTTTGCTAAGCTTACGCATATTGCCTTTAATTTATCTGGCTGAATGTCCTTTCTAGAAAATCTTATCGCGTTAACTACTTCATACACCATTAAGGTTGGTGCTGAAAGTGTGAAGACACCGTTTAAATAGTCGTCTCTGATGGCTAATGCTTCCTTCCTAAATTCTTCAAGAAGATACCATTTGGCAACAACAGAAGAGTCCAAAACTAGAGTGTTTAATGTTCTTCTCTCCATCTTCTTATAACCTCAACACTTGAGAAGCCTTCGTCAGGTGTTATAATGTTCCTTTCATTTAAAAGTAATGCTATGGCCAGATTTCTTTCTTCTTCTCTTTTTAAAACGTCTAAAATGGCTTTTCTCACAACCTCGCTCCAGTTCACATTTTTAAATCTATTCATCCTTTTTTTCAATTCTTCATCTACACGAACAGTAATTAAAGCCATTATATTTTAACACCCTATGATAAAATATCTGCTTGTATATAAGTATATAAATTTATAGACATATAAAAATTTGCGTTGTTCTGGTAGTAGTATGTTATCAACTATTTTAAAATATATTGTAAATGATACCATTAAACGCCAAACTAGGACAAGAACTAAAAACAACAGAAAATGAAGAAACAATAACAGTTATAATAGAAATTAATGCATAAATTTAAAGCATGTGGTCTTAAGGAATTATTTTTTTTACTCAACTTAATGGCCATGTAAGAAAATTTTTATATTTGATATGAGCACTATATCTGTTACAGAAGATGTAAAGGAGGCCCTCCTTAAAGTGGCTTCAGAACTTCAAATAAAGTGGGGGCGAAGGGTTGACTTAAACGAGGCTATAAGATACTTGCTAACTTATAGAATTAAGAGAGCAGACCTTTTGGAGAAGGCTTGTAATCCAATCAAAGATTTCGAGGAAGGATATAGTGAACTTATGAGTGAGAGGAAGAGGGATGAAGAAAGAGCTTTCAGGAAGTTTGGTGTTTGATACAGGTACACTTTTAGAGCTTGTATATTCGACGGAAAGGGGTTTAAAGTTGAAGGAGGCACTTAAGTCTGAAATGGTTCAAGCGAATATTTCGGAATTGACTCTTACAGAACTAAAGTATGTCCTTTGCAAAAGATGGGTAAAGAGGAAGCGCATGCTAGAGTAAAATATCTTTTGGATTCAGGATATATTGTTTTATACGAGGATACGAAATTGATCGAACTCGCCGCAGAATATAAGTGTAGGAAGAAAGTTTCGTTAGCTGATTGCTTTACACTTGCACTTGCAAAGAAGATCAGTTCACCGGCATTATTTGCTAAAAGGAAAGAAGAGCTTTTGGAGGAGATGTCTAAGGAGCCGTTTGATGTTAAAATTATGTTCTTAGAGGATTTCTAGTAAACAAAGTATTATTTGTAAGCTATCCTAAATCCTAACTGGACTACACTCCAAAAGAGTACATGAAAGCACGGCTTAGTCGAACATCTGGATTGGGGCATGTTTACAGTGGAATAAGGGATTTTAGATCTATTCACAATTGAGATGGGTGCTTAAAGTTTACAAGAGATGTGAACCTTTCCTTTTAGCCATAACCAACAATTAGACCAAATTCTCCAGTTACAGAAGCAAAAAAATAGAAGTCTTGAAAAGCATAGCAAAAGGCTCATTCGGCATAGATTTACTTGAATTTAAAATCGCCAAGAAAAGAAGATTGGAAGAGAGCTAGGAGAGAAGGGGAATTGGAGTTTTATGAAAAAGGAGTCAAAAAGCTTAGAGATGAAAAGACACTCATTAAAGAATAATACATTAGAAAGAGCTTAAGAAATACTTGGCGTAGGTTAATAATTTTTAAGCGTAAAACAAAAAATTTAAATTGCTATTTTACATATACTATAATTATGTTACAGCGCAAATATTTGTATGTAACGATAATTATAGCTTGTGTCATAGTTGCCGCTGTAATTTTCTTTTCCGGAGGTCTAATTGGAGGCCCTTCACCCTCAACTTCGCCTACGCCCACAGGAATTTCCACGACAACATCAACCCCCTCCATGACGACATCAACCCCCTCCACTACTCCTTCCCCTAGTCCCTCTCCGACCCCTACAGGAACCCCTTCACCAAGCCTTCCTTTGTATGGTGGATCCAAGGAATATTCTTTGGCCGTCTACTATTATCAAGCGCTGAGTATACCGAGCGATGAGGTGGTTGTTAGAGTTTATTTCGTTGAAGGCGCTGTTGCAAAGGAGATTTTAAATTGGTATAAGAATAACCTGGCTGGTTATGATATCGTAGGAGAGTATGGAATTGTCACTATCTCAACGCCTGAAGGCTCTGTCGAGTGGGGAGCAATAATATTTAAGAGAGGCAACGATGGGGTTGGAATTTGGGCTTTGAGTGGAACTCCGACAAAAGTTGACGGCAAACAGGGCGCAATCTACTGTGTAGTTACAGGCAACATTGAAAGATTAATTGGTGAAAAGCCGACGTCAACCCCCAGTGGGTTACCATCATCAGACCAGGTCACCGGAGAGGAACCCATAAAAAGATATCCTGGGTCGGTAATGCTTTCATATTCTAAAACTGAAGGTTTTCCAACAATGATACTTATTGACTATGGAACGATGGACAACATTAACAAAGTAGCGGAATGGTATAAAGAGGAACTTCAGCTTAAAGGATGGACCGTTAAGGATGAGAGTAAGACTCCAGAAAAAATAAGTCTGCACCTTATTAAAGGTCAAGAGGAAGTTGGAGTTATAATTTACGCTCCAACATCTGAAATAGGCTATACTGTGATATCTATTCACTACGGTTCATATAAGCTTCCCTCTGTAGACATTGTAACCGGAGAAGAACCGATAGAAAGATATCCTGGCTCTGTGATGCTTAAGCATTCATCAATGATTATTGGTGGTATGAAAATGATAACAATAACTTATGGCACATACGACAGTGTCAACGACATAGCGTCGTGGTATAGAAATAGCCTAACAGCAAAAGGTTGGCAAATTATGATGGAGCAAACTGTTGAAGGGGGAAAAACCTTCTTATGCATGAAAGAGGGGGCGACCATCCAATTAACAATCTCAACAGAAACGTACACGAAAATAGAAGTATTATATCAAGCGATGGCTTAAACTATGAGGAGAAAAACGATTCTTGCCTTAATAGCCTTCTCCATAATTTTTGTATTAACCTTAGCTATATACATTACCCATTTCAAGAAGGGAACTGGTCTAGAGGAAATAGCTCCGTCAAAGGAGCCTGAAAATGTTCCAGCTGAATTCTATCCCATGAGGCTTCCATGGGTTATGGAGAAATGCGACAAAAGGACGGATATGTTTTATGCTTCCAGCCTTCCAAGGACACCAGAGATAGCCTTAAAGGTTAACGTTTCAGCTAACATTGGCGGAGAATTGGCTGAGGCCCTCGTAGAGGGAGACAAAATTTTTCTTGCAGACCATCAGGGCGTTTATGCCTTAAGCAGAGAAGACGGAAGCCTAATTTGGGGCGTTGAAGTTTACTCCGATAGCCTCGAGGGTAGAGCCATATCCTATCCTCAACCAGTAAGTAAATGGAAAACTCTAGGCCTATGGAGATTTGTTGAAGCGTATGGGTTGGGAAAGCACTTATACATTGGAACATCTGCGTCACTTGAAAATGACGCCTATCTTATCGCCTTCAATAAGGATAACGGTGAACTAATTTGGAAAGTTAAGCTTGAATCTGAAGTTAACGCCACATCCAAAGCTTCGGTAACTTCAAACCTAATAGTTGCTGGAGGAAGAGTTTTCGTTGGGAGCATTAGAGATGAAGGATATATTTTCTGCGTAAGCGAGGATGGCATTTTACAGTGGCGCAGCAAGGTCGGAGCTAATGTTAGAGGCCTAACCTACGGCCCGGACGTTCTTTACGTGACCACTGAGCCGTCAACCAAACTTTACGCCTTAAACCCAAAAACTGGAGAAATCCTATGGACTTTTAAACATAAGACCATGCTGAGCACACCCATATACAAAAACGATAGGATTATTCTAGCTGATTCTGGGGGAAACCTTTTGGCAGTTTCTTTGAATGGAACGCTTTTGTGGATAAAATCTTTAGGGATATCAGGGGATGTTAACACTAACCCCTACATTGCGGTTGACAACTATAACATATATGCTGTGAGAGGATTAGGGGAGAGACCACGAAACCTATTCAAACTCAACATCGATGGGAATGTTTTAGGAAACTTTACGATTGAAAATGATGAAGATGGAGGAAGACCATTAGTTTCCAATGATGTTGTAATTCTGCCAGTGAAATCCCATAATTATAATAAGGTGTACTTTTTATGGAAGGGCCTCTTTAAGCTTAAAGAGTTCAAATTTGGAGAAAAAGACGAGATTTGGATGCTTAAGGTTAGTGCAGCCTACGGCGAAATATACGCTGTTGCAAATCCAACAACCCTATATAAATTTGCTGACCTTACCGAACCCCTTATAGACGATGTAAAAGTTGGACTGGATAATGGAGAACTAGTTATAAACGCGTCAGCCTGTGATAGGGAAAGCGGTCTACATGGAGTTTACCTCGTCTACAGCTTTGACGGATCAGACTGGAACTATAAACCCATGGATATTTCAATAAGGTATATTATGGAGCCTATAGGGGGATACGGTTTCGGAGAAACGCCAATCCCCTATGTTGCGAAAATCAAAATACCCGAAGGCTCTAAAAGGGTCGAATTTTATGTATTTGCAATCAGTAATGTTGGAAACTATAAAACCACCAAGGTCTATGCCTATCTCATACACAAATAAACACAGATAGATTAAAATATTAAAAAAATATTTTCACTTTTTTGATTATAAGGTTCCATACATATTTCTGTCATTTCTTTTTAATATGCGAGAAATGTCTTTAGGATTGAATCTTGAGGATAAGTTGGTTCTTAGGAAGGAAATGAAGGCAGCAGGGATTGAGGTATCCTATTTTCTATATTAATGACGAGCCTAATAGGATGTTATTAAAAATTTTAGCCATCATTTAATCATAAACTTTGATTGCCGCTACTTCTGGAGGACATAGGAATCTAGCGTTTACTATTTAGGTTCCGATGCCACGGTTAACGTACATTATTGTGTTCTCTACCTTATATGGTCCTGAGCAAAACTTCTTGTAAGGTTCCGGTAATGGTACGAAAGGTGCTCCTATTAATGGTATGTTGACTTGTCCACCATGCGTGTGACCTGCAAGTAGTATGCTAATATTGTTTGAGACGGCACTATCTATTATTTGTGGCGAGTGTGCAAGGAGTATTGTAGGCTTTTCTTTTTCTATACCTACTATTGCGTTTTGAATGTTTGAGTGTCCTGTATATGGATCGTCTACGCCAACAATATAAAATTCGTTTGAGCCAACTTTTTCTTTAACATTTTTATTTGATAAGATTTTGATATTATAGTCTTCTAGTGTTTGAGTGAGTTCTTTAAGGCTTCCGCTCCAATGGTCCCAGTTTCCTAATACCGCGTATTTTGGAATGTTATTTTCTAGCTCGCTTAAGAACATTTTTAGATATTTTATCCCTTCTCTATTTTCTATAAAGTCTCCTGTTATTGCTATTAGGTCCTTTTTTATTCCATTAATTTGTTTAACTGCCGCTTTTTCTCTTAAACCGTATCCTTTTAGATGTAGGTCTGTTATGTGAACTATGGTGATGTGGTCTTTTATGCCTCCAATTTTTACGGATATTTCGCTTTTTAGTATCATGTTTGATTCTATTAGGAATGGATAAGATGACATGCTTCCCGTAAATATTCCCGCAACCAAAATCTTTTTTAGAAAACTTCTTCTATCCACAAAATTTTGTGTAAACTTCTCTTTAATTTAAATTTAGTGGTTTCTATAAGCTTAAAAGGATACTATTTCCTTAGATTGCCATGCACGAGGAAATACGTGAGTGGTATAATAGGGAATTGGCGTTTAAGGCTGTTGAAGCATTGAGAAGAAATGGTTTTAATGCACAATATTTTAGAAGAATTTCAGAAGCTTTACAAGCAGTTTTAGAACTTGTTCCTGAAAATTCTGTTGTGGGAATAGGAGGTTCGACTACAGTAAGGGGTCTTGGTATACCGGAACTTTTATCCAAAAGAGGTTGTGAAGTAATATTACATGATTATCCGAATACTTTTGAAAATAGGCGTAGGACACTTTTGGTGGACGTCTTCCTTTCAAGCGTTAACGCCATAACCTTAGATGGTAAACTTGTTAGTTTAGATGCAGTGGGAAACCGTGTTGCCGCTCTAGCTTTTGGACCGAAGAAGACGGTAGTTGTTGCTGGAATAAATAAGCTTGTTAGAAGCTTAGATGAGGCGTTATGGAGAATTAAGAATGTTTCTGCACCCATGAATGCGAAAAGGCTTAACAGGAATACCCCATGCACTTTAAACGGCTACTGTGTGGACTGCAATTCTGATGAAAGGTTATGTAGGACAATATTGATACTTGAGAAGGCGCCTAAGCTTTCAGACTTTAATGTGATTATCGTTGGAGAAGGTCTTGGCTTTTAAGTAAACAATTTTTGCATCTTCTCTTAAATTTTTTTAAGTCTGAGGCTTATATACGTCTATTACCTTAAACTTTACATTAAATTTATTTAGGGTCTCTTCCATGATTTTAAATGAGTTTTCTGGTATAAGTATACAGCCTTCACTTACCTTTATTCCATCAACCTTTTTAACAAGACCAATACTATTAGAGCCGCTTTTTCCATAAAGTTTGTAGTAAAATTTCATTTTATTCTCCTGCCTTAAACCACTCATATCATATGTAACGAGCTTGAATGGCTTGAGATCCAATGGCCTCATGTGGGCTTGAAATGGATATTTCATATAAAGAAGTTTTCCGCTTTTGAAAATTTCGTTTAAAAATGTCGGCTCACTTTTTAGAAACTCCTCTAAACTTTTTGGTATACAGTGAAGTAGTAGGTTGAGCCTTCCAACCCTTCTGAAAAGTTCATCCCAGTTCCTCCACATACTTTCTTTATCTTTAAAAATTACAAGTATATCGTAGTCTGAAAATTCATCGTAGTCGCCTTTTGCGATGCTGCCAAACAATATTATCGCTAAAACTTCTTTTATCGAAGATATTGCTTCAACCAAATCATTTAAATTGCATTCCAGCTTCTCTTTCAAATTCATTTAAAATCACCTCCATTGCCTCTAAAACCTTTTTCGCCCTCTCTCCATCTTCCCCCTCATAGCCTAATGTCCCGTATGCGCCCCATAACATGTCGATATAACTTGAAAGCTGTGGAAAATTTTTCTTAACCCAACTAACCCTGTTAGCGTGAGCGCTTCTTGGATTTGTGTGAAAGTGCAGATTTTCTTTTGACGCGAGGGCTTCGATAGCTTGCTCTACACATTTTATGGCCAAATCTCCTACAACTGTATACCTTCCTCGACCATATTCTTCGATTGCAGCAGCCCATTTTTCTTTAGCTAATTTACTGTGATGCTTTAAATCGCCCATACTTATACATATAATTTTTTCTTATATATAAACCTAAAAAGGGGGGTTGACTAAAACTATGTAGAATCACTATTGATCTAAGTTAGAGAGTAATGGTTTTATTGCTACCACCATTTCTTCTTTAAAGGCATAGCAATTATTTCTCTTACCTCAAGTTTTTTCTTGACATCTTTACTGAAGATTTCTTTGCTTGTCGTAGCTCTTGCAACTAGGGCAGTATCGCTTCCTTCACCACTTCCCGCCACACCAATAACATCTTTGTAAGGTTCTATTAGCTTCTTATCACAGGCTATGAGAATTACTTCTATCGCAACCTTGAAACCTTGTCCTAAAGTATAGAAAGCGTTTCTAATATCATCGACACCCTTTTCATGTAATGGGAGATGAGTTTCGTCAGTGGCTAAACCGCCGACTTCGACAATCTTATTTAAAAATGATATACAATATGGTTTATTCTTAGTATTAAAGTATACAGAAAAATTATGGTATAAGATATGCTAGAAAAATGTCTGCCATTTTACCCGAACACTTACAGCCTATTCCAGTGATCCTTTTAACATAGACTTTTTCGAAAAAGTTTTTCGCCTCCTTTTCTATAAAGGATGGGTTAAATCCTAGGTGGATATCACCCATCTCTTCTCTAAACTCTTTAAAGGGATGTTCACAAAGGTCTATAATTATTGCCTTCCCATTTTTTCTTAACACCCCTCTTATGCTTTTTAAGACCTTTTTCACTTCTCTGCAATGATGTAATGTTAAAGTTGAAAATATTGCATCAAATTTTCTAGGCACCATCACATACTTTCTTGCAAAATGTATGCTTCCAGAAATATTTTCTGCAACACCTATAAAAGGAGTTATTTCATCATTTTTATTTATTAACGCGGACAACATTGCTGGAGTAAGATCCATGGCATAAAATGATGCTTTAGGCAATTGTTCATGAATTCTTTTAGCCACGTTTACTGTAAAGTAGCCTGAACCACATCCAACATCAAGGATTTTTGATTCAGTTTTAAGTTTTGGAGGGGCAAGCAAAAAGTCTGTTATAGAATCTATAATATGGGATAAACCATCTTGACCAAAATAGCGTAATATAAGCTCGTCCCTCTTATCTGCTTCATTTTCGCTAAAGTATTTAATGCCACCTACAAGATCCTCAAAATTTGTAACATTAAGCTTTTTTAAATATTCTATAATATCTATGTTTTGGAAATATTCTTTTAGATTTGGTTTAAAGGCCATTATATCCTAAACATAAATTGTGACATTATAATCTTTTATGTTAATATATCATTTGCTTTGCTATCGAATGTTAAGTTTTTATAAACAATCATGTGATATTTAAATGATGAATATATACCAGGATATAGTTAAAAAAAATATCGGAATATTAAAGGAGATTGATGAAATTGATAAAATTAGAAATAAGGTTATGAGCCAGTTAGGTATTGATGGAGACAATTCAAGATTAAGGGCGGCTTTAATATTTCAATGGCTATTCCGTTTATATGCTCAGAAGATGGGAGAAGCACATACTATTAAGATAGTTAGGAAAATGGTTAAGGGAATAATATGAGCTTAATAGAAATGACTTTTAATGTTGCAGCAATTCTTAACAGACTAAATTTAAGGTATGCGCTTGTAGGTGGGCTTGCATGCATACTAATGGGTGTTAGGAGGATGACAGAGGATGCTGATTTTATAGTTGAAGCCAAATCACTTGACGAGGCAAGAAGATTGTTTCTTGAACTAGAAAAGGAAGGATACAATATAAGCTTTAACGAGGTAAAGGGAGCTTTTAGTAGTGGCGGACACTTTACAATAATAGTTGGTAGTTTCAGGCTTGACTTCAAGTTCGCTAAATCAAAGCTTGATTTTGAAGCTTTAAACAGAGCAGTAGAAGTTGAAATTGGAATGGAGAAAATAAAAATTGCGCAGCTTGAGGAAAATATTGCTGCAAAAATAGTTGTCTTGTCTTCAATAAAAGACCTTGAAGATGCTTTATGGCTTATGATACATCATGGTGATAAAATTGACTGGAACAGGCTAAAGTTGCTTTTAGGAGGGGAACCAAAGTATATTATAGAAAATATATTATTTGAAATTGAAAAAGAGTTTGAGGGAGAAGAGGCGGTGATTAAAAAATTGGAAGAGCTTAGAAAATTGCTGAAAATATTCAAGTAAATTGTAGCAGTGTTAAATGTTCTTTTAAATGCTTGTAGCCAAAATTGGAAAAATGTGAGCATATAGTTGGAGAACAAAATGTTAAAATAGAAGGATAAAATAATGATTCTTATGGGGTTTGGAATGAAGTCGGATATTAGAGTCGGTGAAGAGTTTAAGCCTTCTCCAAGACTTAAAACTCTCTATTACACTTATTTAATTTCCTCAATTATGTTGTTTGTTTTACCTTGGTATGTTCCAGTTCTAATTTTTGCACCTACAGAAGTGGTTGTAGGGATTACAGTGCCACTTATAATAGTATTGGCTTTCGTAGCTTCTTGGATTCCAAAATACTATAATTCCATATCCTATCTTCTTACAGAAGATGAGATTATATGGAGGAGGGGTGTTTGGTTTAAGAATACGGGTATTGTACCATATAATAGGATAACTAATATTGATATATCTCAGGGACCACTTTCAAGAAAATATGGTATCGCCTCTTTATCGATTCAGACAGCAGGCTATTCATCGGCATCATCTTATGGAAAATTAAGTGAAATGAAAATTTTAGGTGTAGAAAGGTTTGAGGAACTACGCTCTATAATATTGGATTTTGTTAAAGGCAAAAAGCCTGTCGCAGTTGAAGCATATGAAGAAGATTTTGATTTAAAGATTCTTAATGAATTGGGTAAAATAAGGGAACTTTTAGAGAAAATGCTTGAAAGAAAATAGGGAAAATATTTTATATGTTCTCAAACGTATCCCAAAATATGAAGGTGGCGTCTAATATTGTGGCTGGAACTCTAATATTTTGGGGGTCAGCCCAGTTCATACTGTTCATGATTATTGCAGAAGCGTTATATCCTGGCTATAATATCTCATGGAATTATATTAGCGATTTGGGTGTAGGACCTTCAGCGCCAATCTTTAATTCTTCTGTAATATTGTTGGGCTTAGCTGCAGCTTTTAGTGTAAAATTTCTTAGAAAATTTTTTCCTGAAAGAAAAATTTTCCATGCTTTTATGCTTTTATGTGGCGTCGGCGCTATCGGTGTAGGTATTTTCTCAGAAAACTTTGGTTTTATTCACACAATATTTTCGTTGATCACATTTATTTTTGGAGGGCTGTCGGCTGTAGCTTCCTACAAAATTCAAAATAAACCGTTTTCCTATTATAGCCTTATTTTAGGGCTCACTTCCATTTTCTCGCTCATCATCTTTGTAGCATTCGAACTCTCAACCTTCTTTGGTATGCCATTATATTTTTTATTTAATTATCTTGGACTTGGTAGAGGGGGGATGGAGCGTTTGGTGGTTTATCCTGTTATAGTTTGGGCTCTTGGATTCGGTGGCTACTTATTGAGTCAAAAATAGTTTATGCATGCTTTCCTAATATTTTCTATTACCTCATTATTTAAGGGTAACCGGGCTTTTTCCATAACTTCTGCCATAGCTACCATGTTTTCTTCTGGCACAAAGTTTTCTGTTGAAGCTATGATCATTATTCTGTTAGAGTATGGTATAGATTTTTCCAGCAGCTCAATTAAGTATCTTTTTACATTTTCTGGATTCGGACCTTGTGCTGTCGATATTGCTGAAGGAAAGTTTATCCATATTATTTTGTCTTCCCATTTTTCTAGTGCCTCCTCAAGTGGAAGGTCTCCTGTTGGTGGCGGAGTGAATGCTTCTATAATGTCAACCTTTGATTTTGAAATAAGGTTTGATAACGCTTTCAGCTTTCCATCCATGTGTACATTCAAGAGTTTTTCTTTATCGTGCAACATGTTTGCAAGTTTCTCATATGTTAGTAGATAATATTTTTCGAACATTTTCGGATTCACTATGAGGCTGTCAATGTTTCCCCCATACAATATTACCTTAGACGGTGCTTCTGCAGCAATAGGGAAAAGTTCTTTCTCATATCTTTCTTCAAGAATAGCGTATATTTCTTCAACAACCTCTTTATTTTTTACCATATCGATGTAAATTCTATGCCCTATCCATTCAACTATAAGCTTCTGCATTGGCTCATATGGTAAAGTTGATATAACGATACCGTCTTCCCCCAAGCGTCTTGTCTGGTCCTCAACAGCATAATAGTATGGTTTGAAATGCAGGTTTTCTGCAATGAACTTTAGAATCCTATAATCTTCTAAACTTTTTACCATAAAGCTTGTCCTTATAGGCTGTAGACCTTTCCAGTCCCTGCCAAAACATGCTTGACCATATCCTACACCAACTCTTAGCCTTTCAAATAAGCTTCCAAGTGGAGTTTCATATTTTCTTGTAATATATTCGCCCTCATATTTTACAGTTAGTTCAACATCTGAGATATATTCTATGTAACATGGTCTGTAGCAGAGTAAAGCCATTCCCATATTTCTTGCAACACGTTCCATTT
>CALHLD010000055.1 GCA_938034445.1 uncultured archaeon | reverse complement strand
AGAAGGAAGCTTGGTTTATAGTGAAGGAGTTGTTGATGTGAGTATAATTGTTCCTGCGTGCTTTAATAATCCTTTAAAAAATGAAAGCATAAATTTTCTTAGTCAAGTCTTATCGCGAAAAAGAAAAGTTACAATACCTGTATCATCAATTATCGGTGCATATCATATAACTACACAGTACTTAAGAGTGTCCAAGAATATTGTTAGAGAGGTTCTTGAGGGAATTTTGGAAACTTCTTCACCAGCATTATACCCGACTATTTCGCCAGAAGCTGCTTTAAGAGGACTAGAATACTCGTAGCATATGATATTGAGGCATGGGATGGATACCTTATCTCTCTTGCAAAGAGTTTGGGAACCACCATCGTATATTCTTTGGACAAAGAATTGTCTAAAGTTAGAGAGATAACTGTTGTAAATCCCTTTACGCAAGATAAGGTTAAGAAGTATCATGATTTTATAAAAGAAAGATGCAGTAAAACTAAATAGCCTGTTGCTTGAATTTAATAGGTTTTAATAAAAACATTTACGTAATCAGTTCTTATTCTAAAAAGTTTAATTTTTCACTTTAACGGACTCCAAATTCTTTAAAAACTTATACAGTAATCCCGTAACCTCCACTAACAGGATCTTGAAATATATACAAGTGGGGTGGATAAAATGTAAAAATTATAAAAATTAAGGCCAAAAATAATAATAAAACAATAGAAAATGTTGAATGAATGTTTGATATACTTTTCCGATTCATCAACTTATAGCTTACAAACTGTCCAAAAAATACAGAAACGATAAAAATGAGAATGTCCAAAACAAGATTTTCTTCCAAAAAAGTTCTATAAGAATAGAATAGAAAAACAATCGATAAAGGCATAAGATAAATGCCCATAGCTTTAGAGAAAAAGGAAATTGCTAACAATCTTTTTCAAATATCGATATTCTATAAAAGCATATAACATGGCCGGCCAAAAAGCTAACTTCAAATGTTCCCAAACACTTTCATTAACGGCTGGGAAAATGCCAACTAAAGGATTTCTGCCAGAAAGCTCAAAAGTAAAATGTAACATACTTCCTAGGAAAACGATAAAAATAATACCAATAAGCTCAAGGTTTAAAATCAATCTCCTATAAGATTCCATAATCGTCAACAAGCAAAAACAATAATCACATTATATAAACATTATCTAAACAAAAATTTTTTGGCACATTCAAGTCAACCTTGTTTTAAAGTGTGATTCCTCCAAAACTTAGAAGTAAGAAAATAACATACATTGTCACTAGCACAAAACCTTCCCTCTTACAAAGTCTATCACCAGAGATAAAATACCAAAGAAGTAAGTTAGCTATAAGCGAAAATATTGCTACATCAGAAAAAGCAAAAATTTCAACTGTGAAATCCGAAAATGTTAATGTAAATCCAAGGATGCAAGTTAGGTTTACAAAAGCACTTCCAATAATGTTTCCAAGTGCAAGGTTCAAATGACCAAGTCTAGTTGCTTGAATACTTGTAACCATTTCAGGCAATGTTGTACCAAGTGAAACTATTGTAGCGCCAATAATGATAGATGGAACACCGAGTTCTGAAGCTATATATGTCGCGGAACCAACTAAAAAATAGGCGCTAACCACCACTCCAAAAATACCCAAAAAGGTTAAACCCAAATATCTTGGAAGCTTACTTCTCTCATTAAGTGAACCCTCGTCCTTAATCATCATACGCCTTTCCCTAGAAAGTTGATAGGTGTTAAGAACAAAAATTGTAAGAAGAATAACTCCAACATACTTACTAGCTTCCCTAAGATACAAAAGAATCAAAATAATTAAAGAGGCCATAAAAAGACCAAAACGTAAACTACTACTTTCCTCTTTTGTGACAATAGGAGCGAGACATGGATCCTCCAATCTCTTCCAATTTGAAATCAAAATACATAAGCCAAGAACAAGACAAATATTAGTAATGTTAGCGCCTAAAACATTTCCAACAGAAATACCTATCGAGCCTCCACCTAAAACTGCAAAGACAGCAATTAACAATTCAGGCAAAGAAGTGGCAAACGCGACAACCATAAAACCAATTGTAGTCTTTCCAAATCCAGTAACATCAGCTATCTTAACAGAATAGGATATTGCAACTTCACTAGATTTTCCTAAAACCAAAAAGCATACGGCTAAAATCAAAAAATTAACAAATAAAAGTTCAACCATGAAAGCTCGACCAGACCATTATCTAATATTTAATAAAAGTCTTTCGATGATTGATAAAGATTTATTAAGGAAAAGGAAATAGCAAAACTATTCTAAAATTTTTAAATGATAACTTAACCATGCAATGTTTAATTACTAACGCAAACTTTATTAAAATGTTTGCGTTATAAACGCAAAATATGGTGAATGTAAACGCTATAAAATCGGCAATAGTGGATAAGGAAGAAGAATTAAAAGATAAGGTTAAAAGGGAGAAGATTATAGAAAGGGAGCTAGATGTAGGTAAGATAAGTGAAGATGTAGCAAATGTGATTACCGGTGTAAGAAGATGTGGAAAATCTATTTTAGCGTTTTTATTAACTCGACAAAAAAATGCTGCTTATGTGAACTTTGAAGATGAAAGATTACAACTTAAGCAAGAAGAGTTAAATTCCATTTTAGAGGCTATAGCATCTCTTAAGGGGGAAGTTGAGTTCATAGTCTTTGATGAAATCCAATATGTTAATGGATGGGAAAGGTTTGTTTCAAGAATATTACCGAGAAAAAAGGTGGTTATAACAGGAAGTAATGCAAGGTTAATGAGTAAAGAATTTTCTACTTTTCTAACGGGAAGACATATTGATTTCGAACTCTTCCCCTTCAGTTTTAGAGAATATTTAATTTTTAATGACTTTATACCAAACATTTACTTAACAAAACATATTGCAAGAACAAAAACCTTATTGCTAGAATATTTAAAATTGGGGGGATTTCCTCTAACATATAAGGTTGGACGATACTTTCTATCAGAAAACTATAAGGACATTGTAGAAAGGGATGTGGTACAAAGGTATAATATAAGGTATAAAAACGCATTGAAGGATTTGGCTAGATACTATATTGCAAACGCAGGGAAAGAAGTCTCTTTTAACAAGCTTAAAAATGTTCTTAACTTAAAAAGCGTTCACACAGTAAAAGATTATACCCTTTACCTTTCAAACGCATATTTAGTTTTCTTATTAGAAAAATATTCGCCAAAACTTAAGGAAAGCATTATCGCACCCAAGAAAGTCTATTGCATAGATAATGGAATAATAAATGTATTAGGTTTCAAAATATCTGAAAACATTAGCAGTTTAATGGAAAACTTGGTGGCAGTCGAACTATTAAGGATTAAAAGCTATTGGTCAAAAGAGTGGGAAATCTACTATTGGAGAGACTCCCAATTTGGTGAGGTTGACTTTGTTATAAAAAGTGGGCAGCAGATAAAACACTTAATTCAAGTAACATATGCTACAGGTAAAGACGAAATAGAGGGAAGGGAAGTTAAATCGTTAACAAAAGCTTCAGACTTGCTAAATTGCAAAAAACTATCTATAATCACCTGGGACTACGAGGACACAATAAAATTTGAAAACAGGGAAATCAAACTTTTACCTTTATGGAAATGGCTTCTAACCAAAAGCTTATAACCCTAGCATTGACGACCACTCACCTAATTTATTATAAAACTCTAATTCCTTCAAAGGTTAAGAAAGTAGCATACGTAGCTGAAAGTGCAACCTCTTCACTTTCACAGAGCCCAGCCCCATAAATAGAATTACCAAAGGAGTAAATTCACTATGAATGAAAATATTGCTAAATTAAAGAAAGCCACAATATCGACAATAAAACTTCGTTTATTAACGCATTTAATTTTACCCTAGTCCCTCGATAATTTTAATATTTCATCTACTGTTACTATTTTTATCCCCTTAAATTCCTTTAATGAAAGCAAATGCTTATCACCTGATATTATGTATTGAGCCCCACCATCTTTAGCGGTCCTCAAAATTATATCATCTTCAGGATCTTCTTTAACAACCTTAAAATTAGATTTTATCCTCACCATTTTAGCAATACTTCCTAAAGAACTAAGATAGACTATTATATCATTCTCGTCAACATACCTTCTTATTCTAGAATCTTCAGTAACTTCAAGAAACTCTTCTAGAATGCTTTTGGACAAGATTAGTTGAAGCTTTCCTTCAATTATCATCCAAATTAGTTCCCTAGGCTTTCCAGATTTGATTAAAGCAGAAACTAAGACATTTGTGTCCAATACAACCTTTATCTTACTATCTTTAGGCAGAAGAACTCTTCCTCTCCCTATATTCTTGAATTATTTTCTCTATTTCCTCATCAACTAGTTCGCCATATCTAGCTATCTTATCTTCTACTTTTTTGTAGACCTCCTTCAATTCCTTTTCAATGCCATGTACCTCTATCTTCTTCATGATTACAGCATCTTTATACCCGTACACCAAAAGCTTTGTCTGTGGCTTTATGCCAAGTTTCTCTCTTATAGCTTGAGGAATTACAACTTGACCCTTACTAGACACTACAGCAATATCTAACTTCTCATACTCCATTAAACGCCACCCTAATATATTCTTACTTTCTTACCTTAAATACTTTCTCTTTTATCACCCTATATATTTTTGAAAGGCTTAAATTCTAATACTAATATACCACATGTTAATCAAGGGTATGAATTTTCTGCATTCACCTTACAAAAACTTTAGAATAATGTAGTACCCAATACTATTGAAATTGATCCTATGATTTCTCTGCTTCCAAAACCTTCTTCCTTCAATAATAGTTTTGTTAACAGTAAAGTAAATAGTGGATACGAGTAAACGATTGTAGTTACTATTGATACGGAACCTAATTTTAGTGCAGTCATCATCGCTAACCAGCCTACACTCATTATAACTCATGTTACAATTAAATATAGCAAACTTGTTTTTGGAACTTTGATACTATTCCTTTGGTTTGTGGATATTATGTATACTAGAAAGAAGATTAAGCTTACTGTTGCACCTACTTGCGCACTTAGATATGGGTCTGGTTCAATTTGTAGCCCTGCTTTACTTATTATGTTTGATAATTTATAGGATAGAGTAGCTGCTAATGCAATGGCAAGTGCTTTTTCGATTTTAAATTCTCTTGCACCACTTGCTAAGATTATGCCTATGGTTACAGCTGTTGCACCAAGGATTGTTGGCTGTTCTACTAGAAGTGGGATTGAAAGTATTACTGTGAAGACTGGACTGCTGCCTATAATTGCGCTAGACCTTGCTACACCAATTTTATTAATGGATATGAAATAAAATAGTCGTCCTATGCCTGATGAGAATAGGCCGCCTACAGCAAATAATATTACTGCTATAATATTTAATGTCAACGTTCTTGTAAGTATAAGCGCACTCAATATTATTGTTTGGGCTAGGATGCTATAGAACACTGCTATAATAGGTGATGCACCTTTCATACCCTTTGCAATAAGGATGCTGTTTAGTGCGCTTGATAGTGATGTTGTGAGTGCCAGAGTTTCAAGAATCAATTATATCCTTTATAAACGTAGATTATATTAAATCTACAATAGTACGTATAATACCTTTATTATTTTTAATTAAAATAGTTTTTGCCGAATTTTTTCTTTTAAATAATTTTATACCAATCTCAAAAAACTATGAAAGCTTATTGTTTCGAATAGAGATTCTTTTCTTTAACAAAAATTGGATCGATGAAAAAATAAAGATTAGTTTTCTATTTCTAATCTATTAATTATATTCTATTCGAAGGGCAGCTCCTTATTTTCAGCTATCACCTTAAATATAAGAGAACTTGGTCTTAATGTTCTTTTTTTAGTTTTATAGTCTACATGTGCTAAACCGAATCTCATCTTATATCCTGAAGACCATTCATAGTTATCAGTTAGTGCCCAATGAAGATATCCTTTTACATTGACACCCGCTTTTAAGGCTTTTAGAACTTGATATAAGTGTGAAGATAAGTATGTGGGTCTTAACCTGTCTTCTGAGTCAGCTATACCATTTTCTGTAATAATTAGTGGTAGAGGCTTATATCTTTCCCACAATTCCACTAGCACATTATATAATCCTTCTGGATACACTTCCCATCCTGCATCACTACATGGACGACCATCCTTAGAAAGAGCTTTTGGAATGCACATGCTTCCATATCCTTCAGCAAACCTGTATCCTAATAGATTTGCAGCTGGTTCTATCACACGCCTAGTATAATAGTTTACTCCAATCCAATCCATGTGACCCGCTAAATCTGGCCGGTCCTTAACAAGTGGAGATTTTCCAAAAATTATAGAGTCAAGGAAATCGTATGTTTCAAACGCTTTAGCCTTTTCTAAAGCTTCTTTGTAATCTTCATCACTTGGTTTAAGAGGTTCTAGCGCTCTAATAGCATATATTATTCCAACAGGTTTCCCCGTTAATTTTTTTAGAACATCATACGCTCTCGCATGTGCTTCAACCATATATTTTTTTGCTTTTAATGCCATTTTAAAAACAGGATAAGCAGGTGGGAAACCAGATTTTACATTAATATAGCCATTCACATATACAACATTTGGTTCATTCATTGTACTCCACATATCTATTAGGACACCGAATTTCCATGCAACATAAGCTGCAAATTTTACAAATTCTAATATTGTTCTCCTGTCAACCCATCCAGCTGGAGCTTGATTAGGGCCGAATCTTCTCACACTGATAGGATCATGTACCCAAAGGGGCAGGGGCCAATGATACAAATTTATAATTAAGAAGTTTCCTCTCCTTTTCCAATCCTCAAACATCTCCCTATAGTGTTCTACTGCATCTTTACATGCAAGCTTATCAAGTTCTTCTAAAGTTTTTTCATCAACATCTATAGCCAGAATGTTTCCCTCTTCATCTTCCTCCACAGACACTTTAACACCAAACGTAGGCTTTGGAAAAATTCTACTCCATTCTATTCCAAGCCTCGCCCCATTCATGCCCAAATAGCATGCAAAGTCATGGTCTTTTTTATACAGATGCCAATATGCAGGACCATCTTCAGGAAGGTCACCGCTAACTAGTCTAGAAACAATATTATCTGGATCATGAACCCACTTCCACCAATCACTATTAGGATCTTCTGAACCAGGAAGACCCATCTCAAACTGGAAGCCTGCTTCAGAGAAGCCAAAAATGAACTCTTTAGGAAATTTAGAAGACAAT
>CALHLD010000054.1 GCA_938034445.1 uncultured archaeon | reverse complement strand
TAAAGATTCTTAAAAGCATTAGCCCTCTCCTCACGAGTAAAAATCGGCACATCAAAAGCAATATGAGCCAAAATATCAAATGCATCAGCATCTGGACGCTTTAACAAACTCGCAATCAAATCAGGAAAAATAGACTGTTCCCGCAAAGCTTGCAAAAACTTATCACGCTTAACAGGATCAGACCAAATCTCCCGCAAATCCTTAAGCGAAGCCACCCGCTGAACCACACCCTTCCGCGAATACTCGATATACTCAGCCTCAGAGAGCGTCCGCCCATCAGAGGTCAAAACAATCCGCGTTTCCTGAGCAATATAAACCTCAATACCCTTCAAAACAATCTTCTTCTCAACAGGCGCCTCAGGCTTCAACTCAATAACCACAAACAAGCCAGGACTAGGCGTAATCGTCATCTGCTTACTCCTAAACCCAGTTCCAGTAATATGAAGTGCAATGGGCGAATGTGGAAGCTCGGTTAGAGCGAATCTGCCATCATCGCCTGTTCTGGCAATCCTCTGCATGTTAGGCCCAATCTGAGCCACAACCTTAACATTAGCCAAAGGCGTCTGCGAATCAGCATCCACAACCAAACCACCAATCGAAATGTCAAAAGGTCCTTCAACCATCTTTGCGGGCTCAGCCATCTCCGGGTAATCCCAATCATCAAGCAAACGAGTAGCATTAACATAATCAATAATGCGGAAGAAATACTTGTTAGTATTAGGGTCGATGCGGCTGCCCCTACCAATAATCTGCTTAAAAACAACCTTAGAGGCAATAGGCTTAATCAAAACAATATTATGAACGGAAGGAACATCCACACCAGTCGTCAACAAATCTACAGTGGTAGCCACAACCGGCGTAGGCTTATCAGAATCCCTAAACCGCTCATAAAGCTCCCTAACTTCAGGCTCTTCAGAAACAATACGCACAGCATAATCAGGATAACCCAAATCAGCAAAACGATTCTGCAACTCCTTCGCAACCATCGCAGCATGCTCCATATTAACACAAAACACCATACTCCTCTGCTTAGGCCCAAAAGTCCGCAACAAATTAGCCAAATGATCACAAATCCTAGCAGTCCTATCGGGCAAAACAATCTCCCGCTCAAAATCCTCCAAAGTATAAATTTCCTTCAAATCAGCCTCTTCAGGGATATAGAACTGAGCACCTTGATATAAAGCATCTCTAATGCTTAAACCATCACGGTCAATATTCGTAAAAGCCCTAAAAATCTGAAAAGGCGCCAAAAAACCATCCTCAATAGCCCTACCCATGCTATAGGAGTAAACCGGCTCGCCGAAATAGGCATAAGTGTCAATATTGTCGTCCCGCTTAGGCGTAGCAGTCATACCCAAATGAACCGCGCCGCTAAAATGATCCAAAATCTGCTTCCAAGTCCCATAACCAGACCTGTGGCACTCGTCAATAATAACTAAATCAAAGAAATCAGACGGATACTGTTGATATAAACGGTTGCCCTCTTCACCGCTATACATGGACTGATAAATGCTAAAGTAGATATCCCGCGTTTTAGGCGCTTTTCCCTCCTCAATAATTGCACGTGCGTCCCCAAAAGCTGAAAACTCGTTATATGCTTGGTCTCTCAAGAAAAGCCTGTCAGCCAAATAAAGAATCCGCCTAAAATACCCAGACTTAACAAGCTTCCAAACAACCTGAAAAGCCACAAAAGTCTTACCGGTGCCCGTCGCCATAGTAAGCAACAAACGCCTCTTACCCTTCAAAATCTCCTCAATAACCCGCTTAATGGCAACTTCCTGAAAATACCACGGTTTCTTACCGCCAGGCAAATAATAATAAGGCACTTCCAATGGATTAACTTTAGGCTTAATAACACCCTTCAACTTGTATTCGGTATACCGCTGCCACAGCTCCTCAGGCGCCGGAAACCGATCCAAACTCCTCTGCAAATTAGTAGTAAAATCAAACTCCTCAATCTCATGACCATTAGTCGAATAAGCAAACAAAACATCCAAATACGAAGCATAACCCTTAGCCTGCTGCATCCCATCCAAAGCCGAATGCCCCTCATCCTTAGCCTCAACAACAGCAATCGGAAAACCAGGACGATACAATAAAATATAATCAGGCTTCTTACCAGCCTTACGATTACCCCGCTCATCAATAAGCCTACCAGGCGTAATAGGCCTATCCCTTAAAATAAACTCCTCACGCCAACCACTCTCATGAAGCTTCGGATCAATCAACTTAACCCGAGTATCCGCCTCATTAAGCATAAACGCAACATCCTTTACAAAGAAATTATAGAGCATCCACAAAAATAAGTGTTTAAATTAAAGCAGCTTAGGACTATGTGTAATAAATTTTAATGAGAATCGACGAGACTAATTATAAAGCTTAAAGTTGAAGTTGAGAATGGAATATTAACTTTGTAATGGTTTAAAATTTATAAGGTCATCATAAAATACTCATGAATTAAAAGGAGAAAGGAAAAATGGTCAAAGATATCGAAAAGTTACTTGTGATTTTAAAAAATCTAGGCAAAATCGAGGGGAGAACGCGTTTTCAAAAGATTGTATTTCTACTTAAACATAAAGACGGTATAAAATTCGACTATACCTTTATTCCATATTATTATGGGCCCTATTCTCCCGAATTACAAACAGAAATAAACCTTCTAGAAGCAGCAGATATATTAAAAGTCATCCCGCAAGATGGAGCGTTATACATGCATATCCTTACATCCCGAGGGCAAAAATTAGCTAGAGAAATAGAAAACAAGATGGATGCAGCGGAGAAAGCAAGGCTGAAGGAAGCTTTAAGGAAATATAAAAACAAATCTACCATTTCACTAATAGCAGAAGCAAAGAAGATAGCGACTAATTCTGCATAATTTTCTCGTTGGGGAGTATATATGCAAAATGGCACCAGATTATGAAATACTAAAAGATCCAATTCACGGGTACATTAAAGTTTTCAAACACGAACTAAAAATAATCGATACTCCTATTTTCCAAAGATTGCGAAGAGTTAAACAAAATACTGGCGTAGACTATGTATATCCTGGAGCAACGCATACCCGTTTTTCTCACTCTTTGGGCGTAATGCATGTAGCTAGTATTTTCACGGAACATCTTCTAGAGCAGATTCCTAATTTATCATCAATTAAAAAGAAGAAATATGTATATTTGATGCGCCTTTGGGCTTTAACGCATGATATTGGGCACGGCCCATTTTCTCATGCATTTGATGATGTTGTATTTAGGCCGTTGTATAACATCGACCATGAAAAGTTTGGAGCTAAAATTTTACGTGAATGCAATCAATTACCACGCCAAGTCGAACCAGAAGAAGGTATCAAAATCGAGATGAATGATGTTGCCTCGCTATTTGAAGCCAAATCATTTGAAGAATGGCCATTAGATAAACGTATAAGCAAAAACGTAAATGAGAAGATATTCTACTATATTTGTCGTGGAGCATATAGCGCAGACATAATCGATTTTTTGTTAAGAGATTCTTATTTTACGGGTGCAGGATACGCGAACATTGATTGGCAGCGACTAGTATTCTCTTCCATCCCTTTGGAAGATAAGATCGTTCTAAATCCACGTGGAAAAGAAGCGTTTGATTCGCTACTTTTAGCCAGACTTTTTATGTTCTCGGCAGTATATTACCACAGAACCGCAAGGGCCGTAATAAAGGTTGTAACAGATTTCCTGGAAGAAGCGTCGCAAAAACTTCAGAACTTTAAAGAATTTATAGAAAATGTTGACAAGTTCCAATTTCTAGATGAACCGTTTTTGCTATATCATCCCACTTTAGAAAGTTCTCTTTACAGAAAACAACTTGTTAATCGTACAATTCCTTATAGCAAATTTGAGGAACAAGATAGGAAAGTAGATCTGGATATATCTGATAAAGACCTCTCTAAGCTGATAACGCAACGAATACGAAACAGATTACCGCCAGAACTGAAGGATCTGCCGGATGAAGCCTTCTTTGTTGATACACCTATATTCAAACTTAACCCGTTGTTTGGTGAAGAAGACGAATACATATTTATCTACGACGAGAAGCAACCAAAAGGTTACAAACCTCAAAGGATTCTCGAAACACCTTGGGGTAGATTGGAGAAGAAACTTCTTCTTATGAGACTTTATATACATGATGACTACCAAAATTATACACACCAAATTATTTCCGCTTTTGCTCAAAGGGAAACAGAAACACATGTCTAAAAATTTAAAGCGAAAAGAGAGTTAGAAGCGAAATTAGTTACTTAGCAAACTACTTCCTGTATCATTAATAGATAAAATATTAAAAGTCAAGATATTTGAATAGAGGCGAAACATGTTGACTGTTGACGAAATAAGGCATTTCTTGAAGAATTGTGATGTTAAAAAGGAAATAATTGACCTTCTCTTGTTGCTGTTTCCTTCTGGTTCATTCATCGAATATCTTTCTTTTTTCAAAGAAGCTGTAGAGAAGCCAGCAACTTTAAGGAAAGTTGTAACGCAATTTGAAATAGAGTCTGGAATAGGTGTTGTTAGCCACATAGCCATTGTTGCTAGAGAACTTCTGAGTTTTAACAATTTTCAGATGTTTACTAGGGACTACATTAGGAGATGCGGAGATTTAGTTGAGCTCTTTGTAAAGACTCGATTTGTTAGTAAACTACCATTATGTAGTCCAAACAAGTCGTTAGGAGCAAATGTTCGCATAATGCAAAAACAATATAACAACTTAATCCCTAAAGAATTATTGGATACTCTCTGTTCTTTTGACAATTCTATATACCGACGAGCTAAACATGAGTTTATTGGTAAAGAAACCAAACTATTTAATGTGTCTGACGCAGTAGCTGTAACATTTATTGTGTTAAGACTTTGCCAAAAGATTGAAGATATCAGTAAAAGTCTCTGAGAATCTAATTGACCAAATAGCCTATAATGCTAACTAATAAGTGATCTGTCAAATAATTGGCAAGTTATTTTTAGGTAACTTGTCAGCCCCTTAGTCTTTATTACGAAGCTTGCTGAAACATCAAAACTCAAATCTTATCTTACCATCAGCGGCATAACATATGTTCAATTATTAAATTTTATCAGTAGCGTTTATACATTTTAAGGTGAGGTGAATAAGTGATAAGTTCCCGTGACAGTTCTGACACAAAAGACTTTGGCACATTCCTGCATAGCGTTGAACTAGTTTTATCATCCTTCCTTGGACTGTTTTTTGCATATGTCATACAACAAAGCTACAGCTTTTTTTCCAATGCTTCTGAACTTTCCTCGTACATTTCTGCACATAAATTGACCGATTATTACAATACGGTGTCTTCGCTGATAAAAGAATGTTATGGTTTCTCCAACCTAAACGCCATAATCACAATATTCAGTTTTGGTACGTTCCTGATTTTCTTAACAGTTCTCTATTTCGCGAATAAATTACTTAAAGAGGTTAAGTACTTGTCGATATTGACTGTCGTGATCGCCTCTCTTATTGTATGGTTTCTCGAGCCGTTGATTTCCTTATGTTCCTCTTTTGAAAACCCAAATATCGCTTTTTTGATAGGATGGGGAAATATCCCAGCTTCAGACGTTGCCGTCATAAGTAAAAACATCGTAGCTCTTGATCGCTTTCGCCTTTTTTCTCGAGCTTATTATTTCAGCTTTGAAATGACTACTTTTGCAACGTTTATTCTAATTTCATCCTTAGTATTTCCCAAGTTATGGAACCACAAATTAACCAGTTTCAAAAAATCTTTGATCACAATCTCTACGTTATCCCCACTACTTATCCTCATCCTTTTTTGGCTTTTCTCACCTTCGCTAGTTATTATTTATGGAAGCCCCCTTGATCAAGGACCTATATACATTGAAGGACTCGGCGATATTAGTTTAGGGCGTATTATACCATCCTTCCTTGAATGTCTCCAGTTATTTCTAACATTGTTAATGAGCTGCGTATGGATAACAAGTTTGCTATGGTCAACAGCAAATAATTCAAGAAAGGGCAAAATGATCATTAAGAAGCTGCGGAACTTTTTTCAACGATTTCTCCACGGATAAACTTCTTTATATTTTTTTATTCGTTTCTTGACTAATTCTTCAGCCCATTTTATGGCTGCGTTAATAACTTCTAAAGTTGATTTCTCAAACTCAAATATGCAAATATAATTGATGTCAACAATGCTTTCATTTCCAATCATGTATGTTGACGCTTTGCCTTTAGGCCTTAATAATGCCAATATAACTCGGTTTTCTTTAAGATACGGAAACTCCACTAAATGACCAGAAGGCTCTCTATCAACCATAACAGAAAACCGTGATGCCAACGACCATAACTTCACTTTTTCTTCAAGAGACATCGAAGGATGTTCAGGCAAATCCCGTAATAAATACGCATCATATCCCTTTGTTCTTAAGAAGTCTCGAATTTGCAACAATTCATTTATTTCCGGATCTGTATATTTTCCGAAAACTATGACGGATCTCTCTTTACCCGCTAGTATTGCACTTTTAGGTGCATCGGCGGACTGACAGTAGTTACCGAGTTCAGAGTTATGTGTTGCACGTAAGAGATCTTGAATGTGAAGTGTACACTTATTCCAAAGTGTTTCGAAGTCAATAAGGTCTTTTTCATGGATGTATAAAGCGAAAGGAACAAAACGTATCGCCCAAATTATATTTTGAAAACTCAATTGGATAAAGATGTTAAAAATCGCAAGCGGTGAGTGATAAATTGTATAACCAACATTAAACAAGGCAGAATTAGGAGATATTATGTTAAAAATTACTTGTTTATCTTTACCGTATTCCCCAACTAGAATGAGTAACTTTCCATCTAACTTATCAGGCGCTCTAAAACTTGCGGCATTAGGCATGTATTCGGGAAGTCCTAACAGAAACTGAACATCTGACTTTACAGAACCGCAGTCAATGAAAACATCCTTGTCATCTGGAGAATCTTCAAACAAACAGATCACACTATTATTTATCCAAGCTATTTTAACTCTAGCAGACCCAACCCATTTAGGCAATTTGCTGAAAACCAAGTTTTCCGAATCGACAAAATCCCGTAGCCTCTTAAGAAATTTTCAACGAAAGAATACGTTTCTAAAGACATGAGCTGTCAACAAATAATTATCGATTTATTTTTTAAGTTTATCCATCTCTTGAAGACCAATTGACCGTAACCAAAACTAAGTTATATTAGAATAGAAAAAAGAGGGGTTTTGCGGGAGTTTTCGCCATGTCTTGGAAGCGTTCAAATCCCACCCTCGCCTTTTTAAGTCTACGCGTCTTCTACTGAACGATGTAAAAATGGATGGCATATACGACTTCGACGAGAGGATCGAGTGGCTGGTGAATCCCAAGAGCTACATAAGTCTGTCAAAAACCATAGC
>CALHLD010000053.1 GCA_938034445.1 uncultured archaeon | reverse complement strand
GCTGCCTCTAGAACGATTCCCCTTCCTTCTAGGTCACGTTTAACCTCGAAACCGCTTCTTACCTTAAGTGCTCCCGCTCTGCTCATCATGCGTCCAGCGCCGTGGGCGGTGCTTCCAAAACTCTTTTCCATCGCCAAATCTCTGCCAACGAGAACCCAAGAGGATGTGCCCATGCTACCAGGAATGAGGACAGGCTGCCCAACACCCCTATACTTTGAAGGAATTTCAGGATGTCCTTTGGGAAACGCTCTAGTAGCACCCTTACGGTGCACTACAACCTTAACCCTGGAACCGTCAACAGCATGCTCTTCAACCTTAGCAATATTATGAGCAACATCATAGACAAGCTTCAACTCCCTCTCATCAACACCAAAAACTTTAACAAAAGCTTTCCTAACCCAATGGGTAATCATCTGCCTATTAGCCCAAGCAAAGTTAGCGGCAGCAGCCATAGCCCTAAAATACCTTTCCCCCTCAAAAGAATGCACAGGAACACTGGCAAGCTCACGATCAGGCAAAACAATCCCATACTTACGAGCACCAGCCTCCATAACCCTCAAATAATCACTACAAACCTGATGACCCAAACCCCTACTACCAGTGTGAACCCACAGAACCACCTGCCCAACACCCAACAAACCAAAAACCTTCGCAACACCCTCATCAAATATCCTATCAACAACACCAACCTCCAAAAAATGATTACCACTACCCAAACTACCCAACTGAGGCATACCACGTTGCTTAGCATTCACACTAACAGCACCAGCATCAGCACCCCCCATATGTCCACGCTCTTCACAAAACTCTCCATCTTCAACAAAACCATAGCCACTCGCGACAGCCCAACTAACACCCTCCTCCAAAACCCTATCCAGTTCACCAACACTCAAACGAACCTGACCACGACTACCCAAACCACTAGGCACCTGAACAAACAGCTCATGAACCAACTGCCTAAGCCTAGGACGAACATCACGCTCAAACAAAGGAGTAGAAATAAGCCTAACCCCACAGTTTGAGACAACAAAATTGTTTGCGACAAAATTGTGTCCATCATGTTCTACTGTGAAGTCGTAAACGTAATCACTGTATTCGATTTCCTCCTTAACCACAATCTTGTCCCACACAAAGTCTGAGCCAACATATAATGGATTCTTAACAAAATCTTCGAAGCCAATAAATGCTTGAGCAACCCTAGGACTACCATTACGTCCATCATACAATGTTCTCTCTATAAAACGCCTGTTAACCCAGGGAGACTCCAGCTCTTCACACATTTCTGAGAGGGAAACCTTGCCATTTAAACCTTCAGCCACCATAATAACCTTAGCCCTTTCCCTAAGAATCCTAGTCTTAAGCCTGAGATAGTGGCATACCAGATTAGCTAACCTACTCCCCCTCCTATTGTATACGAAGCCAACCTTTCCAAAAAAGTTGATCAAATTTTCTGGTGCGGATGAAATAATAAGCCTAAGCCTAACAGTATCCTCACCGTCCTTCCTCTTACCTTCAACTTTACAGCTAACCTTAGAAACTTTAACACCGAACTCCTCTAACATTAAAGAAATCTGCTCCAAAAACCTACGTCCACTCTCACTCTTCACCTTAACCTTGTTAATACCTAACACAGGACAATAGAAATTAAACCTATAAACATTCTTAGGAGACGTCAACTCAGCACCAAACAATGCAGCCAAATAAAGCCTCTTAACCCACTTAGGAGCACCTAAAACCCAGGAAGGAACCTCAAACTCTACAACAGCCTTATCACCGACAGGAGCGCCAAGCGCAGCGAGCAAACAGGCAAAACTCTTAGCAGAAACCCTAACATAATATTCGGTGCCAGTAAACTCTCTTACACCATACTTTGAACCAATCCTATGCCTCCTACTCCTCCTATAAACCCTAGAAGGCGTAAAACCAAGCTTCAGAACATCAGCCCTAACACTCTCTAAATCCTCTGGCCGACCATAGAAGACAACATAACCCTTACCACCAGAAAAATATATCGTACCATCACCAGTAACATAGCCAACAAGCCTAGCCAAGCATGAGACCCTAAAATCGTCCAAATAGAGTGGAAGCAAACCTCTTCTCCTAAGCTCAACAAAAACCCCACTCCTCTCACGTTCACTCAAAGGTAGAGCATTAAAAGCTCCTTCATCAACAATAACCTTTCTCGAAGGCTTCTCATACTCTACACCCTCAAACGGGTAAACAGCAACCCTATCACCAACTCCAATATCCTTTAAAGCAACCATACCAGAAGGCGTTAGAAAAGGATGGTCTTCAGTAGCAACAACCTCATAACCAGCTTCAGTAACAACCCTAAAAACCCTATTCTTAGGCAACATCCTAATAAACCTAGAAAAACCAGCCTCCACAACCTCATGAGACCTAAGATCAACACAGACAAGCCTATCAAAACGTCCCTCAAAATCTTTAATCCTAACCCAAAAACCATCAGACGTCAAAACACGAGCATCCCCAGATAAACAATTAATATCATAGCCGACTCCACCAGGACTCACAACACCACCATCAAAGCTAGTGGCAGCAACACCACCAATAGGAAAACCATAACCCTCGTGACCATCAGGAAGTACAATTGAGAATTTTTGGACGCCAGGCAAGTGTGCAACATTCACAGCCTGCTCTAAAGTTCTATCTTCCAGCATTTTTTGTAAGAGTTGTTCGTTCGCATAAATTTTCACTGGAACTCTCATTCCATCCTTTGCGCCTTTCGGTATCTCATACTCTACTTCTGAAACTTTTTGAGGCATATATTTTGCCAACTTGGATCACCTCTTTCGAGAGCGAAGTTTTCTCGGAGGTGACCCTTTCTATACTTTTCCTCCAAGAAGAACAGTTTTGCCCAATAGTATAATAAATTTATTGTGTATTTAAGTTTTTATGTGAAAAGTGTTGAAGGGTTTGATTTTGCGTAAAGCTTATTAATTTAGTCTGTTCTTCTAGTATTGTAGGATTATGGCTTGGAAGATTGCAGAAAAGGTTCCCATATAGGTGGAGAAGTTTCTGTTGCCCAATCTTGAAAGTAGAATTCAGTCTATTGTTGAGAAGGAGGTTGATAGGGTTATGAAGTTGGAGGATAAAATTAATAGTATTGATAAACGGTTGTCTGTGATTGAAAATAATCCCTTTATTGTCGCCTCTAATCGCTTGTCTGCAAAATATATTTCTAGCCTGCTAGAGAGTTTTGAAAAGAGTATTTCTGAAGTTAATCCTCTTACGCCTGAAGAGCTTAGGAAGCGGAAGGAGCTTACTTTAAAACTTGATGCTAAAACGATAACTCCTGATGAGGCGAAGGAACTCCAGAATATTTTGGAAAAGGAGCTTGCTGAAGCGCAGGCTGCAAATAATATTCTAGCTTTATTGGCTATTCTGCCTCTTTTAGGACTAGTTATAGCCGTCTTATCGGATTAATACAATTAAAGTTGCCTTTTCTATTCCTCCTTGTATTTTGATTTTCAAAAAATATTTTGTAAAAGCATATTCTTTAACAAATAAAGGACTAAAGTTTATTAAAAATAATTTTAGTGATAAATAAAGTTGAGTCAGCTTATTAATAAATTTAAAAACCTTAAAAAACTTGGTTATCCGGATCTTCCAAATCCCAATAACCTAAAGTCTCCACTTAAAATGAGTCTATGGGTCTTGTTCGTATCTAAAGAAAAATTAGATATAAAAGAACTAACAGCCAAGGATATTTCAAAGGTTATAACTGAAATAATGGAAATAAAAGTTACAGAAAAATCTGTTACTCAGTCGCTAAAAAGAGCAGGTAATAAGGTTTCTGTAAGCAAAAGACAAAATAAAACATTTTATGAAATCATGAAAGCTGGAAAAGAATATCTTCTTTCAAAATCAAATTCTAATAATAATAAAATTAACGTATATTATTTTGAAACTGAAAGCCATTTACAAGCAAAAGAATTCTTTCTACAAAAATATTAGAAGATCTAAAAGGAGAATTGAAAATTGTTGATCCATATTTTGGAGTCAGAACCCTTGATCTATTAAGTAGTATTAAGAATAGGAAAAGGAAAATAATGTTCTTAACAACATTAAATAAACTTGAAAAAAGTATTAGAGAACAAATAATACGGGAGATAGAGGAGTTCAAAAAAGAAAATAAAAATTTTGAAATTAAAAATTACATTAATCATGATATACATGATAGATATATTATTTCAGAAAACTCTGTAATTATCCCTGGTCATGGTATAAAGGACTTGGGTAAAAAAAGAATCAATTGCTGTAGTTCTTCCAAAAAATGTCTGTCAAGATTTTTTACATTGTTTTTCTTACAATATTTTCTACAATATTATGTATCTCAGCTAATTCTTTAATATTTTCTTCCATATGTTCCATATGATTTTGATTAAAAACACCTATTTAAACCTTAAGGGAAGAAATAAGAATAGAGTTGATTATATGGACTTTAAAAAATTAAAATTAATAAAAATTAATATATTTCCTATTTTGTTGCATTTTATCTATTTTCAGTTGGCTAACATTAAGATGTTACATTCTCAAGTGTCATATTGTATATCGTGTGTATCCTGTTAGTTTCTGTAGTATTTTGTTAAATTTTTTTAGGTATATTGCAAGTGCTTTAACATTTACTATAACACTTTCTACAATTTTATTTTCTTCCTTCGCTTTAAGAATTGCTTCAATGTAATATAATCTTCCACTACGAGCAAGCCTTAATTCTGTTCCATAATATTTGTTTAATCTTCCAATACTGTATTTTGAATACTTATATAGTTTGACTATTTGTGGAAAACGTTTCCTAATCTTTGTTCTTATAAAAGGGTCTTCAAACTTGTCCAGCAATTGAATATCCTCTTGACTCAATTTCACACCATACATCTTTTCTATATCATGATCCAACAAAAGAAGTCCATCTGAATAAATTTTTATTAAATCATCAGAAACGTCTATGTTTATTCCTATTGGATCTATACTTATTAGCAAAAACTTTTCTCTATCCTTATACAAGCCAGTTTTATCATGAAGTCGCATAGGACCCCATATTACAACTTTTTCTCCAACTTTAAGCTCATTCATTTCTCTAATTTTATTAACTATTTCCTTTGCAATAAACTCTTTATTCAAATTCTCTTCTACTCTTTATAAGTTTAAGTCTTATTTAACATTATACAAATTATAAAAAATTTGGGGAAGGAGGAATGAGCTTGTAGAAGCAGCTTAAATTCTCCTTCTCCTATAGGTATTACTACTATGGCAAGTAAAAAATGTGTATCTCCCTCTTTATGTCTATTATTGAGCTCTCTAAGTGCTTGACTAAGCTTATAATTTATTCTCTGCTCACTTGTAACATATTTTACTTCAACATAAACATATTTTGAATCTTTCAACAAAGTAATGTCGTCTCCTTTACATCTTGAGCTTGTATGATTGTTTTCGACCACTATGTAGTTTAGGTTTTTTAGCACCTTTTTTGCAACTAACTCTCCCATTGTCCCTTTTGAATATTGTCTTTCTTTACTTCTTCTCTCAATTAATTCGGCTATAATATTGTTAAAATCACTTTTTGAAAATTTTGCAATTACAAGAGTTGTATTATTATCTATTTTTTCATAAAACAGATCGGGGTCGCCTAAAGAAATTATTTCTTTCTCTTCTTTTTTATAGAATAGATGTCTTTTCTCTCTTTTTCCATGTTTTGCTATAAACACTATCTTGTTTTTGCTTATGAGTATGTCTTTTATTTGTTCGTATCCTTTTCCACTTAATCTATAGATTTTGAATGTGTTGTCTTCTTTGATTATCCTATATTTTGTTATATTGTTTTCTGTTTTTTGTTCTATTTCTAGGTATGGTTTTCCTCCGTATGTGTTGAAATTGTATTTTTTGGCTTCTATTTTGTGTTCTCCTATTTCTAGTGTTAGTGTGTGGTTGTCTTGTTTTATGCTTGTTTGTTTTATTGGCTTTTGTTTGTTATATTCTGTGATGAAGTCTTTGAGCTTGTATTCTCTCATCTCCTTTACTTTAACTTTTTCTTTTTGTGCGTATTTTTTGGGTATTGGAACTATTTTTGGTCTCTTATCTGTTTTTGTGTAAATACTAAATTTTTCATTCTCTGGAGTTTCTAATCTTATCTCCACTATTTTCTTTTTCTCTATTTTGTAGTGTTTTTGTAAGCTTTTTGGAATTTCTATTCTTGCTTTTCTACCGTCTCCTTTTGGCAGTATTATTTTTGCCTCATAATATATTTTCCCTTGTCTCTGGAATATTTTCTTTCTCGTTCTACATCCTATTTCCTTAAACCATTTTGGATATATCTTGTACACTTTATCGACTTCAAATTTTTCTGCATAATCTTTTGGAACATGTAATTCAACATACTTTTGTTTGAAACTTTGAACACATTCTATTATGTATCCTTCAACCTCATACTCAACCTTATAAATTTTACCTTCATCAAATTCTGTTCCAAAAAGTTTTTCAAATCTTCTACAGCTATTGTAAAGTACTTCCAACCTCTCCTTGACGTAAGCCTTCTCCATACGCACCCTTTCTCCAAATCTAATGTGCTACGGTCTCTTGTGAACCTTCCAAGCTCATCCCTCCCTATAGCATGCCCTTTCGTAGAAGGTGTGCTTTGCAAAGCACTTTTCACTTCCAAAAGATGATATTTACTAGACTATTCGCTATAGTTTCAGCATATTCCCCCAAACTGGAGACCTTTGTAACTAATTTGCATGCTGGAAAGGTGCTTGGTTGTCCCTCAGGCCATTATTTTTGCTAATGTTTTAACCAAGCTTTTCCAGCCTAAAGGTCTCCAAATTTGCCTCTTATCATCCTCTAAGCATAGTGGCTTAGGGGTCTCATTTTAGCCTTCGGGTTATACCTTTTCAATATAAGGTTCTGTTTAAGCTATTTAATCGCCAACAACCTTTTAGCAATCATTGAACCATATTCTGTTAAAATAATTTTATCCCCTTTCACTTCTATAACATTATACGTGTACGCTATCTCCTTTAATTTCCTTTTAGAGATCGGTAGGCTTTTTACTGTAAGGTTTTCTTCTGAGCATGCTACTGTATACAATATTCTTTTAACGTATGCTGGCATGTGCTCACATATTTTCCATAACTTATCATCAACTTTCTCATCACCTTCTTCTTTTTGAACATGTTTTGGTTTCACATTTATTAGATGTTCGTGTTCTGGTAATCCAACCTTAACTTTTATCGCCCTACAACCGTATTCTGGAAGGTTTGCTTGAACAAGCGCTTCACCCACATTCAAGGTTCTTAAAACATGCATAAACGATTCTTGCTCTAGTTCGTTCACCATATAATTTAGAACAAGCCTAATGTCCTCATTCGATGTCAGAGAATGTGATATGATAAGGTTAGAGTTGGCTATAATATTCTTGCTAACCAATGTGGGCCTTGTTGAAACAGTAACCAAGCTTATACCATACTTTCTCAATTCTATAGCAATCTTCTCCAGCACACCAATATAGTTTGGTATAAATGGTGCAACATTATGTGCTTCATCAACTAATATCACAAGCTTAAGCCCACTAGATGGCTCAAGCCTTTTACCCAACCTATAAACTCTATCACAAACAATGTTAGTAAGAAAATTTTTAGCCTCATCCGTAGGAAGAACACTTAAGTCAACTATAGTTAAACCATCAAAAAGAACTCTATCCAAACTATCTTCACTTGAATCAAAAACCTTCGCTAAAACACCCTTACTGAAAGGATAAAGTCTAGAAACAAGAGCCTCACAGCCTTCAACCCAACCCTTAACCCTAGAATATCTAGACTGCACAACCCTAATCTCTTCAACAAGCCTAGAAACCCTCATGACCTCACTAAACCTATAATAGTATCCTTCAAGGACGTCCCTCAAAACCCTAGACTGCAAAGGAGAAAGAGGACAAAAATATGTTGTAAAAAAGAAATTATTAAACAAGGAAACAATACCTTCAACACCAGAAACTACATCATCACCTTCAAAAGCGAGAGGTGCAACCCTAAAACCTTCACCAGGAACAAGAACCCTAGCACCGTCAAAAACATTAAACTCACCAACCCTATCAAAAACAAGAACAGAAACACCATTCCTCAAAAGCTCAAACAACAAAACTTTCGCAGTAGTACTCTTACCACTACCAGTCCTACCAAAAACACAAACATGCCTACCCAAACAATTCAAGGGAAAAGAAAAGACTTCACTAGAAAAATAATACATATTATCCCTCAAACGATAACCAAGCCTGATGCTCAAACCAAAAAAATTATGATGTAAAGCTAAAAAAGAACAAATAAGCTTAATTATTGAATTCCCAACCTTTAGAACAACAGTAGTTACATAGTTTAAGCCTATTGAAATGAAGACTACATCAACAATCATTGAATAACGTCCCTATCCTTAACCTTTTAATTCTAGGAAGTTTTACACAATGCTCTTTTAATCTACAAACTTCTGCATGCAACTATCAACTATTTTAAGTGCAAGACATTCTTCTCTATATTATAAAGATAATTTAAAAAGAATAGAATAAATCTTACATTTCAAGTATATAACTTTCCTTATATTTGTTTAATTCTTCTTTTTCTTTTGGTTTTCTGAATACAAATAAATGTTCATGTGCTATTAAATAGAAATCGTTTTCTTTCTCTTTCCATGGAATTGTGCCCACCATATTATGTTGGAGTTTTATTATATCCTCTTTTAGTATGAATCCTACATCAAGAAACTTTTGCATTATCTTATATGCTATTGGAACATAATGTTTATGTTTCCTTGTATCTCCAATTAGTATAGCTGTATGTTTTCCAGGTTTCAACACTCTATAAAATTCTTTTGCCACTTTCTCCATTTCCGATACAAATTTGGTTATAGAGGTAATTTTTGACATATCTTCCTCATGCATTCTCTCTTCCCTTGTGTATGATATAATATTCGCATATGGTGGATGCGTAGCTATTAAGTCTATTTCATTGTCTCTTATTTTGTCCAAGTTTCTTGCATCACCATGATATAATCTTATTATTGTTCCTACAGGTTCTCTTCTCACCTCTTGCACTGTGTCTTGTTCTTCTGTGTAAGTTAATATTGTTTGCGACTTTATTGTTGCTGGGTTATAGTTGAAGTTTAATCTATCCCATGATAGCATTATTGCGTCTTTATTTATGTCTACGCCTATACCATTTCTCCCTAGTAACTTGCATTCTATTAATGTTGTCCCGCTTCCTACAAACACATCTAATATTGTATCTCCTGGCCCAGAATATCTTAATAGTAAATTTCTAACTACTTGAGGTGCCCAGTTTCCCCTATATTTTGAGTTCAGGTAGTGTGTAGCCCATTTCCCTCTGTTCGGAAAGCTCCATACTGTTGTAGTTTCAGGTTTAAAATTTGTTGGATTATATGTTTCTATCTGCCAATTTCTTCCTATATCTAGCCTTACACTTTCTATTATTACATGATCATGTTTTCTGATAAATTCTATATAATCCTGATATGTTACCTCATTCATACTCATGTAGCTTTGCATAGGTTTCCTATCGATGATCCTAGAAGGATCTTTTAAGCGCCAACAAAAAGTGTAAAAAAGTTGAAAAATATTTATCAATATAGTTGCATTATGTTTGAATGGTTTGGTGGACTATAAGCTTCTTGGCTATGATAGTGTTGAAGAATATTTAGAAGATTTTAGAAGAACGTTGTTAAAGACTGCGCATGGTTACGACTTTTTTGTTGACTGGAAAAAGGTTGAAGAAAATGCGAAAAGGTATTTGATTGAATTAGGTTTACTGAATTCCTTGACTTTAGCTAAAAATAATGTTGAGCGCAAAAGGCTTTTGAAAAGAATATTGCAGGATCATCCTAAGATATTAAATGTAATACCTACACTACTTGCAATAAGAGAACAGAGTATTGAGGTTGCTGAAATAACCAAGCAAGTTATAATAAAGCGTTACGATTTTAGAGCAAGGTCTCTTTCAGAAGAACAGTTAGATGACATGGTATCCTTTTGTGAAAAAACCGGTTTAATCGACCTTTTTGGGAAAATAAAGGATGTTTATACGTACGTGTTCGGAGTTGAAGTAGGATTAGACACTAATGCAAGAAAGAATCGTGCAGGAGAAATATTTAACAAACTAATGGAGCATTTAATAGATAGAGTAGTAGAAAAATTTAGAAAAGAAAACATTCCTTTAACGTATAAAAGGGAAGTTGAACTTGGAAAAATAGGGATTAGCTATCCAGGCCAAAAGACAGTGGATTTCCTAATCTTACACGAAAACAAACCTTTAGCAGCATGTGAAGTAAACATATACCATGGTACAGGCTCAAAACCTAATGAAATAGTAAGGTCATATATAAGGTTGCATACGTTGTTAAAGAATAATGGCATCCCATTTTTCTGGTTCACAGACGGACCTGGATGGATCAAAATGTGGAACCAGTTTAGAGAAGGAGTAAATAATATAGACTATATAATGAACTATACTATTTCAGAAAGAAGACTTGAAAAAATTTTATTAAACATAATTAAATCAAAAACAATACTCTAGAAATACTTCCTATTCTACCCAAATTATTTGATTCTTAATGAGCCTAAAAGATTTATAACTTACATGTATTAGGATGTTTAAGAAGAAGCTTGAATAAAAAAATCACTTTAAAAATAGAGACTATTAATGAGAAGAAATTTTTAGAGGGAACCTTTTTATGAGAATCATAACATTTGAAGAATATAAAGAGTACATTAAAATGCACAAGTTTGTGAGAATAGAAGACGAGGAAGTTAAAATTGGAGACCCCCATCAGATTAAAGACTATCAGCCAAAAGATTTCATCTTAGAAACTACAACAGTATGGTCTTTTCCGAACAGAGGTGACTGGGCTACACATAAAGGAGACTATAGAGGAAATTGGGCTCCACAAATACCCAGAAACCTAATTCTAAGATACAGTAAACCAGGAGAATGGGTCTTAGATCAAATGTGTGGCGGAGGAACAACGCTAATAGAATGCAAACTATTAGGCAGAAACGGAATAGGCGTAGATATAAACTATGAAGCACTAATGCTGGCTTTAGACAGATTAAACTTTACTTATAAGCCCTTAGATGAAGAATACAAAGAACCTGAAATCAGAATATATCAAGGAGATGCACGAAAACTAGACCTAATAGAAGACGAATCAATAGACCTAATTGCCACCCACCCACCATATTATAACATAATACCATACTATAAAGGAAAAAAAGTAGAAGGAGACCTATCATACATGCGAAAACTAGAAGAATATTTAAACGGAATAAAAGAAGTAGCAAAAGAAAGCTACAGAGTCCTAAAACCAGGAAGATACTGTGCCATACTAATAGGAGACACAAGAAAACACAGATACTATGTCCCAATAGCATATAAAGTAATGCAACAATTCCTAGAAACAGGGTTCATATTAAGAGAAGACATAGTTAAAGTCCAATGGCATACAAAAACAACGAGAGAAAAATGGACAGGCCTAGCAAAGACAGCAAACCAATGCTGGATAGAAGAACCAAAAGGAAAATTCTTCACAGACTTCTACCTAATAGCACATGAACACTTATTTGTATTCAGAAAACCCAGCAATAAAGATGATATAAAGAAATATAAGCATAGCATAAAATGGTAAATTATTTTAGACGCTCATGTTAATTTCTGAATTATTTCCTCTTTATAATCCTATATTATAGCCAAAATAAGAAACTGTCTAATCCTAGAATTATCAATTTTTTGAAAGTTTTCATATCGGCAAATGTAAATAAAATAATGTTTATTATTTTGGCTTTTATTTAAACCCAATTTATGAAGTTTTGTCCTTATTGTGGGGCAAAATTGGGTGCTTTATAATGAAAAAATTTAAGCAGCTTCAGGAGGGTGAAATTTTCTGGAATGAGATTAGAGAGTATGTGAAGGAGAGGAGAAGAAGGATGAATTCATTTTCTGTGGTAGGAAGACGGATTTAACTATAGACCATCTCTTTCCTCGTTGTCTTAATGGGCCTGATGATGAAAAGAACATAGTTTTTGTTTGTAAGGAATGCAATTCCTCTAAGGGTGCAAGAAGGCTTTACGAGTTCTGGACTATGAAAAATGGGTTA
>CALHLD010000052.1 GCA_938034445.1 uncultured archaeon | reverse complement strand
AATTATAAGGTCTTTTTCAGTAAATCTCGGTGTTATTGTTTCTCCTAAAAAATAAGAATTTAAACCAAGATGAAATAATCTCATACAAAAACACCTACCAATTAATCCACTCCTTCCAACACCATAAACAAAAATATTTTTGCTTTCTGAAATTACTTTCTCAAGTTTTTCAAATTCCTCTTTTTTTATTTTTTCAAATGTCTTCAATACTTCATTTATCACTTTTCCCATCTTTTAAATTTTAACACTATTTACAAAACTTTCAATACATCCTTGTATTTAATAAAAAAATCTATATAAAGAGATTGGAATAAAAATAGATCCAGTTTACATAACAAAACCCTAATTAGATTTTTATTTCAATTAAATACAAAAGTTATATGGAGTTATGGGAAAAAATTGTAGTTCATCTTAAAGTAGAGATTTTTAAGGTCTTGACAAAAATAATAATATATGTAATAATGAACTTGATGAAAATGGAAAAGTGTTTACGATCTACTCAACTTATACAATATGCGAGACGAAAATGAAATTGAGGCAAATTTAGTAAGAGCGGGGTGATAAAAGGTGGTCAGTTTTTGGATTTTGAGCATTTTGATGAGTGAACCTTTACCGACTGAGCGATGGACCCACCCGTTAGCACAACCTCTTGAAATTGACAGAAATGGTCCGTTCGTTGAACTTGCTGATGGAAGTTTGGTAACCGTTGATGATCAGGGCTTTCGGGTTTGCAAGGATGACGGCAAAACTTGGTCAGAAGCAATTCCAGACTGCAAAGGTATTAACCCCAAAGAACCATCATCTTACTACCTTCTGCGAAGCCGCAACAATACACTCATTTTAGTTTACCTTAACTTCAGCGATTACCGCTTTGAATGGGGCGAACAAAGAAAAGAGTCAAAGGAAGGTTGCAAGTTAGAAGTTTTGGCTATAAGAAGCATTGATGGCGGAAGAGTTGAATTGACAACCAGCGGCTTCTTGAGGGTTACAATGCAAACTTTTTCGGTTTGATTCAAACTAAGACAGGCAGGATTGTTGTGCCTTTGCAGCACCTTGCAAACAACCCTGGTAGGCTCATTACCTGCTCCTTCTATTCCGAAGATGAAGGCAAAACTTGGAAACGCAGCAACTGGAGTGATTTGGGTGGGCATGGTCACCATGATGGAGCCTTTGAGCCAACAGTGGCGGAGTTAAGCGATGGTCGACTTTTGATGTTGATTCGGACGAGCCTTGACAGATTTTGACAAGTGATTTCCGAAGATAGTGGACGTTACTGGAGAATCATCCAATCACGCCAAATTGACGCAAGTAACTCACCAGGCTACCTCTTGCACCTTCGTAGCGAGAGGCTTATTTTGCTTTGGAACAGCCTCAATCCAGAAGGGCGAATTTGCCAAAAAAGTTTCATGCCTCAACACACTGAATCCCTCTCATCTTGGCATCGTGAGGAACTTTCAATAACTTTCTCAGAAGATGACGGTAAAACTTGGACGAGACCGATAGTATTGGCGCGCCAACCGGGTGGTCAGTTGAGTTACCCATACGTGTTTGAGCGTCGCCTCGGTGAAATTTGGTTGATTGCCGGTTTTGCCTTTCGCAAGTTTGGCAAGACCCATTACCGTTGAGGTTGAAGGTTTACGAAGAAGAAATTGTCAGGAGTCGAAGAAAAGGTAACCGACGAATTGCTGAGAGAGTCAAAGCTTGGGGCTCATGAAGTGAGCCACAGCAAGGTCTTCGGTTAGGAGATAGATACAATCTGAAAAGAAAAATTTTTAAAATATATCTCAATCAAGATTTACTACTTCCATATAAACTCTTTCTATTTTCCCTTTTTTCTTCTAAAAATTTTATAGGAATTTTGCCTATTTTATTATCTACCTGTATACTAAGTCCTGACCTGAAAGAGTATAAATCTTGACAGATTTATTAAAAGAGAGTAAAATAAAAAATAAATCTTGAAAAATAAATCTTGAAATTAAGAGAGGGAGGGCAAAATGAATATTAAAAAATATGGGTTCACATTAATTGAATTGTTGGTTGTAATCGCTATAATTTCAATGCTTGCAGGTCAAATTTTACCATCTCTTTCAACTGCAAGAGAAAAAGGAAGACAGGCAAATTGTATAAATAATTTACATCAGATTGGACTTGCAATTGAAATGTATTATCAGGATTATGATGATTATCCAACATGGCTTTCACTTCTATGTAAAAGTGACATACCTGGAGTTGGAACAGAGTATCTGAGTAAAAAATATGAAATATTTGTATGTTTGACTGACTCAAATAGAGGTGCTAAAGGACATGGATTTATACCAGAACCTGCAATATGTGATATACCATTAGAAAAAGTCCAGGCTAATTACCCCTCTTATGAACCAGATGATATTGACATAGATGCTTATAAATATAGAAATCCATCAGTTGAAAAATGCTCATATTCTTATGAATTTGCACTGACTCGTTGGAAATTCTTTGAAAGTAGATACCCTCAATCTATAATTAATGAGGTAGACACAAATGGTGATGGAAAAGTTTCATGGAAAGAAGCAAAAATTTGGCAATCTATGCATGGATATAGAGGACACGTTCCTATAGTGAGGTGTTTCTGGCATCATTTTAACTACAAACAAAAGGTTTTAAATCTTGCTTTTGGTGATTATAATGTTTTTGTTAGTGACATAGGATGGGAAGTTTCTTCCTATTAATTTTTGGTAGTCAGTTAGGTGATTGTATCCATCTTTGATTTTGCTGGAGGGAATAAACAAATTTCTTTTCATAATCTCTTACTATTGCATAACTTCTGTAAGGTTATGTTTATTGCCAAGCATTTTTTTGCATTATACCTCCATCTATTTAAATATTCAAGTTTATTGCCTGGTTTGCCACTTAATTTTCTTATAGATTGTTTATAAAACTCCTTGAATAACTTAAAAACTTAATCCTTATCTTTACAGTTATTGTTATTAGTAATTTAGTATATTTATTATTATGTCTTTATTGTCTTGGGTGGCTGTATATTTGCCAATCAGTAGTAACATAAATAGAAGTCAATTTTTCATAAGGATTTTTTCAGAATAAACAAATATGTGGTCTATAATAGAAATTTCTCATATATCTTTTCTCTAATTCTGCTTTATTATCTGGTTTAATTGTATTTATCTTAAAAGGTAAATTTTGTTTATCTGAAAAAACTTACACCTTGTAGGTGAAATTTCGGGTCGTTATTTGAATTCGCGCTCACTAAATACTTCTGCTTGGAATATATAAAGTTCTGTTTTTGGGTCTTTCCATGCATCTGGTGGCAACCCTGCTTTATGTAAACATAAATAACTTAAAAATTCTTCCTTTGACCAACC
>CALHLD010000051.1 GCA_938034445.1 uncultured archaeon | reverse complement strand
TATAAAAAGTTATATATTTAGTTAATGAATCCTCCAAAAATGTGCCGCTGTAGCTTAACCCGGTAAAGCGGCTGGCTGTTAACCAGTAGAGTGGAGGTTCAAATCCTCCCAGCGGCGCTCTTTTGTTAGTTATGGCGCCCTATTCTTATAAATGAAAAAATATTTTTTATAATAGTTGATATCTATTCCATATATGAAAGATTGACAGAAGTAGGGTAAGTATCATGGATCAAACACTAGTTGAAAATATTGATTTTCAAAAGTTAAATAATTTCAAGTAAAATATGGTCCTTTCCTTGGAGATATTTTATCAATTCTTTCTAACTCTGTTTCCGTCAACTTGAGTTCTGTTGCGGCAACATTTTCTTCAAGTTGTTCTACAGTGGTAGGGCCTATTACTGGTGCTGTTATAGCTGGATTAGCTAACAACCATGCTAGTGCTATCTGTAGCATTGGTTTACCAATTTCTTTAGAAAAATTTTCTAGACCTTCAATTACCTTAATATTGAATGGGTCATCCCATTCAAAATTGTGTCTTTTAAAGAATTCAGGCTTGAGTGCTCCTCTACTGCCTTCAGGAGGAGGGGCACCTGGCTTATATTTTCCAGTGAGAACTCCTCCGGCAAGAGGACTATAAGGCACTATTCCTATACCTTGATCAACACATAATGGAATAATCTCCCTTTCAGCCTCCCTTTGAAGTAGATTATATCGTGGCTGGCTTACAACAAATTTTTCAAAACCATTTACATCACTTATCCATAAAGCTTTACAATGAAGCCAGGCTGGAAAGTTTGAGCATCCAATATAATGCACTTTACCCCATCTAACAAGGTCGTTAAGTGCTGATAGTGTCTCTTCTAATGGTGTTGGTTCACCAACAAATCCTCTGACTATGTCAACATTACTCGGCCTATGTAGGTAAAGAATATCGATATAGTCTGTTCCCAGTCTACGTAGGCTCTCTCTTACAGCAAACATTATATGTTTTCGACTTAAACCTTCATCATTCGGTCCTGGCCCAATACGATGTCGAACTTTAGTCGCCAAGACAATACTGTCCCTTATCCCCTTAATTGCTTTACCCACATACTCTTCAGACTTCCCGTTGTTGTAGACGTTTGCCGTGTCAATAAAATTGACGCCTAGGTCAACAGCCCTCTTAATAATCTTGTTAGCTGTCTCTTCATCAACTTTTGAGCCGAAGTCCATCGTTCCAAGACATATTTCAGAAACTTTTAAACCACACTTTCCAAGACGTTTATATTCCAAATATATTACCTCAAACTATTTAACAATCACATGCTATTTATGCTTTTAAGATATATTTACATAAGGAATATAATTTTTGGATTATGGGCCCGGTGGGATTTGAACCCACGGCTGACCGGTTTCTCCAGATTTTTTCTTTATGAGCCGGTCACTCTGACCTAGCTGAGTTACGGGCCCACGTTTCCTTCTATCTTTTATAGTGGTTTAAATAATTTTTGTTTTACAAAATAAAAAGGGTGAAATGGAAGAACATGCTGCTAAATTTCTTTTTTTACATTTTCAAGCCATTCTTTTGCGGCTTTAAGTAGTATTCCAATATCTCCTGATAGGTCTATCATCTTGAAACCTTGTCTTATCCTTTTTACTGCAGTCTGTGGATCATCGGTCCATATTCCTCCAGGCTTGTCAGCCTGCTTTCCTGCCTTTAAAACAGAATCTATCGCGTTCTTGAACTTTTCGCTTTCAAATTCTCCGGGCACTCCAAGTGAGCATGATAGGTCATATGGTCCTATAAAGTATGCGTCAACACCTTCAACCTTAAGTATATCTACCGCATTTTTTATCGCCTCTTCCGTTTCAATCTGCACTATTACTGCAATATCATCGTTTGCTCTTTTCGCATATGTAGGATCTAGACCATATGCTGCCGCCCTTCTCGGACCAAAACCTCTTATTCCATAAGGTGGGTATCTGCATGCTTTAACAGCTTTAACAGCATCTTCTACTGTATTAACCCAAGGTACTACCACACCCTCTGCTCCTACGTCAAGTGCAAGTTTTATTAGTACTGGATCATTCCATGCGACTCTAATTAAGGGTGAAACTTCTGTACTGCTCAATGGTTGAATAAGCTTCTGTATTATTGAAGTGTTTAGAGGTGAATGTTCTGTATCAAAGACAAACCAATCAAATCCTACATGTCCAAGCATATCAACAACATCAGAGTCTGTTAAAGAAATCCATGTTCCAAACGTTAACTTATGCTCTTTAAGAAATTTCTTCATTCTACCTTTAACAAACTGTGGCATATTCCCATCATAATAGTCTCACTCAATCTAATATAAATAAATTATTTTTAGCAAAACTTAACAAAATTTTTAATTTTATCATTTATGAAGGGGTTTAAAGATTTTAAACTGCTATAACTAATGCCTAATAGATGAACAGAAAATATTCTATTATTTTACTTATCCTAGTATTAATGTTTTGCTTAAGTGTAAGTCATGTGCAAGCCCTCTCGCCTTCAAAAGTTAAGGCTGGAATTTGGGTTATCAGCATTGATAAAGTTGATCTCGCATCTGGAACATTTTCTGCAGACTTCTACCTCTGGTTCCATTATATGGATAATCCTCCAAACTTTGAGTTCATAAATGGTATGCCATCTAAAATTGAAAAGACTGTTGAAAGTGAAGGTTATGTAGAGTATAGGGTTAAGGCAACATTTGTTCAACAATATAATTTCAAACCCTTTCCCTTTGATGTACAAAATCTTAACATAATTATTGAAGACAAGTCTCTTAACATGTCAAAATTAGTATTTTTGCCAGATTATGAAGAGAGTGGTTTAGATCCTCAAGCTTATGTTGTTGGATGGCAATTTAAGGATTTTATGGCAGAGACTGTTGTCCACAAATATCCTGGTGAAAACTATTCCCGTATAGTATTCACGATATCAATACAGCGTGAGATATTTCCTGTTTTTATGAAAAATTTTGTTCCAATAACATTGATAACCCTAATTAGTCTTCTCTCATTCGCTGTAAGCATACAAAACTATTCTCAAAGAATTTCTATAGGCATAACAACACTATTTTCTGCTGTAGCATATCATCTGGCTACACTAAGCACTCTTCCACCTCTCTCCTATCTTACATTATTTGATCGTATTATGTTAGCGATATATTCTCTTTTCCTATTTAATATTGGTGTTAGTGTGCAAGGCATGCGTTTAGTTGACAGGAAACAAGTTGAGCGTGCAATAGCATTTGAGGATAAGATGCAAAAGCTTCTTCCAATTGTTGTAATAGTGCTTCTAGTATTCTTCGCTATAGTGATTGAGCCGTTTACATAAAATTCTACTAACTTATTTTTTAAGAAATGAACTTGCTTTATCCGCTATCGCTTTAGCCATCTCTAGTGTTCCAGCGTTTCCTCCAAGGTCGTAGGTGACATATTTTCCTTCTAGCACAACTTCTTCTGTTGCATCAAAAATTGCTTTTGCATAATCTTTTTCTCCAAGATATTCAAGCATCCATGCTGCCGAAAGTATCATTGCTGTAGGGTTAACCTTATACATGCCCTTATATTTTGGTGCACTACCATGCGCTGGCTCAAAGAGTGCATAGTTGTCTCCAAAGTTTCCAGAATATATGCATCCTATGCTTCCAACCAATCCAGCTGCCTCTTCAGAGATTATGTCCATGAAAAGGTTTGTGCCAAGTATAATGTTCTGGTTAAATCTTTGAGGGTTCTTAATAAGCTGCTGTGCAATATTATCCACATAATATTCTTCAAACACTATTCCTGGAAAATCTTTTGCAACCTTCTCAACCGACTCAATAAATATACCATCACATTCTCTCATAATATTCCTTTTTGTAACAACCACCACTTTATTCCAGCCCCTTTCTCTTGCAATCTCAAAAGCTTTTCTAGCAACCTTCTCAGACTGTCTCCTAGAAATCTTTCTAAAGGCAATCGCTATATCATCTGAAATCTTAAACTCTATACCGCTATAAAGTCCCTCCGTCGTCTCTCTCACACATATAAAATTCACCTCACCAAGTGGTCCAGTTTTCCCCTTAAACGACTTTATTGGCCTTATGTTAGCGTAGAGGTCAAACTTCTGTCGTATAGAAACTACAACACTTTTTGGTGCACCACTCTGTGGAGGTGTTGTCATAGGCGCCTTAAGGCACGCATCACTTTCTCTCAAAATTTTCCAAGTCTCATCTGGTATAAGTGAGTTCCCTCCATGTGCAAGCCACCACTCGTACCCTGCATCACATTGTACAAACTCTATTGGAGGCTTTATCACATTAAATACAATCATTGTGGCTTCAACAAGCTCAGGTCCAACTCCATCTCCCCTAATCAAAGCAACCTTCTTCAACAGATATCACGGCTAAAATCCAAAAAATTGTTAAATTAAATCTTTCTATTTAAAGTAAAATTAACCAAATCTCTATGTTCTATTCAATAGAACAATCATTCAAAAGCATAGTCTTATTTTCAATAAAATCAATACTATTGGATGATAGACATGAATAGAGAACAAGCAATAGCAATATTTGGTGCACTAGCACTCACTCTAGCATTAGTTTCAACAACACTATACACAATATTTCTTAGCCGGCCAACTGTAGCAACTGAAATAAATGAAGTAAAAGAGCATACCCTTTACGTTTATGGAAGCAGTGAAATTAAAGTTAATCCTGACATGGCCAAAATAATGTTAAGTGTAGTGGTCGAGGAAGCAGATGCAAGAGAAGCTGCAGCAAAAAATGCCATAATTGTTGAAGAATTACTTAAGAGTCTCAAAAATATAGGCGTTTCAAAAGAAAATATACAAACCACCTCATACAACATCTATCCAATATACTATTATCCAAAAGAAGGTACACCAACGATAACAGGCTATAGAGTAGTTAATAGCCTAGAAATAAAGATTATAGAAAAAGACATAAACAAACTTGGATTAAATGCTGGAAAAATAATTGATGAAGCTGTTGCAGCTGGAGTTAACCAAGTCACAGGCATAACATTTACGGTAACAGATGAAACATACAAAAATCTGAAAAGTACAGCACTAAAGCTTGCAGTAGAAGATGCTGCATCAAAAGCCAAACTTATTGCTGAAACATTAGGAGTAAAAATTGTAGGAGTACAATCAGTAAGCGAAGGCTCATATTCTCCAACACCAGTATATGTTAAAGAAGCTGCAGTATCATCTAGCACTCCAATAATACCTGGGCAAATAACAATACAATATACAGTACAAGTAACATATGTAATAGAATAGGACTTAAGAAATTAAGTCACCCTAAAATTTTTTTATAAACCCCTTTTTCCTTAAAACTTGATCAATTTTTATATTACTCCAAAGTACATAGTAACTAAAATGTTTTTTAAACTAAGTACAGGAATATTGGGACACCGTTTAAAGCATACTATAAAATTCCTAACTCTTATAACATTAGTATCGATACTACTATTAAACATAGTTTTCTACTATTTCAGTTTACAGGAAAGTGTTAAAGAAAAAGCTTCTAGTGTAGAAAATGATTACGTAAAATATGTTCTAGAAGATTATGCATCCAAGAACCTACAAAATTTCTCATATAATATATGTGGCTATAGTGTGGAACAAAGGCCCATATACTATTACATTACAGGAAATGGTGAAAAAAACATTTTCATAATAGGAGGACTACATGGTGACGAGCCAAAAGGAACATACGCCTGCCTCGAACTCATAGAAATACTATCAAAAGACAATAACTTAACAAACAAATATACTTTCATAGTCATACCATTATGCAATCCAGACGGTGCACAAAATTATAAAAGAAGAAACTCTAACAACATAGACTTAAACAGAGACTTCTACACCCTATCACAGCCAGAAACATCCGCAATCATAAACCTCTTCCAAAAACATAACCCAATAATATTGATTGATGTACACGAAAGCTTAGGCAGCATGCCACTAATAATATACGCAAACAACAGTAAATCATCAAATCTAGCAAGTTACATAAGTTTACAAAACAATATTCCCGCAATGTTAGCCGCAAACGTAGGACAGTCAGCAAATTTTGCAGAAAAAGAGAATATATATGGGATCATAGTAGAATTACCGGGCTTAAGCTGGAAGTATGGAAACGGAACAACAATACTTTGGACTATTATCTATTCCTTTGACATGTACTTGTCCTACAAAATTTCTAAACTATATCTCTCAATTGAAGATTAAAAAAGGTTTTTAGCCATTAAAGGTACAGTTTTAGAATATAACATACTGTATGAACTATTGTGGGATTCATAAGCTTTCATCCCTTCCACTTCACCTCTATTAGAGGTTCATTAAGGCTTTCTGGGGCAACAGTGCTCCCCTCATCCTGAGTAGGTTTAGGCATGCGATTACGTCTCTATCATTTTCATATCCGTATTTCTTACATTTTCATAAGCCTATGTCCGACATGTGGCGGAAACTAGCATCGAAAGGGCATAGACTTGAAGTGTTCTTTGGATTGAGATAAACTACTGGCAAACCGTTTAATTTAGCCTTATAATCTATGTAAAATTGTAGCCTTCTAAAGTTCCATGAGTGAAGTCTTCTATTTAATGTTCTACCGTATTTAAAACGCCTCCTTATTCCCTTCAACTTCTCCATTATTATGTCCATGTTATGCTTTTTTGCAAAGTCCACTATCTCTTTAGCCATCTTATGGCATTCGTCTTTAGCCCTATTCTTTCTTCTTCCAGAATACTTTTTAAATAACCTCTCAGCCGTCTTAGGCCTGCATTTCTTTAGTTTTTGAATTCTTCTTGTGATATTAAAATAGGTTGTGTGGATGGTTCTTAAATTGTTTTCGAACCTTAAAATATGTGGGTTAGAGCTTACAGCTGTAACGTTTGCCTCGTTTACATCTATGGCTACCCATTCGCTTGGGTTTGATAAATCAACGTCTTTCTTGAACGGAATTACTACTTTGCTTTCGTTAATCGTTACCTCGCCTATCATCAGCTTTCCCTCCTTCCAAGCTTCTATAAACTTCTTCTAGTATTCACCAAACTTTAAGTCTATGAACAGAAAATTTCTCGGCTTACCTGATATCCTGATTTATCTCCATAGAACTTATAGAGTTGAGGGTCAAGTTGCATGAAGAGCTTCTCAGCTTTTGGCTTACCCTCTTTATGCTTCTTCCTAAAGCCCTTCAGTATGGCTAAGGCTATCTTGCAAGCCGAATGACAGAAGTGCGTCAAATAATCCCACCTCTTCTTCCACTCATCGTAAACTTCTCTCCTAAGCCTAGCATAAGATGTTATGTTATTATTGAGGGCGAAGTCAATGCAGAAGTTCACCGTTTCTCTAAAGTCTTCTAAGAGCTTCCTAACCTCATCGATTGCATCATAGCTAAATGGAACACTAAGGATCACTTCCACAATAGAGTATACACAAAAACATCTATAAAAATTATCTATCATGAAACTGCTGATATACCCTAAATGTCTTATAAGTTAAAAAATGGTTCATAGTGGAACAATTGAGGCGATTATATAATTAGAACTGGAAAATGCGGGAAAAATTCTTCTTTATAAGCTATTAGGCGGCAAAAAGGATAAGTTTCCAATATACACGAGAAAACGATCTAAAAACTTGCAATAGAAGAGCTTAAAAGAAAAGATAGGTGTCTCCATAAGTATAGAATGTTAAAACTTAAAGGAATAACAGTTTTAACTATTTATAATCCTCTAAATTCCATGTGTTCCTGTAAAGTAGTATAGGTTTAAAATTGAAAGAATTACTTGACGAGGCAAAAACGGTCATCATTTTTATAAGTTCACTTTTAAACTTAAAGAATATGTACTAAGGAAGAACAAAAGGAATCTTTTGTACAATAAATGTAACATATTGAGGATGCGATCTGTTTAGCTTAAAATATTAAATTATTTATAAAAATATTATCTTATTTTTTTAAAAAGTTGAATAAAAATTTATATAGTTAGCAGTAGATTTAAGCTTAGATGAAATATGAGTCAAGAACCTAGTAAAGTTGGTAGAAGAAATTTTCTAAACTATCTTGTTGCAGTTGTTGCTACAGGCGTGGTTGTAGGTGTAGGAACTTATCTTGCAATTCCTAAGGAATCTATAGAAAAAACTGTTACCACAACAGTACGTGAAACATTCACTAAGACTGTTACACAAACTGTTACGCAAACTTCGTCTCCAACCACTACTATAACTCCTGATTCATGGTGGGCTGATGCCTCTAAAAAATATGCTGGAACCACAATACGCGTTCTAACTGAAAGTGTTCCTCCTTCCCTTATATTACAAAAATATGTGCCAGAATTTGAAAAGTTAACGGGTATAAAAGTGGAGTTTGAAGCAACATACTATGATGATGTGTATGCAAAGGAAATGGCTGACTTTGCAGCCCATACGGCAATCTATGACGTCCTTTATGTAGAAATTGAGTGGTTGGGCGCATATGCTGGTGCAGGATACCTTTTTCCAGTAGAAGATATGATCAAGGAACATCCTGAACTAACTGATCCCAACCTTGATCTTCAAGACTTTGTAGCCTTAGATGAGCGTAAGTATAAAAACAAGCTTTACACACTACCTTACGAAACTTTCGGATACCTGTACTATTATCGTAAAGACCTTTTCGAAAAATATGCCAGCGACTTTAAGAAAGAATATGGAAGGGATTTGCAGGTGCCTAAAACGATGGAGGAGTATGAGGATATCGCAAAATTCTTTACTGGAAGAGAACCAAATCTTTACGGTCACCTTGCACAAGCCAAGACACACAATGCACTAGTTTGCGATTGGCAAAATTTCCACTGCATGTTTGGATCCCCCGATTATGAAAAGAACTTTATAGACCCAAATAAGATGCGTTCTTCTGGTGTTGTAAACTCTTCTTGGGCTGTTGAAGCTCTCGAATATTATATTAAGCTACTAAAATATGCTCCGCCTGGAGCATTAACTTACACTTGGGATGAAGCTGGTGCTGCAATGCAAGAAGGTCTTATAGCTCAAGGACCCTTCTGGGGTGATTGGGCTTTATCAATGTTTGACCCTTCTGTATCAAAGGTTGTTGATAAGATAGGGTTTGCGGCTTTTCCGAGATTATCGAAGAATCCTGAAGCCAAAACTATGAATGGTTGTGCTAGTGGTTGGGGTATTAATGCTGATTCAAAGCATAAAGAGGCTGCATGGCTTTTTGCTCAATGGACTAAAAGGAAAGGGTTTGATGCAATTTGGATGAAGGATGCCGGTGTTCTGGGTAGGAAGTCTTCAGTGAATGATCCATTGGTTCAAGAGGTAAACAGAAAGTTTGGTAACCTGTTTACAGCTTTGTTGGATGCCTCAAAATACTATTACTTCCCATTGAGGATCAAAGAGTATAGTGAGATGAAAACTGCTGCTGAAGAACCGTTGGGCTTAGCTGTTAATGGAAAGCTTTCTGCAAAAGAAGCTTTAGACATGCTTGCAACAAGATGGGACGAAATACTTAAGAGGAGCTATCCATGAGAAAATCTGAAGGCCGGCCTTGGATTTGGCTCCTTCCATCCTTTTTTCTATTAATTTTAGTAGGTATTATTCCCTTCTTTATCCTTCTTTATCTTAGTTTCTCAGACTACTTTCTCCTATATCCAGATATTCCAAGAGTCTTTGTTGGCTTTAAAAATTTCAAAAACCTTGTATTTGACCCATGGACATATAATGCACTTCAAACAACTTTTACTTTTGTTGGTATCGCACTACCTCTTGAAATGTTGATCGGATTAGGTTTAGCATTACTTTTTAGTAGACCGTTTAAGGGAATAACTTTATTGAGAACAATTATGCTTATTCCACTTGTAATAGCGCCTCTTGTTACCGGCCTCATATGGAATCAGATGTTTAATCCTGACTTTGGTATAGTAACTTACCTTTTGCACTCTCTTGGCCTTTTCTTGAATTCTGGTCCAACTATAGACCCTTCAACAGCTTTATTTTCTGTAGCTGTTGTTGATATTTGGCGTTGGACTCCATTCGTAATGCTAATTATTTTATCCGGTATTCTTGCTCTTCCAAAGGAACCTTTTGAAGCTGCAAGGATTGATGGTGCATCAAGATGGCAGATATTTAAGAATATTACTTTACCTTTAATTAGATACCCTCTTACTGTAGCATTTCTTCTAAGATTTATGGAAGCATTTAAAATTTTTGATGAAATATGGATAATAACTGGTGGAGGCCCTGGCGATGCAACACGTGTTGTTTCAATACATAATTACAAGATTGCCTTCTATAGATGGGATCTTGGATATGGGTCTGCTATAGCTCTTTTCCTAGAATATATTACCATAATACTTTGCGCTGCCTTCTATAAAATATTACAAAAGAGTGAATAGATATGATGTTCAGCCGATCGATTGAAAAATTCCTAATTTATCTTTGTCTTATTATAGTTGTTTCATTGATTCTTTTTCCAGTTGTATGGTTAATTTTAATGTCTTTTAAAACTAGGGCAACTATATTTGCTCTTCCACCACCACTATTTTTCAATCCAACTTTAGAAAATTATATAACCACTTTTGTTGGGAAAGGATACCTTAAATATTTATTAAATAGTCTAATTATTGCAATTTTCACAACAATATTAGCCACATCTACCGGCTCTCTTGCTGCTTATGCTTTTAGCAGGTTTAAAGGATTCGTAGCTGATAACCATTTCTTCTTCTGGATATTGACTTTCAGGATGACTCCTGCTGTTGTACTTATAATTCCATACTATTTTCTTTGGACTACTTTGGGCTTATATGATTCTCATTTGAGTGTAATACTTTCACATACAACATTTGCTTTACCTATTGTCATTTGGCTTATGAAAGGCTTTTTTGACGGTATACCTAGGGATGTTGAAGATGCTGCCAGAGTTGATGGTTGTTCTTGGTTTAGTGTCTTCTTTCGTATAACTTTGCCTTTGTCAGTTTCTGGTATAACAGCTTCAGCAATACTAAGCTTTATATTCTCATGGAACGAGTTCTTAATATCTATGATAATAACTCGTGTTAACGCTAAAACTTTACCCGCATCTATCACAGGATTTGTAACAACAAGGGGTATCTTATGGGGTGAAATGGCTGCTGTAAGTGTAGTAATCATGATACCTGTTCTCACATTTATTCTCCTTGTACAAAAGTATTTATTGAGGGGGATGACTTTTGGTGCGGTACAATAACTTCTAATTGGAGGGATACCATAATGGGATTTATTCCATGGAAAGTTACAATGGGCGAAAAAGTGTTCTACTCTTTTGCGTTAACGATTGCATTAGGTTTCTTAGGCTTAAGATATTTGGAAGAAATTATAACAATGTGGGGCATACTCGTGATTGCAGTAATATTAAGTGCAATAATAATAAAGTATGGGTAAACAATTTTTACCATTTTATTGAAACAAGATTAAGTCCGGTGGGCGTCCAAAAATCTAATCTATAGCATTTAACCATATCAGATAATAGCTTTGATGGAACAATCAGCCTGAATTCTCCTTCTTCATCAACTTTTAAACATTCTGGATTAATAGACTTTATATCAAATGCTATAATTGAACCATTTTTTTCATAAAAGGTTCCGATCGCTTTAACAGTACTTATATCACGTATGCCAATATTTTTTATCTTTCCTTCAACTATAAAATTTCCTGCATCATTCTTGTAATCATTTTGCTCTAGAATTTTAAATTCTCTAAAGGGATCCTGTTTTATTATTCCAAATTTTGTTTTCAAAGAGTATCTGTCAAAGTAACCTTTAACATCATGAAATATTATTCTGAAAGGTGTCTTCTGTTCTGGGACAATCACAGGTATAAGGGTTAATCCCCAACCGAATCCTTTTACCCTATCTTCCATAAATAGGTATGCGTTAATTTCTACATTAATATTATACTCGCTCTTGTTCTTAATTTCACCTATTAAATAAATTAGTCCAGAAGGATGCTGATAAATTCTATGGCTGATTACCTCTATTTCAGGAACTGAAATAATCTCGTATGAGCTATCTAAAAGTTGGGGATCACTATTATCAAACCACATACTAAATTTTTTTAGTAAAATAAAACTTATTTAAGTGTTAAAACATTAATATTTAAAATACTAAAAATTGTAGATGTTCATTTATTCCATGTAAAAAGATTATCGATTTATTTTAGTATTCGAAGATTTAAATATTATTATAACTTCATATTAATTGATGGAAAATGGTCGATCCTATTGACAAAAAAATTGTAGAAATAAGGGAAAAAGCGAAGCTTTTTTCAAAAAAACAATACTTTGAAGTAATAGATAGGGAGGCTATGGGAATAAAGTCTAAGGAGGTATTAAAGAGAATCATAGAATATGAGGGTTGGACATCATGTGGCTGGATTCTATTTGATGCTCCTCCTGTAATAGATAGGGGTGAAGGTGCGATTTTATGGGATGTGGATGGAAATAGGTATATTGACCTTATGGCAGGTTTCGGGGTTGAAAGTGTAGGGCATGCGAACCAGATTATATTAGATACCATAGTAGAGCAGTTTAAGAAGTCTTCACATTTTGCTGAGCTTCCAAACGAGTTAAGAGCGAACTTGGCTGAAGAGGTTTCAAAGTTGGCCCCTGGTCCAAGCAAGAAGAAGGTTCATTTTACTATAACCGGTTCTGATGCTGTAGAAAATGCTTTGAAAATTGCAAGATACTATACAGGCCGCCCAGACATCTTAACATTTTTTGGAACATATCATGGTAGGTCATTTGGAGTAGCTAGTGCAACATCCTTTGCCAATGTAAAATATCATTTTTGGCCCTTGACTGCAAGATTTGGTGTTCTACACGTTCCGTATGCATATTGCTATAGGTGTATGTTTGGAAAAGAATATCCTGACTGTAATCTATTCTGTGCAAAATTTGTCGAAGACCTTTTCACCTCAACCGCCTATACTTTAAGGTGGCCTGAAAAGGGTGTAAACAATGTTGCTGCAATTCTTACTGAACCAACCCAGGGTGCTATGGGCTGCATTATTCCCCCAAGAGAATGGTTAAGTGAAATCAAGAAGATTGCTGAAAAGTATGATGTTCTTTTGATTGATGATGAAGTTTATGGTGGGTGGGGTAGAACTGGAAAATGGTGGGCTTGTCAGCATTCTAATGTTGACCCAGACATAATATCTACTTCGAAAGCTATAGGTTCTGGAATACCTTTCTCTCTAGTTCTAACCAGAGAAGAGATAGCCGACAGTCTTCCAGTAAACATGGTTCATTCAACAATGTCGGGATACCATTTAGGCTGTGCTGTTGCTCTCGCGACTATAAGAATAATAAAAGAAAATAATCTTGTTGAACGTTCTGCAGAGCTGGGTGAGTATTTTCTTAAAGGTCTGAAGGACCTTCAAGCTTCACATGAGCTGGTTGGGCATGTTGATGGTCTGGGGCTTTGGTTGAGAATAGAACTTGTTAAAGACCGTAAAAGTAAGGAGCCTGCTAAAGAGGAGGCTAAAATTGTGCAAAAGAGGTGTATGAAGAACGGCGTTCTTTTTATGATAGAAGGATACTATGGAAATGTTATAAAAATACATCCACCACTAGTGATCGAAAAGGAACAGATTGATGAATCCATACAAGTGATCGACAAAGAACTAAAATATGTTGAAGAAAACATGTAAAAAAGTAAAAGGTAGTTGCCACTTTAACTATAAAGCAACTCCTTCCCCATTTTTATAATCTCATCTGTAATATCACGTTCATGTATTGTTGTATAAAAGAGCCCATTTTCTATAGAATATTTACGTGTCATCTTTAACGCCCTTTCCACCATAGCCCAGTCTTCTCCAATATCCTCCGGCTTAACACGAACTTTTGCATCCTTAATACTCCTCCAAATTCCTTCTGCATCATTTCCTTGAAGAAGTGACATGAAAATTATTCCCATACAAACAACTTCGCCATGCACATAAGCTTTCTTAGTAAGATATTCAAGGGTGTAGAAAAAGAAGTGTTCACATCCCTCTATAGGACGAGGATTCCATCCAGAATTATGATAACTTGCACCAGTCCAACGATGAGCCTCCATCAAAACCTTTATACCAGCATCAGAAACTTTACCAACTTCAATAGCATTATCTCTAACAGATTGAAGAACCTTCTTCGCTTCAGCCGCGAGCTCGTCATCCCAAGGCCAAGTCTTCTCCATACCCCTTTCAGTTGCAAGTCTCCAATCATAATGAGCCGTATGAATACAGAATACATCACCAACACCCGCCCTATTAAGGTGAGGTGGTGCACTCTTTATTATATCATAGTCCACGTAAACAACCTGAGGCACAGCCCACCCAATATACCTAACCACATTCTTAATCCTAACAGCAGTCCTATGCGTGAATGCAGCATTAACTGAAGTACTAGTCGGAACCTGGAAAAGTGGAAGATTCTTCCTCCAAGAAACAAACTTTGCTGCATCCAACGCCCTTCCTCCACCAATACCTATAACACTAGAAACTTGCGGCACATTTTTAATCAGATTCTCAAGATCCTCAATGTCTAAAGATTCAGCAAAATGAACATAAGCCACGTTTTTCTCATCAAACTCGCCTTTAAACTTGCTCCAAAGTTCTGGCATTGTTACAATCAGATAAGGTGGATTAACAGTTTCAACAAGCCCCTTTATCAAATTGCGGCCATAAACTGTATGAAATAAAGGATTTTCGAATGCTTTCAATTTTTATCACATTTTAATTAAATTAGGATTAATATTTAAATTTTAATTTTTTATAGTTTAGTCTTAAAAATTTATACTTATAGAATGTTTAAGTTGTCTCAAGTTACCTATTTTTTATTTAATAATTAGGGATTTAACAACTTTTCTAAATGAGAATGCGAAAATCAGTGATGGGATAATTAGGATCACTATCTCAGCGCATAATTGTCCCCATGGAATTTCCATTCCAAATTTAGATGATGCGGAAACCGCTACAGGTAAAGTTATATTTTTGGTGGTCAAAACAAAAGCGATAAAAAAATTCGTTCCAAAGTAGTACAAAAGAAAATAGTCCCACTGAAATAATCCCTGGAATTGCAAGAGGCAATGATATTTTATAAAACGTTTGAAATAAGAAACACCCATCTACCATTGCCGCCTCTTCTACATCTTTAGGAATATTTGCAAAATAATCGCTCATCAACCAAATAATAAGAGGTAAGGAAATAAGAAGATAAGTAATAATTAGTGCTATATACGTGTCATATAAACCTATACCTATCCACATGTCATAAAAGGGAATAACAACAGCAATGGGAGGCATAAAACGAAGGCTCAGAATCCAGAATTTTAGATCATTTTTACACAAAACATTAAATCTAGAAAAAGAAAAAATGTATGCTTCAAAAATGGAATTAGTCTTCTGGCTTTTACATATGATAGTGGTCCTTTAGAAATGTTCTGGAACTTAGAACTGCCTGTAAGAAAGCATTAAAAATGGATAAATATTTGGGTGAAGTATTATAAGAGTCAATAATTGGTATGGGATTTGAAAAATGTTTCCTTTAAATAAAATATGTGAAAGATTTAAAAAGGAATTTGAATATTCGCCATCCTTAATTGTTTCTTCTCCTGGACGATTGGATTTTCTTAACACTCATCAAGATTATAAGGGGTTGCCTGTTGTTTCTGTTGGAGCGAATTTAAGAACATATACCGCTATAGCACCAATTGAGGAGCCTAAAGTTGAGGTAGTATCCTTTAATTTAAAAGATGAAGGAAAAGCTTATGCCGACAGCTTTAAACTCGATTCCATTAAAATTGAAAGGTCCTTATGGTTTGGAAATTACTTGAGAGCAGCCCTAATCTCATTAATTGTGAAGGGTCTAAAGGTTGGAGGGTTTAAAGCATCTATTTACAGCGAAGTGCCTATAGGAGGAGGGCTTGGAAGTAGTGCAGCATTAACAGTCTCATTTATTGGAAGTGTTAACGAACTATTCAACCTAAATTTAAGTAAAAAGGATATTGCCGAAATAGCATACCATGCTGAACACGACATAATGGGCATACCATGTGGACGGCTAGACCAATACGGTTCAGCCTTTGGAAAAATTTTGAAGATAGAAACAAGACCACCCTATGATGTTGAAGAGCTATCCTTAGATGAAGGAATATTTGTTGTCTTAGACTCTGGAATAAAACATAGCACAGCCGAAATACATCCAAAAAGACAGGAGGAAATAAACATAGGACTAAAAACATTACTAGAATCCCCTCAAGTACCATACAAGCTTAGAAGAAAGCTTGGAAAAACCTACTATGAAACTTCATGGGAAAAAATAGATGAAGAAGAAATTGGGCTATACCTAAACAAAATTCCAAAAGAATCAAGAAACAGGATAATATTCACAATAAAAGAGCATAAATCAACAATGTTGGCCCTAAAAATAATCAAAGGCGAAATTCCAGACCAGGAAATCATATGCAACATACTAGGGAACAAGTGGAAGAGACAAGTAGAAGCTGATTTTGCAAGCAAAAGCATTAAACTAAAACTAATAGGTACGATAATGAACCAACAGCACGAACTACTGAGAGATCTATATGACCTAAGTCTTCCACAGATAGAAAAGATAAGAGAGTCAGCAATCAAGGCAGGAGCATTAGGAGCAAAAATCTCAGGAGCAGGACTAGGGGGTTCAATAATAGCCCTCTCAGAAGACATAGAAACAACCAAAAAAATACTTGAGGAAGGTATTAAGGGAGGCGCCAAAAGAGGATGGATAACAAAAGTAGACACAGGAATTAGAAGAGAAAAAATTTAACCACATATCTCCAAAAATTGGGTCTTCACATTTGTTTTCTCTATCACAAGCGAAATACCCTTAACACCGTTAGGTCTATAAGCATTATGCCATTCATCAACAATACATACCATATTCTTTTCCATAGGAACTTCAACAACATTCTTTCCATCAACACTAAGAACTAAAACAATTTCCCCTTCAACCAAATAGAACAACTCAGGTCCATCATGCTTTTCTAAACGTTTAACCTGTTCTTTTGAAGTGTATTCAGGAACGTATACCCCACATTGCCATCTATCATCATCCTTAAAAATCACATTCCACCTTTTATTATTTTCGAGAATAATTTTCAGAACCATTAACTTAAAACATCACCTTTTGTTATTTAATTTTTTTAAAGAATATAAGTTTAAAAAAATTAAATTATGTCCGAAAATAAGATAAAGGTTAAGCTAGAATGTTTTGCAAACAATAATATACAAATTCATTTTGACAGTGAAGTTTTGCCAGACCTTCTTTTAGCCAAGTCAAAGGTTGCTCAAAAAAGTTAGGTGGAGAAGCATGGCGCTCTTTTAGCTGCATCTATAACAGAATATATGGTGGACTGGCTTACTTTTCTTTTAAGTTTGCTGCTAATTCTTACTCATAAATTTTTCTAATTCAAAGAAGATATCATTGGAGTTAAAAGAGGTTTCTAATTGCATAGTTTTCCCATTTTTTGCTGAAATTTTGCTTTTTTCCAATATTTCGATAACATGCAGTTGATGTTGAATAAAGGGTACAGTATTCCAATCTTTAATTATACTTTCTATGAAATATTCAACTATTGGATCTGCTAGTGGCCAAGGTGTTGCAGCCCTCTGAAAATCTTTAAACGTAATCCAACCTACAAGGTCTTCATAAACTTTCTTTTTTGAAAATATTCTTAGTTCTGTATCCCTGTTCTCTAAAAATATACTTCCTTCAGTTCCATGAAATTCGTATAAATTACCTATATTTGAGACTGTACAATAGTTTGTTTCTATAGAAGCTAATATGTCGTTGTCAAAATTAAGATTTAATACTGCATTATCTTCAACTTCTACGTCAATTAACTTATCCTTTACAATACGCTGTTTTTGCACGGTGCTTGAAAAAGCTTGCACCTCTTTTACTGGTCCAAACAATCCAGTAAGTGCACTTACTGGATAAATTCCTAGATCAAAAATTACTCCCCCTCCTTCCTCAATTTTATAGAACCATTCAGCATGTCCTGGTCCGCTATGAGCGTATCTACTTCTAGCTACAGCAATTCGACCAATTTCACCTCTTTCTATTATTTTCTTAACTTTGAGATAAAAGTTTGAATAAACCCATGGTAGTGGAAAGACTTTAACTTTCGCCTTTTTTGCTTCTTCTAGAATTTTTTTGGCGTCCTCTAAATTTGTTGTCATAGGCTTTTCAATTAAAACGTGTTTGTCTGCCTTAATTGCCTTAATAGTCATAATGGCATGCAATATGTTTGGAGCTGCAATGATAACCGCATCAATATCCGACTCTTCTAACATTTTATCATAATCAGTAAAAGTTTGCTTAACTTTATAAACTGACTTAACCCTTTTTACACTTTCTTCTGTCCTAGCACAAACAGAAACCAATTCTGCCTCAGGTACACTAATAATTTTTGGAAAATACCTTGACCATGCAATAGAAGGGGTCTGATAATGTAAATTAGCTTTCCATCCAGGCTCACCGGATGGCACTCCAACACCAACTACACCAATCTTCACTTTTTTCATGGTATTAAACTCTCATAATTTAATATATTATTTAAACTTTATAAACAATTGTTTAAGATAAATGGTAGATCAATTTCTGTTTTAAGTGAAAGTTCAACCGATCTTTTTTCTTTCATCGATAAATAAGAGTGAATGAGCAACTGGAGTCTCATGAACAGATACCATGCAGTCCAGCAAAACCTTGTTGTTTAGAAAAGTAATCTTGTTAGCGCTCTAATTAAGAATAGAAAATAATGGAAAGAAAGGATGCAAAGCAACGTTAGAAGTGATTAAAAATGGTGGTAGACGAAATCAAGGATGCTAATGATATAAGAGATTTTCTAAAACAATAAACTTCTAAGTTAAGAGGGCATCATCAATTTCTTTTTATTCTAAAAGTAAAGAGAATCTACTTCAAGGATTGTCAAAAGGCACTTTAAACTATAGTGTGATAATTTTGGTTAGAAATAAAAAGTGGGGTTTGGGGCTACTTGCCCCATAGATCTTCTATTATATCCTCTAGTCCTAGTTCTCTAAGTTTTTCTTTTGTCGGTAGGCTTTTTTCTGGATCCCATCCTCTTTCCCTATAATATTGTGGTAGTGTCTGCTCTAGCTTAACTACTGTTCCCCCAGCTCTCCTGTTCGGCTCCTTAAGCAGTCTCTCCGGTAACGTGTCCTCCTCCCTTGTACACCCATGTCTCATGTTGAATGCTTTTCTTAGGTTGAATACTCTTTCCCCCGCTAGTAATGCATCTTGTACTGTAAAGTGTACTCCTGTAACTGCCGTTAATGTTTCTGTATAATATGACATCTTTCCACAGTATCTTAGCACATCTGATGAGAATAGGCACCATCCTCCGATGTTTATGAAGCACCACCAGTCTTCAAGTAGTTTAGCTAACCTACCTTTTCCTTCTGTAGTCTTTGGGTCTAAGGGGGATGTTATACCGATTTCAGGGTATGGTACACCTAATGGTTCCCATACTACAGTTATCCCCTCTGTATGTCTTCCTCCTGAAATTGTTGCAGCATAGTGTGGTCCCCCTCCCTGGAATGCTCTTGGATCGTGTGCTGCAAGCTCGACACCCTTTATTTGTATAGCATACTTTTCTGAACCTTTTCCTATGATCCTTGAAGCTCTCCTAGTCCCCTCTGCAAGTATGTTTCCAAAACCCTCTCTATAAGTTATTTTCCTCAACATTTCTATTTCGGCGTCAGCGTTGCCGAACTTCAACTCTATCCCGTCTGTCTCGTTTTTGTCTATTATGCCCCTTTCATAGAGTTCCATTGCGAATGCTATCGTTGATCCAGCTGATATGGTGTCAAGCCCGTATAGATTGCATAGGTCGTTAACCTTATTTAGGGCGTAAATGTCTGTTATACCACATATTGAACCAGCCATCGTCTGAGTCTCATACTCAGGCCCTTCAACATTATCTTCATCAAGCTGATACCTCCCTTCACCCTTCCTCGAAATTCTTCTACATGCTATTGCACAATTGTAGCAGCTCCTGTTTCCAGCAAGAATCTTCTCGAACCCTCCAGGCCAAGAAAGTGTTTCTGGATCAAACTCTTTCCAATGCTCGTTAGCCCAATTGTATGCAGCAGTGTCACCAATATGCCATCCTGTAGCAAAATAGCCTGGTGTACCACCAGCCCTAAAAGACTTAACACCCTCGTCAGTAGCGTAAAAGTGTATAACCTCCCCCATAATCTTTCTCAACCTATCCTCATCTGCTACAGGAACCTTCTTGTAGCCTCTTACAGCAACGGCCTTCAAATTCTTGTAACCCATTACAGCCCCACCACCCATTCTACCAGCAGCCCTGTTCGCTTCATCATGCATTATCGAAGCATATCTTACAAGATTTTCTCCAGCAGGCCCAATACATGCAACCTGCAGCTTTGGATCACCCAAATCCTTCTTCAGTGCCCTATCAACCTTTCTCGCATCCATACCCCAATATGAGCTAGCATCCTTCAATTCCGCTTTACCATCACTAACGTAAAGGAAAACAGGCTTCGAAGCTCTTCCCGTAAAAACTATCATATCATATCCTGCAAATTTTAACTCAGGCCCCCAGAAACCTCCACAACTTGTGTCACCAAAATATCCTGAAAGAGGCGATTTAAATACTACAGTAAATCTTCCTGCAGTCTGAGCTATCGTTCCAGTAACTGGGCCCGTAGTGAAGATAAGCCTATTTTCTGGATCAAAAGGTTCAACCCAAGGCTCAACCTCATCATATAATATTCTTCCAGCGGTGCCATAGCCACCAACATACTTTATAAGAAAACCTTCGTCTTCAACCTGTTCCCAGATCTTGCCAGTGGAAAGGTTTACTCTAAGAATTTTGCCCATATAGCCGCCTAACATACCATTCAAATATCATCTGAGTCAATAATATTTATAAATTTTACTAAATAGCGAATATTTTTTATAATTATCTAGGAGTTAAGCTCCAATGTAACTGTATGGCTTAAAATATTGCATTTAAACTAAAAAGATTTTTACTATATTAAAACTTGGATGGAGAACGAGCAATAAAAGCTGGAGTAGTTGCAGCTAAAGGGAGGTTATATTTGATAGACAAAATAATATATTCTTATGTGGATAAGACTTACCTTTTAACAGGGGACAAGCATTTTAAAGATAAAGGATATGTTGAATTAATTGAATGGCGTCTATGTTCTAAATAATATAACCTTCAAATTCCAGCTACCACTCGTCAGATAATTTTTTAATTAAAGATGCAAAAGTGTGGTAAACTTGTAAAAATTATTATTAACATCTTCTCTAAGCATATAGTTTATGTACGATTTATTGATTAAGAATGGTTTGGTAGTTGACCCCTACCAAGGCCTATGCGAAAAAAGGGATGTTGCAATATCTAAGGGCAAAATTGAGGCTGTTGAATCGAATATTGCATCAGATAATGCTAGAAAAAAGATTGATGCAAAAGATATGATTGTTGTACCTGGACTAATAGACCTCCACGCGCACGTTAGCTATAATGTGATTTCTTTAAGTGTTGAACCAGATCAAGCCTGCCTCAAAAAAGGTGTAACGACAGTCTTGGACGCTGGCTCGACAGGACATCTTAACTTTACACCATTCAAAAAATATGTTATAGAAAACTCTAGGATACGAATATTCGCGATGTTAAATATAGAATCATTAGGCATGATAGAGTTTATGCACAGGTCAAGTGAACGCTGGCCTGAGCTACTAACATGCTTAAACGGAATATTTACACCACTATTCGTGAACATTGATGAGACAATTAAGGTGATCAAAGAAAATCGTGAACACATTCTAGGTATTAAATGGGCGCACCATCACATAACTGGCCTCGAGCTGGCTAGAAAGGTTGCTGACAGAATAGAATGTCCTATAATGGCAGAAAACCGTCACATACCAGAGTCACTAAAATATTTGGGAAAAGGCGACATACTCACCCACCTCTACATTCACAGGGATAAAGAAAAAAACTATGGTTGCATACTCGATGATGACATGAAAGTTTTACCAGAATATATTGAAGCAATCAAAAGAGGAGTAATACTTGATGTTGGACATGGTAAAGGATCATTTTCCTGGAAGATTGCTGAAAAAGCTATTAAAGAAGGAATAAAACCCGATACAATAAGCACAGACCTATGGATTGGCAACGTTAACGGGCCAGTATATGATTTACCAACAACAATGTCAAAGTTCCTCCTTCTAGGAATGAGTCTAGAAGATGTTATAAAAGCAACTACAACAAAGCCTGCTGAAGTCCTAGGTAAACTAGGAGAAATAGGAACACTAAAACCTGAAGCATGCGCAGACATAACAATACTAAAACTTACTGAAGGAAAATATGTTTTCGAAGACACCATGGGAGAAAAAAGGATAGGAGACAAAAAGCTGGAACCAGTACATGTCATACGCAAAGGATTAAAAATAATATGAAATTTTGTCAACCTAATTAATTAATCCTATTTTAAGTAAACGTTTGCTGTCTTTTCCCCCATCCAAGTGTTAATCCGGATATTATGTACTTCTGTAATGCAAGAGCTATTACTACTGGAATTATTGTGCCAACAACCGTTATGACTCCAAGGTAACCGAACTGTGTTCCAAATTCTCCTACTCCCATTGCTGCTACCACAGGTATTGTTTGAGCCTCTTTATCATGTGTGAGAACTAGGGCAAAGAAGAGTTCATTCCAAGAGTTCATGAACGTGAAAATTGCAACTGCAATTAGGCCTGGTAAAGTAAGTGGGAAAATGATTTTAAATATTGTCTGAAACCTACTGCATCCATCTATTAATGCTGCCTCTTCAACTTCTTTTGGTATCATCATAAAATATCCTCTGAATAGCCAGCAATCTAAGGGAATTGTGAGGGCAGAATATACTACAGCTAATGTGAAAAGATTATTATCTAAATGTAGGTCATGGATTATTATAAATAATGGGATCAATATAATTAGTGCTGGTATCATCCTACTTATAAGCACTAGATTGAAGAAGGCTTCTTTTCCAAAATATCTTATTCTAGCAAAAGTGTATCCTGAAAAGGCTGCCGCTGTAACACTGATAATTGTTGTTAAAATGGATACAATTATACTATTTCTTAAAGCCCATGGATAGTTTTTGATTACTGCAAAAGTGGCTGAGCCAACAATACCTTCTACAGGCTTCTGTGTTATAAGAGAAATGTAGTAGTCTAAAGTGAATTCTTTAGGTATTAAGCTTTTACCCATGACATCTGCATCAGTTCTGAAACTAGTTAAAACAATCCAAATGTAAGGTAATAGGATATATAAAAGGAATATAAATGCTGTAATAAAAATTAGGGCTTTCCTTATTGTTTCCTCTTTCAAAATTCCACCTCCCTATACAGACTCTTTATATAAAATGTTGCCACCACAATTGTTATAGTAGCTAATATAAAGGATAGTGCAGCTCCCCTTCCAAAGTCAAGAAACTTAAATGCCTCAGAATATATGAGCCAGCCTAACACTGTTGTCTCATTGCCGGGTCCTCCCCCAGTCATTACATATACGAGTCCAATTTCTTTTAAGGCAAACATTGTTGTTATTATCAAAATGATCATAGTTGTTGGTTTTAGTAA
>CALHLD010000050.1 GCA_938034445.1 uncultured archaeon | reverse complement strand
ATTAAGGGAACAAAAGGGAACAATAGGAAAAGAAAAACGCATATAGTGGGATTCTTCACGAAATATGGTGCTCCGGGCGGGATTTGAACCCGCGTCTCCGGCTCGAAAGGCCCATTTAAAGGCGTTTTTGACAAAACAGCCATTAAAAAGTCGTTTATTCCCATTTTGGCTTCTTTTGCCTTGGCCCTCAGCAGTTCAGCGACTTCCTTTTTTAGGCATATGCCAGCCATTCCAGGTTTAGGCATTTTCCTTCCGCCTCCTACACTTACTATTTTGCAGTTTCGGTTTTTAAATGTCAGTAAAAAATTTCTTGTAATGGCATTATGCTGTCTCCAAGCCTTTTATTAAGACGCACAGGATAGATGTCAGAGTCACTTTTCTTAACAGCGACTAACAGAACACGAATAATCAAAAAGACCCACGTATATTCGAACTTTGTCCGTATGCACCTTCTTAGTTAATCCTTCAAATTGAAATATCAGAAGTTAGTCATGCTTCTTTGTTTTAATTGAAAAAGCTCTGAAGGCATTTTAAAAATTTTTAAATATTTTTGGAACATAACTTATTTTTCAAAGTTGGTGCAAAATGATGAAGATTGCTTGTGCCATGCTTATATTGCTTATGGTAGGTGCATTAACATTAACTATTGGCATTCAAACATTAAATTTCGAATTCGCAGGGGTTGAGAAAGTCAAAGCAGAAAGCCCCTCCAATTATTACGTTTTTACAATTGAGATTGTAGGGGATAGTTATACCATCGCCATAGAAACCGATGGAACTATTGAAGATTTCCATTATACGAATTTTACTTTTGGCTGGGATGGTGTGGGCGCAACCTTTTATAATATCACCATTCCTAAATCACTTAATAACACGCAGATACTCGCGATAAGCAGCGTCTATCAAGGAGCCTTCAAACCAAATGATGTATCGATGAACACAACACATTATTTTGTTTATTACTCCGACTGGTGGGTAAGCACACTTTCTGATATATTCTTCGGATCTCCTTCTGTTAAGCTGTCCATAAGTTCTTACACAACTTATGTCGGATTTAGGGTGAATATAGAGGCTAATGTGACATATCGCGGAAAACCATTGGCTAAATGGCCAGCAATCATAGTGGCTTATGTTGCGCCTTTAAGGGGAGATGTTTGGGCTTGGCAGTGGATGAGTCTTCCCCTCACCTTAATAGGCATGGGTAACACGACTCAAGATGGAATATATTCAGTTGTCTGGATGCCTACTGCTAGTGGAGCGTGGTGGATTTCAGCTGGGCTTGCTAACCCATGGCCTCCAACAGATGGAGACTACCCAGAAGAGGCTTCTGACTCGCTATGTTTAACAGTAATTCCTTACGCGGACGCCGTCTTTTCTGTCGTCTCTAATGCAACAGTTTCAGGATTATCGTTTAACTCTACAAGCATGGAATTGAGCTTCACGCTCGATGGTCAGAGCGAAACTGTGGGATTTGTCGACGTATTTATCTCGAAAACCTTACTCGAAGATCCTGAAGTCTTGGAAGTGTATCTTAACACTACTAAGCTAAGTCCGGAGCAATATTTAATAAGTTCAATGGACGATTCATGGCGTTTGCACTTGGAGATAACTTTTGCCAGTAAATACAATGTTTCAATAATCATTCCAGAATATCCATTAACCACGCCCATTTTAGCGTTCTTAATCTTTACCACATCTATTGTCACCTTCTACAGGACTAAGAAGATTAAACGCTAACTCATCAACCTATTTTTCTTTCTGTTATCGATGACTAACAGAATTTTTATTGTTACATTTTTGTGTTGTATTTGGTGGTTGGTTGGACTGCTTCTTTCGTCTTCTAATCAAAGCAGCTGAAACGGTCAGTATAGCCGCGCTTCCAATAACTCCGGCCACTATCCAAAGTTGATGCTGAACCCACCATGAAATTGTTTCCTTAACTTCTTCGATGTTTATAGATGAATCAGAAACGTTTACCTTTAATTTTTGTAGCTCGTTTTTATTGATTACCCCTTGAAAATGGTTTTCTATTTCGAGTCCATCTTGTGTTATGTGAATTATTGTTAAATCATAGTGTTCTTGTTGTTCTTCGGCCTGGGATGCGTCTACTACTATCTGAAAATCTTTGTAGTCAGGAGGCAAAACTATTATTGTTGTCCCATTCATGAAGTCGATGTAGCAGGCGCCTTCAATTTCTTCTTTAACCCTTCCAACAGAGGGATCGAAGCCCACATAACTGCCTTTATTATCATAAAGCCCCAGGTAAAGTTTATGATGATTCTCTTTCATGATAATTTTTGTGCCGGATGTAGAGAATTCAAAGTATTGTGGTTCTATGTAGTAATATGTAGTTTTGATTGGGTCTTGATATTTTGCCCCTAATGTTAAAAATATTCTTAAGGAGGCAGTTGGCGATAACTTTAAGGGGACAACGAATTTAGCCATGAATGCATGGTCATACCAATTGAGCCTAGCGGGAATGAAAAAGTTGATTATATCAAATTGGTTTTCATCCATTGAAGTCTTATATAGGTTGTAGGATTTCTTGACTGCCTGCTCATAATAATTTTTAATCTTTAAATCAAAAAAGTCCTTTAACAGCTCTACAACATCTATAAAAGTGCCTATAACTGGTATTTTACTTATTGGATACGCTATTCCCCATTTTATGGCGAATTGAACATACTTGTCCGTTGTAACATCGGCTTTTTTCCAACCTGCTTCATAGCCAATTTCCCTATTTATCGTTTTATCTATTTTTATTTCGCCGAGCACGTCATCATAAGCAAATGCTAATATATTCGGGTAGTCTTCTATGATCCAACAGCTTGAGGGTAATTGAACTGATATTACATATTCAACTTCTCCATGTGCTGGCAATTTAAGCGGATGAATTGGTTGGTTCGTCTTTAAGTCTTTGGACTGAATCCAAAGCACTGTTCCAAAAACGCTTGGCTGTTTGGTTTCAGCATTTATCAAAGTTAGAGACTTAACGATTGAATTTGGGTCTTCCTCTATCTTAATAGAATACTTGAAACTCGGGGTCCATATAGGTGCATACGCAAAAATTGAAATATTCCACTTTTGTCCAAAGTTTTTCGGTTTAGGGATCGCTATAGCGATCTCAGACTTATCACGCGGGAACACCTTACTGACATATGTTATCTTCTCTTGTTTATCGTAAACGTGCACGCTTACCAAATCAAGATCTGGAATTGACCCGTCAGTTAATATGTTTACTTTTACTATGATATTTTCGAAATCTTGGTTAACCTCAAAACTTAATTCCTGATCACCAATTCGTCCGCCGCCTAAACCTACCTTTAACTTCATCGTTCCTGTGTATTCGAAAGGAACTGATCCTAAATCAATAACCTCATTAGAAGAGGTTGTAAGCTCCAGATTATGCAATGAACTCTGTTCATTCATTAAAGTGCACGATTCGTTAATTAATATATCTTTGGATGAAACCTTCATATTTGTTCCAGTTTTACTTTCAAAATTACCGTAATAAGCTGTATCCAGGGAAGTGCCAGCTATTTTGAATTCGAGCAGCTCAGGCTTAACATAATAGTATTCGCCTGATTTATGCGATAATGCAAGGCAGGTAAAAATTTTTAAATCTGATGCAGGTGCAAGGCTTAAATTGCAGTAGGTCAAAAATCTTCGAACACTATCGGAAACCGTCCACCCCTTTAAAGAAGCCGGTATATCAAAATTTATCAGATCAAGTTTGTTTTCATCTAATTTTTCATAGAATGTGAAGGCTTCCTTTATAATCGGCTTAAAAACCTCTGAAACATATAATCCATGCAAATCTTCTAGAAATTCTATTAGGTCAGCTCCATACTCCACGATTTGCGACAGAATTTTCACAATTTTAAAACTCCACTTCGCTGCAAATTGAACATTAGGATCTGTTACAGCGACAATTTCTTCATAGCCCTCAGATTTGCCTCTATCAATACACAATACCTGTTCATCACACATTTTTCCGAGCACATCATCGAATCCTAACACAAGGATGTTTGGAAAATTCTTCTCAAGCCCAAGATCAGAGTGAAGAGTTACACTTATGAAGTAAGCTAACGGCTCTTTGTGACTGGGCATTAACGGGTTCACTTTCTCATGCTTTGAATGCGCTTCTATCCATAGAGAGCAGCCGAATTTTTCTTCAGCCTTGCCTGTGTTTAGTTTAATTACTGTTAAAGGCTTGACTATGGAGCTTTTGTCTTCCCTGATGTTTAAGTGATACTTGCATTTTGTTGAAACGCTGTCTTCGGTAAACGCAATAATCTTTATGGTCCATGTTCCCTGAAGGGGTTCTGGAATGGGTATCCATATCATGTCAAATCCACGAGACGTATTCATCTTGACCGAGTATTCTTTTCCTTGTGAGTTTGATATTCTAATGTTGAAGTCTATGTTTGGATACTCCTTAGGCGCGCTGAAGGGCTTGTCTGGATGCCAGTCCCACCTCGAAATCGAAAACCACGCTATTAGGTTCGACAATTTTTGATCTACAGTGAATTTTAGCTCCTGCACGCCAGCATACTCCTCAAACCCACGCTCAGTTAATGTAATAACACCGGTATAATCGATTGGAACGGTTTTCAAATCAATTACCGACGTGTCCTTAGAATAGACGGCAATTACTGTCAACTCGTTAAATGAAGTGTATGCTTTCAAATGATAGCATATGAATGGATTTTCTACGGTGATGAGCCTCAGCTCAGGAATGTGCCAGTAAACAAACTTGTAATTTTGAAACATGGACGGGGCAGTAAGTATTACCCTAAAACGCGCCTCTTTTGGTCCAACGTCAAAGTTTGTAGTGCCCGTGCCACTATAATCGCCGCTGTAAGAGATTGAAACTCCTGTAATGGGTTCGCTTTTAACATGAAGCGTATATTTAATAACCTCTTTTGAGTAAACGGCAACAGCTGTTCTCTCCATTTTTTCATCGTCAACTTTAACGGTTAAGGTGTTACTTTGCCCCATGTTTACGCCGTCAAGAAGCCAATGACTAAACTTATGATCTCCGTGAATTAAAGGCGCCTTCAAAGTCACCGTAAAAGGCGCTTCCTTCGGTCCAATATCAAAGTTTGTCGTTCCACTTCCAGAATAATCGCCAGAATATGAGATCTCAACTCCCGTTATAGGGTAGCTTTGAACGTGAAGAACGTATCCACTTGGTGGAACGACATGAGCAGAGCTTACCCAGTATAAAGTATTAACGAGTATTTTGGATTCTTTCTCTGAAGGTATGTTTACTATTGTTGGTTTGTCTTCCCTTATTGTTGAATGCCCGATTTCTATTATCGCTACTCGTCCCTTTCCATACTCGTTTATTGTGAGGTAAAAATCATTGGCAGCCGTTGCTTGTGATTCAAATTTTCCATTGTAGCTTTTTATTATTGTTTTGGCTGTTTTGACTCTGCCTCCATTAGTATGTGTGTATTGAACGCTGATGGTATCTCCTACATTGCCTATTTCGTAGGGATGATGAAGGATAGCATGATCTTCAACTATCTTTATTGAACTATACCATACTCGCTCTCTGTTTTTATCTGAAATATCGTAATTATCTACGCCAGCTGGTTCTTCAATCTGTGACCCGTAATCCCACCATTGCTCCAAAGTGTCATGGGTCCAAACTATTCCGCCACCGTTACTTACGTAATTCTGCAGTTCAGCTAGCCTTTCATACTTTCTGCTTCTGTTGCCGGCCACCTCTCCCCAATCATTTATTCCGAAAACTAAAGCGTCATAAACCGACAAGTCGGAGGGGTTCCCTTTATTGAAATCCTCCACGCTTACTTGCGTGATGGAAAATAACCCAGAAGCACCAACACTATCAATAATCTTTTGCAATTCATTTTGTTTAAACACTGAAATATGTAACACATTGTAACGATTAGCAGTAGTTGCGATATAAGGACGCATCAGCGGATACCTGTCTTTATTGTTTTCGTCAATCACGTAAGGAGTGTCGCCGATTCCATCTCCATCTACATCGCATCCAGCGTAATTGCTCCAGTAATTTCCGCCCGAAGGATAGCCATTATCCCACAATACGGTCGAGCCTTTAGTATTCAGCCATACAACTTTTGAATAGTTTAAGAAATTATTGTGGTAAAATATGTTATTGCTAGATCCTCCTTGCGGCGATTGATCAAAGGTAACTACATATATGTTCGAGCTCACTATATTGTTGTAAAATATGTTCCCACTGTCATCTGGACGAAATTCTAACGCAAAAGCAACCCCGTTGTTTTCTATATAATTGCCCGTAATGGTAGTATTTTTTGTGGCGTGTAGTAATATCCCGTAACCATTTCCTTTTATTTTATTGTTTGTGATGATGCAGTTATCTGCATAATATATATGAATCCCCACAACACTTTTCCAGTAATCGTAAGGGTTGCGTTGTATTGTAAATCCAGATATCGTTACTCCATCACCATAAACATAAAAAACGCACCCCGGACCTGGGCGAGCTTCTATGATTGTATTATCGGGATCCTCTCCGAGTATAGAAATATGATTTTTTCCTATGTAGATATCGTGTTCATAGTATTTTCCCGCAGCAACTAAAATAGTATCACCTTCGTCAGCCACATCAACAGCATCAGCAATGGTATGAAAATCTGCTGGTCCATCATCGTCCACAATCCACGTTTTAGACTCTGCTTTTGTTTTGGGAATGTTAAATGTTTGTGACAATATGCTTGTCAAAATTAACGATACTAAAATTATTCCATAGATTTCTCTCCGCATACGCCTTTCCACTCTTTAAGTTAGAAATTAGTTTAGATGTAGCTTAAAATTTTCGCAGGTTTTTCTATGTTTCTCGTTTAACTTCTTCGCCGCATATTGGGCAATAGTCGGTATGGGTTCATGTTCCCGGTTTAGGCAAACTTTGGCTTTTTGAACGTGCGGTTTTAAGTCTTTCATTAACAAATATGAAAAGTAAGCGCGCACTCGATTTTTGTGCTATTAAGCCGTTTGCTTATTTATCGAAATCCTTCAGAAATGTCAAAGGCAATAACCCTGAAATCATTCTTAATTTTGTTAACCTTCTTTACAAAGGGTATTGTTAATTGACCACTACCACAACCAGCCTCAAGAATAACTGAAACATCATTAAGAACAAGACAGCCAAATACTCATACATCATCTCCAAACAACCATTCTAAAACTAACCACCTACACACTTTAGGGTTTAACGTGATTTGAACTTTTTTGAAACCTACAGTTATAACCTTCCTTAGTAAAATTACATAAAATAAAAGAAGTCAAATTTTTCCTTCAACGATGACTAAAGGGATATGCTCATTGGGTTATCGAAGCGTAGGTTCTTTTGTTATAAAAAATGGGTGTGATGGGGTCTTGTTTTACTCTTTTCCCATTTTGTCTAGTAATATGTAGTGTTTGCCTGTCTGCAGGTCCCATGCTGTGGCTATGCAGAAGTCTAGGTTGGTGTTTATGAATACGGCAGATAGTGCTAGTTGTCCGTCGTAGTGTGCTACCATGTATGCTCTTCCAAGCTTGCGGATGGTTGTGGCTTTTCTTATGCCGTAGTCCTTGTCTGGGGTTATGAATTGGAAGAGTTGGTAGGCGAGGTTGATTTTGAGGGTTGTTC
>CALHLD010000049.1 GCA_938034445.1 uncultured archaeon | reverse complement strand
ATAATAGCCTACGACAACGCCGGAAACAACGCCACAAAAGACAACCTCGGCTACCACTACAAATACCATGTCATACCAGAATTCTCGCTTGCTACTTTCCCACCACTGATAATCATTTCAACAGCAACTCTTATTCTCATAAAGAGAAAACCGCAAGAAAACTAAAAACCTAAACCATCCGCCATACTTCTCTATTACTCCCCACCTGCACACATATACTAATGCAAACAAAAGTTTACCTATCTTGGCAAATTTGAAGTGTCCAACAGCTATTTTCTTTTAAACGTTACTAACAGAAGATCTTATGGTCAGAGTATGGAAAATTTCTGAGTATGCCATAATCTATTCCGCTAACTTAACCCATGAAAGGAATATGTGCGTTGAGGGAAACGTGAAGTTCATCTAAAGAGGATACATATAGAAATTTTCCGTAAATTTTAAGTCAACTTATAGCCATATAAGATTTTTCGCTAAAAGGAGAAAGTGAAATGAAGAAAATTATTTCTACAATAATATTGCTTCTAATCTTGATTAGCACAGTAACGTTAGTATTTAACATTCAACCAGTTAAAACTGAGACTGCGGTAATTATTGTTCCAGATGATTATCCAACAATACAGATGGCGATAAACGCTGCAACTCCTGGATGCACCATCTTGGTTTCTGAGGGGACGTATTCTGAAGGACAAATCAACGTGACTAAGCCATTAAAGTTGTTAAGTAAAGGCAGAGTTATCTTAAATGGTCTTGGAAAAGGACACGTATTCAGCGTAATTTCAGATAGAGTGACGATTTCTGGATTTATCATTTCAAATCCCTCAGCTTCTGATTGGAAATCTTCTGGGGTGTTTGTTTCCGGCCATGAATGCACGATTTCATATAATGAGATCGTGCATTGCGTTAATGGCATTCTATTATTTGGAGATGGATCCAACTTTGTAATCGGAAATACTATAAAAGAGAATCAAAGAGGTATATATATCTACGAATCCAATAAGAATAACTTCACTGGAAACAGAATATTAAAAAATGGCATCGGAATTGAAGTGAAAGGATGGAATAATACGTTTTATTATAACTATTTCGTAGGCAATGAAATTCAGGTGGAATCTTATGGTTTTGATAATACTTGGGATGATGGTAGTCTCTTTGGTAACTATTGGAGCGATTATACAGGCTTAGATAATAATTGGGACGGAGTAGGAGATTCTCCTTATATAATAGATGAAAAAAATATCGATAAGTATCCATTGATTTGGACTATAGCTTTACCTAATATCTTTATAACGGGCATCGTTAAGGCAATTCAATTAAATTATCAAGATTTCTCTGGATGGTTTTCTTGTAATATTACGGCTTTGATTACTGTTAAAATCACAGAAATTATGCTTCAAATGAAATACTGTAATTTTAAGGTGGGCGATACAGTAAATGTATCTTTTAATTATACAGACCTGCCAAGGATTGACGTTGGTGACGTGGTTGAAGTCTTTGGTAGTTACTTTTTGATTTTTGATCAACCGATGTCATTTACGGTGGCTGTAGCACCTGAAACTCCGTTTAGCTATATAAAATCAGGAGGACAAAACGAAAACTTACAGCCAAAACTTGAGATTGTAGAGATTAAAACTAATGATACACAAATCTTTATTGGAGATAGATTCCATATAAACGTGCTTGTTAAAAACACCGGTAATACCCGAGTGTATATCTATCCCGTTACTTATACTAGTTCATTTACCCCTGAAGATTCTGTTCGATACATTTCAGGGGGACCTGTCGATTTTTTTGATTATATAATTATAGATCCTGGCCAAAGCACGTATCTGACAGATCCTGTTTTATTCGAATTCGATGCCTGGGAAGCGGTAAAGAGTGGAATAATATCATATAACTTTGTAATTTATTGGGGTTATGAACTGGATCAAGAAGGTATCCCCATACTAGACCAAGAAACGTCTAAAACATTCACATTTACCATCTATAGTTTACAAACCTATGTTCTTCACGTTCAAAGCTATCCCATTACAGGAGTTTCAATCTCTTACAGCGGCGATTATAGTGGCACGGGCACTACAAACTTTGACGTTGGACCGAAGGAAGCGCCTTTTACGGTGACTTTGAAGGCTCCTTTAATTCACGGAGATCATAAGTTTAGTCATTGGCTTCTTGACGGCGTAAACATGGGGCAAAGTAACACCTTAACCGTTAAAGTTGACGATGAAAAAATGGAGAGAACAACTGTTGCCGTTTATTCACCTGAACAATCATTAAAGGAAATAAACATCGTTTCATTTTCAGTTGATAAAAAAACTAAGTGTTATACAATTGGCAAGGAGCCCATTAAATTCAATGTTACTTTACATAATAAAATGCCTTCTAATGTATTATGTTGGGTAAGAATAAAAATCCTTTCGCCTACACCTGATAAGGATAAAGGCTATTCTCAAATAGTTGATACTGATCCAATTGAGGTGGTCATTCCCGCACAAAGAGATGTTAGCAAAATAATCACATGGAACGCTCCAGCGTCTTATTATCCTGGAACAGTTATAGCTATAGCCCAAGTGTTTGATTCAAATCCAAATGAAGCATTTTCACATGTTATTTCTAATAAAATGTTATTGTTAATGTTAGAAAAGACCCCTGATATATCCTATGTTGAAATTTTTGGAACAGAAGATCATAAAGTTATACACGTCCATCTGCAACCTTATGCTTTTTGCACGCCTTTTGAACATTATTATGACTGGGTAACGTTTTGGACAGCTGTCGACGTGGTCAGTGAATTTAATTTAATAGCTTTTATTGAGTTACTTAAGCGGGCTCCTACATACATGCAAAAAGCAATAAACCTTGCAAGTAGCGAACCGTATGATCTAACAATTTTTCAAATTTATGATCAGGTAGGTTTTGCATTTGAAGAAGCTCCAGCAACGTTACTTGAATCCACGCTTACGGAGGTGGCTTTGTATATCGGTTGGGAGTTAGCCAAAAAGAAACTTGGTTTAGAGGGAGGCATACCGAGACCGCCTTTAGAGAATTTCATTCCAATACCAAAAGAATTTCTCGAGCAGCCAGCACCTTTCTATTCTCAATTACACGTTCCATTAATGATGAATGTAGAATGGCTTACACCCATACCCGGCTCCATTGAAAGGGGCCGAACAATAGAAATCAGAGTGAAAGCGTCGGATCCTGAAACTAAAGAGCCGCTGGACGGAGCGACAGTTCACGCCATTATAGGGCCAGAAGTAAGCAAATACACAAGACCCACGCTATTCCTGTGGCAGACAGAAAAAGGTGTATACTCAACGCAATACTATTTTTCAGAGGATTGTCAAACAGGATTTTGGACAATACAAGTGATGGCTAATGCGCCTCCAAAAAATGGAAAACGTGGGTTCTTAGGGTTAAGTCCTGTCAAGTCCATTTTCGTCAAAAGCGAAATAAGTCCGATAGATATAACAACTCTAAATATAAAAGCTGAGCCTTTAACTATCGGAAGGGAAGAATTTGTAAAAATAACTGTGGATTGCACGATATTCCCCTCTCAAATTCAATCTTACAAGGTTCGTGTAGCTGTATGGGAAAAAAGGAGCTTTTTATTAATATTCAGCTGGGATAATAAATTGAGAGAGGACGAGGGTTCTTTAAGCTCTGTTACACAATTATTTTCCAAAACATATGTCTTTGAAATAAAGGGTTCTGAGCTAGGGTGGGATTTGGGTCCCTTTGGCAAACGTTGGGTTATAGGCGAACATATGCTTTATGCAACCATATACGTTTCTTGGACACCGCCCGATTCAACATATGTTCGTCATATAGAACGAACCTCTTACTGCGTGTCGGTCACCGTTACTGGAGATGAAGAACCAGTAAACGCGAATATTATCGTCTTAACAGAAAAGGGACAAAAGCTTTACTTAAATGTTTATGATTCAAAAGGTAGGCGTGTTGGGTTCGACAACATTTCAAATTCAACGATAATAGAAATACCCGGTGCCTATTATAACCATGGAACCAATTGGATATTAATAATGCTACCACCAGATGTAAGCGATTTCCGCTGCATTATCGACGGAAAAAGTGCACATGAAACAATTGAAGAATACAACTTAACGATAGCATCTATAAGAGTGAACGGAACAAAAATGGAATCAGTATCAGGAAGTATAGAAAAAGGAAAAATTTTTGAAGTTGAAGCAAAAGTGACGGATGATAACATTTTCATTAATCCCAGAGGTTTCGTGGAAGAAAGATCCATCAGCATTTTACTCTTAATCTCAATTATTATTGGCGTTATCTGCGTTGTTTCAGTTATTGTAGTTATTAGAGTTAGAGTTAAAAAGCAATATTCAAGGAAACTAATTAGAAAGGAATCTCTTTTTGTCTAAAGTAAAATTGAAGCGCCAGGAATATGTTAGCCATCTTAAAGCTTCAATAGAAGAAATTTTAAGTGTTAAATTTGCAGGGCCATCTGTTATCGTGATCAGAAAAGGTGTCATACCACATATCTAGTTTTATTTTTAACAGGAACCATGTCACTTTTTCTCAGATTTCTTCAATTAATAAGAGTGGGGACTTCAGTTTTATCATTAGTGCATTTCATAAGAAAATATTTCCACCCTCTCGCTTTGTTACTATTCATCCTTTCCACATCATTGGTAATACCTTATTTCATCCAACCATCTAGATGATTTTGCATCAGTGACCATATCAGCAAATTTAAGATTTTCTTCTGTTAATCATCGCTAACGGAATTATTTAATGTTTTCAAACATGCTGTAGCATTCTGGGCAAACGTAAAGATGTTTTTCTTTACCAAATATGTTCACTCTTTTTATCCTCTTTGCTTGGAATTTGTAAATAATGCTTCCACAGAGGATGCATTTTACAAGTTTTAGGCTTCTGCGTAAAAACCATGCCAACATCGTTTCGTTTGGATTTTTAAGTTCTGCTGTTAAAACCTCTGTTACCTCGTTTTTGTCAATTTCTAGCAATCCTACTCCCATTTGCCTAGCGTAATTTATGTATTCATCTTTATACTTGGTTGGCATTGCAAGATAGCATCTATGGGCGAATGTTGAGTATCCCAATGCCTGTGTAATATATTTCACGCGAACTTGTTCTCTGTCTTTAACTTCCACGGCTACAATTTCAATTTCATGAGAATACATTCTTCCTATATCTTTAACTCCCACAACGTCCGCTTGAGTTTTCCCGCCAACCCTAGTAAACTCAAATTTGGTTTTTCCATAGTCTTTATAGCCTTCCGTTAAATATCCCTTTTGCCTGAGATACTTCAACAGGATGGGATAAAATCTCTCTTCATTTCTGCCCATTTTCATCACATTTTAATCTTTGGTAGCGCTTTAGAAATATTTAAACAAGTTGCTTGTATAGCTTTTTAAAAGAGATAAATTGAAGGATGGAAAAATAGATGCCCAACTTGAAAAAGGGAGACAAAATCTTAATTTGTGGTGAAGAATATCAACTCATAAAGCCTCTATATGCCTTGAAAGGATTCCAATTTAGGACATGGCTTGTTAAGAATATTTTAAATGGCAGAGAATATGTAGCAAAGATGACCCTGGATCCTGATAGAGCTCTAAACGAGTTAAGGACGTATATCTATTTAAAAACTAAAGGTTACCCGGAAAGATATTATGCTGAAATGGTGGCTTTTGATCATAAAGCGCTACACATCAAGAGTGGTGATACCTTCTACTCCATATTGTTAAAGTATCTTCCTGAGGAACGTTTTCAATCACTGGATGAATACTTAAGGAGAGGTGTGGACAGAAAAACGAGAAAAAGATTAGCGGATAAACTTAAGCGGCGTGTTAATAAACTCCACGAACTTGGCATAAGCCATGGCGATATACGAGATGCCAACATCATGGTGAGAGAAACGAAACGAGGGGTTGGTTTAAGATTAATAGACTTTGGTCTAAGCAAATTTAATGACGAGAGAGAAAAACAAAAGGATAAGGAAAGAGTTGAAGCCTTAGCTAAGAAAATAATAAACTTCGGGGCTTAACAGTATTAGTGTGCGTATGTTGAGGAAGTTGGGATTCGGAAATCTATTATACTGCGGACAGAAAATGGTTTAGCCATAAGATTGAGAATAAAGTCGCCAAATAATAATTAGCGTGTGCTTTGCGTTGTTACTGTTTTATAAATTTTTAATTTTCCCAGGACTTTCCCATTTCTTGCTTCACGCTTTTTAAATCCCCAAAAAGCTTATAAACTTTCATTCTGTTCGCTTTTCTTCGTTTCCTCTTCAAAATTCACCGATTTTTCTCGAAGCTTTATGGCTTGTCCTCTTTTTATTTATTTTTGGTTTTTGGAGCTGGTTGTATCTATTGGTGTTTATTTGGTTTTTTGGAAAATTCTTAAGTGTTAATAATCCCTTTTTGGCTCTGGGTGGTTTGATGGTTGAGGCTTTGCAAACCGTTAAGCAGAAGTTGTTGGAGGCTTTGGCTTTTGCAGGCGTCACAGCCGATGATATTGATAGCTTGTTTAAAATCGCCGAACCCGTAACCTGCTCAGTTTTATATGTTAGTTGGAGGAAGGAGCCATATTGGGTAATATTCAAAATCAGCCCATGGGAGGTTGATGAAGACCTCAAAAATAAGGGGAAACTCGTAACCGTCAAAATTCAAACCAGAAAACAGTCAACACATAAAAAGTTAAAACACACACAAGTGGAATCGGAGGAGTTTAGGGCCGAATTAGGCCCCGCTCTTGTATAACTTTAACGACCCACATGCCCCTCAAAAGAAAATAAGCCTACAAAAGTTATGAAAGCAAGCCTCGAAAGACTTGCCCACCTTATAAAAGCGTGCGGCTTTCTAATGCAAACAAAAGTTTACCTATTTTGGATGATTTGAATGTTTAACAGCTATTTTCTTTTAAACGTTACTAAGAGAACAAAAAGATTCAGGGTTGACATGGATTTAGAGCAGTTGCAGTGAGGATCTATAAGTTTTGGATTTCTTTAATCAGTCTTTCAAACTCGCCTTTGATTATCTGTATATTATGACGCGTGAAGAAAATAAAAATAGGACTTGAGTGGCGATTTTTAATCCATAACTCGAATTCTTTGGTTTTAGCATGCGCATAAAGACCAAGATAGAAGATTTTATCTGCAAATTCTTTTTTCTTTGTAACCCGATTTGATGGGACTTTATCTTGATAAAATGCTTTCAAAAATTTCTGTCCACAGATCTCGACGTCTATTATTGCCTTAACATTTTCTCTAGGGACTACTACAATAGGGCCATATTGATAAATAACGGGTTTTCTGTAAATAATTAGATCACAATCGCCGCTAGAGGTTGCCCCCTTAACAACTTCTCCCTTTGATATATACAATCCTTCGGGGAGGTGGGGTAGTATTTCGGACTTTAACAGTTCCTCGGTAAGAAGATTACTTATCACGGGAGCGTGTTTTATGTTTGCTTCTTTAATCATTGCCAAATACCTTTGCACAATGCTTTGTTGAATTGAGTCATAGTAAGATCTATACATCATCTCACGCTACATTGTTTTGGCACCCCAAACACCATATATATCTTATCAAATATTAGTTCAGATAAGAAGATGTTTGTTGGGACTCTTTTGCTTTAAAAATGTAAATTTTGGCTGATTTCGACTTTTTCGTGGTTTTTCGTCGCTTACAGCTAGGGGTGGACAAAGTCGAAGCAGCTTAATTTTTATTTGTTTCGATGTTATCGTATGTATTAGTAGTGGCTCTTATGCTTAAGCAGAAAGGCTTTCTAAATGGTTTGAGGATTGTCTGGAAACCAGTTTATTATGTTGTTCTGGCGGTTTGGGATGCAGCGATGGTTTACAGTTTTATCGC
>CALHLD010000048.1 GCA_938034445.1 uncultured archaeon | reverse complement strand
TTGTTGCTTGTTATTAGTGATAGCAACAGAGTAAAACTCACCTTTAGAGTTATCTCCTTGTAAAATACAACTAGGGTACTTCCATGTAATGGCCGAACCCGTTTCCACCTGGGTCCAGGATATTTTTGAACTATGTCCTCTACAAGCGCCTCGTTTGGTAACAAAATTATAAATACCACCTTTACCTTCACTATCACCCGGATACCAATTTTGAACTGTTGAGTATTTTATTTCCGCATTATCAAGTGCAACTAACTCAACATTAGCAGCATGAAGTTGATTTTCGTCTCTCATAGGAGCTGTGCATCCTTCAAGGTAACTTACATAGCTATTTTTGTCAGCGATGATTAAAGTTCTTTCAAATTGGCCAGTATTAATAGCATTTATTCTAAAATAAGTAGAAAGCTCTACAGGACATCGAACGCCTTCAGGAATATAAACAAAAGAACCGTCTGTAAAAACAGCAGAATTAAGAGCAGCAAAAGAATGATCACTAACTGGTATAACGCTACCAATATATTTCTTCACAAGTTCGGGGTGTTCTTGAATAGCTTCAGATATAGAGCAAAAAATTATACCAAGGTCATTGAGTTGCTTCTTATAAGTTGTGGCAACCGATACGGAGTCAAAAACAGCATCAACCGCAACACCGGAGAGTATTTCTTGTTCTTTTAGTGGAATGCCAAGCTTTTCATATGTTTTGAGGATCTCAGGGTCTATTTCATCAAGTGACTTAGGCTTGTCTTTAAGACTTTTTGGAGAAGAGTAATAGTAGTAATCTTGGTAATCAATTTCTGGAATATTTAACTTTGCCCAATTTGGCTTTGGGAGTTTGTTGAATACTTTAAACGCATTTAATCTCCACTCTAACATCCAATCTGGCTCATTTTTTTGGGCAGAGATAAAGCGGACCACTTCTTCACTCAAACCCTTGGGTGCCTTAATTTCATCAAGCTCCGTAGAAAAGCCATATTTATATTCACTATTTCCAAGTGAATTTACTTGTTTAATTGTTTGTTCCGTAGCTGCCATAGATCACCGATATATAATTAAATTAAGGAAATTTACAAGAAAATACGAAGAAATAAGGGTTTTAGTTCAATTTTTGACTAATAATCCCGCCACCAAGCACCCTATCATGATCATAAAGGACGCAGGCTTGACCTTTTGTAATCGCTTCAGCTGGTTCATCAAATTCAAAAGAGTATGTTTGAGATTTTTTAATGAGCTTTCCTTTCATTGGTTCTGACAAAGATCTGATCTTAGCGCTACAAGATATTTGTAATTCAGATTTACTAAAATCAAACTCTGGCATAATAAAGTTCATATTATCAAGCAGCAAAGAGGTGCCCAAGAGATCTTTTTTATCACCTACTACGATTTGATTTGTTTCTTTTAAAATATCAATAACATAAAGAGGTTCGTTGCTTGAAACCCCTATTCCTCTTCTTTGGCCAATAGTGAAATTTTGAATACCTTCGTGATGAGATAAAACTTTTCCATGAAGATCAATAATTTCTCCTCTTTTTTTATGAGATTTTAAAAATTTTTTATAATCCCCATCTGGAATAAAACAAATATCCTGACTATCTTTTTTGTTATAGACAACTAAACCAATTTCCTCAGCTATTTTTCGAGTCTGCTCTTTTGGAATATCGCCTAATGGAAATCGTAAATAATCAAGCTGTTCTTGGGTCATAGAGAATAGAAAATAACTTTGGTCTTTAGATTTATCTTCGGCTCGATACATAAGTGCGTTTTCAGTTTTGCCTTTTCTTTTAATATAATGACCAGTAGCCATACAATCAGCATCAAGTTTTTTTGCAAATCCTAATAAATCTCTAAATTTTACAGTTTCATTACATTTAACACATGGAATTGGTGTTTCTCCGTTCTCATATGATTGAATAAAGTAATCGATAACGTCTTCTTTGAATGTTTTCTCATAATTAAAGACATAATGTGGTATGTCTAATTTTTGAGCTACTCTTCTGGCGTCATAAATATCGATACCAGAACAACAAGATCCTTTCTTTGCTGAGCTATTGGATGAATATAATTGCAAAGTTATTCCAATAACGTTGTAACCTTCTTTTTTTAAAAGACCTGCAGTCACAGAACTATCGACACCTCCTGACATGGCAACTACTACCGTGGTTTCAGAGGGATCTTTGTTAAATCCAAGTGTGTTCATTATTACCTTGCTTTTCTCACTGAAATCAATTTAAAATCTCGACTTTAATTATGCCAGAAGTATTTATACAAGGTGGTGAAGGTAAACTTCAAGCAAAATACTCACCTAGTGAGGAAGAAAAACCTAATATAGCCATCGTCCTACATCCAAACCCTAAGCACGGCGGAACCATGGACTCCAAAGTAAACTATGCAGCTTTCAAAGTTATGAAAGAAGCTGGTTTTTCAACTCTTAGAATTAACTTTAGAGGAGTGGGAAAAAGTGATGGAGCCTTTACCGAGGGTGAAGGTGAGTTAAACGATGCTAGTGTTTCTCTTGATTGGCTACAAAAGAAAAATGAAGATTTTAGATCATGTTGGATAGTTGGTTTTTCTTTTGGTGCATGGATAGGTTTTCAAACTTTGATGAGAAGACCGGAAGTTGATGGTTTAATTTTAATAGCTCCACCCGTTAACTTGTATGATTTTAATTTTTTATCTCCCTGCCCTATCAAAACAATGATTATAAAAGCAGAGCAAGACGAAATTGTAAAAAAAGATAGTTTAAAAGAGTTTTTTGAAACTTTTAAAAAACAAAAAAATGCAGAAGTTTCTATGGAAACAATCCCTAAAGCTAATCATTTATTTGAAGGCAAGTTAGATCCTTTAATGGATACTATGTCTAAATATATTAATAAGCATAAACTTTAACATCTCTCACCTAAGTACACTTCTCTTTTAACGCCTGTGGTTGATGTAAAAGTAGATTTTTTTCTCATTAAATAACGAATTGAAAGTAATGCCATTCCTTGAGATTCTATATAATCTCCATCTAGGCCATATTCATCAATCGAATGAACATCTTTAAAGTGTTGTCTAAATAATTTTTGTAAAGTTAAATTTTTTCTTCCACCTCCACAAAGGATAATCGTAGGATCAGTATCAAAAATTAATTTCTCAATCGATATAGGAACAATTTCTAACAGACTATTAATAATATTTTCAGTTTTGTCCATAGCCTGTAATTGTTCTAAATATTTATGAAAATAATTTCTATCAAGTGTTTTGGGAAGCGATCTTGAAAAAAATGGGTCATTTAAAATAAGATCAATAATTGATTCATTGACCAAACCTTGACCAGAGATATAACCATCTTCATCCATCTCAAAATTAAATTTCTTTTTAATTAAATCATTTACAAGTGCGTTGCCAAATGAAGTGTCACCAGCAA
>CALHLD010000047.1 GCA_938034445.1 uncultured archaeon | reverse complement strand
GAGGGAAAATAAGTGTGGTAGAGAATGGTATGTGACAGATGGAAAGTGGAGAGTGGATTATTTTATGAAATGGATGGATGGTGAGGCTGCAATAGCACAAGTTTGTGCAAACGTTTGGCTTATGTCAAGTTTTATGTGCATGGAGATTATAAAATATTTTACAGGGGTTGGTGAACCGGTTTTAGCGCCAAAAATTTGGCAGATGATACCGTCAAAAAATAAGATTAAGGCAGTTAAGTTTAGGTGGAGAACATATTGGTTTAATAAGCTTGCATTAAAGATGTTTAGTATAAAATTTTTGGGGTTAGGCAAGAGATGGAGAAAGATCGCATGGGACATTTTCATGAAAAAGATGGATAATAGAAAGAAGAGAGAAAAGTTGGAACGTGAGAGAAGACGTTTAATGTTTTCTAGTTTAAAATAAAAGACCATTATTAATGTACGTGGCAACATGGATATTACAAATGCTTTAATATGATAAAGTTTGGTGCAAAGCCAGACCTTTTTGATTAGAAAGCGGTTAGAAAGGAACTTAGTTCGTTAATGTAATAGTTGATTAGATAATAAGTTTATGAGCTTTGTTTAATAAACGTGCTTCCAAATCTATTCTATATACCAATCTAATGTTGTTAAATCAACCTTTCTCTTCAATTTTGTTTTGATCATTGAATATAGTACGAGCATAAACCATATTGGATTATAGAGTAGATGATATGCTAGGAAATCAGGTATCTTAAAACGGTATCCTAGTTTTTTTGAGACAATGGAATATGTTATGATGGATATTATCATTGAAGATAATATTGAATAACAAATTATAAACAGAATATATAAAGGAAGAGTTTCTATTGAGAAAATAGTTAATAGTGATAAGGGCATAATATTTTCTAACAAGTAGAAAACCCAATTAGAAAACGTATCTGAAGATACTATTATAGTTAATATCACAAACATAAAGGGTATTAAAAGAAGTGGAAACAATGTGGAAACTGCGGAAAACATTATTTTAGGTTTTTTAAAAAATTTTGATTTAAAAAATTTGTAATTCGATCTAATCCAAGAAATACAGCCTAAACTCCATCTTAAACGCTGCCTAAACCATTGCTTTTCATTTAAGTCGATTCTAACTATAACCTTTTTGTCCTCTACTATAGAAAATTTATAGCCAGCATAACTTGCTCTACTTGCAAAATCAAGGTCTTCTACAATCGTTTTCCTAAATCCACCTAATTTTTTGATAACATCCTTTTTTACGGCAAAAGCAGCACCATTCAAGCCTAAAGTTGAACCAGTCTCCTTGATCAGTATCCAGTTGGAGAAGGTGAAAGAAAAGTAGTCGTAGTAAATTAGTTTTGAGAGCCAAGAGGATTCTTCGGCTTCCTTTTTTATATCGATAACGTCAGAATTTTTTGCCTTTTCAACTAAACTTTCTAGAAAATTTCTATCATCTTTAGGAATATACACGTCAGAATCGAGAAAAAGTAATAGTTCTCCAGAACTTTCTTCTATACCCATATTTAGTGCATTTACTTTACCTTTTCTTTTCTGATTTAATATTATTTTAAAATAGTTTATTCTAGAAAAATTGTTTAGAGTGGTTAAACATTCTTTTGTAGGCTCATCTACAATGACTATAACTTCCTTTTCAGGGTAAGGGTCCTCTGATAATGATTTTAGAATTTCATTTAAGCATGAACCATTTCTATAAACTGGTATGACAACGCTTATCTTCATCTTTCTGCTTATAAGATTAAGGGCTTAAAAGCCTTTTATGACAAGCTCATAACGTATTATACAATGTTTTTTTCATGATGGTGATAAGCCTTTTCACATTAACAAGTACTTCGAAAGCATATTCTTTCTTAAAGGCCTCTTTCGACGGTATCCCTTCCCTTTCATATCCGTACATTGCAGGCCCTCTAAGAGAGGCAAGCTCACTGCTTAGTTTAATAATATCATCGAGATTGTCAGTAATAGAGCTTGGTAGCCTATTCTTTTCAGCCTTCAAGACGGGGCTTACATCATGTTCTCTTGGGTATTCTATTCCAGAAATTCTAAGGATCGCTTTTGTAGCAAGTTCTAAAGCTTCTTGACTTCTTCGAACTGTTCCAGCATAATCGTCTTTTGAAAAAGCAAGTTCTGCTTCCTCCAAACATCTTAAAGCACGTTCCATACAATCTATCGCCATATCCCTGCTTCTCATATTATGATCTCGTCCCCGAATTTTGCATCATGCTTTAGGAGCCAATACCAGCCATGTTCTAATTTAATTCTTTTAGCACCAAGCTTCCTTAAACTATTTCTCAAATTATCAATTACAGAAGGAAGGAAATTATTGTCATAGAGTATTATTCCATCCTCCACAATATCGAGTAGAATAGGGGGGTGCCTTCTAACTTCATCAGGTGTTAATATAACTTCTGAAAATGTTGTTGAGTAACCTAATTTTCTAAGATTCTCTGCGATATCGGACAAAAGTATTTTTAATCTAGCTTCCGTAAAAAGTGAATGCCTTTTTCCCACATCTTCTGGAAGATTTTTAGCTACAATAAGTATGTCAATATCACTTTCTTGTGTAAAATCGCCTCTAGCAATACTTCCGAATAAGCATACTGAGACAAGGTTTTGGCCAAGAGTTCTTTCTATTATATTTATGTACTCTTTAACAAGCTTAATATAAGCATCTTTTATGTTATTCAAACTAGCACTGCTATACTTTCTTTGAACTATTAAATTTTTAGTTAAGTTTAAATAGTATTACTTTTTAACCTAAAAGTAATATGCCATCGAATAAAACGAAATATATAGCTTTTATTGGAATATTTAGCGGACTTTGGGCTGCCTTAAACTTAACAATCGGCCCCTTAGGCTTTACATTATTCAGACTTCCAATACTCTGTGATGTTGCATCATATTTTCCACTCCTAGTTACTGTATGGTTCCTTAGAAGATATGGGAGTGCAACTGGTGTTGGAATAATAGGTTCACTTGTCACGCTTTTTCTTAGACCGGGGGCTACTCAGATGATAGGATTCGCTATTTCAGCTGTCCTATTTGATTTACTCATGTTTTCTCTTAAGCATAATATTGGCTTTAACATTAGAAATGTTTTAGGAGTTTCAATAATAACTTTGGTTTCAGCCTATTTTGCAGGATTTGTTATTGGCGCATTTATTATGATGGGGGGAGTTGTTTGGGCTCTGACTGTTTGGGCACCATTGCATGCTGCTGGAGGATTATTGAGTATTATTGTTTCGTACCCAATTTTGGTCGCTCTTGAAAAGAGTGGGGTGAAGAAGATTATTGGAGCCTAGTAGAGAACAAATTGAAAAGGCAGTCTTATATCATGGACATTATGGCCCATTTCTTATGCTTGGACTTAAGGCGATCCTCTATGCTAGGAGTGTGATTGGAAATATTACCAGATGCGATATATATACTGTTTGCAGAAAGCCTTATCTGTGCACTCTTGATGGTATTAAAGTGGTTTCAGATTGTGAGATAAATGTTTTTGATTGTGAAGGTCTTCAACTCATATTCTATAATGGGGAAGAGAAGTTGAAGATGAATCTTAAGCCAGGATATCTTAGCAGATACCTTGATAAACCTTGGAATGAGCTCGAGAAATTGGCTGACGAAGTTTTAGAAAAAGATGTAACTTCACTTTTTGACATAATTTTCTTGCCAACTTCTATGGGCGGTTAACACTGTCTAAGGCTTAAAACCTTTTAAGGAAAGAATTTAAACCTTTTTCGCTTCCTCTTTAACTGCTTTAGAAAGACGTTCAACACCTACTCTTATCTGCTCTTCATCTGGAAATGAAAAGTTGAGTCTCATAGTATTCCATCCTGTACCGTCTACAAAAAATGATGCACCCGGAACATATGCTACACCATACTTTTCTATAACGTCGAACAACAATTTCTTTGTATTAATCTTTTCATTAAGCCATCCGAATATGAACATTCCACCAACAGGATTTGTCCATATAGAATCTTCTGGCATCATCTCTTTTAAGAGACTGTACATAAGCGCACATTTCCGCTTATATCTTTGTACAATTAATGGAATCCTTTTTTCGATTAAATTTGACTGTAAAGCATGCAATATAATATATTGGTTAATTGATGAAGAACATAGGTCTATAAACTGTTTTGCAAGTTCATAAAAGTTGATTATACTTTTATCCGCGACAACCCATCCTATTCGGACGCCTGGAGCGTAAATTTTGCTGAATGTGGATATGTAAATTACTCGGCCTTCATTATCAAGGCTTTTTAGTCTTTTAAAGTAAAATTGTTTAAAGATTATTTGACTGTATGGATCGTCTTCTAAAATTATGAAATCATATTTTGAAGCAAGTTCGAGTAGATGCTTCCTCCTATCCATTGACATGGAGATTCCAGCTGGATTCTGGCATGTTGGGATGGTGTACAAAAATTTTGGCTTTAACCCCTTTTCCTTTAGTATCTTCAAAGACTTTTCAAGACAGTCTAATTTTATACCATTTTCGTCCATTGGGACACCTAAATAGTTGGGTTTCATAAGATTGAATGCTTGTACTGCTGCAATGTATGTTGGAAGTTCAGTTATAACATAATCTCGCTGATTAATCAGAATTCTTGATGATATATCTAGAGCCTGCTGGCTTCCTGTAACAACGATTATCTCATCTTCTGAGGCCTTGATATCAAGTTTTTCTTTACAATATTTTGCTAGTTCACTTTTTAATTCTGGAACTCCACTAGTTGGACTATATTGGAATGCTTTATCGCCTAAAGAGGAAATAAATTCTATTGCAGAAACTATCTCTTCTTTAGATGGTAGTGACGCTGGGTCAGGAAGCCCGCCTCCAAAAGATATTATATCCTTTCTTCTAGAATATTTAACAAGTTCCCTAACTTCAGAAGCCTTCATTCTATCAGTTCTGCTTGCTAAAAATTTATAAAAATCCAAGACACCTTCACCAACAATTTATTAAAATTTCGTTAATAAATTTTTTAAAGCTATTTAGGCAATTTGATGGAAACTTTAGCATTTAATACATTTAAAAAATCTTGGAATTTTTCATAGGGTACTTCTGCTCCTGCAGCCATAGCATGACCACCTCCAACACCGTCATATTTTGGGGCAATCTGAAGTAAAATCGAATTTAAATCTATATCAATGTGGGTTCTCAAACTCATTTCAATCTTCCCCCATCTAATTTCACCAGCCAAACCTACAATAGCATGAGTATAAGCTTTAGCATATATTGCAGCCTTACCAAGCGGCCCGTTCGGGTTAAGAACATAGCCTATTTCGCCAACCCTTAGAACATTATCTTTAACATGTTTTCTCATCTCTTCCTCTTTTCGTGTTGCTTCAATCGCTAATTCTATTAGAGAGTCTATTTCTGAAGGGGGAACATTTTTTGAAAGCTTTTCTAAAATTTCTAGCTTTTTGCTATCGTTCTTTCCTACAACTTCAAGGGACTGTATCAGTAAACCAGTTTGGAAATAGAGTGTACGCTTATCCCAGTTTACAATTATATCTTGTATGCCTCTAGTGTTGTCTAAATAGTCTCCAATTGCACCATAAACAGCTATACGACTATATTCGGGATCAATTGATTCTTTAAATTTGTAGAAGGTTAGTTCAGATGTTGAGCATCCTAGTTCGTGAACCAATTCGATATTGGGGCTAAATTGTGACACAATTTTATCAGATAATGGGTGATGGTCAATATAGATTATATGCTTAAAATTATTTAATAAGTAGCCCATTTTCTCAAATAGTATCTCGTTAACTGCGATATCACATATTATAACTGTTTCGGTTTCATGAACCTTTTTTAATGAATCATAGAGTCTGATGGGGTTACTAAAAATAACCTTTGACTCCGGAAATATTGATAAAAGTAGCGCTCCTGCACAGATGCCATCACAGTCACCATGTGTTACTATATACATTAAAATCTTAAAACAAAAAAATTTTTATAGTAAATAAACGTTTAGATTATTAATTTATCTTTAACTTCTTTAGCGTAAATGTGAGCTTGCCTTGTTGGCTCAGGTATTTCATTTACAGTTAACTTTTTTACAATTTCAATAGCAGTCTGTAAAGAAACCTTGTGCCCGATACTCACGTACACATTTGGCTTTAAACGGTAACCTAACACTTCATTATCATCGACTATAAAGCCGTCAGCCCTCTCCCTACCAGTCAAATACGATTTTGCAACACCTATAGTTGGAACATTCAAGAGTACACCTAGATGCGTTGCTTCACCAGCCCTCCTAGGATGACATTTGCCATGCGCATCAACCAAAAATATTTCAGGCTTTATTGAAAGCTTCCTTATCGCACCAACCATTACTCTTATTTCTCTGAAAGCAAGGTATGTCGGAATATACGGTACATTAACTTCTGAAACATAAAACTTTCTTTCTAAAACGTTTAGTTTTTCAAAATCTAATACGACAACAGCCCCTATAGAATATTTTGACTTGAAAGCCACATCGACTCCGCCAACATACTTTATCGGCGCATCAAAATCATCTTCTTCCAAAACCTTTTTTGCAATAAACATCTGTATACGTCGGGCTTTTTCTAAATCTATTCTAGTTGATTGTCTGGACATAATCTTTCCCAATCTCTTCTTAAAATACTGTAAATGTATGTGTTATGATATTTTCCATTTCTATACAGCGAACATCTTAGCTCACCCTCCCTTATAAAACCATTATTTTCCAAAACCTTCTGAGAGGAAACATTTTCTACATGAGTCGTCGCCTGTATTCTTTCAATATTTTTGCTTGAAAAAAGAAACTTAAGTAAGAGTTTCACTGCTTCTGTTGCATACCCTCTTCCCCTATCCTCCTTAGAAAATATTTGGAAACCTATTTCCAAAAGTTTAAGAAAAGGATGAACTGTGTAGTATGCTACAATACCTAAAATTTTCTTGTCAATATTCCTTTCAATAACGAGCATTACGAGATCTTCTGATAATACTGGTGTCTTAAACCATTTCTCAACCTCGCCCCAACTCGTTAATTGGATAACATCATATTCTCCGATGGAATCAATGCTATTAACCATATGATAAATATAGTCTAGGTCACTATGCTCTAAAACCCTTAATGAGACTTCGGAGCCTTCAATTAGGACCATATATGCTATCTCCCTCCTATCTATGATTTTAAACTATTTTACTAACTTTTTCTGTTTCTGTTCACAAGATAAACGCCTGATAAAACAAAGGCTGAACCAATAATGGTTCTATAGCCAATTTCTTCACCTAGTATTACTGCACTAAATATTAGTGCAAGTAATGGGACAATTAAACTTGAACTTGAGAGAGTAACGGCACTTTCATTTTTTAAGAGAAAAACCCATATGGTCATTCCAATTCCAGAAGCGAAGACACCACTATAGAAGACAACAAGAAGATAGTCTAAATTGAATGTTTTAAACGGATTTTCTAAAATAAGGCTTAATATGAAAGCGATTAAGGTTGCAGTCCACGAATTATAGAAATTTAAGTAAATTGAATCAACACCCTCCAACCTCATTTTATAGTATATGGTGCTTGCAGCCCAAAGTATTGCACCAAATATTATAAGGATTGACGGAAATGATCCTATTGAACCAATATCCCCTAGAAATAGAATAATTATACCAGAAAACCCTAAAAGTATTCCTAAAAGTTTAGTTAACGAAAAAGCTTCATTTAATAGTAAAATTGATAATATGAAAACCCATATAGGTTGTGTGTAAGTCAAAACTGCACTGATACCACTAGATTCGTAAATTAAGCCTATTGTAGTTAAAGTAAAACCAAATATTGAAGTTAAACAGTATATTATTATATGTATATTTGTTTGTATGTCCTTTACCCATTCAACCTTCCTTAGGATACAGAAAAGAAGTAGGAAAATTGTTGAAAATAGAAAACGATGAAAATTGAAAGTAAAAACTGTTGCAATTTCAAGACCAATTTTCATAGCTGACCAGTTTACGCTCCAAATGAGGACCATTATAGAAAAAAGGATTTTACTTCCCAATTTCAAATTAGATGACATATTTTTGGTCAGCTAACAGTTGGGGCAACTATAAGTGTATATAAATTTAAAAATTAGAAATTTAGAAATTTCTAAATAAAGAAAATTTGTTAACTGAAATTAGAATACATGGTAGAAGGGGGAGGCAGGGTGTTGTCACATACGGGAACTTATTGCATCAGCAGCATGCTTTGAAAATAAATTTTGTAGAGCTTTTCAATTTTATGGAGCACAACTATTTTCTGCTGCAAACATGGAAGATATTGGATTCAGCATATTTGTTAACGTTGAAAACCAATGTGATATATAGGTGCATGATGTCATAGAATATCTGCTATATGAAGAGAATACTAAAGTAATAACCTTAATATATTGAAGGTTTAAAGGATGGGAAAAGGTTTATTGAAGAATGTTTAAAAGTATCTAAACATAAGCCTGTAGTTGTTTATAAGGGGGAAAAAGGTCAATCGGTGCAAAGGCAGCATTATCACATACCGCATCTTTAGCTGGAAACGATGGAATATATGATGAAGCCTTCGAAAAGTGGGAGCAATTAGAGTTCAAGAATCATATCATCTGTTTAAATATGCGTACGCTTTAGAAACACAGCATGTGGCTGAGGGGAAAAGACTTGGTATACTATCCTCAAGTGGAGGATCCTGTGTTTCATTAGCGGATACAGCCATATGAGCTTGGACTAGAAATACCTATGCTGGATGCACATACAATTCAATAGACATGGCTGGAGATTTAAGGAACGAAATTTATCCGAAAATAGGTAAAATTCTTTTAGACAAAGGGATATATTGATATGGTGATTATTTCACCAACATTCGGCCTAATAGATACAGTAGAAGCATTGAGAGATGAAATAGAGGCGGTTACAGAATTTCTTCAACTTAAAAAAGAATATAGTAAACCAATAATATTTTCCCTAACAAACTTTTCAAGTCCAACTGTAAAACTTTTAAAAAAATACAAGTTTCCAGTTTATCGTATACCCGAACAGTGTGCAAGAGCGGCGTACGCACTTTACATGTTTAGAAAAAGCAGAAAATAAGAGATTATCTCTTCTTTTTCTTTTCACCAACATAATCCATGGGCTTGTCACAATGTAATGGAATGGGTTGAGAAAAATCACATGATTCACATTCAATTTTTATCAACTTCTTTTTAATAAACCCTTCTCTAATAGGCCTCATAGGAACACCATGATGAATTGGAACAGGCTTTCTAAAACCGCATACTTTGCACACAAACTCTGGTAACTGTTCACTCATGTTAATCGGTTAAAAGATAGTTACTAAAAAATTTTTTAAAGTTAATTTAGATAAATTAATTGTATATCGGATGTGATAGGGGGTTGGATAGAGACCTTTTACTTGGTATAGATATTGGCACAACAGCTGTTAGAGCGTTCGCATTCGATGAAAGCGGAAAAATTGTTAGAGATTCTAAAATTGAAGTGAAAGTTGATCATCCTATGCCAAGTTGGGCGGAGCAAGATCCTGAAGAAATCTATAATTCTACAATAAAGGCAGTTCAATCTGTATCAAAGTATGTTGGAAAACGTGTAAGGGCCATCGGTTTTTCAGGACAAATGCATGGATTATGCTGCTTTGACAAAGACGGAAAACCCTTAACAAAACTTATACCATGGGTGGACGTGAGAGCTGGGGAACAGGCTAAAAAACTTGAGAACATGCTTGGGGCGGAAGAGATTTACAAGAGGACAGGTTGTCCACCCTTGTTTGTTTATATTGCGCCAAAAATACTTTGGATGAAAGAAAATCGTCCAGAAATTTTTTCAAAGTGTAAAAAGATTTTAACTGCACAAGATTATGTCATTTTCAGGCTTTTTGGAGACTATTACACGAATCCTTCACTAGCATCTGGTTCACAGCTGCTTAACATAAATTCTGTTAAATGGGATGAAAAGCTTCTAGAAGCTGTTGGGATAAGTGAAGATTATCTTCCAGTTTTAGTTGAAGGCGATAGAGTTTTTGACAGGCTACCTTATCATGCAGCAACCCAGTTGGGTTTAGATGAAGGTGTGCCAGTTGCTTTAGGGGCATCCGATGGCGCCTTATCTAATGTTGGACTTGGTGCCGTTAAAGAGGGAGTCTGTGCAGTAAATTTGGGTTCAAGTGGTGCAGTTAGAGTGGTTTCTAGACACCCGATATGGGATAATGAGAATATGAGGTTCTTCTGCTACTATATTGCTTCAAGACATTGGCTTTGCGGGGGGGCAGTAAACAACTGTGGAATTGTTTTAAGATGGTATAGGGATAATTTGGCAGAAAAGGAGAGGGAGAGGGCAGCGGAGTTGGGTGTAGACGTTTACAGACTATTGGATGAGGAGGCTGAAAAAGTTCGTGCTGGATGTGATGGCCTCATATTCTTACCTTTCATGTCAGGTGAAAGGTTTCCGATAAGGGATCCGTATGTTAGGGGAATGTTTTTTGGCTTAAGCCTTGGACATGCGAAGGGACATATTATAAGGTCCATAATGGAGGGTATAACTTTTACGATAAAATGGATAGCTGACGCATTAGAGGAGCATACAAGCATAAGAATAATCAAAATTAGTGGAGGTGGAGCGAGGTCGCCTTTGTGGAGACAGATAGTTAGCGACATTTTCGAGAAAAAGGTTGTTAAAACTAACGTTGAGGAGGCGTCCGCATTGGGTGCAGCAATATTAGCTGGCATAGCTGTTGGAGACTATAAGAGTATGGAGGACGCTTCAGAAAAACTTGTAAAAGATGAGGAAACACATGAGCCTAGAGATGAGAACGTGAAAATTTATAGACAATACTTCGAGATCTTTAAAGACGCGTACAAGGGTTCAAGAGAATACTGTGAGAGACTTTTAAAGGTACAGTAAGAAAATTCTTTTATAATTATATAAGATATACTATCCCATGGCCGTAATAAGCGTTCCTTCAGGACTACTTAAGACAATAATTTTGAAGGAAGCATCAAGAGCACCCCTTTCTGCAATCAAATTAATCGATAAAATGGCTGAGAGAACAGATGGAATATGGAAACCAAGTCCAGGATCAATATACTACTTAACAAATGAACTTGAAAACAAAGGATTTCTAAAAAAATTGAAGGTAGAGGAAGAAAAGTATCCTAAGTATATAATAACCCAAAAGGGGAGAGAAGAGCTTGAAAATATGGTCACATCTTCAAAAAAAGATATACTGAAGATATTGACAATATTAAAACTGTATGCTGAGATAATAGAAGAGGAACATCTTAAGCAAAATCTTGATATAATTTGCGAAAACATATATCTTAATGAAAAATGAAAATTTTAATTTTAATGAAAATTAAAAGAATGATTTGGGAGGGCCCATGCGTCCTATTTCCCTCAGAAACAGATTTCTTATCCTCGCCCTTCCTACTCACCATTTTTAACCGAAAGCTTCAGGTCAACCCATCCACTTTCGGTGGTCTAGTTGCCCAGACCATGGCTTGTAGTCCGTTTGAGGACTTGAAACCCATTTCCTTGGGAGGAAACGGCTTTGTCGAAGACTACAGACAGGGGGTCCCCATCATCCACCTCCCGGGCGGAGGATGCATGCGCATGGCCTGTCTTTCGCCTCCAACTTGGCCGTTTGCCAAGGACGCATGAGCTCAGGCATATACTATATTTTAGCGATTTTATTATTCGAGGAAAAACTTTGTCGACTATATTGTAAAATAAATTTGAGTAAAATTTCACCACTTTTTCTTTTCTTTTAGATGTTATGAAGGCTATTTTAGAATAGCTGACTTTTTATATTCTATTGATATGTGCTTGTCCCTTCGTTCATCGATCTTAATGACCATATAAACTCTTTTTGCACCCATTTCAAAAAGCGCTTCCTTAGCCTTTTCAAACGCTTTAAAAATCTCTTCGGTAGTCTCGGCTTCAACAGACGTTGACATTGCGCCCACATCAACCTTCAAGCCAGCTTTCTTCAGTTCTTCAACAGCCCTTTTTACATACTTGCTCAAACTCGTACCCTCTCCAACAGGCATAATTGATAAATCAGCCACTACAGTCATAGTTTCAACCGACTTTAACCTTAGAAAAACAAATTTTAAAAATTTTTTATAAGAATAATGAAATTGTATAAATGGGGAAGATGAATGGGACTTAATGAAATGGAGCTCATACGCTATGATAGACAAATAAGAATTTCCGGTTTCGGCATTGAGGGACAGGTTAAATTAAAAAAGAGTAGAGTGCTTGTTGCAGGATTAGGGGGGTTAGGTGCTCCAGCTGCAATCTATCTTGCAGCCGCTGGAGTGGGAAAACTTGTAGTAGTAGATAAGGAAAGGGTGGAACTTAGTAACCTAAACAGACAGATTCTACACTGGACAGAAGATTTGGGTAAAACTAAGGTTGAGTCAGCGTTAGAAAAATTGCATAGGATAAACCCTGAAATTATGGTAGAAGGCATAGTAGACGAAATAAGTAAAGAAAATGTGTATAAATTGGTGGAAAATGTGGATGTTGTTGTTGACGGTATGGACAACTTCAAAACAAGGTTTCTGCTAAATGAGGCTTGTGTTAGATTGGGTAAACCTTTCATACATGCAGCAGTTTATGGTTTAGAGGGAAGACTTATGACAATATTTCCTGGAAGGGGACCGTGTCTAAGATGCCTAATACCTGTAGAGCCTGAGGAAATAAAACCGTTTCCAGTGCTAGGTCCAACGCCGGCAATAATGGCTTCAATGCAAGTTATGGAAGTTATAAAGGTGATAGTTGGATTGGGTGAACCATTGATAGGAAAGTTGCTTGTTTTCGATGGGTCAAGTATGGAGTTCATAAAGGTAACTATACAGAAATCGCCAAACTGTCCCGTATGCAGTAAATAAAGTAATGATGATAAATTTTATATTATTTTATGACAGTAAAAAAATAATTGATGATTCTAAAGATAAGGAAGGAGCATTTGGAAGAGATATTCAAATTTGCAAGAGAATGTTATCCTATTGAAGCTTGTGGAATTTTAGTCGGTAAAGTAGAGGCGATGGAAAAGATTGTTTCAAGAGTTTATCATACAAAAAATGTGCTTGCATCGCCTTCCGCATACAGAATTGACCCGATAGAAATGCTAAAGATTTTTGAAGAGGCAGAGGTTAGCGGCTTAGATGTCTTAGGCTTTTACCACAGCCATCCATTTTGGGACTCCTTCTGGTCAGAAGTTGACGAGGAAAAAGGCAAGCTTTGGGTAGGCTATTCCTATCTCATAGTTTCTTTAACTACAGGGAAAGCCAATTCGTATGTTAAATGTTATAAGGGGGTAGAAAGGGAAGAGCTGGTCATACTTTCCTAATCCTAGACAAAATGGAAAAATATTAACATAGGTTTTAGCTGCCATTTTTAAAGAAAGTAAAGAGGGGAACAAATTAATCCTAAGGAAGAAAATGGAAATCCTATTACTTTGAAGACAATTTACATAAATTATTTCCTTTTTCTATAAATCCAAAATATGGTGGGAAACATTATTGCAAGGTATAGAAGGTGAACTATTACTCTAGCCCACTCTGCCTTCACTGTATAACCGAACATTACAGCAAATATTGAGCCCACTAGGTTTTTATGGTGCAGCAAATTCTCTTCTGAAAAATTTAGAACAAAAGCTGGTTCAGCAAGCCATCCTACCTTGAATCCAGCGTATACATAATATTCTATTAGTTCATGCACACCATAACCAGCTAATCCACCTGCAAGAAGCACCAACAGCAGGCTTGTAAAGTAAAAGAACCTCCGCAAGTTGATTTTCATGCCTACTATAAAGATTCCATAAGATAAAACGAGTGCGCTCGCGACTCCGGCGACTACTCCAGTTAATGTTGCTGTGGCTTCATTTAGTAAAAAGGGTGTTATAAAAAGCACTGTTTCTAGGCCTTCTCTGAATACAACGATAAATGAGATTGATACTAACCCGATAATTGTACCTTTAGTTGTAATAGCTTCGATGCGCTGTTCCATTTCTTTCTTGATGTATCTTCCCTTAACTGCCATCCAGTATATCATTGAAGATAACACAATAACGGCAACAAAGGCGGCCGTAGCTTCGAATAGTAGCTGAAAAGATTTTGGTAAAATGCCGTAAGCAAAAAAGATGAGTGCACCCAAACCTAAACTGGCCACTATAGCCAAATAGATACCATACCAAACAAAACGTGTTAGTTCATGCCTCCCAGTTCTAATCAGGTAAGAAAAAATTATTGCAGTTATTAGTGCGGCTTCAAAGGCTTCTCTAAATGTTATCAAATACTGTCCAAGCATTTAAAGTTCACTTCGCATGCCTCCTTTCTAAGTATAGAATGAAAAGATAGTAGACTAATATCATAATATAAAGGGCCACCATTCCTGTAGCCCAGCCCAAGTTTGGTATAAAAAAGCCTGTGCCAGTAACGGGTACAATTTTCCTAAATATGGGATAAACAAGCACAGCCGTAAAGATCGCTAATAGGGCACTAGTATGCCCTTCCCCAGCCCTCCAGAGTATTCCAGATGCACATGCACCAGCTAATACAGTACCAAAAGCAAATATGATGCCGCCAACAATGTTAAGGAAAGAGACTGGAGCCACAAAGTTTGAAGGATCAACATAGCCCCGATACTTTAGCACAAACATTCCAGTAACGCTAACTAGAAGTCCTAAAATAATTCCCTTTTGTATTCTGACACTCCTCAAAAATTCTGGACCATATATTAGATCCCTGAAAGCTGTAGTAAAACAGAACCTTGAACGTTGCATTATCATACCTACTACTATTCCAAAAAGTAGAATTACAGCATAGAGGCTTCCATCGGCTAATTGAGCGTAACTGTAGTATGTAAGAAGAAGTGCGATGATAAAAATTTCGATGATAAAAAGCGTCTTTGAAAGATTTTTTCCCAAAAAGGCCCTTTTCCCTAAGTCACCCAAACTTTCTTTAAAAGCTTTTTTAGCATAGGTAGTTTCGAGCGAAAGTTTCCATTTTATATACCTTTGCCCAAGATAGCCTCCAATAATAAGTCCCAAAAACATCGCCCAACCATGTAGGCTTAAAGCTGTGATAGCTGAGAAGAAGCCACCCCAGTTGCAGCCAAAAGCGAGCGCAACCCCAAAGGACATAAGAATTCCTCCAAAAACTGCTTCAATAGCCTGAATTTTTGAATATGGTAATCTTATTTTAAATTCGTTAGAAACTATTGCTGCAATAGACGCTCCTAAAAACAACCCTATTATGCCAACACTCGTTTTATCCCAAAGTGCAGACGCTGAAGGTATTCCGCTAACACTACCTAAGTTTATGTAGCTATATATATGCTGTCCCCAATTTTGATATCCTGAGAAAATTGTGTAAGGTTTTAAAGCCCAAGCATAGAACATAACATTCACTATACCTAGTAGGAGACCAGCCAAATGTTCTGGCCAGGCTCTTCTAAAAGTTGTGTGGACGAAACTTTTTAAGAATTCTGGAAAAGTTGCCATTTAATCATTCACTTCCAAAATTGGATGGTTAATACTTCTAACATACTTTAGTAGTTTCCTCGGCATTCTTACTTTAGCTTCTCCTTTACTTTTAACCTCTCCAATTATTTGGGGACTGTAGCCCACCTTCTTCAAATCATCAATAACTTCCTCACATATATTCTCAGGTGTTATGAGACAGAATGCTCCATTTGTTCCTGCTGTAGAGTTTGTCATAAGAAAGGTTCTGGTAGCATATTCACTAATTTCAGGAAAAAGAAGAGGGATTTCATCAATTTCGATGCTAGCGTTCGCCTTTTCTGCCATTTCAGCGAAAATGTATATTCCAGGCCCACTAATATCGGATGCGAGGGGAATATGTTCTTTTTTAAACCTTTCTCCAATTTTAGGCAAATACTTGTTAATAACTTTTGCAGCCTTAAGATTAGGTGACGAGATCAGTCTAACAGCTCTATCCTTTTCTTTTTCCAGTTCATCTAAAGATATTCCAAAACGTTCAACCTCAGAACTTATCTCATCGTTTATAATGCTTGATACATAGACTGTAATCGGGGAAAGCTCTCCAAAAGGCCGTGTGACGATAACTTTCATTCCAGGTTCTACGAACTCTCCTCTTGCTGGAGGCTGCTTTTCTAATGTACCTAAAACAGTTGCACCCAAGAACAGTCTACTACTATTGTACTGTGGAACCTCAAGCATTCTAAAATTGTTTTCTTTTATAAACTCTTTAGCATACTCTAATATATTTTTTCTTACATCTCCTTCGGAAAACCCTATTAATGGTGCAATTTGAATTTCGTCACAAACACCTAAGACAAATAGGTCGTTTAAGGCATTACATATTGCACCTATAACCTGCCTCCTATCGTCAATACCAGCTGTAGGGTCTATTATGTTAATTGTGTCATTGTTTATTACCAGAAATTTGTCCAAATCTCTTCCCTTTAAGCTAATAAAGTCGAAAATTGCAATAGACTCGTGTGGTGAGGTTGTTATAATAGAGTGGCCTTTGCCGAGCCTAAACCTTACACCAGATTCCACTATCCCCTTATAAACGGGTTCAACAAGCTTCATAAACCTAGTATAATCATTAGCATACTGCTGAAAAACTTGGAACACTGCTACACAGGTTACAGGATTAATTCTTCTAACATCTTCAGGGTCAACGTTAGCTTTATCACCAAGAGCATAGAAGCGCCTATAGATTTCTATAATCTCCTTCGCTTTCACAATCTCTGCATCATTTCTTGGAGAAATTTCAAGACCTCTACCTCTAAATTTGTTTCTAAGTTCACCTACAGC
>CALHLD010000046.1 GCA_938034445.1 uncultured archaeon | reverse complement strand
TTCCAGTCTACTTTGACCGCTATATATGTGATAATTATTGTTACTATAATTAGTGAGGCAAAGCTTACTTCAAGAGGAATATTATAGTTGCATGCGATTTCAATAAAGGCTTTTCCAAACAATATTGCAAGTGCTGTAACTATTATCTTTCCAGCAAAAACTGATATAAAGTATGGTAGAAGTTTGTATCCACTAACCCCCAATGGAATGTAGAGTACGTCGTCAGGTAAGGGTAATGCTGCAAACAAGAATACTGCGATAAAACTCCACTTTTTAAAAAGGTTATTAAATTGTTCAAGATTTTCTTTTGTCTTTTCAGATAATATTATTCGGAAACCTCTACCTAAAAATAATATTATAACTTTACCCATTGTGGCACCGAACGCTGAAGCGATTACAGCGATAATGGGTGAACCAATAAATGGCGCCATAAAAACTAGTAATGCGAGATAGGGTAGGCTTACGTATGGGATTGAATTTGATATTAGAGAAACGATAAGTATTCCTATGTAGCCATACACTTTAATAAGTTCTGTAAGCATTTGCAGAATGCTATCGAACGCCATTTTTGTTCACGAGGCTGATATTTGGTGTTCTACTAGAAGGTTGGCTTATAAACTTTTTTAATAGTAATCGCATGCAAATAACATAATTTAAATCTTTATTTATTTGATAATATTATATTATGTAAATGTATCCTAATAGTTTTAGGGATAAAGCTTTAGAATCCATTAGACTCTTATCAAATTATAAGAAAGTTCTTATTGTCCATCACGATGATGCTGATGGACTTGCTTCTGCAGCGATTCTTAAAAGGGCTTTAGAAAATAGATTTGATATTAAACTCATATGTTTAGAAAAGTTGTTTCCAAAGATTGTTGAATCGGTTCACGAGGAAGGTGTGCCTGTTATTTATGCTGACTTAGGTTCACCACACGCTGACCTTATCTCTTTAAAAAATGTTAAAGGAAGTCCTACAATAATCTTAGACCATCACGATCCTGTACCAACTTCTACACCTTCAGTTTTTGATTTAAATCTTGAATATTTTGGGTTTAAAGGAGAAACTGATTTTTCCGGCTCAACCATATCATACCTTTTTTCCATAATATTAGATGAAAATAACTTTGACCTCTCATATCTTGCAATAGTCGGCTCAAGAGAGATTCCTGGAGATATTGTGGGCTTAAATGCTAAGGTTTTAGAAGATGCTTTAAAAAATAATATTTTAAAAAAGAATAAGCGTCTTGAGATTGTTAGGTTTGGGTTGTCTGTGGACGAGCTTTTTTCTGCTTTACAAGTTATGGGTTCGGTTGGATATTATAGGGGTGGACCGGGTGTTGGCATAAAGGTTGCATTAGAAGGCTTCTCTGAAGATAGCAAAAAGTTTTTGGATACGCTTGAGAGAGAAAGGAAAGAAGCAAATAAGAGGCTTCTAGCAATATTATATAGAAATGGTTTAGAGGAAACCAAATATATCCAGTATTTTGATTCCAAAAACATTTTTAGTGGTATGGGAAGTAAGGTTCTTGGAAGCTTCTGCTCCTACATAAGCTACCAGAAAAGGCTCATTAAATTAGACAAGTATATTTTGGGCTACATGGATTTGCTCGATAATATTCCAGGATTTGGAAGACTTGGTGAAAGGCTTGTTAAGGTGTCTGTTAGGGTTCCTGAAAGGTTGAAGAAGGCTGTTGAGGAGGGTAGGATGCCTTCCGCTATCGACATATTAGCTGTTGCCGAAGATGTTGGAGGGTTCTCTGACGGCCACGAATTTGCTGCAAGCTGTATAGTGCCGAAGGAACGTTTTGAAGAATTTATTTCAGGTTTAGATAAGTTTGTCGAAGGTTGGGTTAATGGTGTTAGAAGAGTTAAACGTAAGAGTCTTGTGCTGGATTAAAGTTTATTGAAAGAAGGCTGTTAAGCCCACAGTCGGCTTCAAATCTGACTCTTTTACTCCAAAGACCTCCAAAATCCTCATACAGACGGGTAAAACTTGTTTTTCAATATAATAGTTCCAGTCTATCTCATTCAAGTTTGCTTTAAAGTATGGTTTCACTCTAGTATAGAGCCTTCCAGTTCCCTTCACTACAACATATCCAACCTTATCTCCAGGCTGTATCCTCCACCCCTCCTCAATAAGCTTTCTCGCAACCTCAACATGTGGTGCTGTAGCCTCATAATCTTCTATAGATTTTGTAATCTGCTTCCATATCACTAGCTGTTTTAACGGAACTCTTTGATTCATTAGATCATCTATGTGCCTTCTTGCAACCTTAACCCCTTCCTCGACACCAACCTTTAATATAGCGTCTATAACCTCCTTCTGAGCAGCCTTTGCTACCTCACTCCAGTCCCCACGTATAGCTTCGAGGCCGACAATTTCTACACCACCATCATCTCTTAAGCCCGCATACTTCTTTTTAGCCTCAGTAAATAGTACTGTCCTGTAAATTTTATCAACCTTAACCTCTAACCCAAGCGTTCCTTCTATCCAATTTATTAGCTCACCTATTTTCTTATCATTTTTTATAAAAAGTGAATCAGTATCGCCATACACAATTTTTAGCTTAAGTTCTTCAGCTTTTCTTATAGTATTCAAAATTGTTTCCCTACCCAAGGTGGCTGTAACCTCAGCTATTTCTCTAGCATACCATCTTGCACCAGCCCAGCCTGTGTAACCGTATATTGCATTTGAGATAACCTTTATAGCCCTCTGTCTAGCATCCAATATGATTTTTTCTGAAGAATCTCTTGGAAGCGAATCCGCCCTCTCCCTTATCCTTCTCCTTTCTTCAACAAGTTTCTTCAGCGCATAGGGTAGGAAACCCTCTTTATCGCTGAACCTTATTGTCGAATTAGGCACAGTTATCGGCCCATTAGGGTCTATTGTGTCAAAAGAAATGTTATATTTTATCATAAGAGACGGATACATTGACCTAAAATCGAGTACAACAATATCCTTATGCAATCCTGGAGACGGAGACCTAACCATGCCACCAGCATATGATATGTGAACAACCTCCTTCCTTGATGGAATCACCTCATTTTTTTCTACAGCCAGTTTAGAAAGATAACTTTCAACCCTAAAGCCTGTTGACGCAGTAAGAACATAGTCTGCAGGCATACAAGTTAGCTGTGAGAGAGAAAATATGTATTCGTCAACAAGCTTATATATTTCAAAAATACCTTTAACCCTCTGACCCAAATACTTTAAAACACGACCACGATCCCTAGACCAAACTTCAGCCAACTCATACTCGTCTATAGTATCGTATTCTATTGGCAAATTTAAAAATTGGGTAAACTCTTCTAAAGTCTCCAATTTCACTTCAGGAGTTTCCTCGACCAGATCATATAAGTCAATATTTAGCCTACCCCTAATGGACTGATGCCCATAAACACTACCTCTAGGCACAGAATCCAACCTTCCTACGCTAAACTCCAATCCAATCCTCTTAGACCTTTCGACAAGGAAAGGAATAATTTTCCTATTACTATTAAATCCTACAATTATGTCAGGATCAAAATCTTTAATAAAATCCAAGAAATCATCTATTAACAGCTTTTCTTCTCCAACAAAAACCTTTGAAACATTATCAGAAGTTATCACAGAAATAGCCACTATAGAACCATGCTCTGGATCAGGAGAACCCTTCGGAGAAAAGAAAATGGCATCAAAAGCTAAAATTTTAAGTTGTGGAAAATGCGGCCTCTCAAAGTCTGCTGAAACTATCTTATCCAACCTAAAAATACGATAACCATTAGAGTGGCCATAGTCAATAACATCAAGGTTCATCCACGATGATGGTATAACACCTCTTCTGAAAATATATTGATTAGAAAACCTTATATCATCCTCAAAAACATCCACTAAATACTTACATCTTCTCTTAACCTCTTCTACAACATCATTCAACCTACGATTACCTATAGAAACTTTCAGCAGACTAAGAAACCTACCCTTAAAACTCTTATTAACAACTTCAACACCCTTAACACCACCTATAACCCTAATACTCTTCACATCCTCCTCCACATTACTTGACTGCACATAAAATTCAGCACAAAAACTATCATTAATAATAACACGCGCTCCATCCTCAGAAACAGCCCACATTTCAATCTCATTGGACTCCTCTTCCCCAGAAACATCAAGAATCCAGTACAAGGGCATTAACGATAATAATTTGGTAGACATATAAAAATATTATTTACACTTAAGCATCAATAGAATGCATTTTCCCCACATGCCTAGCCTTTTAATACGAAGCAAAGGTGATCAATAATGGGCTGAAAAATCCTATTCTATTCCTTCTTTCTTAAAATTAAACCTGCAAAAGGATATTAGACAATTTTTTATTAAAACTCTTCTACAAGCCATTTGCGGAACTCTTCATAGGAGCCAAAATGTATGAAAGGTTTGGGCACATCCATACGCCATCATACCTTATTAAAAGTTTATATAATACTCTTATCAAATCACTTTTTTGAGTGGATAAAAGTTGTCAAAAGAGAAAAAGGTTGGGTTCAGATGGGTTGTGCTGGGGTTATCTTGGGTTATATGGCTTCTGCAGGGTACTGCAATCTTTAGTATTGGTGCCATGATACCTTTACTTATTCCCGAATTCAATTTAGCTGGATGGCAAGCTGGAACATTAATGACAATGGCGTGGGTTCCAGGTGTTATTCTCGCTATTCCGATTGGAATCCTTATAGATCGTTATGGTGGAAGAATATTGGGTGCTTTGGGCACCTTAATATTGGGCATTGGTTTGATCGCATTTAATGCGACATACGATTTCTGGACTCTAGCGGTGGCTAGATTATTGATCGGTATAGGTGTTGCTTTATGTGTTTCTCCCCCTCAGGCTTGGACTACAAAATGGTTTCCGCCTGAAGAGTTAGGTACAGCTTTAGGTTTTTTAATTTCAGGATATAGTGGATCTGGAATCATAGGCATTTTTGCAATGGGTTATATACTTTCTTCTTTAGGCTGGAGAGCGACGGCTCTAGGTATTGGAATTTTCTCACTGATTTGGGCACTCATTGTTTTTGCTATCCGCAGGGAGGCACCTGTTACTACAAACCCTGGTATAATAAAGGAGAAGGCTGTTGATCCACCTTCATTAGGGGAAGCTATTAAGAGTGTAGACCTATGGAAGGTTGGTATCGCTTGGTTTGCAATTGTTGGAATATTCACTGGTTATGCGACATGGGCTCCCACAACAATGATAAGTAATTTGAAAATGAGCGAGGCTGAAGCCGCAGCTTTAGCAGGAATTGCCTCAATTACCGCTGTACCTTTCCATGTGGCTGGTGGATGGATTTCTGATAAGCTGAAACCAAAATTTGGAAGGAAGATAATGATATGGTTGCCTACTATAATTTGTGCACTCGCATACTATCTGATTGGCTCTTCAAATATCTTATACTTAACAATGTTTGCAATAGTTCTTGTTGGTATCTTTAATTGGGTTTCTAATGCTGCAACATTCGCAGCTGGAGCTGAAGCTGTTTCCCCATCTTTAATAGGGTTCGCCTTCGGTTTCCTCTCATTTACATCCTCATTAGGCTCTGTTATTGTGCCTTTGGTAATGGGCTACCTTTATGATGCTACAGGAAGTTTAATGGCCTCATGGTCTTTTCCAGCTATACTTGCACTTATTGGTGGAATAGTCGCTCTAACGATTAGGAAGAAGTAGTTAACCCCCCACTTCTTTTTTTAGAAGTGAGGATGTTGATGTTGCCAAGCTGGTGGAACCCAAGCTAGCTTAAGGTTTTCTACAGCTTTATTTAAATGCGCTTGTCCATCTTTTAATGTCCAAATAAAGTGGCCTGGAAGTAGAGCGTCAATAGAGAGGTTACTAAGTTTTCCTATATTTTTTCTATATTCTTCTAAGCTTGAACCAGGCCAATTTCCTAATCCGATTGTTCCTCCAAAGAAAACTACATCAGAGGAAAATAGTATTCTGTAACCATTTTGGTCTAAAAGATAGCATACTGATCCTTTACTGTGGCCTGGGACTATGATTGCTCTTATACTATACTTCCCAACCATAATTATGTCATGATCTTTAACCGTTTGATCGACATTACAATGTTCAAATATGTAGTCTTTAGGATATATATTACTTCTTTTAGCCACATCTAGTCCAAGATCCTCTTCACTTCCACTTTCAAGCATTTTACCCTCGATATCCGATGTAATAATTTTACAACCTATTGCCCTCTTAAGCTTTTTACATCCACCGGCATGATCAGCATGAGTATGAGTAAGCAAAAGATAGCGAACATTCTTTTCATCAAAACCCTCATTACGTATATTTTCAATTATTAGCCCAGTATCCAATCCAACTCCAGCATCAACTAACGCAAGCTCATTTCCACCATCTATCAAATAGATGTGACAATCCATAGGATTTGAAAGACGGATTTGCCCACTTCCTACCAAATATACATCCCTTACAATTTTCATACTTTTATATAAGAGTACACATATTTATAAAGCTTAAAAAATGAGGGGGGTTTTAAGGTTATCAAGTGCTAGTTCCTTCTAGAGGGCGATATGCCTTTGGAGGGGGTGCTTTTATAAGCTGTTCTTCAAGAAATTCTTTCCAAGTTGCATGCGTCCAAAAGGCGCTTGCCTTAACTAAACTTTTAAGTGCATTTTCGTAATCGTTGAGACTATAATAATGGGCGTAGTTGTCAAACTCTTCATCCGCCTTCTTTAGTAACTCTATTGCCTCCTTTCTTTTAAACGTGCCTAAAGCTAAAGCTCTTTTTATTATGGATAGTTTTGGATCACGTGTACCCATAGTTAAATTCTCAATATAATTCGGGAAAACGCTCCATGGTTTGTCCTGATAATAAAGCCATATTTCTTCATCTGTTGGAGCCTTTCTCCCCTCTTTTTCATCCTTTAATGCTGCCTCACCAAGCTTCATCCCCAAATATCTTGCTCTGGGTAAGGCTTCATCCAAATATGCTACATGCACGGGTAATCCGCCCACGTATTTCATGACCATAGTAAATGCCCATTCACATAGCATTGTATTTGCGACTATCTGGAAACCTTGATTGCTGGCTACCGTTATAGTTGCCGCAGGTATACCCTTTAATTCTCCACTCCAAAGGAAGGGATAAAGTCTTTCTATAAATGTGTGTGTTAAGGCATCAGCACTCCAAAAGTGAACTGGTGCAGCAAAGATAAAACCGTTGGCTTTTTCAACCTTTTTCCACAACTTTCCTTCTCCTTTAAAGCCCATGTCATCCTGTTGAATGCATCTATGTTCAGGCATCCTTATACATTCATAACATGAGGTACAAGGTCCAAAACTATAATCTAAGAGGTATACTAGCTCAACTTCTACATTAGGAACCGATTTCGCCCCCTCTAAAGCTTCATTTAAAACCTTTACAGTATACCCATCTTTTCTTGCACTTCCCAAAAACCCTAGTACACGAGCCATATCGCTCAAATATATACTGAAAAAATTTACTATATAAACATTATCAGAAAGAGACATTTATAGATAAATTCTAAAAATATAAATATTAATTAAGATAAACTATAAGTTGTATGAAAAGAATTTTATTTATACCTGGACCCTCTGAAGTCGAATATGATGTACTTTTAGAACTTTCTAAACCTGTTATACCACACTATGGTAAGGAATGGGTTGAACTATATGAAAAGGCTTGTGATGTCGCAAAAAAGATTTTTAAGACTGATGGTTTTGTTACACTTCTTCCTATTCCTGGCATTGTTGCCGTTGAAATGGCAGTATTTAATGTAGTAGAAGAAGGAACCTGTGTTGTTAATCTTTGTAATGGTCTGTTCGGTGAACTTATTGGAAAGATTTTAAAACTGCATCGCGCAAATGTAATTGAAGTATGTAGCGATTGGGGTTCGCCAATAGATTTAGGAGAATTGAAGAAAGTACTTGATGAAAATCCTAATGTTAAGGCTGTTTTTATGGTCCAAAATGAAACTTCAACAGGAGTTCTAAATGATGTGCCATCTGTTGCAAAGGTTGTAAAAAAATATGATAAACTATTATGTGTTGATGCGATCTCATCTTTTGGTGGTGTAGATTTTGACTTCGATGGATGGTGTGTAGATTATGCTGTAGGCTATGCAAGCAAATGTCTCTCAGGTATTAACGGAGTTTGTCCTGTTGCGATAAGTGAAAAATTTCTAGATTATGTGCAAAAACGTGAGAGTCCGGTTAAAAGCTACTACTTTAACTTACCCGTTTACATGGAGATGTCAAAATTTTTTGAAAATCATCCTCATCCAACTTCAATGCCAACTTCTGTTGTAAGAGCGTTCTATTATGTTGCAAGCAAAGCTTTTCAAGAAGGATTAGAGAACAGGTATAGAAGACACATTAAAGTTGCTAGAGCATGTCGTGCAGCACTAAGGGCCATGAACCTAAACCCGATACCAAAAGAAGAATATGCTAGTCCAACAGTAACGGCATTCTCAGTCCAGGAAGGCTTAGACAAAAAAATCGTCTCAAAACTTCTAGAAGAACACAACATGATAATAAGTGGCGGGCTAGGAAAGTTGAAGGGTAGATCTTTGAGAATAGGGCACATGGGAACAACAGCGAACCCACAATACTTAGTACAGCTTATACAAGCACTAGAAATAACACTAAAAGAATTAGGCATGATAGAAAGGATAGGAAATGGAGTAGAAGCAGCATATAAAGCACTTGAAAAAGATTAATAATTAACATAAATTATGTGTATGCGCACTCAGAACTTTATTTGGTGGACACAATACTTAATAATTGTATTAGAATAAGTTTTTGTTATGGATGATAATGAGCTTAAGGTTGAACGTACAAAAACAGTTTTTTATGTAAGGTTACCGAATAAGTCTAAGGCATACTTGAGATATAAGGTTGAAAATGGAATAATGTATTTGATAGAAACTTATACGCCGCCAGCTTTTAGGGGACGTGGTATTGCTAAATTAATGACTGATGCAGCAATTGAGTATGCTTTAAAGGAAGGATTGAAGATTGTACCACAATGTAGTTATGCAATAAAATATTTTATAGAAAATGATAGGTATAGAGAATTGTTGGTTGACGAATATAAGAATATGAGCGTAGAAGGTTTAGAGAAATATTATCAACAAAGATTAGAGTATGAAAGGAGAAAATCTAGTAAAAATTGATTAAACTTATTGAAGAAGTGATAAGCATATAAAAATGGTAGGTTTTGGAAAAATACTTTTTACTCTACTTTCATCAAAAGCCACTGATTTCCTTCTTTAAACCTTATCAGTTGATATGTGCCTTTTAATTTTTCTCCATACAGCCTAAATTTTATCTTGTTTTCAGATCTCTCAACCAGTTCATATTTTCCTTTATCCCATATCAGAACCTCTCCAGCACCATATTCTCCTTCTGGAATTTTGCCTTCAAAATCGGCATACTCTAGACTGTGGTCTTCAACATTTATTGCAAGCCTTCTGACGCCACGTTCAAGTGGTATATCTTTAGGTATAGCCCAAGACTTTAGGACTCCATCCATTTCCAGCCTAAAATCAAAGTGATGATGTGTCGCCCAATGTTCTTGAACAACAAATATTGGGCTCATTTGAATCTTCTATCCTTTTATTTTGCTTGGTTCTAATGAAAAGTAGACTCTCCTATTATTTTTACCCTTGTTCTCAACTCTAACAAGCTTAAGGGATCCAACTTCACTCGTGTTTATGACATGAGGGCCTCCATCAGCTTGAATATCTAACCCTTCTATCTCCACTATCCTCAATTTCTCTATATTTGGCGGCATTGCTTCAGCAAGCTTAACTATACCTGGAATCTTAAATGCTTCTTCTCTTGATAGATAATAGATTTTCACGTTCCTGTTTTTTGAAAGTTCCTCATTTGTTTTCAAAAAGACTTCTTCAATCAATTTTCTATCAAATTTTTCGATATTAACATCTAATCTAGAAACATCTATTCCAACCTGATTTCCTGTAATTAATGCACCAGTCTCCCTATTAAATACAGAAGCTAAGGCATGTAATGCGGTGTGCATTCTCATTACAGTATACCTTTTCTCCCAGTCGATAACTCCTTTCACTTTATCACCTAAAAATAAGCCTACGGTAGTAATATGATGGAAAACTTTATCACCCTCTTTCCTTACATTGTCAACTAAATACCTTTCTTGTCCTTTAAAAATTGTTCCCCTATCCTCTGGCAAGCCACCGCCTCTTGGATAGAATGCGGTTTGATCTAATACAACCTCTTCACCTAATACTTCTAAAACTTCAGCCTCAAACTCTTTTAGGTAAGAGTCGTCCATGTACAAGAGTTTTGTCATATTTTAAACTAGAAAACACAGGTTTAAATTTTTTACGCATGCAATAGCCAACCAATTTTTTGATCTTTTAGAATAGAAGGTATATCCTGTAAAAGGTTTTTTCTTTAAGATGTTTAGAAAATGTTTATATGCTATAAAAAGTAAGTTGTCTGGTGAGGTTTTTGGAAGATTTAGTAGAAGCAAAAGTGTTTGATGTAGCTATAGTGAGCACAGATGCTGGAAACGCGCCAGTCGTCTTCTTAATCGATAAGGAAGAAAGAGTTTTGCCGATCTTCATTGACGAGCAACAGGCTTTTTCCATAAAAGTCGGATTAGAAGGAAATTTACAAGTGCCCATGACACATGACCTTATGATGGAAGTGTTTAAGGAGCTTGATGTTAAAATTTTAGGTGCAAAAATATATGATCTAATTGAAAACAGGTACTGTGCAAAAATATCATTGGACTTTAAAGGTGAAGTCAAGGATTTCGAATGTAGGTCAAGTGACGCTATAGCTTTAGCTGTAAGAGCACATAGCCCAATATATGCGTCCAACAAAATAATGAACGAAATGTCCATTATGAAAAAGGATTTGCTTGAAGGGAAAAGTGAATAGTACTATTCTAACTTTCCCTCAAATTTTTTTAATTAGCATATAAAAGAATAAAGTATATAATCCTTTGTTTATCAAAAAATTTTGTGATAATATGGTAGAGGAATTTACTAGAGCTGTTGAAGATTATCTGGTTACTATACTGCAAATTTCAAGAGATAAGGGTGTTGTAAGAAACAAGGATATAGCACGTTCGCTTGGAATTGCGGCACCGAGTGTGAGTGAAATGCTTGATAGAATAAAAAGTTTAGGCCTTATAGAACATAACAAGTATGGACGTATTAAGTTAACAGAGAAAGGTCTTCATATTGCCAAAAATGTTGAGGAAAGAAGGAAGGTTTTTATCAATTTTCTAAACCTGCTCCAAGTTCCTTCAAAAATAGCTGAGAATGATGCTCATGTGCTTGAACATAGTCTTAATGAGATTACTGTCAGAAATTTGATAAAGTTTCTGAATTTTCTTAAGGATCGTATGGAAGATTCTGGTTTAATAGAAGAATGGTTTGAATATTTGGGTGAATAAAAATTTTTTGATTTAATATTGAGAAAAGTTAGGATAACCTATAAATATGTATGTGTATTCTCTCATTTGGAGAACGATGCCCAAGAAAAGACTAGAAGTAAAAAATGAATGTAAGGATGATATAGCTTTAGAAATATTTAGGTTTATAAAGTCAGCTGGTTACATTGATAAAAAAATTATTATGAATAAATTTAAATTAAACTATAATGAGCTTAAACAAATATTTAATTATCTTGAAGAGAAGGAGTTGATTAAGCCAGTTTTAAAAGAATGTAACATAAACTTGTGTAAGAGTTGCCCTTATGTCAATGCCTGCAATTTGGGTAAAATAAAATTTTATGTTCTAGGTGAATGAAAAATGTCTGACGATGTTGTTCCACTATCGACTATGCCAGAGAATTCGAAATGTGTTGTGGAAGAGCTTTCAGCAGGGGTAGGTTTAACACGTAGGTTAATGGAGATGGGGATGGTTCCAGGTACTGAAGTAGAGGTTGTACGGAATAATTTGGGGCCGATCATAGTCAGGGTTAGGGGAATCACTATTGCCATCGGAAGGGGGATGGCGCATCACATTTTTGTTAAGAAAATTGAGTAAACTGGGAAAGTAGGAGGCTGAATATGGTAACCGATAACAGTGATAGGGAAAAGCATAGAAGTCAGGGGAGAAAATATGATTTCCTCATAGCTTTAGCAGCGCAACCAAATGCTGGTAAAACAACCTTATTCAATACTTTAACAGGGAAGACGGGATATGTTGGAAACTGGCCTGGAAAAACTGTTGAAAGAATGGAGGGTGAATTTGTGCATCATGGTAAAATTTTTCATGTTATTGACCTTCCTGGAATATATAGTCTTTCAGCGTTAACTTTGGAAGAGTTCGTGAGTAGAGAGTTTATTGTTGATGAAAGACCTCACGCTATTGTTGTTTTGCTTGATGCTGAGGCGCTAGAAAGGTCTTTTTATTTTCTTCTGCAAGTTCTCGAATTAATGGGTAAAGTTATTGTTGCAATAAACAAGTATGATTTAGCACAATCTAAAGGTCTCCACATTAATACTGAGCGTCTGGAAAATGAGCTCGGTGTTCCAGTTATAGCAATTAGTGCTTTAAAGAAAACAGGTCTAGGCGAACTTTTGGATAGAATTGTTGATGTAGCTGAAGGTAGACTTGGGAGAGAAGAAGAATTTAGGATAGAGTATGGGCCACTCGAACATTATGTCAATAGAATAGAGAATATCTTAATTGAACACAACCTCTTTGAAAAGTATCCTAGAAGGTGGGTTGCATTAAGAATCTTAGAAGGGGACCTTTACTTCATGAAAGAAGTTGAGGAAAAAGATAGTAGAGCGGCTAAAGCAATTGAAGACATAATTGAGGAAATAAAGAAAGTGTATAAAAAGGATCCTGTTGAAATAATAATATTGTATCGTTACAAATTTGTAAACGATCTTCTTAGCAGGGTGATAGAAAAGGTTAGAGTCTCTGAAAAAAGGTTTATAGAAAAGTTGGACAGTATTTTATTAAATCCCTTCTCTGGACCGATACTGTCTTCACTAATCTTATTATCTATGATGTCTTTTGCGTTTATTATAAACACAGGCTTTCCTCTAAACTATGCTTTTAGAAGCTTGGGATATGAGGTAATAGCAGAATATATTGAAGAAAATTCGCTTTCATCTATAATTTCAAAAATATTTTCGGTTATTGCAGAATATTTTAGGAGTGTTGCTGTAAGCTATAATGTTCAAGATTGGCTTGTTGATCTAGTTGTAGAGGGAATTATACCCGGTGTAGGTAGTGTTCTCACATTCCTTCCCCTAATATTTATTGTAAACGTATTGATGGCTATTCTTGAAGATAGTGGACTAATGTCAAGGATTGCAGTATCATTCGATAGGCTTCTAAAGAAAGTTGGATTAACAGGCAAGACTATATTTCCTCTAACCCTAAGTCTAGGATGTAACGTTCCCGGAATAATGGGCACAAGAATATTAGAAACAGATGAAGAGAGGTTATCTGCAATAGTTTTAATGCCACTTATTATCTGCCAAGCGAGACTATTTGTACTACTTATTATGGTTTCCGCACTTTTTACCGGCGCAATCATGCAAACATTTGTAATCGCATCAATTTACATAATTTCTGTCACACTCTTTCTCATATTTAATAAGGTTATTACAAAAAGGGTCTTTAAACAGAAAGAGGTGCCTGAATTAATTATTGAATTACCATCCTACCACCTTCCAAGCTTTAGAGTAATTAGATGGATTTCTTGGGAAAGAAGTAAATCTTTTATCATAAAGGCGGGCACAATAATCTTCTTATTCAGTATAATATTGTGGGCACTATTATACTTTGGTCCATCAACCACCCAAAATGTTGAAGAAAGTTATGGAGCACTTATCGCAAAAACGGTTACTCCAGCACTTTCAATTATAGACATCGATAACTGGATCATACCCTTTGCACTAATATTTGGTTGGATTGCAAAAGAAATTTTTATAACTTCAATCGTTATCGCTACAGGAAAGATTAGTCCAATAGAGGCTGTAGCATCCCTTACTCTAACGCCATTACAATCCTATGCCTTACTAGTGCTTGTAATGTTCTATTCACCCTGTTTAGCCGCATTTGTCACAATATTTAGTGAAACAAGAAGTTTTAAGTTAACCGTATTTTCTGTGATAGTTTCTTTACTCATAGGCTTCACTGCGTCAATATCAGTGTACTGGATTGGAAGAATATTAGGTTACATTTAAGCTATTTTATTACCGTTTTTCAAAAAGCTTTTATAACAGTGTAATAGCAAGCTTACATGATAAAAAATATGAGTACAACATCCAATTTCCATTATATTCCATATCATTCTATGCTTGACTATAAATTTTTAAGGTGATGTAAGATTTGGTTGAAAGTGTAAGAGAGCTCATAAGAGCACATGCAAATATTGAAAAGGAAGTTTACTTAGATATTGAAAATTCGTCTCCTGTCCCAGAAGAAATTGTGAATGAAATGTTACCCTATTTTAATAAGCGAGCCTACGGTAATCCAACATTAACACATAAGCTTGGATGGGAAGCCTATGAAACAATAATCTTGTCAGCGAAAAAGGTTGGTGAACATGTTGGTGTAGAAAGTCCTGAAGAAATAAATTTTACTCCCGGAGAAACTGAAGCCAACAATTTAGCCATACTGGGTGTATGCCTAAGTAGAAGAAATGATGGTAAAAAGATTGTTGTCTCTGAAATTGAGCCATTAAATGTGGTAAATGTTTGCAAGATGCTTGAAAACTATGGGTTCAAGGTTGAGAAGGTTCCTGTAGACAGAGACGGCTTTATAAAAATTGAGAGGTTAAAGGAGAAGGTGGACAAGAACACGGTGTTTGCAAGCTTTTCTCTGGTAAACAATGAGATTGGAACAGTGCAGCCTATAAAAGAAGTTTTTAAAACAGTTAAGGACATAAATACTAACACAATATTTCATGTCGATCTCTCAGACGCTTACGGACGAATACCATTCGATGTAAAGAAGGTTCCTGTAGAATTAGCTACGATAAGCAGCTACAAAATTTTGGGTCCAAGAGGAATTGGAGCACTTTACGTTAAAGAAGGTTTAAAGATTGAGAGAATATTAGAGGGACAGATTGGAACACAAAAACTTTGGCCAGGAGTAGAAAATACTCCTGCAATAGTTGGGTTCGCGAAAGCTTCAGAGCTCGCGTTCAAAAACTTTGAAAATAATATAAATCATATGAAGAAATTGAGGGACAGGCTTATCGATGGAATTATAAATAATATTGATGAGACTTTACTGAATGGGCCTGCAGGAGATAAAAGGAGCCCAGATAACATAAACATAAGCTTTCTAAAATGTGAAGGCGAGTCCCTTACCATCGAGTTAAGCCTTAAAGGCGTTTATGTCTCAAGCGGCAGTGCATGTACACGTAGAGTTTTACAGCCAAGCCATGTTTTAACAGCTATAGGTAGAAGATTTGAGGAAGCCCATGGGAGCATATTGATGAAGGTTACAAGATACCATAGTATGGACGATATAGAATATGTTTTAAAAGTTCTGCCTGAAGCTGTAAACAGGCTTAGAAAAATTTATGGTTCGATGGGTGAATAAAATGTCAAGGTCACCACTACCATATAATCCAAAAATTCTTGAACTGTTTAGGAATCCTAAAAATCTTGGAAGAATGGATGATGCGACAGTTTCCGCTGTAGCAGGTAATCCGTCATGTGGAGATATGATAACATTTTATCTAAAAATCGATGATGAGAAAGAGGTTATTGAAAAGGCTTCTTTTGAAAGCTACGGTTGTGCTGCAAACATCGCAACATCAAGCATACTAACTGAAATGGTCAAGGGGAAAAGGTTAGAGGAGGCGTGGCAGACATCATGGAAGACTGTTGCAAACGAAGTGGGTGGCTTACCTACTGTAAAGTTCCATTGTGGTATATTGGCTGTAGGTGCATTAAGAAGGGCTATAAGACAATATTATCGAATTAAGGAAAAAAAGCCAGAATGGTTGCCTGAAGAGCAGACATTTGAAGAAAAGCAGGCACTAGAGGAAGAAAAGCTTGCGGAAATGCTTTCAAAAAGATTAGGCATATTTGAAAGTGAAGAATAATGTTTGACCCATACACTATTAGAAAAGACTTTCCAATCTTCGAAAGGAAAGTGAACGGCCACGAAATCATTTATTTTGATAATGCTGCAACATCACAGAAACCTTTACAGGTTATCGATGCAGTAAAGGATTTTTACAAAAAACATAATGCCAACGTTCACAGGGGCCTGCATACACTTTCACAGGAGGCCTCAGAACTTTATGAGGAAGCCCATAATGAGGTTGCAAAATTCATTAACGCAAATAGTATGGAAGAAATAGTTTTTACAAAAAACACTACAGAAGCAATAAACTTAGTAGCATACTCTTGGGGACTACATAAACTTGGAGAAGGCGATGAAGTTTTAACAACACTTATGGAGCATCATAGTAATATTGTTCCATGGGAAATACTTTCAAAGATAAAGAGGTTCAAGGTCAAATATGTTAATGTAAAAGAAGACGGGACACTCGACTACGAAAGTTTAGAAAATCTAGTCACCAGAAAAACAAAGCTAATAACAGTCACACACGCATCAAATGTTACTGGAGCAATAAACAATATATCTAAAATTTCAAAACTCGCACACGACAATAATGCAATAATAGTTGTTGATGGAGCACAATCGGTACCACATATGCCTGTTGACGTAAAGAGGCTGGATATAGATTTTCTAGCATTTTCTGGGCACAAGATGCTTGCTCCAACAGGCATAGGCGTATTATACGCTAAAAAGGAATTGCTAGAAAAAATGGAGCCATTTATTGGAGGAGGTGACATGATACGGTCAGTAAAATATGATAAAGCCAAAGGGTGTATGATAGAATGGCATCATCTACCATGGAAGTTTGAAGCTGGAACCCCAAACGTATGTAGTGCAATCGGGTTAACTGAGGCTATAAGATACCTTAAAAGGCTTGGAATGGAAAACGTTCAAGAGCATGAGCGTCAACTAACACAATATACTTTAAAACTTTTGCAGAAAGATGAGAAAATAAGTTTGTATGGTCCATCTGATACGTCAATAAAATGTGGGATAATATCATTTAATATTAAGAATATGGATTATAATGATGTTGCACTACTTTTGGACAATTTCGGTATAATGGTGAGAAGCGGATACCATTGTGCAGAACCATTACATCAAAGACTGAGCATAAAAGGCTCAGTTAGAGCAAGCTTCTACATATACAATACTAAAGAAGAGGTTGAAAAATTTGTAGATGTTTTAAAGATGATAGAAGATGTTGGATGAAAATTTTAAAAAATACGTTTCACGTGTTGAGGAAGCATGTGGGGAAGAGAAAGATATTATTGTGATACTGAAATATGAGTTAAAGGATGATGCTATAAATAAAATTTTAGAAAAAGGAAAGATTGTGAAAAACTTTGCCAATGCAGTATACGAAATATTATATAGGGATAAGATAATAAGAGTATATCGTACCGGAAAAATTTTAATGAAAAAATTTGGCAGCAAGGAAGAAGCTGAAGAATTTTTAAGGCAGATAATAGCCTAAAAAATTTAAAAGAAAAATTTGGTAAAATAGAATTTTTCATAAGCATGTAAAATATGATATCTTTTGAAGTTGAAAAATTTGCTAGCTTATGTAGACTATGCTTCAATTTGTTTTTGCATCCTAGCCCTTTCTTGCTCCGATATCTGTAGTGGAAGCTGTGTTTCGTATTTTATTAACATTCTTATCATTTGGTTTTCTAAGTTGACCTTATAGAGTGTCGCTCTTCCTATATTTCTTGACATAACTACTAAAACCTAGTTCTTTTACGTCCTTGGAGTACTGTAGAGTGTAAGCTTGCTCATATCAAGGGGTGTTGATGTTTATTTACTTGAACCCGGTTAAGGCTATTGCAAATTTTTTAGAAATTTTTGTTTTAAGTAAAAATGATAGTGGGTTAGAGTAAGGGATAATACGCTAGTGGATACGGCTGGTAAAGTCTCAAAACATTTAGGAATTCCACTAAAATACTTTAATAGGAGATTATGAAGTCTCAATTAAAAAGATTTAAATTTTTTATACAAGCTATGGATAGAAGTGCTTTTGACATGAAAGTTGGTGAAATTAAAGAGCCTTTATATGGATATGTTCAAGAAGTTGTAGTTGAACCTATAGAAAATGTCAAGGTTATAGAGATTCAGAGGAAACCGTCACAGTATCATGTAAGGCGGCTTGCCCTTTCTATTAAAAAGATTGGTTTTATTACACCACCAATCGCGATAAAAGGTAAGGACGGCTATATCATTGTTGATGGCCAACATAGGTTTTTGGCTGCAAAAGAAATGGGCCTCAAAGAAATACCTCTTATTATAATACCTGAAAAGTATGCTCATGACCTTATGGAACTGAATATTGAGAAACAGATGTCTCTTAGGGAGAAGTGTTATGTTGCATTAAATGTTTACAGAATGTATTTAAGTGAAACACCAGCTATTCCAGAAGATGACGTAAAAATTCTTGACTCTATCGAGTACCCATATTATATAACATTAGGTATAGCATATGAAAGGGATCAGAAACTTTTTGGTTCAGCGTACGAGTCACTACTTAGAAGGTTGGACAGGTTCCTATCCTTACCTCTTAATGTTGCTGTCAATAAAAGGAGGGAAAAGGCGAACATAATCCTTGAAACAGATATGCTCACAAGAAAGGCTGCTGAAAAGGTTAAGGAAATAGGAATATCGCATCCATTTTTGCACAAGGAAATAGTTTCATACTGTAATCCAATTGGTAGAAAAAGAAAGGTTTCAGAAAATCTTGAAGACGTTTTCGCAAAATTGATGGAAAACCTTAAGCTGTTGATTAGTGAGCCAGAACGTTTTAGGGAACACAAGTTTGCTGAAACAGCGTATGAGGAGTAGAAACTATTTTATTCTGGCTATTACTTCATCATCGTCTACAACAACTTTTATGTACCCTTAAATTTTTTATCGACTCAAAATTTCCTACATCAGTTCTAAGAATAGTAATTTTTAAAAATAAACTAAAATAGAGTTTGATGAAATTTATTATAAATTCCTTAATCTATTAAAAGATTTTTTTGTAAACTTCAAATTTTTAACATTAAATCTACTTCATTCTTTACTTTTTTCCATCCTTTGACATTTCTTTTGTGCATTAATGTAATGTATTTTTTAATTTTTTTAATGTCTGAAATTTTAAGCAAGTTGGACAAAATTTCTTCTTTAAATGGATAATTTAGATAGATTAAGTCTATAAAGGTTTTTTCAGTATCAGATACTCTAATCCAACCGTCTACATCTTCTAAAAATTTTAGTTCGTAGCCAAAAAACATTTTCGGGGAAATCTTTCTAAGGACAACTTTAAACCCTGCTATTTCTCTTTCTCCTGCCTTTATCATATATGATACATATGGGGAAAGAATTGTTATCTTTGTAGCCTGCTCCCAAGCATTGTAGAGAAATGCCGCACTTCCTAAACCGACATAAGATTTCGGTAATATCTTAGCAAGCATATAAGGTGTCTTTTTAAATGTGTAAATGCCTTTAGCAAGTTCAACAATCGCACCTCTTTCCTTTAAATTATGTACAAGAAGTTTTGCATAATTTTTTCCAACTTTACTTTCTATTAATTTGAATGTGAAAAAGTCTGCATTACGAAGCTTTTCTATAAAAGGTTCATACTTATTTCGCATATCTGTTTACCTTCTCCACTATTGATTGAAAACTTGGAGAACGTCCTAAAATTATAAGCTCCGATAACAATCTAAAGTCTTTGGGTTCAGAGTCAAGGAAAGGTAGCAACTTTTTTACCATGGGCTTCACTTCTTCTATTTTACAAAAATCGAGTAGATAATATATATCGTAAAGGTCTCTAGACTTCCTCCTGCTTATAAATGCATTTATCTTCTCTAAGAGTAAGTTTTCTGGTGCTAAAGTCTTTACAACTATACTTCCACCATCGACAAGCCAGAAATCAGCTTCTATAGCTTTAAAATCATAAGAGGGAGGTGAAACCTCCAATTCTGTAACAATATCGTCACCAAACTTTAGATAAAGAATTTTAGATGTGGTTAACTTTGATTTTAGCACCTTAAACACCTTAGATGAAGAAAAATAGTTTGATATTTCTTCAGGGTCATTATAATATATGTCAATATCATAAGAAAGTCTTTTACCACCATATATTCTCCAAATGGCTGTATCGCCACGTAGCACAAAATCAAATCGTCTGGAAAGTTCGATTATAATTAGGTCTTGGAATTCTGCAATCTTCAGCATTCTACCCTTTAAAATTTTTACAAGGGGCAACCTATACGACATCTGATTATGATTGATTTAGGTTATATTTAAATATAACTTTAGTCTACAATCCCTTTAAGTATTGGTACTTGAAATTATTTAATTTTTTAAATTTAGTAGTCAACAAATACTATTCTATTTTAACTACGAGTTCCTCGTTATAATCAACAATAATTTTCACATAACCTTTAAACTTTTCATCAATTTTTGGGTCGCCTGTATCAACTCTTAGAATTGGTGTGTTATTTAACTTAAATCTAGTTGATACTATTATCACGTCATCTTTAGGGATTTTGCTCAATATTTTTGGACTTATTTGTTGATTGCCTCGTCCGAAAATAAAGCCTTGTGCACCTAATGGTGAAACAATCACTTTAACAGGATTCGATCTATATTTTTCTAAAATTTCAATAATCTTTTGCTCGTTAACATCTTTTGCGATCAGTTTCTTGCCTAAAAGTATATCTACACCTAATATGGTTTTATCAACTCCTAACTTGTCTGTTATAGCCTTTACTGTGGTACCTGGACCCAAAATATATAATGTGTTAGAGTCAATGTTTTCAACAACATATTTGGCTATAGCGTACTGGTTTTCCTTTTCATCATCAAGTATTGTTGGTGATTTGGTTACTTGTATTAGCCTAGAATCATATGGAACCTTGGCAAACGAATACAGTTTTATTAAAAGTTTACCTTCCCTAAAGGCTTCCTCGTCAACATCAACAACTTCTCCATCTCGTAAAGGCAGCCCTTCCTTAATGAATCTATATGCTGTTTCTGCGGCAGCTTTAACGTTAAATGCAAACACGCTACTGTAAACTTTAACTCCAGATGGAACACCTATAATAGGTTTCTGTTGGCCTACTACCTTAACAACGTCTCTTGCAGTACCATCGCCTCCAACAAAAACAATTAAGTCGACATTTAAATCAAGAAAACGTTTACAAACTTTTATTGTATCATCTGATGATGTTTCTTCACCCACTTCACCTACAACAATGCAGCTTAAACCTACTTCTCTGCATTCTTCTTCACCCATCCTTTTAGGAGCAGCATAAAGTTGGAAACTGACATCTTTTACCAACTCATTTAAATATGATAGAAACTGTTTTGCCTTTTCTGGCGCAATGGGCTTTGCGCCCAAAATAATTGCCTTCTTATATGTTTCGAGACCGTCCGTTCCCTTTAATCCTACACTTCCGCCCATCCCTGCAATAGGGTTCACGAGAAAACCTAACTTCATACCATCACACATTTTACAGAAAAATAAGGAAATAAAATTACACATTATCCATTTTCCAAACACATTTACCTCCAACATATGTTTCAATAACCTTTATGTCTTTAAGCTCATTTTCTTTTACATTAAACGGATCCCTGTCCACTACTATAAAGTCTGCAAGTTTGCCTTCCTCAAGACTGCCTAGACTATTTTCTTCATGCATAAGGTATGCTGAGCCTAAGGTGTATGCTTGAAGAGTTTCCTCAACTGTTAAACACTCGTCTCTAGTATCCTCATAGTATGGGATCTCATCATATTTTCCCCTTGTTACAGCAGCGTATACTGTTTCCCATGGATTAAGGGGTTCAACTGGACAGTCAGTTCCAATCCCAATTTTAATACCTTTTCTTATCATCGTTTTAAACGGCCAAAGACACTTAATTCTATCTTCTCCAACCCTGTTTTTAGCCCACCAGTCAGTTATAATAAAATGTGGTTGAACAGAAACAGGAATATTTAATGAGGCTATTTCATCAGACTGCTCATTTCTTAATACTGATGCATGCTCTATTCTATGCCTACTATCCTTAAGTTGCTCAATATTCTTGTAAACTTTTAAGATCATGTCTATTGTCTTGTCGCCAATGCCGTGAACTGCAACTTGTAATCCAACTTCATGAGCCTCGTTAACAATTTCCTTTAACCTATCTTCTCCAAGATTAGGGTAACCGCTTGTAGAAGGACTATCAGAATAAGGTTGAGTAAGCCATGCAGTTCTAGCCCCTAAGCCGCCGTCAGCAATTATCTTAACACCCAATAACTTGAGAAAATCGTCACCAAAACCTCTAATTATTCCAAGCCTCTTCAATGTGTCTAAAACGTGTTTGTTTCCATACATGCTACTCTCGTTAGGTCTTTTTTCTCCAGGATGAAGGTAAACTCTTACTCTTATAGGAAAACTTTTTCTAATTTTTAATCTAGTCAAAGCATTCCATGATTTTAAATCACATAATACAAAACCAACTGTAGTAACACCTTTGGAGGCAGCATATTTCATTGCATTTTCAAAAAACTTTTCATAGGCGTCTAAGGTTAAAGTTTCTTTAAACCTTTCTCTAGCAATAGAAAAGAAAGCTTCTTCTTTAACAATACCATTGGGAACTTCATTTTCACCTAACATTATCCCGGCTAACCTCATTTTCATGAGACCTGTAACCTCCATGGCCTTTGTATTTAAAACAGCAGTATGCATACAGATTCTAGAAAGCATTACAGGCCTATCGTAAACTATTTCGTCCAAATCATATCTGGTCGGCAATCTTTTTTCCTCAAAAAGTTCATGATCCCATCCATGGCCAATTATCCATGTACTATCTGAGCATTTAGAATACTCTTTCACCCTTCTTTTGAGCTCTCTAATGCTTTTTACTCCACGCAAATCTAGCATGTTCAAATACATTCCTAGTTCATCAAGATGCATATGTGAGTCAATAAATCCTGGAAGAACAGTCTGTCCCTTTAAGTCAACTAGCTCGCCATCAGCTAACTCGATAACCTGCTTAACCATCTTACTGCTTCCAGTATAGGCAATCTTATCTCCAGCAACAATTAGAGCTTCTACCTTCTTTAAAGGGTTAAAAGATACATATATGTTACCATTTACAAATCCAGTTAACATGCACTCATCCTCATCCTTATAATTTAAAATTTTTTGCTATTAAATTTTCTAAAATGTTAAAAGAAACTAAAGTTCAAGCCTTAACAAGGGAAATTCTACATCATCTCTATAAATTCTAAATCCATTCTTTGTATATAGTTCTATTGGACCTGAAGGATTTTCAACAGAGCCCTTTCTAGCGAATGTTTCAACAATCTTAAAATTTCTGTTCTTTAAGTCGGAGATTATGTTTTTTAGTAGTTTTTGGCCTACACCTAAACCTCTAGCCTCCTTATTAAATATATAGGGGCATGCAATTAAAATTGCATCATCATTGGGTGGTCCAGAAGGATAAAATCTTGAATTTGGAAAATATTTTGGTGGCGCGTATTCTGAGTATCCGACCATTTTATTATCAAGATATGCTAATTTACCACAGTAACCAAAACTTTCATTCACATTTATTAACCATTCTAGCTTTTTATTTAAACGCTCTACTCTCGAATCAAATGAGAGTCTACTGTGTTCTTATGGAAATTCCCAATATAGACAATATTTACAGCTATAGGGAATATATTCCATTTCTGGAATTTCTTCCAAGTTTTCTACAGTTAAATCAACTATTTTAATATACAACATTTTCACCTTCCACGTTCCCAAATTCCATTAAATGCATTTTCATACTCTCTTGCAATGTGAACACCCTTAATAATGATTAAATTTTCATTATTACTATTTTCTGCCGAAGAGGACCAGTTATAGCTACCAGTTAAAACAATTACACCATCTATGATGGCAACCTTATTATGCATGTAATCTGGATTTGTATCATTTCTAACACCTACACCAGCATTTACAAGCCTAAAATACTGAGAATACTGGTTAATCTGGCTTTTTTCGAAGACAATTTTAACATCAACGCCTCTATTTTTTGCGTCAATTAATGCATCAGCAATATTTGAAAGCGTGAAACTGTAGATTAACACGTGTATTGAAATGTTAGCGCGATTTATCCAATAAATTATTTGTTCCGCACAACCGCCTTTTGGCGAAAAGTATACGCCCAAAATTTCAATAGAAGGTTCTGTATGAAATACCGTCTTTGTAACAGTATCTGTGACGGTATTTGTTTTTAATTGAATGTAAGTTGTTGTGATTGTCGTCGTCCTATAATCGTGTTGCGAAACTATTGTTGTTCCAATTAAGAGGCCTATAATAAAGAATATGATGGCATCTAAAGCGATTTTTGATGATTTTGCCATAATTTGTAGTATATAGTTTATAGTAAATTAATTTTTTAGAGTTGAGCAAACAATGGCACTAGGATTGTTGTAGCAAAAGTTAATGTTAAACCACTTACTATTGCTGGAATAGTATATTCTTCACCACCATATCTTATTATGAACGGTAATGTGGTATCGCATGCTGTTGCACCCCCTCCAGAGATGATGGATATTGGTCCAAGTTTTTTGCCAACAATTGGTGAAGTTAACATTGTGATAAGTTCCCTCATCAGGTTTGTAAGTAAACCTAATACACCCGCCTCTAAACCTATTGCTTTAGATAGGAATGGTCCTGTAAAAGAGTACCAGCCAAACCCTGATGCAGTGGATAAGCATACCTTTAATGGAACGTTTAGTATTAGACTTGATGGATATGATGCAACAAGACTGCCTATTAGAGCTGAAAATATCGATTTTAATGCAATCTTACTATGGTTTTTAAAATACAGAACACTTTCATTTAAAATGATAGAACATCCTACTATTACAAGAAGAATGTCGATTAAAATGTTTTCTAAAATATTGAGGTTGTACAAGAAAAGATTATGCCATAATTTTCCAATAACTATACCAGCTACTAGTGCAAGAAAAAAATTTAGCATCAATATATCACCCTCACCCTATTAAAAAGATATCCAAATATTATGCTGCCTAAAAAAATTAGGAAAGCTAAAATTATTGAATGGTATCCGAGGAACATCAAATTGTATATTATTTTATCATCAGATCCTAACTTTAAGCCCATTACAAAAAGGAGAAACATTACAATGATCGATAACATTTTATCTAACTTTCTACCCACATCTTTAACCCTAAATTTTTTTAATGCAAATCCAATCACCAGACCGATAAAAAGCATTGTAATTGTTTCAATCATGCTTTTCCACTGGCAGCTGAAACAAATCTATTAATTTTAAAGTTTTAACTTAAATTTTATACACGTTTCCAACACTATTCCACACAAATGCATTAGGCAATTCTTGAGCGAATTTAAGTGCAGCCCTCCATCCAGTACAATGAGATGGCACCAAAAGCTTTGGATTAACTCTTTTAATTTCGGGGACGACATAATCTATTAGCCCTTCATAATCTTTTCCGGAAAGATGGAAACCGCCTACTATTGCAAAAATTTTCTTCTACTCCAGTAAGCTGTTGGGCATAATGGATTGTGTTAATAATTCCAGCATGCCCGCAGCCTGAAACTATAACAAGACCTTTATCTCTAACATTCATAACTAATGCTCTATCATCCCACATCCATGGGTCAGGCTTCCACTTATTGTCTTCAAAACAATATTGTCTAGTAGCACCCTTCTCAAATTCTGTTTTACGTGGAATTTCCCCTGTAACTAAAATGCTGTTATCTAGCATAAAAAAGGGTTTTTTTGTTCGCACAAATTTTGCAAGTATAATCTCTTCTTTAGGAAACTCAGGATACACCCTTATACTTCCATCTTCTTCTTGAACACCCCTTTTTTTAAACATGTCATCGTGAACTATTACCGGCAACTCCTTTTTACCTATTGCTTTAACCGTATTTAATAGTCCACCAAAATGGTCGTAATGTCCATGAGATAAAATTATCGCCTCTATTTCTTTCAAGTCTATACCTATTCCCTGTGCATTGTATAGAACACCGTTGGAGCTAATTCCCGTGTCAAACATAATAGTGTTATATTTTACATTATCTGTTAACACTTTTATAATTGCCGAGAAACCGTGTTCTGCAATCGGATATCTAAAATGTTTTTTGAACCAATCTTTACCCATACACTTTATAACCCAAGTCACAACATTTTCAACACCATTTCTTCCGATAGTTGATAGGAAGTCGATTGAGTTATCAACTAAACTTATTATTTCAACACCCTCTATTTCTTTAAGCATTTAATTTCTCAACATGATATCCTATTAAAGTTAGTTAAAAAGGATTCTGAATAAAGTTTATTTTTCCAAGAGTAAAAAAAAGGGTTATTGAACGGCTCTTATGTGATAGTATTAGAGAATAGAGAAAAATGTAATATTAGGGTTGGAGCACTGGGAATAATAGAATTTGATAGAGGATTTTACGCTTACATAGGCTCGATGTTTGGTCCAGGTGGACTAGAATCTAGGATAAGAAGATATTTTTTAGGTGGAAGGAAACATTGGCACGTAGATTATATACTTGATTACATGCGGATAATTGAAGTTTTCGTATTGCCTGAAAAACATTATGAAAGTTTTTTAGCGAATACTACCATTAGGGGGTTAAAGTTCAAGTTCATAAAGGGTTTTGGATGTAGCGACAGGAAGCAAGACGTATCACATTTACTGTACTTTAGAGAAGAATATGAACTCGAAAGATTTAGAAAATTTATTAGGTCAATTGGATTTAAAGTCTTTAAATTATAAGAGATTACCTTATATTTGTACGATTTAGGAAGTGAATGCGATTCTTTAGGTGACGAAGGTAGTTGGTTTTGGTATTCAAAGAATATGTTTAGTAATCTTTTTCAAAAACTTATATACCAATGTAAGTATATTCGGTATAGGAGGTGTTTAAGGTGGCTAAAGTTAAAACCAGCATATACGTAGACAAAGAATTGTGGGAAAAGTTTAAGCTGCAAGCTTCTAAAAATGGTGTAGAATTAACACAGTTGCTCGAAGAAATGATCCAAGATAACTTAATCGACAACTTCCTAAATAAGATAGTAGAAGAGGCAGGTGATATAGAAGATTATGAAATAAAATTTGAACCTATAGAACCTGAAGAAGGCTCAATTAGTGGACTGGTAAGGGTTATGAGGGATGAAAGAGGAAATCACCTATCTGGATTCTAGTAGCATAGTTAAAAGGTACATTAGGGAGGAGGGTAGCGATTTTATAGAAGCTTTATACATGAAAGCCTACGCTGGAGATCTAAAACTTTCCTTTAACATATGGAACATTGGTGAGGTTATAAGCGTATTTAAAAGAGCTGAAACACAAAAACGTTTAGACACGCAAAGGTATGCGCTTTCAAAAAAACGTTTTCTTTTAGAATGTAAAAGACTGGTTAAGCTTGGAACATTAGTATTGGTTCCCCTTAAAACAAAATTAATTTACGAATGCTGGAAGCTCGTAGAAAAGTATGGCGTATATCAGGCAGATGCAATACAGATTGTTTCAGCAAAAAATGTTGGCGCTAAAGAATTCTTGACGGGAGATAAACTTTTACATGAGATAGCTAAAAGCGAAAAATTAAATAGCGTTTACATAAGCTAATCTTCTAAATAAAAAAATAATGGTTCATCTTAAGATAAGTTTAGTATGGAAGATTATATTGTTCTCTAACAAACTTTGCTAGCCCAACTTTTTCAAGCTTTCGAATGGGGGCTAAGAGGGTTACTTGGACGACGCCAGGCAATCGACCTATTTCTACACCACCACATACTGTTACACGATTTTTAACCTCTTCAACACTTATGTCCAAAAGCTTTGATGCGCGTTCGAAGCCATTTAATGCCGCACTATTTAAATCTGGCCCAGTTCCTACAAACTGTATAGGCGCAGCTTCCTCTACTTCAACACCATATTTAGCGCCAAGCGACTTAACCTTCGCCCATTCTTCAGCTGTGAAAGGTCTAGCGAGAATAGGTAAATCTTCGGCAGGAGGTAGTAGTATCGGCCCATCAATCCCCAACCCCTTCACTACATTAACTTCAACCATTAGTTCTCCTGCAACATCAGTTGTATGGCCTGCAACTTCACCGTCACCCTGCATTGCATGCATATCACCAGCATATACGCCACCATCATCAACTTTAACTGGACATATAACTATTGCACCCTCTCTTACGGAATCTATATCCATGTGTCCATCAGTTTTCCCTTTCTCTAACTGCTCTTTTGTTAAAGCATATTCGTGTGGAGCGCCTACAAGGAATGAGCCAAAATCTCCAGCATTATGGGAGTCGGGCATGTCAATTGATGGAGTTGTACCAAGTTGGCCGACAAAAGGTCTTATCCTTGACACAAGTCCTACGAGGTCAGCCTTTCCCGAAATAAGGACAGAAAATTGGATAGAGTTTTCAGGGATCCTACCCCATACTCTAGCGTCTCCAGCTATCTTTTTAGCTGTCTCTTCATTAACAGTTAATCCAAAACCTCTTTCATGATCAAAGATCATGGTGTACCCGTGAACCATCCTAAATGGGCTTGCAGGTGTACCACAATACTTGCAGTGAATCGCCTCAAAGCCTATACCTTCCAAAACTGCATCGGTCCAAGGTCTGCCGCAACCTGGACACTTTTTAGCAACATACGGGTCACCCAAAAATGTTCCCTCAACAGCCCTATCCACACCAGAACTTGTAGCAAGGGACTTAACTTTTATACTTTTTATTTTGACAGCAATAGCATCTCCTACTTTAGCGCCTTCGACTGCAACGGGAACATTAACCTCATGTCCACCTCTAAGGTTTGGAGTAATCATAGGCCCCCAACATCCGGGTGTAGTATCAAACACAATTGTTCCCCCATCTTCTACTGGGCCAAGCATTTTCACACTAGGACCAATTATCCCATTCGTAAATTTATTATTATAAAACAATTTTTTTGCCATATGCATCCAATGACAGTTACATTATTCTATTATATATACTTTTACTTTTTTAAATTAAAAAATACTAAATTATATAAAAATTATTGTTCATTAAAAAATTATTGAGTATTAAATGCCTTTTTGATAAAAAAAGTGAGCAAAAGTATCCAAATAGTTAAAACGAATATGCCATAAGATTCAACTAATGCGGCAGAATATAGACTAAAAAAGCCTACCGCAAAAGGAGAAAATAATGAAATCAATAAGAGGATTAAGCCCATTATTTTCTTTCCACCAACAATTAAGCCTACACCACAAACGATAATTGACAAATATCCTATCAAAAAGGAAGAAAGAGCTACAAAAACGTGAACCCACATAGGATTAAAATCGTATGGAAAAACACCGATCATCATAAAATAAAATGATGCGATAACCATAAAACTTCCTGAAACAGTTCCAATTTTATTACTTGAAATATAAATGGCGTAAATGGAAAATAATAGCATAAAGAAGCCAAAAATTATAAGACCATAGTTGAAAATGTATGGCATACTAGCTTTAGAGCCGCCCAATTCGCTGAACGCATTATCAAAAATAGAAAACCAAGGGTTAAAACTTACTGAGATAATAACAGAAGAAACAAATGCAACTATTGCAAGAATTCCGGAATATCTAAAAAGTCTAATAACTATTTCTTTAAACATAATAATCCGGCGTCAAAAATTATAAGTTTTAAACTTTAGATTCCTTTAGAAGTATCTCCGTCGCCCAACGTGCAACATTACCTACAACAGCAGGACATTTATCCCTATGGCCACCCATTTCCTCAAACTTTTTAAAATCTTCTGGATCCCAAAGGTTAAATGAACGTCCAAAAATTTTGCTCTGGACATCCTTACAAAGGCAGCTGCCATATTCTTCAACAAATTTGTCATATAACTTTTTAGCTAACGTGTAAGAGTTTAGAAAACGTCCTTTATCCATGTCCTTTAATCCCCTACCATGTATAAAGCATATGGCCATAATACCTCCAACAAGAGCACCACACGTCCCTTGCCCAGAAAGTCCAGTTCCTCCACCAAGACCATGAGATGCCTTTATTACATCATCCATTTTAAGGCCAAGCACTTCTTGAACTGCTCTCAAAACACATTGGGGACAACAACCATATTTTGCTTCATACATGAAAGCTAAATCATATACTTTATCTAATAACTCATTTTCAGACATATTCCTCATCCATTTAAGTAGGTTTTAAATCCTTATAAGATTTAAGCTACAAACATTTTTCTATCTATCCAGACACAAAAGATGGTGGTCTCATAGCAAATTTTTTAGAATATCTAATAGAGTGCTCATGTCTTTAACTATTACGTCTGCAAATGCTATTGGCCAAGGTGAAGGCTGTTCTATTTCGTTCAACACTATAACCCTTTTGCCCAACATTTTAGCATAGTATATTTCTACTGCTGTCCCAAAGCTAGGTTGATCACATATAGCTACAATAATATCACTTTTTTCAATAAAAGAAAGGTCGTTTAAAACGATTTTTTCAGCTAATTCCTTATTATCCCTAAAATCTTTTACATTACTATAGTCCATTTCCTTTGATTGGAACTGGTCAACAACTTCAAACATTTCCTGTTCTAAAATTTTTTGCAGCCGCCTAATCCTTTCAATACTGCCGTAAGCCATTGGACCGCAAACTAAAATTTTCATATACCCCATCCAAAATAATTTTCTAGAAATATTTCAATTTTTTACAAGAACATTTAATGGAAATTTATTCATCAGCCTTCAATTCTATAAGCTCCTTTATTCTGCTTGCATACAATCGCATATCTTCCTCATCTGCAAGATGCAGTTCAAAAGGATGATGTTGTGGTAAGTTGGAAAGATTTTCTATTTCTAGCTTTATTTTTGCCCTATCAATATTTGTTTTTGGAACGTTTTTAGAAAATATTAATATGTCCACGTCACTTCCAAACACATAAATTTTTGAATCCGGTAAGATTGTTTTTACAGCTTTAACTATATCATACATGTATGTTTTCCATTCTCTAACCATTTTTGCCCTATCTAACAAGATATCAGTATATTTCTCCATATTTTAAGACCTCCTTCGCTACCTCAAGTAATGCTTCAGCCTCTTCCTTTGTATATTCTCTTATGATATATCTTGATAGAATATATGCATCTTCCATTAAACGAAATTTTAGTCTATTCTCATCAAAAAATTTTACTAATGAATCATACTTTTTTACCTTTCGAAGTATGGAAATTAGGTTTGATATTGAATAGGTTTTTGGATAATCTCCTAATTCTTCTAGTAAAATAGATTTAAGGTGGAGCTGGACTGCTTGCTCAGATAAGAATGATGCAAGGTCATAGTCGTCGTCCTTTAAACTATCTAAAGCCCTTTTGTAGAAGGCGCCAGCCCTCTTCCTTAATATCTTAACTTCATTAGCATGTGACATGTTATTAAACCTGCTTTAATCTAATATTTAAGCTGTATCAAGATATACTGTCTCCTAGCCTTTAATCAGCTTCAGATAATCTTGTCTCGGTGGTACAAAAATGTCGATAGCCTTACAACCTTCTTCAGACACTTGGCCGCCATGTAGTTCATTACTTTCTATAACGAGAACATCACCCTTACTAACCTTAATCTTTTCATCACCTAATGTTTGCAGCATGCTTCCTTCTATGACAATCATAATCTGTTCATTCTCATGTCTATGGAGTGGGAAAATCATGTTCGGCTCCATTTCAATAAAACTTACGAGAACCCTTTGTCCTGCTATAAGGCGACTTTTAGCTCCTTTAATAAGTTCGGTAAAAGGTAAATCATCCAACTTGTAAACTTTACCCAACACATTTCACCCATAAATGAACATACTATAATAATAAATATATTTTTTACCTTATTTATTCAAAAACTTAAATATACCGTATAAAGTAGATACATGCTGGTGATTTAATGTTAGAAAATCATTTCCTGTTTAATATTGCTGGCATGGAGTGGTTCTGGGTTCTTATTGTAGTTGTTGTACTACTATTTGGAGCAAATAAGATTCCCGAGATCGCTAGAGCAATTGGTAGGGCTACAGGAGAGTTTCAAAAGGGAAAAATGGAAATAGAGAAGGAAATAGAGAAGGCTTCGGCTGAATTAAATAAGAGTCCTGAGAGGCTAAAGCTTGAGGAGGCTGCAAAGGCTTTAGGAATAGATCCAACAGGTAAAACCGATGAACAGTTGAAGGAAGAAATAAAGAAAGCGGTCTAAACATCTTTCAAAATAAACTTATAATTACTTTATTCTATATCATATTGGTGAAAAATTATGTTATCTAAGATGCCGATTTCAGTTGATAAACTGAAGAAGGAAGATTTGGATAGGGAGATTCTTAGGATAGGAATGATCGCTGAACTAGATGCTATAAACTTGTATGAACAACTAGCATCTTTAACAGGAGACCAGAAAATTAAAAGCATCTTACTTGATATAGCGAGAGAGGAGAAGACCCATTTTGGGGAATTCCAAACACTACTTTTAAGCAAAGACGAAGAGCAGTTTCAGGAGCTCGAGGAAGGAAAAAGAGAGGTAGAAGAAAAGAATTAGTTTATTTGACTCTAATCAAGAAAAACCTTTTCCTATCTTCTTTAGATATTACAACCATACCCGCCAGGTTGCCTATAGTTTCTACTACTATCATCTTGTCCGGATCCTTTAGATCAACCTTATGCTCTAAACCATCCCTTTCTTTCAATAGACCATAAACGTGTGAGCCTATTTCTCTCTCCAAATCCTTACTAGAAAAAATACCCTTCATACCCCTCCTTTCTACCCTAACACAGAATGTCTCATTAGCGCCAATTTTTTCTAAATATTTTTTTATCCTCTCCTTTACAATATCCAAAAAGTTTTCTGGAGAAAAATAGAACCATTCATCAATTGGAACGACTCTGCTAACGGGCAAAAATGATGTTTTTACCCTTTCCTCTAGATCTACAAGAAATTTTTCTAAATTTTCAACTTCACCTTTAATTATTCCCCTAAACCCTGTTTCCTCGAATATGCCTAAATCACTAAGTTCATAAACACCTTTCCTCGTACTTTCCCCTTCATAGACAACCAATACGCTGGCCATCTATCAAACCATTATGTCAAACTACTTTTAATATTTTTTAAAGATTTCTTCCATTGTAGCCAACCTACCATTGCAAAACAAGCTGGAGTGAAGAAGGAAAAGGACTTGCTAAAATCACATAATATTAAAATGCAGCTGATTAACTTAAATTGACATTTCTTTGCCAAAAAATGTAACTGATAGATTAGAGCAGACGATTGGCATAGACGACTACAGAATTTGATGTTACTTTATGCAAAACCGAGAATAGGATAACGAAGAAAAACCTTTTTTGCGATAATTGTTCATCCATACATAGAAGTATAAAACATAAGCGACATTAAAAAAATTCATCTAAAGATTCTTACTAACAAGCGAAGTCATGATTTATCTACTTTAAAAAATTATCCTCTAAGGTCCACCATTCCTTTTAGAGAAACCGTATGCTACTTTTGTATTTTTTAATTTTCGAACATGTTATAAAGTAGTATATAATATTATAAGATAAGGGATGAAGTACTATAGAATAGTGAAACCATTTGATCCTTGGAAGGAGGGAAGTCTATGCACTTGCCCATTTAAGTATACAATTAACCCTTACACGGGATGCTCACATTCATGCCTATACTGTTATGCGTCATCTTATATTAAAGACTTTTTTAATCCTAGAAAGAAAAGTAGGTTTCTCGAAGATGTTTCAAAAGATATTAGGTATATACCGGAAGGGAGTATAATAAATATTTCAAGCAGTAGTGATCCATATATTCCTCTTGAAAAGGAGAAGAAGATTACAAGGAGGATTCTAGAAAAATTTGTTGAAAGAAACTATGTTATTGAGATCGTTACAAAATCTGACCTTGTTTTAAGAGATATAGACCTATTGTGTAAAGGCAAAAGTGTTGTCTCGATCACAATAACAACATTGGATGAGGAGTTGGCGAGAATATTAGAGCCGGGAGCACCCTCTCCTATTAAAAGGATTGAGGCAGTCAAAAAACTTTCAAAAAATAATTTACCTGTTGTCGTAAGATTTGACCCAATAATACCCTTTATCACAGACAGTGAAGAAAACATAAAAAATGTTATAGAAAATGTAGCAAATGCTGGAGCAAAACATGTAATTTCATCAACATATAAAGTTAAGCCTGATAACCTAAGGAGAATAGTTTCCAAATTTCCTAGTCTATCCAAAAGTTTCAAAGAACTCTATTACGAGAATGGAGAGAAGATTCATGGCGCATATTATGCTCCAAAAAATTATAGGGAAAAGATTCTTTTAAAAGTTAGAGGGGAAGTTAAAAGTAGAGGTTTAACATTTAGTACATGCAGAGAAAACCTATCCAATTTAAATGACAAAGGAGTATCATGTGATGGTATATCCCTTTGTTTAAAGAAATAGTTTTTGTTAAGTGGCTCAGACAGGTAAGTCAAGGTCATTTCCAAAATTCCCCGACCCTCTTCTCTTCATTGCCAAAAAATGTTCCTAACAAAAGAATTTAAATCTTTAATATTAAAGATTAGTTTTCCAATAATATCTGTAAATATTCAAGTTCACTTTTTGTATTACTGTCACATATTCGAGTTTCTTTAATCATTTAACTTTCTTACACCAATGTCTAATCATCACCTTTCTAACAGGATCGTATTTTACATTTTTACCACATTTTGGGCAGACTATCTTCTCTGTAAACCTCTTGTCAAAATCCTCCTTCCAATACGTGAACTGTTCACTACAACTGCGCCAACCCTTCGTGTTACATGTGTTTTGGACGTACTCTTCTGTTAGATAGTAGAATCCATCTGGCCTCTGGCCCCTCTTACCTTCAACGTACCACGCCATCAACTTGCATCTCGACTGATAGGGACACTTATCTGAAACCGATACAGGCATACGCCCTATTACTCCTAAGATTACCTATTTAAGGCTCACCATCTGCAAACCAGATACTTTGTCCTATTCCTTCAATTAAAAACATTATCGGATAACTTCTAAGAAGTACTGTAGGGGAAAGTGTTTCGGAACGCCGACCGAGTCTCAAGCGCAGGCTATTTCAATCGTCTTAAAGGGAGAGAGTATCCTTTTAGTAGCTTTCCAGAAAACCTTTTTCCCGCCTTTTTAGCCTCCTAGGGATTTTCAGTTTGATAAAGTTGAAGAAATCTTTTATATAAATTAAATTGTTGAAATCTTAAATACATCTTAAAGAAGATAATTTTTGGTATGGAAAAGGTTGAGCTTAAAATCCCATATGCTGAAAGCTCAAAAAAATTTATGATACCAAAGAAAAATTTACTGGCTTATATTCAACATCCTTTACTAAATCATCCTGAAGCAGTCGAAGAAGAGAATGAAATTGTAAAAGGGATCCAGAATCCAATAGACTGTGAAAGGTTAAAGAAGCTATGTGACAGTGGTACAAAGGCTATTGTTTTAGTTGATGATTGGACAAGGCCTACTCCAGCTTACAAGATTATAAAATTTGTAGTAAAAGAACTTAAAGAGGCAAAAGTCAAGGATGAAAATGTTTCCTTTATTGTCGCTAGGGGAACGCATAGGAAACCTACTAAAAGTGAACTTTTAGATAAACTTGGGAAAGATATTATTGGAAAATATTCAGTTGAAATTCATGATTGTGACAATGATCTTGTCTTCTTAGGAAAGACTTCAAGAGGGACGCCCATATGGGTTAATAGGAAACTTATAGATGCAGACATAATAATTTCTATTGGAACGGTGATTCCACATCCACTTGCAGGATATGGTGGTGGAGCGAAGATTATTGTTCCTGGTGTTTCAGGTAGAGAAACCATAAATTACAACCATAGTCTAGTAAGTGACCCGAATGCTACAGTTGGCGTAACAGATGGGAACCCTATAAGGGAAGATATGGAAGAGATAGCTGGTAGAGTAGGTTTAGATTTTAGCATAAATCTGATATTAGATGAGAAAAAAAATGTTGTTAAAGCATATTGTGGAGAATTTGTTAAAGCACATAGGGAGTGTGTAAGAGAATATGAAAAAATTTATGGTGTGAAATTTAGTGAGCAGGCTGATATTCTAGTGCTAGGCTCTTGTCCTAGGGATGCAACATTCGGTCATGCAACTTTTGCATTATATTCTTCAGCCCAATTGGTGAAAGAAGGTGGTACCATAATCTTTGTTGCACCATGCCTTGAGGGTGCTGGAACGCGTTTCGAACGTTTAGCATTCAAGGAGCTTGCTTGTATAGAGCCTAAAGATCTTATCGAGCAAATAAAAAATGGGGTTATTGAGGCTTCAAGTGGAGCATTCGATTACTGCTATTCTAAGGTGCTAAAGAGGAATAGAATTATTCTTGTTTCAGACAATTATACTAGAGAGGAGGCTTCAGATCTTGGCTTAGATTATGCAGAATCCATAGAAGAAGCTTTGAATAAAGCATTTGAATATCATGGGAGAGATGCTATGGTCACAGTTGCACCTTTAGGTGGTATGATAACAGTGTTAAAAAATTGAATGATTGCAGTTAAACCTTTTCTAAAGCCTTTTGATGTCTTCTTATGGAATTTGTTAGCCAGCTTCCAGCTTTTAAGGATAGGCCAACCCTAGACTCTACCACTTTAACAATAAATACAGAGGGAACGAATATTATAGCAGTTTGGAGGGCATTAAATATTGAAGTGAATACAAAGATAAGTATGAGTGCATCAATTTGATTAGAAAAGCTTAATCCCAAAAACAGTGACAGACTTTTGCTCGCTATATCAAAGAATGAGGGCATTAAAATGCATAAAATTATGTAATTGAATAAGCTCATTACGGTAACTCTCAGAATTGAACCTACTATAAAACCAAAGAATATAATCAAGTCTTTAGAACGGGTGAATTTTCCAGCAGCTCTTACACCCAACCATATACCACATATTGTTGAAAGTGATGCAGCGAAAGCCATAGCAGGCCCTATGGGAACAAACGAACCTACAACATTCAATATTAGCCAGTATGAGAGTACACTGACAAAGCCTACTATAGGGCCATAAAGTAGGAAACCTAAAATTATTGAAATTTCAGCAAATTCGAACGTTAGATATGGAATTGGTGGAAAAGGAAATTTTATTCCCAAAATTCTTATTACAACAGCTAAAGTGCCAAATATTGCACCCGCACTAATATAATAGGTTTTCATCAGATTAGGCTACAAAATTATATTATAAAAAATTTTTGTATTTACTAAAAAAATAGTAATATTTTTTCGGGAACCCTTGTACAGAATTCACCTATCTTCTTCCACTAATTTTAAACCCAAAAGTTTAGCAGCATAGCCGATTTCTCTTTTATAGTCGCCGAGGAAACTCACTCTATGCAATCCAAACGTGTCCCAATCATATTTTTCTAGAATCTTTTCAGCATTATCTTCTACAATAACCTTTACTCTACATGCTCTATCATCATCAGTGACTGTTTTTACTATTTTTCCAGATCTTAAAGCAATCTTCTTTTTTAACATGCTTATTTTTATTGTAGTCAAAATTTCGCCTTCTGGAAAATTTACAAAGGGTACAGCGCCCAGGCCATAAGATTCGCCATGTCTATCTATTTCATGTGGCAGAGGCTCCTTTTCTATACCATATAATTTTGTTAGAGCCCAGCAATGCATATATGTTACAAGATTGTGGACTGTATCCAGTGACTGGTTCGTCATAATACTTGGCTTATCAAAAAGATATCTTACTAGAAGCGCGCTTATGCCAGAATCTAGGTCAGATTCGCAAATTCCTACTATACCCTCATCCATTAGTTTAGAGAATGTGAAACATGGGAATGCAGGTATCTTTCCTGTTAGAAAGAGGGTCACTATATTGACCAATAGTATATACTATTAGTCCGTCACATTCTTTTGCATCAGACTTTTTTTGAGTAAATCTTTATTATAGTAGGTGATGATATCGTGGTCAATAAAAGTTATATCATTGAATTTTGTTTTAAGCGTGCCTAAGACAATTTTCTTGTATTCTTCGTTATCGAAACCAACGTAAGGATGTCCTGCTTCAAACTTTGGTTTACTGATAAATGTTAAACAAATTTTTATCATAACTATTTATCTAAACATTAGATAAATATAAATTTGTTAAAAATCGAATAAAAATTTAATGGAGTTTATTCTAGTTTAAATATTAGCTTGTTTACAGAATGCTTTTCAAAATTAAATTCGAAAGAGGCGCTGTTTATGGAAAATGTCTCCTCTTTGGTCTTTACACTGTTTTTTGAATCGAAATCGTTATAGGCTCTAACATCCTTTGCATTAAGGGACTCTAGTTTGCATTCCAAAAATTTTATACCCAAATTGGTGTATATCTTTGCATTATAGTCTTGGTCCAGACTTCGGTTAACGGCTGTTACTACAAGAAACTTTTTATCATTACTTAAGGATGCTGAGACATCTAATGCTTTAAGTGGTCTCAACTTGCTCTGGAATGTAGTGGATTCCCTTTCTTCAGACCATATTATTGGAGACTCAGATTCTACAGCCAATGCATAGTTGTTCATGTGCGGCCTATACATTTTGAAAACATAGTATGTTGGTGTTAACAATGTTTTATCACCTTCAGTTAAACATACGCTTTGTAAAACGTTTACAGCCTGGGCAATGTTAGCCATCTTAACCTTACTACAATATTTAATGAACAAGTTTAGAATGGTTGCAGCCAAGAGTGCGTCTCTTAAAGTGTTTTGCTGATATAGTCCGGTTTCTACTGTAGCCTGAGGGTGCCAGACACCCCATTCGTCAACGATAAGTCCAATATCTTTCCTACCTTCAGAAAAAAAGTCTATTGCGTATATTGCCTGCTGAAGCTGATACTCTAAATGTTGTACATCATAGAGTAGATTATAGTATTGGTTGTCTGTAAATTTTATATCATCACCATATCGTTGGCCATTGCGAAAATAATAGTGTATTGATAAATAATCGATCAAATGAATATAGTCTCTTATATGTTCCATGAACTTGAAGTTCCAGTCTCTTGTTGTGTGGCCGCATGCAATCAACTTAATAGTCGGGTCAGCTCTTTTCATGAAAGTTGCGAACCTACGATATTCCCAAGCATAGTAGACAGGGTCAAAATTTCCGCCACAACCCCAGCTTTCATTACCTACACCCCAAAACTTGACATTATATGGCTCAAGATAGCCATTGGAAACTCTCATGTTAGCATACTTTGTGTTTCCTGAAAGGTTACAGTACTCAAGCCATGCCAAAGCTTCTTCAGGACTTCCTGAACCAACGTTAACACAGATGTATGGTTCAGCGCCAACAACTTTACAAAATTGTATGAATTCGTCAGTTCCAAATGCGTTAGATTCTTCACCCTTCCACCAAACATTCAGACGTCTAGGCCTACTTTCTCTAGGGCCGACACCATCTCTCCAATGGTAGTAGTCAGCAAAGCAGCCTCCAGGCCATCTGATAATAGGTGTAGAAATGGATTTTAGAGCAGAAACTGTATCTCTTCTAAAACCGTATTCATCAGAAACTTTTGAGTTGCTTCCAACCCAGATTCCTGGGTAAATGCATCTGCCAAGATGTTCAATGAAGTGGCCGAAGATATTTTTGCTGATTTCACCAACATACTCATCTAATTTTATGTTTATGATACAATCTTTAACCATGTTTCATCCTAAAAAGGGAAGGATATAATAAGTATTTTCTTAGCCTTTTTAAACTATCCTATTCCATAAACATTTCTATAAAATTCTTTGAAGCCCTTTGGACAGTCCTCTGGATCTATTATAAAGTCTAATATTGCTGGAACACCATTAAAGTTTGCTTTCAAAGCCCTTTCTAGTGCCCCTTTTACATCTTCTGGCCTATCTATCTTTTCCCCATAACATTTGTTTGCTTCAGCAAATTTTACAAAGTCTGGTTGTACAATGAAGTCTGTTGCTGTAGATTTCCCAAAAATCTTTTTTTGAATCCACTTAGGCCAACCATAGCTAAAGTTGTCTAGTATGATCCATGTAACTGGAGCATTATATTGTACTGCCGTTGGAACATCTTGACTATACATTTGGAAGGCGCCATCGCCAGTAGTACATATAACCTTCATATTTGGCATGGCAATTTTTGCACCAATTGCGCCTACAACACCAAACCCCATACAAGTCTGTTCAGCTGGAGGAACACATCCAAGTACATCAAGGACTTTATAGTATGGGAAATAGTATGACCAAAGGTCCTGCATTCCATTCTCATTGACAAGTATTGTTTTCTCGCCGAAAACCTTGTTTGCTTCCTTTATAATCTTCTTGGTCTTTATAGGTACAGAATTATCCATGCATTCAACTTCCACAATTTCTTCAAACTCTCTTTTAGCCTTTTCAATTTCAGTTACCCTAGAAGATTTTGATGGAAAGAAAGCCAGTTTGTTTTTAGCATAGTCAGTAATCTCTTTCAAAGTTAGCTTAGCGTCACCTAAAATGAACACATCTGGAAACCAGTTTCTGTCCATTTCATAATAGTCTATGTCGATTTGAATATATTTTGCACCCTGTGGAAAATATTTCCATGCACCAGACTGAAATTCTTCAAATCTTGAGCCAACATTAATTAGAAGATCTGCTTCCTCAAAAACCTTTTTCCCAACCTCAGTACGGTATAGGCCAACAAGCCCTAAAGCAAGTGGATGATTTTCCGATAATATCCCTCTACCAGCAGGTGTTGTTAGAAAGGGTATTCCAAAAAATTCTACAAACTGTCTAAATTCATCAAATGCTCTAGAAAGTATTGCACCCCCTCCAGCAACAGCAACAGGCCTTTCAGAAGAAAGTATAAGGTCAACAGCCTCTTTTACAAGCTCGCTATCTGGTCTAACTAAAACTTTCCTAGATTTCTTGTAAACAAAATCTTTAACTTCAGACCTTACAATATCAGAGGGAAAATCTAGAAAAACTGGACCAGGTTTACCATTCACCGCTAATGTAAATGCACGATGTATGAACCATGGAATTCTTTCTGGACAGAGTACACGGGCACTCCATTTAGTTACAGGCTTGAACAATGCAACCTGGTCAAGTTCTTGAAATGCACCCATTCCTTCAGTTCTAGTGCTGGTACTCGGACATGTTGCTATTATAGGAAGACATGAGGAGTATGCCTCAAGCATTGCTGGAACCATGTTTGCGACACCAGGTCCAGGAGAAGCGTATACTATGCTCGGTGAACCTCTGAGTCTAGAATATGCCATCGCCATAAAAACAGCTGATGCTTCGTGCCTTACTTGGATAGGTTTAATGTTTGCTTCTTCAAGATGTGGTGTCATCAAATGTGTTGTCGGTAGACCGAAAACTATGTCTATACCTTCCTCCCCCAATATTCTAATAACAGCCTGCCATCCATCCATGAAAACATTATTACATCCCGTTCCTTAATAAGCTTTAAAACTTAATATAAACTGCTCTAAAAATCCGTCAAAAATTTCAATTAAAGCAAATAACATTTTAATAACAGTATAGAGAGACGTTCTTTTGATGATGAGAGAATGTTATATCTGAACAAAATATGATGGAATTATCCGGGCTGAACAAACACCCCTTTCCAACAAACCCATCAACAAACTCTGATTCTATAGTCTAGTCGAACAGAAAAAATGTTGCCGGTTAAAAACTAGCATAAAATTATATAGTTGAAAGTTTAGGATGCAAAAGAGTTTATTCAATAAATTAAAAATTTATTAACTCCAAATTTTATAGAATTATTTATGGAGTATTATCCAAGGAAAATAGAAGAAAAATTGGATAAGTGGATGGATAGGCGTGAGGCTCTAATAATTAGGGGGCCGAGACAGAGCGGTAAAACAACATTGCTTTTACACCTAAAAGAAAAGTACGGAGGAATATATATAACTTTTGAAGACGAGGATATGTTGAACACATTTGATACTGCTCCAAAAGAGTTTGTTGAAAGATTTTTAAGAGAAGGTAAGACTGTTCTCTTTTTAGATGAAGCTCAATATAGTAAAAGGGTTGGGAAAAATGTAAAGTTATTGTTTGATCTATTTTCTGATAAAGTAAAAATTGTGGTTACAGGTTCAGGATCCTTTGATATAAAGGTTGAAGTTGGAAAATATTTGGTTGGTAGATCAATATATTTTGAACTACTTCCACTAACTTTTGAAGAATTTCTTTTATGGAAAGCAAAGGATTTACACAAAATTTTTGTCGAATATAGAAGCCAACTAGAAGAGTTTATTAGGAGTGGAAAGGAGATAGATGTCCAGCCTGCGTTTCAAAAAGAATTCGATTCTTTTCTTGAAGAATATCTACTTTTTGGAGGCTTTCCAGCAATAGTTAAGGAAAAGGATGAAAAAGTCAAGGTTGAGCTTTTAAAAAACCTAACAAGAACTTATATAGAAAAAGATGTGTTCTTTTTCTTAAATATTAGGGAAATAGAAAAATTTAGGAAACTAATCAATTACCTCAGCCTAACTGTAGGCTCAATACTCGAGCTATCGTCTCTAATGAGGGAAATAGGTATGGATTATAGGACATTAGACAATTATATTTCAATATTACTTAACACGTACATAATACATTTGGTGCCCCCTTATTACAAAAATCTTGTTACTGAATTGAAGAAGTCTAAGAAGGTTTACTTCACCGACACAGGATTAAGGAATTCTTTAATAAATAACTTTCTTCCATTAGAGAACAGGATTGATAAGGGTGCATTACTTGAGAACTTTGTATATAATGAGTTAAAAAGTTTAGGATACAATATCAAGTACTGGAGGACTACAGGAAAGGCTGAAATAGACTTTATAATAGAAGAACAGAATCAAGTAATACCAGTTGAAGTAAAGAGTTTAGGTAAAATCAAAAGGGGGTTCATAAATTTTATTGAAGCATATAAGCCGAAAAATGCGATAGTGTTTACAGATAAAGATTTCACTGTAAAAAAAGTAAATAGCACAAAAATAGCATATGTTCCACACTTTTTTATATAAAATAGTTTCTCTACTACTA
>CALHLD010000045.1 GCA_938034445.1 uncultured archaeon | reverse complement strand
GAGAAGAGGGAGAATCAGGAATAGTCCATGTATAGCTTCCAGTGTTTTCCAAACGTTTAACAACAACCTTCCACGTTGTGCCGCCGTCTACTGAATAATAAATGTCTATGCGGTTGACACCAGCGTTATCCGACGCTGACCAGCTTATAGTCTTTTCCTCACCAACATACCAAATTTCATTGCCATTAGGTGATATCACATTAACTATTGGCGCACTAACATCCTCTATTCCAACAAGCATTGTGCTGACGGTTTCTCTTGGATATCGAGCCCAGTCAATGTATGTATATTTAAAGCCACCCGCTGTCACGCTTCGAACGTTGAAATAATAATAACCTGGAGGGTAACTGTACGAATAACTCATTTTTGAAACACCTGCACGACGTAATTTAACTATTAGCTCTATTGCGCTCATTACATCATCGGCGAACCTTGCCGCCTCCAACGGTTCAAGATATGAATTGACTATTATTAAGTCCTCATCTGTATATGGTTTTATTACTATATTGCCATTATCAGGGTATAATTCAGGCGTGTAAGGCCCTGTGCCGGGTATCGGCATCGCAACAATTGTACCTAGAGATGCAAAAATTTGCTGTATCGCCGACATAGTAAACATTAGTACTATCGTGGTTCCACCGATAGCAACGATCGTTAAAGGAATTGTTAGTGGCTCAACAGCTTTAGTTACTATAGGAATGCATATTAGTAAAAGCAATGCCATCGCTAAGATAGTTCGACTTGATTTCACTTTACCCTTCCTCCCTTTGACGTAGACAAGAAAAGTTCCTTCTCCGATAAAAATTTAAGGTTATCTGCTTTTTACTTTCTGCTTTTGAGTTTATTGATGCATCTGCTTAATCAGTGATTTATTTTACTCATAAAATTTATACCTCGAAGATTATTCTGTTAGTATCGTGTAACCGAACAATTATTCTAAACTCATAAACTATTGGCGGATTAAATAATTTTTGAGAAGATTTTAAAACCTTCTCCTTTTCTTTGTAGATTTCGGCTTCTGTGGCTTTTATTAAAACGTTGTTATTATTAATGAATGGAAAATTTCGCTACCCTTTGCCCAAAAGTCAATTTCACAACATTGAAGATTCGTGTTATCTATATAGTGTAATGCAAAATGCCATTTCAAAATTTTGTCCGGTCATTTTTAAGAGTTGGTAAAAATGTTCATTAATCATGGAAATTTGATATTCTGGGACCAAATTTTGTTGAATATTTATAAAATCTTTTGGTGCAATATTTTTAGGGGATAAGGTTGGAACGATTTGCAACTCAAGAGTATTTGAAGGATATCTATACTTTAAGCAAAAGGTCGCTAGATTCCTTTTTTGCGAAATTATTTTCATTGTACCAAAATAGTAATATTAGATTATTATCGAAGTTTGTCATTATTGCTGCTTCAGCAGGTCTTTTCCTTCTTTTGATACCTTTCTATTCCTTATATATAGCCTTTCTATTTGCAGTTTTAGCTGCAGCTATTGGAATTCGTTATCCAAAAGGCGCCGTAACATTAGCCGTCATCTTATCCATACCGGCCGCTATATACCAAGAAGATACGTTTAGTCCATTACTTATATCATATTTGTTTGTATGTATTTTCCTGTTTTCTGCAGCGAAAACAAAATGGATTGATGGAGCCTTAGCGTTATTATCAGTGGCATTAGCTTTTTTTCCGCAATTAAATTTCTTAGCTTTTATTCCTATATTAGTAGCTGGTTTAATGCTTTCGCCGCGGGACGGCGCCGTTGTTGGGCTGTGCTCCTCATCGACTATCCTCCTATTTCTAATTATAGGCGCACCAAACCCATCTATAGTTATAAATGACGCCCGTCAGGCAGGCCTTATAGCTATATCTGCAAACTCTGCCACCCAAAATCTATTCCGAAAACCGCCCATACAAAACTTTCAACCGATAACTCTTTTTGAAGTTTTCAGAAACTATGCCAGCGTCTACGCGGCATCGCATTGGACAAATGCGTTCAGGTACGCTGGAAGTGTGTTAGAAAAATTCCTGTACGACATGTACCTTTGGATATTGCCTGCTTTATGGTGTGTTTCCGGCTACATAGCCTCAAAATCAGTTTACTGGTATAGAAAAATCACAAAATATCAACATCTATTAGCTTGTATAACTGCCACAGTATTCCCGATAATTGGATATGCAATAAGCTCAGCTGCCGCCAACCCATACATGATATTTGGGGCGGCAGCGGTTCCTATCTTAATGGGGCTTGTGGCAACACCCATTTACTTCCAAACACAAACAACAAAACTTAAAAACCAAAAATTAGAAATCAAAACTAGACTTGAAAAGATAAGGACAAACATCAAAAAAATGTCTGCTCTAGGATATAACACAAAAATGATTGAGACAAAACTAGATGAACTTGTGTCGAATCTCGATAGCGAAAAAATAAATGAACTTTTTGTAAATAAAGAATTTTACAAAGCCTCAACCCTTCTCAATAACATAATGGATGAAACAATAAAGTTAGAAGAAGAATCCGTTAACCAGCTAAATAAAATCGCAGAGATAGAGGAAAAAATTCGCGGCATTGAAGGCAACATAGACGAAATAAAAAGCACGATTAGAAAAACTGAGAAATTATTCCACCAAATTACAATGTCGGAAGAAAGAAAAGAGCTGGAAGAAATTCAGAAAAAACTTGCAAATGCGAGAGACGTGGCGAAAAAGGGACTATTTGAAGAAGCCTTAAACAATCTAGAAATGTTAAAAAACAAAAGCGAAACATTAGACGACGAAGTTTCAGAAATATACGAATTTTGGAGCAAAATGCCCCAATGGAGCAAGGCCATAGAGGAAAAGCTCGCGACGGAAGGAAAAGCCGATGTAAGAGCCATGAGTGAAATTCCAGAAAAATGGAGAAACCAAGCTGCAAACCACTTCCTAAAAGATAGAAGAGACCAAGGGCTAACATTAAAAACGGAATAATATATTCTCTAATGGCTGCAACTCCACCGCCAACAGCCACAAAAGATGCGGAACCAACAGCAATAAAAACACGTGTTACAAAACTATACCCACGAATGAAATAGACACAAAAGTTTTTAGATATATACAAGAGCATCAAGGAACAATATCCATTAGAAAGCCTTAGAAGACCTTAAAATTTCTGAAGAAGAATTCCAAGAATCTATAAGAAGGTTGAGGGAAAAGAA
>CALHLD010000044.1 GCA_938034445.1 uncultured archaeon | reverse complement strand
CTTGTTGCAATCTTTCAACCTCATTTTTCAGGAGGCTTTCGACCAGCTTTAAGATGAATTCACGCTTCTTTACCTTTAAATCCCTTTTTACCACTGCAACGACGACTCTGAGCTGTGCTACGTTAAATCCCATGAGTTCGGCTAAGAGCCCGTAGAGCTGGGCTTGAATCAAGTGAGTTAGCCAAACCCTTGGCCTTCCAGAAACTGTCTTCAGCTCAAGTATAAGAATGGGTGCGGATCTTACAAACACGATTAGGTCTGGCACTCCGACTATCGCAACGTCTCCCATTTTTCCTGCAAGGGGGAGGTTGGATACGAGGTAAAGGGGTTTTTCCCGAATCTTCTTGATTATATCCTCCATTTCTGCAGGCTTGGCTTTGAGCAATTCTTCATGCAGCTTCTTCCCCTCCAGCTTGGCTTCAGTAGGGATTTCACCGTGAATGAAATCCTGTTCGACCTTCATCTCGCAATAATGCTGTTCAGCCACCCTATGTGCGGGTATGTATGCCACGTTATGACGCAAAATCCTATCACTCTGAGGCGGGGACCCAGCTAATTCTCTAAGCGTTCTCTCCCAACTCACGCCTTAAAACTATCACTCCCCGCAGTTAAGTGTTTAGAACCATTAAGTGTCTCCTATAATCTTCATGTTAAAGAGGAGTTTAACAATTAAGTGAAAATGATGGAGAATCTGGCAATATTCTTTAACGTGCGCGCGCTAATTCTTGAGCACAATCGTAGAGCATTAAACTTAATACAAAGAAATACTGTGCTACTAAATCTTCTTTAAGGAAGAGGAGTAAATAGTAAGGTAATCGAAAATTATTTTCAGTTCTCCAGGCGAGGGTTCTTTGCCCTCGTGAATTACTTTATTCCGTGCCTCATAGAAAGGCCCCGTCGTAAATCTGGAAGCTGCACTCCTTTCTGTTTAGCATTTTCAGAAAGACGCTTAACTCCCTTTTCAAAATTTCCTTCTCTACTTAATCTCAGCCCTTCAAGTTTTTTATTAACCATAACTTCAATCAATGCAAGAGCAGATGCGCCCACAGCCCAATTAACACTCAATTTCCATTCATTCAAGATCGGCATTAAAGGTGTTAACGGGTTTTCTGCACTCAATGCTACCCAATTTTTCATCAAATTTATGAGCTCAGGAAAAGATGAAATTGCTTTAGCGGATAAGAAATTGACCATTTGCTCTCTGCATACTTTATATCATCAATTAATCATACATTCTAGTATATTCTTCTAATAAAATCCGCGTCTGTTGTAGATTCTGCCCTTCTTTTAAGTCTGAACTGCGCTCAAAGACATTAGAATTTCACTTTTTTCTTCGTCTAAACTCAACCCTTGATTTATTTCTCATACCAAAATATTATCTTTTGCTAAGAACAAATTCTAAAGCCGAGTGCTATTGCGTGTATTGCTATTAAAGGTGTGCACTATAAATGATGTTTAAATAGCAAATCTTAAGCTTCAACGAATATATGAAGCACTGGCGCGAGTTCTTTAAGAGAGTATATGAGGTTCATCAGAAGTATAAGGCTAAGATGAGGTTTTTTAATCAGACACGCGTAGATAAATCGTTCTACTCAATCCTGATGCTACAGTTGTCACAAGTAAGCTTGTCGCTTCAATTGAGCAGAGGATAATGTTAGAGAAAGCGTTGGGTAAAAGTCAAAGTCGATCCTGACTAGGAGTAAGTTTCTCATCACCTCTTTTTCTAAGTTTTTTATATTCCAAAATTTTTAACAAAAGTATATATTCACTACTGTTAAGTTTAGGTATCAGTCAGATGAATATTGAAAACATCGCCTCAGTTTTACCATACTTAAGTATTGCGTGAGCAGCCTTGATTTTGCTGTTTATGCATCTACCACCAACCTTAGGATGCTGTTCAAAAGGGAATATCAAAATATACCAAGAGAAAAAATCTTATAAGATATTTAGCCTAGTCATTAGGAGTATGATGCACAACATCAAGGTCGAGGTTTTATCGTTTTCTAAAGCTAAGTTCCTGTTTAAAAGACTAGGTTCTTTTATTGAAGGAGAACCCTTTTTGGTATCCTGTAGATATACAAATATAGGCGACTATGTTTTTCCAGGAGGCAAGGCCTCTCTCATAGTTGAATGGCCTAACGGACAGAAAGTGATCTTCAGTGAAATAGTTTTGCCTAAATTGGAACCAAACAGTTCATACCTAAAGGAACTAGGCGAGACCGACGCTCTTAGTGAAGGCTTTGCGCTATTCTCCTGCGCTATCTATCCAAACGATAATCAGCCGGCTAAAATATTTGATGCAGGTGGAAATGAGAGGCCTCCGCCTTATTCAATTGGCTCCATTCGAGTTAAGACATGGGAAGAACTCTACACCTACTGGGCCTTATTATTGTCTGCCGGGTCTTTGGGTATAATAGCTATTGAAAAGATCTGGGCAACTCTGTCTGTTATTGTTGACTTGGTAAAATCTTTCTTGCAGGATTGCTGATTATACCTTTAGTTCATTTTAATCGTACAAAAAGGATTAAGACCTAAACTGTGGATGATTAGAAATTTCTGATAATTAATGGATGTTGACAAATGACACAAGCATATCATTTGACATCAACAATACTTCAAGCACAATTTACCTTACTGCCTTTTCTTCATATAAGTAGTTATAATCCTCATATAGCTTAAATTTTGGATAGAGAATCTATGTTATTGATTTTCTATTTTCTTCTGAGCTTCAATGTTGCTTGATGAAGACCTTCGATAAAGGATTTGGAAATTTCAATTGCATTTTTAACATATTTAGTTGAAAAAACTGGCTCTTCTGGCGGAACCTTATCTTGGTTCAGCATTCCAATCAAAGGTGAAATATGAACTATGCGATGCCTATACCCAATTAACCTTTGAATCTCTTCGAGAGCTTTGTTTGAAACTCCTAAATGTTCACCAAAATTTATGCCATATCCATTATTAAATGCTGCTTTACAGTCATCATAGTTTCCAAAGTCAATACATCGTCGTCTCACTAGTTCTTGAAGCACCGAGACACTTTTTAGAGTTGCCTCCTTTTTTATTTCTTCAAAAACTCCCTTTTCACGCTCCCATCTTGAGAAAAACTCTTTTTCTAATTCAGCATAATCTGGATCAATCCCCTCACCTTCGAGTTCTAAAAATCTAGTTTTACAGTAGGCTTCTATACCTGTGGAAAGCATTACTATTGCCATATTTGCAGTAACAACATCATAAATGTAGCCTTCAGAAGATTTTCCTTTTAAAAGAATCTCTACTGCTGTTAAAGTTTCTTTCCACACACCTAAAGCTGTTGGTTGCAATATAGGCTTGCCACCTACAAATATTCTTTCTCCCATCACTTCTACTCCTCTGTCCCCTACTCTATACACTTTGCCGTTCTTGCCTACCCTAAGCTGAAATTCAGCAGGCTTCCCGTAACCTACCACCTGCTTTTTAGGGTTATCTGCATCTGCAACATGTAAACGAATCTCTTCAGGAGACCAGCAAAGAAAGACGTGAATTTTTGAAGCACCCTTAAGAGGGGCTATGTTAGCGGACGCTACACGAGTACCTGTGCCTGGTGACGCATAATAGAAATGAAGATTGAGTTCTTTATCTCGTTCAAGTCTTAAAAAAGTTTCACCCGAAGGGACTTCAAGTAAAATTCCATGCCCTTTGCTAGGGTCGAAAAGCCCATCAAATTTCCCCTTGAACTCAAAAGTCCCTTCAGGCCTCTTTAAAGCTTCTACAATATCTTTCCTATATTTTTCAGGGATCCCTGGTAGATAAGCCAAATTTTTTCTCCTTCGGAAACAGGAATAAACCTACTTATAAGAGTTGCTGTCGTCACTTTTTAACACAGTTGTGTTTGGTAGATTCTTCAAATGGGCCCTAAGGATCGAGCATAGTTTGAATAAGCTAATCAAACAAAATTCTTCCCCTTAACATTATCTCTTGCTCCCGCTTGTTCAATCCACCTCTCCCCTTCTCTACCCAATACTGCCGGAGAAACACTGGGAGGAGTGTAACTTCTTTCGATCTCACTTTTATAACCTGCAAGCTGGCGCGCGCGACAGTGTAGCCAACTTTTTAGAAAGACAGTCCTCCAATTCTTCCAACGCATATACATGTTAAACTGAAAAACCTCTCAGACTTGTTCGATATACTTCCTTGACCTTCGCTCAGCCTCTTTTCTGACCTCTTTAATTTCATTCTCAAATTCATCTATCAAACTTTTTTTTCTTATTCTTAAACCTTTCTACATAAGAATAGTGCATTATCTGCTTCTTATACAGCCTGTCTCCATACGACTGGGGAAGCTTCTTCAAGTACTCATAGAGTATTTCGTCTTTCCCTACAGCAACTATCAAATCTGGATCTATGATGCTTATTTCTTCTTCAAGAAAACGGAAGCAGTTTTTGGCCATCTTAATTTTTTCTGTTTTTCTAGCAGTCTCCTCGGCTTTACCTCCGCATTTGATTAAGTCTGTTATATGTGCATCCTCAAATCTGTACTTTTTCAAAAGCCCATAGAACAATTTTACTGCAGAATCCGGGAAAGTTCCTGTTGAGGGTCTTATGCATACGAAAACAACCTTGGCACCTCCAAAGAAGCCCTCATGTTTTTGGGGATGTGTAAGAATGCTTTCTTCTTAACAGAAATACGGTGATGATGACAATCAAAGTTATGATGACTAGGTAAAGCCAAACAGGTACAGCTATCGTATATTTTAACACGGATGTCTTAGTCCTATTACCAATGTTATCAACAGCCTCAACATAATACTGGACCTCTGTGAATGGTAGCTGGGAAGTTATGGACGCCATGTAAACATCCCCTTGAAAAGTCATGGAGACGTTCGTCCAAGATGATCCTCCATCAGTGGAATAGTATAGGTTAACC
>CALHLD010000043.1 GCA_938034445.1 uncultured archaeon | reverse complement strand
TGAGTATGATACAGAGAATTAACTGGGTGAGTAATTGAATGAATGGCCCCTAATCCTTTTTGAAAAGCAGCTGCGCCCATCATTGACGCTACAAGCATATGAGCACGAGCTTCTATGTTTTTTCCATTATGATAAACCTCTTGAATATTCTCTTTCACTAAACGAAGACCTTCTAAAGCTGTACCCTCTGCCATAGGGTGATAAAAAGGAGATGAGTAAGCTTCTAAGCAATGAGCTAGAGCATCCATTCCTGTTCCAGCTGTTATTCCTTTTGGAAGGTTAATTGTTAAAGAGGGATCTAAGATTGCAATTTGAGGTAACATCTTTGGATGAAAAATAATTTTCTTTTTATGATTATCCTCATTCAAGAAAACCCCCGCTCTTCCAACTTCAGAACCTGTTCCCGCCGTTGTTGGTATAGCGATGATAGGTTTAATGACGTCAGAGTCAGCTCGAGTCCACCAATCTCCAATATCTTCAAAGTCCCATAAAGACCTTGTCTGATGAGCTAGAAAAGCAATTCCTTTTCCCGCATCCATACCTGAGCCGCCCCCAATTGCAATGACTCCATCATGATTACCCTCTAAGAATACTTTAACTCCATTGGTAACATTTGAGCCGGTAGGGTTTCCTTGAACATCAGAGTAAACATTTGTTTTAGATGAAAGATTAGAATTAATTTCATCAATAATAGGAGTTTGTAGCAAACCTGGGTCAGTCACAATAAGAGGGTTTTTAACGTCCAAAGCTTCACAAGCTTGTTGTATTTGCTTAGATCGATCAGGACCAAACCAGACAGTGGTTGGATAATTCCAGTTCATATTTTGCATTTTAGTATCCTATTTTATCCTCGTTCAAAGTAACGTTGGTGTTCCCAATCATTTACAGATTTATCATACTCAGACTGCTCCCATTCGGCAGCATGAATATAGTGCTCCAAAACATCTTGTTTGAAAATTTTTGGAAGTAACTTAGATTTTTTAGCTAATTCAATGGCTTCCCTTAAAGTACCAGGGACAATTTTAGCTTTTTTATTTTGGTAAATGTTTCCCATTAAAGGGTCTTCTAGCTCTAATTTATTTTCAATTCCATATAAACCCGCTTGGATCAAACCAGCAAAAGCCAAATAAGGATTAACATCGGCACCAGGTACTCGACATTCAATTCGTATCGAACTTCCATGCCCAGCTAAGCGAAAGCCTGCTGTTCTATTATCAATACCCCAAGCAGCTGTAGTTGGTGCAAAGGACCCCTCTTGAAAACGTTTATAAGAATTAATATTTGGTGCTAGGAAAATAGAAAGATCTCTTAAGAATAAAATTTGACCTGCAACGTAACTTTTAAAAGTTTTAGACATTCCATATTTGTCTTTAGAGTCAGCAAAAATATTTTTTTTAGATTTCTTATCAAATAAAGAATTATGAATATGACATGAGCTTCCACAAGCTTCTTTGTTATATTTTGCCATAAAGCTAGCGGCTCGATTGTGTTTGAAAGCAATTTCTTTTGCGGCATTCTTAATCAAAATATGATTATCTGCCATGTTTAGTGCATCAGTAAAAACAACATTAATTTCTTGTTGGCCAGGAGCTGCCTCACCTTTAGTACACTCTACATAAATACCAGAGTCTAAGAGACTATTTCTTAATTCTTGATTGAACGCCTCTTCTTTTGAGGTTTGAAAAATCATGTAGTCTTCAATATACCAAGATGTTTCCTTCAAATTCTTATAGTGATTAGAATGAATTTCTTCGTAAGATTGTTTAAAGAGAAAAAACTCTAGTTCTGATCCAAGCATTGGCTCAAATCCCATTTTATTTGCTTTGGCTATTGCCTCTCTTAAAACTTGTCTCGTAGAATGCGCAACTGGAGTTTTACCGTCGTGTTCAAAGGCATCTCCTAAAACTAATGCGGTTTTCTCCAACCAAGGTAATTCTTTAATGGTTTGATGATCGGGGATTACAGTCATATCACCATATCCAGTTTCCCATGATGAGGATTTAAACCCTGGCACAGTGTACATATCCATATCAACGGTATAAAGATAATTACAAAAATGAGTTTCTTTATGAACGTAATCTAGAAAAGCTTTTCCAGTTACTCTTTTTCCAACAAGTCTTCCTTGCATATCAGAAAGCGCTACTAGAACAGTATCGATTTCTTTTAATTTAATTTTTTTTTCGAGATCTTTAAAACTAATGGCCATTTTTTAAAAAATTTTTCGATAGGTTTTCTCACCCCATTAAAAATGAGGTGAGAAAAAAGATATTTATCTATATGGATATCCAGCTTTTTCCATTGTTTCAGCATATAATTTAAATGCTTCTACAACTTTACCACTTCTTGGAGAAGAGGCTGCTACATCATCCCAGAATTTTCCAGCGTCGCTTACAACACCAGCCCATTCATCAGCGGGAAGACTTGTTAATTCCATTTTTTTACCGTTCACACGAAGGTCAGCTTCACCACCCCAATACCATACTTGTCTATAGTAGTGAGACTGATCAATAGACATTCTGAAAAGCTCT
>CALHLD010000042.1 GCA_938034445.1 uncultured archaeon | reverse complement strand
AGCCTACGAGCATTGGGAAATGACGAGAAGCGGCTGAGGTGCACGACTGGAAGCAAGGCTCTAAACAGCCCTTTAGGCGGCGGCATAGAAACTCAGGCCATTACAAAGCTTGTGGGGCAGTATGACAAAATTCGGCGAGGACATTAAACCGCTTCTAAGGAGATGGAGAAAAGAAATGGTTAAACTTGGACTCTAATGACTCATCCCAACAACTTCCTTGCTACAGCCATTACTACGCATTCTTTGCCAGTCCACCACGCACATTTATCCTCCACGCAGTCACGTGGAACCGCTTTACCGTAAAGAATTTTGCCCGGAGTGGAAACAGCAGCAATCGCCATAGGACAAATCTTACCCACAAACATCACCCCATATTCCAATCATTGAAAACTTTACGTTTCACGAATATAAATCAAAGCCTAAACTACATCACCCAATAAGCCCTCGAATGCAGAGAAATCCATGGAATACAATAAGTTCTATTAATCATCGCTAATAGAAGACACATGGTCGTGCGAGGCATAGCAATAACCGAACTTTAGCTGGAGAACAAATCTCCAATAAAAACACAAACAGATGAGGCTTATTAATAGATGAGGAAATGGAAATGATAATCACCGTCGCCTTGTTTAGTCATGTTCCTTTTAGTTTCTTGTCTCATTTTCAAGCAAGCGCATCATTCGACGATAAATAACCTTCTCTTCCCTTTTTTGAGTACTGTTGAACCACATTTGGGGCAACGTAGTTTAGGTTCTTTTTCCCACATCGGCCTCGTCCAAGGCATCAATATACCTGTGCCTAATTTCGCCATTTCATCTGCCATTTTATCTAATTTTTCAGCAAATGAGGTTTCATCTCCCTCTAGCCAAGTATGATTGCAGTTTAGACATGTTATTTCGTTAACAGTCTTGGTTTTTACAAATTTTATTTTCTTGTGAATCTCAGCTTTCTTATTAAGTAACTTCGCTCCGTCAGTAGTGTTAAATTGTTTTATTTCGGAACCGCAATTTGGGCACTTCGTGCAGTCGCTAGGGACCCAAACCACTTCGCATTCAAGGTTAGGGCAACAAGAAATAGTCCATCCCATAACAATCTCCAATTAATAGTAACAAGTCTAGGAATAAATAATTTAGGCTCTGTCAACAAAATAAAGTGATTGAGGCAATTTTCAAAAGTGAGGCGCATAGTTAAAGCTTAAGTTTAAATAGCAATAATGAGAGAATGAAGGAAAAGGGAACGGATGAGAAGGAATTAGAAAAATCGATAGAGACTCTTTCAGATACTCTCCCTCGTAAAAAGACTAACCGTGATAGAATAATAGAATTTCTTAAGCAAAACAAGAGTAAATGGTTTGATGACGACGAAATTTCTAGATTGTTGGGAATAAAGCCCAGACAACAGGTGAATCAAATCTGTAGGCAACTAGCCAATGAAGGCATTATTCAGAGATGCTGTGTAGGTGGGAAATAAAAACTCCATTATTGGAGAAGAAACGGAAACTGAGGTGGAACTGGATGAGCTAGAAACTGCAAAAATTAAAGATGTTAAGATCTCGGAGCTAGGATCTGAAGGGCTATATCGACGTTGCTATGAAAAGGAAGAAGGGTTGACGGAGCCTCAGCTAAAAACTGCTTTGGCTTTTCACCTGCAGAACAACGGATTTAAAGTTGAAGTATCTTATCGAGGAGCACACGGCCCTGATATAATTGCACAAAAGGAATATAAGATAATTGATTATCGAAGTAAAAGGCGAGGGAAAGTATCCGCAGATGCGGGAAAACTACTTTCTAGCGGTGATCAGTGAAATATGCATGCGTATGAATGATCCACATGCAAAGTATATGGTAGCTCTCCCTGCTCATAAAGACTTTGTCAATAAGGTATTAAATCTTCCTCAATTAGCAAAGCAGAAATTAGACGTTAACTTTATTTTCGGAAGAAAAATAGAAGAAGGGATTTATCACCTTTACCTACTAAAACAGAGTTAACGTTTAGTCCCTTTGCTTTTGTGCATGAGTTATTATGCTTAATGAAACAAGCTGAGCAAGAAAAAAATACGAGCTTTAATTGATTTAAGTGCCCCTAATTTTAAGAACTTTCTATGAGCCGCGTTCTGCTAGTCGCTGTTAATAGAAATACATTCAGTTTTTAGAAAAAGAGTCAAATTTAGTGAAAATGAGAAGTAGGAATAAAACGGTGAAGGCACACGCTATTTTTATGCTTATAAGCTCACTTAATAACTAGCGTAAATTTTATATAGTTATTTATTTAATTATTTAATGGTTATTAGGTGAAAGCTATATGGTATTAGAAGCAGAAACTAAAATTGTCCAGAGCAAGAACGCCAGAACGCAATATATCGTAATACCCGCGGATATGGTTTCAGATTCTCAATATCCGTTTAAAGCTAATGAACGCGTTAGGTTAATTATTGATCCATATCGTAAGATGATTATTATAAGGTCCTCTGAAGAGCCTGTATTGGCGATTTCGCCCAAGGGCATATACATTAAAGGGAAAAAGATAGAGGTTGTTGAGCAATGAAACCTTTCTTTGAATATGATAACATAAAAATATATTGCGATGACTTCTTAAAAACTGATGTTATCGAACCTAATAGCATCGACTTAATAGTAACCTCCCCTCCTTACAACGTCGATATTAATTATGAAGGTTATAAGGATGACATTCCATACGAAAAATATCTGGAATTTACTGAAAGATGGCTCACAAAGGCTTATCGTCTTTTAAGGCCAGATGGAAGGTTATGTCTTAACATTCCATTAGACAAAAGTCGAGGGAGATACGAGGAAGGTTTTCAAAGCGTTTACGCTGATATAACCTCAATTGCTAAAAAAGTTGGATTAAAGTATTTCAGCACAATTATATGGAACGAGCAGAATATTTCTAGGCGGACTGCATGGGGGTCTTGGCTTAGCGCTTCTGCGCCATATGTGATCGCACCTGTTGAAGTTGTTGTAATTCTTTATAAAGAACGATGGGAAAAAATATGCAAAGGGAGATCAGATATAACAAGAGATGAATTCATCGAATGGACAAATGGTGTTTGGAACTTTCCCGGGGAGAATAGAAAACAAATTGGACATCCATCTCCATTTCCTATAGAACTTCCTAAAAGATGCATAAAGTTATTTAGTTTTGTGGGAGATGTTGTCCTCGACCCATTTCTTGGAAGTGGATCCACTTTAATTGCTTGCCTAAACACAGGTAGATCTGGCATTGGAGTGGAAATAAGTCAGAAATATTGTGAATTAGCTGTGAAAAGACTTATAGAGCACGGGATCTTAGAGAAGAAACTAGATGAATTTATCAAGCCCACCTCGCAAGTAAGTAACCTTTGAAATTTCATCAGCCCACCTTTTAAGATCCTCAGGCAGTTCGCATAAAGGTCGAACGATTCCACCAAACACTGTAGGTTCGATAAGTTCAGGACAGAACTCTGGCACATTTTCAACATAAACACCGTCAAGAAAGGCTTCCGAAAGCAAACGGTTTTGGTTTGGATTTTCAGGCGAACCCCACTCAGTTCTTAAAGCATTTTTCTCCCCGCTACCCGTGTCTGAAGTTGCAAGCACTACCTTGACTTTAGTTAAAAGCCTAAATAATAAAGCCCAAAAAAGAGTTTCAGTAAGACGCCCATGGAGACTTGTTTTGCAGCTTATCACAGCGATAGGAATCTCGCCTTTCACCGCAACTAAATCAATATCACCCCATACATATTCCTTTGTTGTAGATTTTATTGGTATACAGAGCATTTTCCAAAGGTTTATGCTTCTTTGCCGTATTTGTTGTTCGTACTTGCCAACAATTACTTCTATATTCGAATCTCTTAGCTTTTCATTTAAATAAATTCTAACATATTCCTCCCATCTGCCACCAGAAAGAGCAACCCTTCTCTGTCTTTCTTTGACGGTTTCCTCGTTTATTCGCTTCATGAATTTAAAAATTAGTACATTTTATTTATATTTTTTAGGCCAATCAATTGGAAAATGTTAATGATGGCAACTAATTAAGTATTCTTTATATTATTGATAAATTCGGTTCTTTGTTTCAAATTTCTTTGAAGGTAAGCGCTTATTAATTCGAAGTCTTGTTTTGGAATGTTTCTTATTGACGTCTGAAAGTAAGCATACCATTTTTTCTTATTTCGGATGAAAGATAAGTTTTTGATTAATGGTCGTATAGTTATTGGTTCCACCAAGAAAATGTCTGGCTTAATTCTAAAACGGATTGGACAATTTTTTAGCGCCTCTAATTCAGTTGCTTTTTCATCATAATATGCGTCAGAAATTATTTCCACAGTTCCAAATATTGCCGAGAAAAATTTAACGTAGGCTACAGCTTTGTCCCCACATTTGATTTTTCTGCTTTTTCTTTTCCATACTTTTTTAATACCCCAATATCCGCTTTTTATAAGTGCAACCCACGTATCCTCATCACCAACGAGTAACCAGTAATTTGTCATTTTAATCGATTCCTAACAACTATTTACTCTTTTTATGTAAGCGCTTATAGGTTGACGATAGGCATGGTTTTCATAATTGTTATATTTTTTGATGAATGATGCTACTACATCATCATAGTTTTCCGCTACTATGATAGGCTCTACCATCATAAAATCTCCTTTAAATTTTTTTGCCTCTTCGTAAATAAGTTTCATGAATTCGATGAAATCTTTAAAGTAACATTTTGTATCGACATCATAAATAAGAATATTACCAATATGCACATTTTTTTGCCCTTCTTTGTATGTTTTTTGTAGAACTATGAAGTTTGCTTTTGAAGATTTCAATGACAAATAGATTTTTGGGGTAGCATTCATATTAAAAACCGTATAGAATTTCTCTGGATTGGAAGATATTTGAACCAATGGCTTATCGGAACAGATTTCAGGGAAAGTTTCAAATGATGTGGATACAGCTCTTCCCGCCAAGGCCTCAGGTGTAAATGTAGCATTTTTTCCATCACTGGTTGCAACATATTTTAAAAGCACAATTTCTTCCCACGGCAGAACTTTATTTCTTAGCGACGCATATTCAACTAATTCTTTATGAAAGCTTTGTGCTAAAAGACATATTGAGAACTTGTATGTCAAGCTGTTCTTGTGAAGATTTCTTAATTTAAAAATTTCTTGATATTTTAGCGCTTGGATTAGATCATCTATAGATGCCTTCCCAGTTTTCGCTTCTATAATTGAAACTGACTTTGATTTACTATTGCCTATGCACATTATGTCGGTTGGTTGTCTCATCGTCTGTCCAACGAAAGTCTCGATGACAAAATCATAATCTCCATTCTTACATGCTGGGATGTAATTAATAAGATCATAGTCTCTTCGACCTAGTTTATATGCGATCAACGCCTTAATTGCGAACTCGATTTCTCCTATCCTCTTTATATGATCTCTTAGAGGTTCCATGTTCATTCGCATTGGCTTAAACGTTACTGGTTTTTGAAGGCGACGGATATGGAAATCCCTGTATAATAACTTGATAATTTCTTCTGCGTCTTCACGTAAAATTTTCTTCACAGCATGGGCTGCTCCACGCTCTTCACGTTCTAGCGTTAGAACCGAAATTATGTTACGGTACTCTACTGACCTATAAAATTCGCTTACTGGGATGTTAGCATCATACCTGCACAATTCTATATGGTTAGGATGCGGTTCAAAACAAAATCTGTAAGGATAAACGAGATGTGGACTTGATTTCCAAATCCTTAAGTGAGCATTATAAAATGGTTCCTCTCTAACCCTGTAGACCCCATGTATCGAGCTTTCTTTCTTTTTACTAATCACATGAAAGAATATAGTGTCACCTTTTCTCATACCAATTAGATCTTCAATTATTGACTGGATTATTTGGTCGCCCTTTCTTGTATTAGTAAAATAAACGATTTCCCCATTAGTTTCGCTACCTTCTCTATTTCCGTAAACTCCAATTTCCCGACTTACAAGCCAATCGACTTCAGAAATTTGACAGATAAAAGCACCCATTTTAAATCGAGTTAATTTATCAAAACAGCGGTTTTTTAAAATTTTGCTCTCTATGAAGAATATTTTGGTTAATTTGGTTCATTAGCTTCACAACGTTTTTGGAGCAGTTGCATGTGGATCAGCGTGTTTTTGATGCTATCATGTCCCAACAGCTTCATAACATGTAAAATGTCCTTCGTCTTCGCATATTTTATGGTTGTCTTCCAGTGGCGGAAAATGTGAAGGTTATTTGCAGCAGCCTCTGGTTCCGTAGCGTTAGGCCAGGGATTTTCTCTCCGCTGTAAGACCTTACGAACCCGTTAATTGGGTCTCTATGAAATCATTTATATCAGTCCACTTCAGTTTCCACCTCAACCATCATCTGTCTCTTTTAACAGTTGTAGAAAAACTGAGGACTTGGGACCGACAAGGAGTTAAATTGTTCTGTTAGTTGCAGCTAAGTGTAATTTTTTCTTAGTGTTTTTTGATTAGGATTTTGCGTGATGGTAGTACGCTCACGAACTGCCATCCTTCCGCCAAATATTTTTCAAGCTCTTTTTCGTGCACTATTCTTTGAGGGTTGTGTTTTCCCCTCTAAGCTTTTTGAGCTCCTTCTCTTAAAGCTCCAGTTTCTCATCCTTGCCTAATTCTCTTCCAATTTGCCTTTCCTTTGCAATCTTAACATCTGGCAAGTCGATT
>CALHLD010000041.1 GCA_938034445.1 uncultured archaeon | reverse complement strand
GTTAAGGAAAAGTATGAGCTTCGCGGTGAAATCGTTAAAAAGGAAGGATTCTCCTCAACATTAAAAAGCACAATATACTTGGGAGAGGGAAGAATATTGCTGGTTGGGGATGCTGCAGGCTTGGTTGATTTATATCGAGGTGTTGGAATGGATAACGCCGCTCTCAGCGGGCGCTTGGCAGTAAAAGCCATAACAAAGGCTGAAGAAAAAGGCTTCGAACCTGCAAAAACATACGAAAACCTAATGAAAAAAGTTGTAAAGAAAATAGAGGCGAATTCGAAAAAACAGATTAAAAGGCTCTCATCAAACAATGAACTCGAAAAAAGCCTATCACCCCTAAACATGCTTAAAGGAGGCTTGCACATGCTCATAGCCAACCAAATAAACAAAATACTGCCACCAGAAAAACTCATATTTCTCCCACCATAAATCAAACAATTACCGTTTCCATTAATCATCGTTAACAGAAAAAGGCGTTTTTATTTTGGATATGTATTCACGATTAATAATCTTTTAATTGTTAGGTTGACGCCTTCATATCGGTGTTTACTATTGAAGGCCAGTATAAAATATGAAAGGTTGCAATCCCTTCTGATTGTAGCTTCTATACTATTGTCTGTTGCCAGCGTGGCGAGAACTGTAGTGGTTGTTGAGGCAGCTTATACTGGTGTTGCTAAACCCATGGAGTTTTACTTCCATTATAGTAGCACTCCTGTTCATGTGGCTGGCTTAGAGACGCATTATATTTTGAACACGAGCAGGGTTTTCCAGGATTACAACAATTCCTTCTATAAGCCTATAGGTCTCCCAAAAATCGTTGTTGACTTTTACCTATATCCAAACTTCGCTGGGCCCGTGGAGATTAATGGTTCCTGGCAAGTTTTTATTTGGGCTAACTCTTCAGCCTACAAACCAGCAACATTTTCGCTTCAATTTAAGGAGATAACAGTCGGCGGCGTCGTCCTATGGAGTTCGGGACTACTAAATCCAACAGTGACAAGCACCATAGGAAGCTACTTGAATGTTCCAGTATACTGCTATAACCTCACAGTTTCGCTTGCACACGCATTTAGCGCGGGTTCAACATTGCTTGTAGAAGTTGAGGTTAATGCCGGCTCCTCAGCTGACACAAGGATATGGTTTGACTCGCCACAGTTTCCAAGCAAAGCGATACTGCCCGCCAAAGACTATGCAAGACCAGCGTGGATTAAAACCTATTACGTGGACGGCTCTGAAACAAACATGTTCTACTATAATATCAGCGAAAGCGAACGTAAAGTAATTGTCCGCGCAAACGTCACCAATCCCTTCGGAGGATACGACATATACAAGGTGAACATAACCATCATCGACCCTGAAGGCAACCGAGTCATAGATAACATTGACATGTTTAGGGTTTCCAACGGCTTGTGGATTATAAAATACTCTAACATTTTCGAATTGAACTGGACCTACCCGTCAACTGTTCCACTAGGCAACTACACAGTTATTGTAACAGTCATCGATAACAACGGATACTATAATTATGCGGAAATGGGAACATATTACCCCTTCATCGAAGGGGAAAACCACACCTTCACCATGGGCATAATAGTCTATTACAATCCATCATTCCTGATAACCGACGACGTTGGCGACCCATTACCAAACGCACAAGTTTACGTTACATGGCGAAACGGCACAACGGATAAGCTTCCACGCTACACATCAGCTGAAGGCTACATAAACCTAACAGACATCCAGCCTGGAAACTATGGGTTCACAATCTTCTGGAAAGACGCCATCGTAAGCCAAACTACAGTATACGTTGACTCTAATGGACCATACACAATAAAGACACAAGTTTACCAGTTAACAGTAAACCTCTACGGAAACGATGGAAGACCAATCCACGGAGCCTACATAATCGTCTACACCATGTTGGGCGTAGGATACGGCCTTGACATAACAGATGCAACAGGCAAAGCCGCCTTTAAGCTGCCATCTGGAACATACAGAATAGACGCCCACTACGCAGCTGACTACTGGCTAACAACAGTTAAATCCACAGCCACCGAACAAGCCACCGTAACATCATCAACAACAAAAAACATAGTATTAACAAACTTCCCGCCAGCAATATGGGCAACAACAGGATTCTTAATACTAATGGCAATAATTATAGCTGCCATAATGGCTGTAGCTTACGCCATAATCACCATCCACAGAAAAGCCCACCGATAAAATAAAAATAATCGGCAAATGCCACTAAACTAGCCACAACCTAAGGTTTCCCCATTTTCCATGTTATTGGCTGAGTAGCACACACAACGAGACAACTTACTGTTAGTCGCTGCTAATGGAAATATAGCGTGTTTTTATCTTCCTAACAATTTAGCTACGATCGATCCAGAGGGAAGTGTTGATTCAATGAATGCTATTTCTTTCTCGTTTAACCCAAAGAGGGTATAAATCGCTTTGTTGATTTGATTTTCTAATTCCGATACCTCTTCTATTAGTTTCATACTTTGGTGTTTGGCTGGGATGAAGGATTCCATTATTTCCTTGATTATTTTGAGGTTTTCTTCACGGTTTCTATGGAAATTGGGGATTTTAATTTCAAGAATCTTTTTGAGTATGTTACTTTCTAATGGGCGCATCTTACTGGAGCGTATACATTCGCAAAGGAAGTTTCTTAAATGATCGTCTTCAATCTTTATTCTTAAAATCTCCATATCAAAAACTTCTCGTTCGGAACTATTATCCTGAACTATTCCATCAATAAGGATTACCAACCACTCCCCATCCTGCTTAATTTGAATGTTTTTGATTAGGCCTCTGCAATTCGAAGGGACAACGACTATTCTATTTTCAAGTGGTATCCGATTGTAGTAGTTTTGAAAAGGAACGTCTTCCGTTCGAGGAAACTTGTTTAAGTATTCCTCGAACTTTGTATGCATCTCAGCCATTTGTCTTGTTAATTTCAACATTTTGTCAACCATGTTAACTAATCGTTTTTGGTCTTCAGCCTCAGCCGGATATATCGGTATCTTTCCAATGTAATAGTCATCTAAGTCCATGGTTCTAACGGCTTTATTGAAGATGAAAGTATAGGCATACCATGCAACTAATTTAGAGTTTAGGAATGCAACAACGTATTTGGGATCATACTTTGAGTTTGTCACAATAGTGTTTTCAACAGTGTCGACATTTAATAATCCTTCTTCATCATAGGTTGACATTATGATTATGTGATCAATAGGTTTAAGAACATGAGCAATAATCCTCTGCGAAATTACCTTTGGCCTTTTTATCTGTGCAATTTTTCCTCCTCAGCTAACGCGGACTTTTCAATGAAAATTTGAAGCCTTCCATGAAAATATGGTTTGATATCATCTCCACGTAGTATAGGC
>CALHLD010000040.1 GCA_938034445.1 uncultured archaeon | reverse complement strand
TAAATACAACCCCTTCGCGGAGAAGGCTGGAATGAGGGGAATTGTTAAGCAGCAGCCGCCAAAAGAAGCCTTATCCATCGTAGAAATCCTTAGGCAACTCGGGTTTAACCCTCAACTTTTAAGCAGCGAGAAATATGTTTTAAATAAATTGAAAACCTTAAGCGACAAGGAAATAGCAACCATAAAAGAAGCGTTCATCATGCATAGCCATGTAAGGTTTATGAAATGCTTTTCCGGCCCCATGCCCTTTGGAAACAAACAAGCATATGCAGAGGAGACGAAAAAAGCCAGCGTTGAAAAACTTGCACACTTAATCAAAGTCTGCGGATTCTTAACTCAGACTAAAGTTTACTTGTTCTGGAAAAATTGCCTGTATCTAAGTTAAAGGTGAGCGAGAGGTGATGTTTAAAATTTATAAGTTTAGGCGTTAAGAAGCATTTGAAAAGGTGTTATTATGTCAATAGCCGAAAAAGCCAGAGTTTTTGATTCAAATGGGGAAATTAAAAAATACGGAGTGCTCTGAATTTACTTAAGGAGTTTAGAATGAAATATCCTTTTAAAGATGACCCAGCTTCCATTGACAGGTTGACACCTGATGGGTTTAGGATAGGAACTGGTCCAAGTTTTAGAAATGTTTGGGATGTATCACTTAGATCAAGCGAGTCGGGGTTGGTTGGAAGTTAACGATTAAGTTTTTAATGTTTCTACGCTAAGTATGTATTGGATTTAAATGGGTTCGCCTTTGGCAAGTCAAGTTTCTAAACTAGGGAAGGATCTAAGAAAATCTTCTGAATCACAGGTATCAGATTATAAGAAGAGATTTGAAACAGCTAAGGAAATGTACGATAAGTTCTTAAGGAACTTGATAGTGGAGGGTTTTAATCCTCAGAGATGCTACGATTTTGCTCTGAAATTTTTCGGTTCACCAAAAATAGAGTTTGTTGCTATCGATGGAACGGAATATGCTAGGGAGATTTTTGACTTAGTTATATTTTTTGGCGGAGCTTATGCTTGCACTGGTGAGATAAACTTTCTCCCAGACTCTTTTCCTAAAATAATTTATAACGAGAAAATAATTCAAGAAGGTTATGGAATTTCTTCTTGCGTTCCGATGTATATTAATGAAGTACCAGAAGTTGACCAAACTTTTTTTCAAGAAAAAGAGGATGAGTTAGCCCTGGGAAAGTCTTTGAAAGATGAAGAAATTATTGACAATTCACAAATTTCAAATGTAATAATGCATTTTGCAGAGTATTTTCTGGCTTATTCAATAGCAAAGAAGAGCGATAACGTAAAACTGATTTTAATGGATAGGACTCTCTCAGGAGACCAAGCTGGTTTAATAGGAAGTGTATCAAAAACAGGGGTGAAGTGGGAAGAATGGAAGAAAAAATGTTCTTTGCTAGGTTACAAATTTAAAGGCGTTGAAATTACCGCCAGAATGCTTGATTATGCTAGGTATAGGATTTACAATAAAAATCTCGATTTACCCCCTCCTAGAGGCGATTATCTAAAGTATCGAATTCTCTGCTTATTGGAAGAGAAAGGTAAGCTAAGTTTTGATGAAATAATCGAGGAACTTAAGCTTCAGGATAGAAAGGAAAGAGTTAGAAGAATTCTTGAAAATCTTGAATTAAACGGTTTTGCTGAAAGTTATAATGAGGTTTATGAAATAGCGGATGAATTAAAAGGTTCTTGGGATCTTTTAAAGGAATTAGGTTGCGAAATTGGTAAAAGAATTTTTGAGGAAAACAATCTCAGAATTGAAAAAGATGGAAAGGAATGTTGGTTAACAACTTTAGACTTAAATTTTCTAACACTTTTCTGTTTCTATGCATTAATAGAGGAGTGTTGGAAGAGAAATATCATTTTAATAGGTTTAACTAAGGATACCTCGGCCAAGGATTATAAGAGACACTTTATACCCATCTGTCAAAACAATAAGATAATCTCCTCTGATATCACGCAAGAAGCGTTGGGACTTATTCCAAATACTGATAGAATGTTTTTACAATCAGTTTCTTTGTTAAATTATGATAAAGTTAACCTCCCATGGAGTTTAATAGAGTATGATTCATCCTTTAAAACAATGGTTCCGAGTGAGGAAGGAATGGATTTTGTGGATGGAGCTATAAGGAATAAGATTTCACCTGAAAAGTTCTTCCTTAAATCTTACATTCAACTAATTAAAGCCGAAACAGATCCAAAATTAAGAAGTAACGTGTTAGCTATCGATAGACTTGTTTACGAGGAAGATTTAAAACCAGAAACGATTTTTAGTTTTAAAAACAGGTATGGAAGGTTTGTTGAACCTGTTCAGGTAATAATCTATAAGGATAAAAATGTTGAAAACAAAATTCAGAACATGATTTTGGAAATTTTAAGTTGTATGAGCGAATCAAATATTCCCGAACTTTTTGGCCATAATAAACCTTTGTTTATTGCAGATAAAATAGCTAAATGGCATGTCAGCTTGGTTCGGAACATTATCGAAGCTATGGAAAAATGGATTATGAACAACCCAGAACTTAGAGATTTTATATTTTACATGACAACTTTTAGATTTAGGAGGAGTGAAATTGAGCGCTTCAGAAGGGGAGAATGAGTTTTTCACAACGTTTAACGGAGAATTTGATGCTAGATTAAGCGAAGTATCGGTAGCTTCCGGCGTTAGAACCGAAAAAGGAACAGTAGCTGGTTCTGCGAGGTTTGTTTGTGGTATAAAGGCTAAGTACAGTAAAAGTTTGATGAAAAAATTGAACGAAGGCATGATTTTAGCTGTTAGAAATTTCAAGTCTGAAAAAATGGAAAGGTATACGCTAATGGAAATATCAAGGTTCTGGCCGGAGCATTTCGGTTTAAGAGGAGTTTCGGATAGCTTGTACTACCCAATTCAAAGGGAAATCATTGAACAATCGGTAAGGGATTGGGAAAAAAATGATGCTTCAACCATGATGATAAGAATAAACGCTGTTCCAATAAATTATGACTTAATAATTGAGAATGGAAGTTTAGGGTTTGAGAATGGTTGGAGTTTTCCTCTAATAGGCGAGAAAGTTTGGATTTTAAATAAAAGCACAATAGGCTATTTATTTAACAAAGAAGTCTTAAAAGGTTTAACTAAAAAAGAAAAGATTACTCTTAAAGATTGGTTGGAATATGAGAATAATTTTTTCAATTCTAAGCCAGAAGTGAACCCAAGAATTGGGAAAATACAAATGTTTATGGAAGAAGAAATTCCGCTATTAGTTAACTTTGAAGACCTAATAAGATATCATTTTGGGGTTTTTGCCTTTACAGGTGGAGGAAAAAGTAACCTTGTTGCCAACCTTGTTAGAAAAGCCTTTCTTCACAAAGAAAAAATAAAGGTAATAATCTTTGACATATCATGCGAATATATAATTTTACTTCTTGATTTGTTGTGTAAAGAAAGAGATGCTTTGATAGTTATTGATAAGAAAATTGAGAAAGCTGAAGAGCTTTACAAGTCAGTAGTTAAACCAAAAGCATTTGAGAAAAACGAGATCGAGAAGAAATTAATCGAAAAATTGGATTATCTTAAAAATGAAGGAAAAATAATGGTTTTCAAGGAAGAAGCAAAGAAAACATATTCAAAAATTCTGAGACTTCTTGAAAAGAGTAAGGAAAACTACGAAGGGAAGACTCAGTACTTTTTAGTCGACAATATGTTGGCCAGTTTGCGATCTTTTATGGAGAAAAAGAATGTCAATGAAAATTCTGAAGTTTCGACAAAAGATTTAGAAGAAATAGCCCGAATGTTTGAGGATATCATAGAAAGAAGCAAAATGAAATATCCTCCAGATGATATACCTAAAGCAATAAGATCTTGGGCTGAGACAGTCGAACAATTGAAAGAAGAAGGAAAGGAAGGGAAAACAATAAACGTTGATGAGTTATTAAAGAGATTAACTTCCGACGAAAAGGAAATAATAGTCTTAAACATTCCAGACCCTGTAACTATAAGAAATCTAGCCGTAACTCTTACAACAGAAATTTTAAGCAGAAGAAAAAGGGAGTTTAAGATAAGTCCATTCATTCTTTTTGTATTTGACGAAGCTCAAGAATTCATTAAAGCCTTGGAAAAAGCAAGAGGGGAAGAAAGAGATTGCTCTGAAGCTATAGAAGATTTATCAAGACACGGTAGGAAGTATGGTTTAGGAGTTTGCATTTCAACTCAAAGGATAGCTCATTTAAATACAAACGTTTTACAGCAGTTGCATACTTATTTCATCGGAACTTTACCTAGGCCGTATGATAGAGGTTATGTAAGCGATGTATGCACAATCGATAAAGATATTTTAGACAAAACTTTAGAGTTTGGAAAAGGAGAATGGATAGTCTCAAGCAGTTCTGCAACCGGAATTCCGAATGTACCAATATTCATTAAAGCTGACAATACGGAAGAAGTTTTACTAACATTTTTGGGTTTTAAATGAAGGCGAGTCGATGCCTCCTCCAGCTGTTAAAACCGTTAAAGACTTAATTTTCTGGCAGTATGCAAAAATTATCTCTGAATCCGCCGGTTTTGGGAAAAGAAATTGGGGTTTTGTAATGAAAAAATTTAAACAGTTAAAAGAAGGGGGAAATTTTCTGGAATGAAATAAGAGAATACGTTAAAGAAAAAGAAAGACGAGTGTATCTTCTGTGGAAGAAAACACATTTAACTGTTGACCATTTATTGCCAAGATGCTTTAACGGACCAGATGACGAAAAGAACGTGATATTTGTTTGCAAAGAATGTAATTCCTCAAAAGGTCCAAGGAGACTATATGAATTTTGGACTTTAAAGAAAGGATTAGAAGGAGCTAAATATGAAGTTCCAAGAATAACTTAGGGGAAATATTTGAAGTTTTTATATGAAGTTTTAAAGAACAAAGGATTGATTGAGCTTGATATTAATGGAATTAGAAAACAAACCTGTCCAAAATGCGATTTAAAAACTTTATGTATTAGGGAAAAATCTATTGGAAAACTCTCACCACTTTGTTTAGATGGCATTGTTACATTATGCTTCAAAGAAAGTTTCAGTGAATGAGTATCATAATAAAGGATGGAATACGTTATGTAGAATGGGGTTCCAAATAGCGAAGAAATTCTTGAGAAAATGGTGAAAAACTTTCGAGAGATCTCTTTGGAGAAGATTTTGAGTATCTTGATATAAAAACAAAATAAAATCTGAGGTTGGGTTAGTTCCATTCCAGATGGCTACCTGGTTAAATTTGGCAATGATGCATCAAGGTATATTGCAGAGATAGAACTTTCTAATCATGATTTGGAGAACCGCATTCAAAAACAAATCTGATGTAAGCAAAGTGAAACACTTGTTGTTGCAATCATACTCGTTATACACGGCTGTGTAAGTTTTATGGTCCCCCAACTAGATCGGGGGATTTGGCCTTTTCTTTGAGAGATATTTCTTTATTGGTTTAATAGCTTGATCTATTCTCTTTTCCAACTCTTCTAATGTTTCATTTGCATGGACCGTTAGGTCACGTATGTCTATAAAGTATCCATAAATCGTCTCTCCCGTATTGTCATTCCATCCCCATGTCCAATCGATCTCTTCAATTTCAAATGGAATCTTTTCATCCGGAATTTTTTCAAGTTCTTCTTCAGATGGTTGACCACCAAAAGGTTCCCAAACAGAGTCCCATAATTTATCAGTTTCCCAGTTTCTCAATTCTAGGATAATTTCATGGAACTTTTTGGCATTTTTCAAATCCGCAAAAAGTCCGTCATTACAAGTCGGGTCAAACATTCGCCCTCCTCGAATATTTAGCAGATTCTTGGTAAAAAGAAAGACATGTGCCAAACCAGATTTAAGGCAATCCGGATGTGGTTTCACAAGCATAATGCCTAAATCTCTGGTTTTAAGACCAACCTTTATTTCGATTTGCGATCCAAAGATTGTTGCTAAATTCTCTTCATAATCTTCTTTTTTGTTTATTTTTAGACCATACTTTTTAGCTATTTCTTCCATGGATTCTCTCATATAGCGGATTTCTTCTTCACAGATTCGTTTCAGTTTTTTACATCGAGTTGCGCCAAGAATTTTCTCGTAATCCTTCAAATAACTTAGTAATTTTTTGCAATCCAGTATAATCTCTTGAAGGAAAAAATATCCGTAAGTTGCTGGAACTAGGCTGTCCAATAAATCTGGAACTATTTCGCGAATTTTTTTCCCTCTAACGATTTCTCTATTTTTCAATAAAATCTTGTAAGAATCGTATTGACCCATGAGTTTTTCACCAAAGGCGATTTCATAACGTTTTCATGTTGTATAAATTAGCTATAATGTAATTTATAATTTATCTAGGTTTTATATAGTAATGATTCGGGCTAGTGTTGGTTAGTGACCTGCCTACTCTTTATGAAAGTTTCATTTTTCCTTTATAGGCATTTCTCGTGAAGGCGGAAATCGCCCTTCAAAGCGGCATAATAGGTATATCCCAAAAACATGGTTTTTCGTCTTTACTGAATTATTTTTAGTATTCCCTGCTACGCGTTATAGCTTACTTCTTAACTTCGTCGCCATGAGTCCTTTTCGCCCATTCATCGGTTATTACGCCTTTGCTCCACTAAAGTAAACCTCTATTACGACTCGTCTCGATTTTCGTAATGCTAATTCGGAATAGACTGGAATAGGTTAATAGTAAGTAAATAGTTTAATGTATTAATTAAATTTTTATTATTAATAGACACGCTTAGAGGGTTTCGAATGAGGCTAGAACAAAAAATGTCTAATTTTCATTGTTGATGGTAGCACTCAAGACACAATACTACATATCACGAAAAAGCTTACGCCAGAAAAAATATACTTAATAGCTACTTCAAATACAAACCTGGAGAGAGCTGTTGAGGTCGGCAAAAACATCAAACAAGATCTACAAAAAATTGATGTTAGATACGGTCTAATCGAAACGGAGGAAACAATTAGATATCTTCATTACCTTCAAAGGGTGCTTATAGAGTTAAAGATGGAGGGATTTACAGAATCCCAAATAGGAATAGGGCTTACATCTACACGGGAAAGCACAATAGCTATCCTTGGTATTTTCTCTGGACTTTTCGGTCTTTGTTTGCTTTACTATATCCCACCACGAGGCGAAGGGGGTGAAGAAAAAGTGCTCGCATTAGTTGATCCAGATGATATTTGGGGTTTCATTGAATTTCGGAATGGCATTACGAACTTCAATTCTTTAGAATTTGAAAGAGCGATGGAAATATTTGGTAAATTACAAGAAAAAGCTACTTCGATTAAGGGCAAAAGAATTTTAGATGTTTTAGCTCTTCTTTCCAAGGCTTATCTTTACTGGGACTCGTTTAGATATGAAGAGGCATGGAGAAAATTAAATCAGTGCATTGCTAGGTTGCAGGAGTGTCTAGTAGAATGTGGAGCGGAAGGAAGAGATTTTTTTGAATCCTTAAAAAAGAACGTGGATTTTCTTGAGTCTATTCGAAGTGATGACAAAAGTAAACTGTTTATAACAGTGGATTTATGGTTAAATGGAATGCGCAGATATTACCAGAAAAAATGCGTCGACGCCATAATTAGGTTCTATAGAACTCTGGAACTCTGTGCGCAGTATAGATTGACTAAGCGGGGAATAAATACCCCTTTGCAGTAAATATCCCAAAAATGGCATTATCCAGATTGATGCACTCCAGAAATAATTGCATACTGGTACACGGTTTTAACGTAACTTCTGATCACACAGTTCTAGAATTCGCAAAAGAAGTGGAGGCAATTTTAGAAGTTTTATTTACAACAGAGAACGTAAACTACACGGACATAAAGACAAAAGCCACAATAATCACATTAGACCGCGACACATTAAATCACATTATTTTCGGTTAGAGTGTGTTTCACTTATTAGCTTCCCCTCTGCGTCAAAGAATCTTCTATACCCCGTTGGTGTTGATTCCTCGGTGATTCCGCATAGACTACAAGTTCTTCGCCATAATTTTTTCTCATAGTCGTATCGCTTGTCAACCCATGAATGCCCGAACTTGTAGTTCGTCGCTGGACATTTTATGGACAATTCTGTTACGGAGGATTTGCCCGGCTTATAAGATTGTTTATAATACTCTGCAACCACCTTATCGTCGATAATTGTTCCGCCTTTGACCCCAATCTCTATAAGATTAAACGCATCCGAAAGTATACCCGAAATCACCCCTGTGTTATATCGGATAATATTGCGCACAGCTGTTTCTGTAAATGGAAATGATCCTTGAGTTGCTTTAGCATCCCGACATAGTTCGAGATACTTCATGACAACATTAAAGCAATAATCCTCCTCTTGCAATTCTAAATTAAAAACATGATCTTTTGTGAGACTTAACCACTTCAATGCTTCTGGAAAGTTGTAACGTATCCAACTCTCAAAATTGGGATTGTAGGGCAAGGGCATAATGGTCACGCAAGGCTTTATAATTTTAGATAAAGTGTTTTTAATAAATGACAAAAAAACAAGCTTTTGATAGGGACCAATGTAGTCCCAAACATTCTCGATGTTGTCTATAGCCATTATTATGATATCTATCTTCTTAAGAATTGTAATCATGTTGATTACTGATGAAAATATTGCCGACATCTTGTCGGCGGCGTTTGTTCTCTTTAATTTATCAAAAGCTGTGTATGGATCTAGACTCAAACCATGTGTTTTTTCCATAAAATACGATTCTACGAAATTAATCCGATTGTAAGTAATTAGTTTTTTCAAATAGTTGTAAGCATCTGCAAAGTGTTTGCGTCCAATCCAATGAAAACCATATTGATAAAGTTTGTAAATCCCCCAGCTTGGGGGATAGGATGTGTAGACTGCATAAACGTTGCCTTGCCACATATTGATCCAGCGGCAGAAATTAATCAAAAAAGTTGTCTTTCCAGTGCCCTTGGGACTTCTTAAGAAAATATTGCATTTCCTTTTTTCATTACTCAATTTTTTTAGCGTCTTATATAACTCCTTCATTTTATGAAGCATGCTTTCCATAAAAAAATCATTATCCGTGTTGTAATTACAAAGCGCGATTGCCGGAAAGGGGTTCTTACTAAGGCCTAATTTTCCGTAATCTTGAGGCTCGAATGTAATAAACATTTTAACTGTGTTATTACTTTGCACAAATAAATTACCTCATTACCTTAAAAGGTCCTCTTCTCTTATCCTTATCCTCTTTTCCTCTTCCTTTCTGCCTGTTTCTTCCTCGACCTTCTTTTGCTCATACCATTTTCTTACAATTTCCTCATCGATTATTTCTAAGTTTTTCCTCGCTGCGTAGTTCAAGAGTTCAAAGCATACTATCAGAATGTGTCCGGTTACTCCATTGCACCTGTCGTAGATGAGGTCGATAGCAGATTCTGTAAATGGGTATAGTTCAGGCGAACTTTTAGAAACCCTCGCCAAATTCAAATAGAACTCGACAAGCTGTCTCATCTGCCCCTTGCTTAAAGATTTAACAACAACAACTCTTCCAGGGTTCATTGGTAATGGTCTCAGTAACGTCGGATAGTTCACGTTTATGTCTTCAGTCAGATCGATGTTTGATGTGCATAACACTGATAAATATGGTATAGAGCGTTGAACAAGTTCTCTAACATCCATTACAAAACGGTCTTTTTTAGTTTTAGACCAAATCCTCCAAGAATATTCCAACTGGTCGATGAATAGAAAGGTCATATAGTATCCCGCTACTCTGAATAAGTAAAACAGAGTTACAAGACCATCAAGGCGATCTTTCTTAGGATAATTTTTGATAAAATCCCAAGATTTTTCGTAATTTGTTAGCATTTGCAAGACTAATTTTATCATCTTATCATCAACATAAATGTGTCCCTCACTTAGCTCAAGCAAAGCCTTTGAAATCAACTCATCAACATTCAAAATCTCTTTTTCAATCAAAATTTCTATGTTTGAAGAATCCTCTTCTATTTTTGCAATGATTTCTTTGGGAGTGTCGGAATGAATTAATTCTTCATGGCGTGCTATTACTTTAGCAAGTAATTTTTGACCAAGTTTTACAAAAAAACCTCCTCCGAGTTGTCTTACAGTTTCATCATAAATATCATCGATTCCATTTCCAGGCGACACAATATACAACGGGACAACTATGTCGCTTTTATGCTCTCTAAGGAGATTATAGATGAAGATTATTACAGCACTTTTTCCAACACCTAACTCTCCGTGGATCCATAAATTTGTGGCGTTTCCTCCGAAAGCTATGTCTAGGAACTTCTCTTTAATTTCATGCAATTCTTTTTCACGTACTGCTATGCAAACACTCTTTACATATTCTGCAATGTCAGGAACACGAGGTAACTCTTGCGACGGAAACGGGTTTCGACTTAACCCGTATTTCGCAAATATTGTTTTTTCTTCGCCTAGGCGCAATAAATCCTCGGTGATATCACCCGTTTCCTTCTTTGTCAACACTTATCCTCCTATCCTCAACATTCTAAATATTTCCCCTTTAAATTTAAAAGGTTTATCAAATTTTGTTAACATTTTTCGAGTTATGTTTCCTGCTGCCTTTGCAAATTCTATGTTTTCAGGTTTTTCCTCTTTTAACCTGCTCAAGAGATGATCAAACATTGAACCGTGAATTCTTAACTCTCTACAAACTTCTTTCCTTAGCAGTGGAATCCACACATAGCGATAGTGCATGCCTCCAGTAAGGTTGTCATAGACGTCTCTAACAGTTTTTTCGAAGTCTGCAAGTGACCATGAAGAGTTAAATATAACTAACAAATAGCTTGGGTCAACATTAATGTCATGTGAGAATTCTAACAATACAGCTTTATCCTCCGGAGAATCTACCACCAGGAACCCCTTTTTTAACCTGATTCCTTCATAAATTACTTTCAATAATTGTTCTACGTTCTGAATAGAAAGCCCGATGTTTGAAGCGATTATTTTTCCTTCTCTATATTCGATCATATTAAGAACTTTTAAGTTGTGCAGGATGGAAATTACGGCATATTTACTTTTTTTAAAATTGTCCATAAGATCTGTTATCGAAACAGAACTTGATTCTTTCGTAAATTCAAGAAACTTATACATTTCATCGACTGTACAGAGGATTTTTGTGAGGAAGACCTCATATTTCGGATATTTTATTTTCTCATATTCCCGGTCAACCGATATTGGGACCTCTTCATAAGTTTCAAGTAATTCAAAAAAACGACCCCAATCTTTCATGATATCAAAAGACCTAAAATTAGTTCCTAGTATTTTACGCACGAAGAGATTATCGTTATAAGCTCTGCCTTCTAAGCGCGGTACGTGAAAGCTTTCCACTTTTTCCTCAGCGTTTTTCATAAAAAGGGCTTCTATCTTCTCCACTACATTATCACGAATTTTCATCAAAAAATTTAATGGTTCAAACGGTTTCTCTTTTTTTGACTTCAAAATAAGTTCGTAAAGATACAATTTAGCTTTTTCCAAATCACCAACAGAATTTAAATTTCCTATGATTAAAAGAGGTTGTAAAACTTGAAAGTTTCCTTTCGGTTCGGTTTCCTTCATTAGACCCCACTTTTTCATGGCCAATATCAACGAAGTTGTGATACCTTGCAAAAAATTCTTCTTTTTGGCTATCTTCTTATCATAATCCTGCCAAAATTTTCCGATAGCTAGGGCTTTTTCTTTCTCTCTCTTTATAGCTTCACTTCTTACAATGTTGAATATATCATCAATTTTAAGCACATTCTTTTTCTCTGTAAAAGCATAGGAAGCTATTGGAAGTATGTATTCGATGTGTGAGATCCCAGTCACAGCTTTTCCCATATCACCATTCTCCTCCAATATATGCATTTGTTCGAAGAATGATATCTAAGTATTTCTTCTGAAGAGTAGTACCATCATATTCTGAAGAGTTGGGTATTTCGGAAATTTTTCTAAATGTTTGCTTCATAAGTTTTTGCGCATCTAATAAAAGATCATCTATTTCACGTTTAATAATCGTGGGGAAATCTCTCTGTACAATATTCCAATAAGCAACTTGTAATGGAGGATAACAAGCTATCCTAGAAGGGTAAATAGACTTGTTGTAAAAAGGTTGCAACACTAAAATTCCATGGGATAGACAGAAACGAAAAGCATTGTGATCCAACGGGGAGTTCGAAATAAATATTCTATATAGAGACCTAATAGGGACATCGCGGATATTTCCCCTCCAAAAAATATCTAATGCTTTTTGATTAAATAGCATAACATCATCTTTTGGGATAATGCCCGATTTTCTATATTTACACTCTATTAATAAAAAATCGTTCCCCGTAGCATTTGGCGGACGAATTATTAAATCATGCTCATGCCTAACCGATGAAATCCCTGGAGCAGGAGATGCCCTTCCGGCAAAAGGAGGGGGAAAATTTAACTCTCTTAGAATTTTCAATATTAAATCTTCAAATTTGTTACCTGTAAGTTTCGGCGTTTTTATTCCTGAGGGCAATCCAAGAGATAAATTGTTCAATTTTTTCCAAATTATGTAAACTTGTTCTGGGTTCAAGGGATAAGACATTTACAGACCTCTAACAATTTAATGTTTAGCCTTAGCTTAAAAGCGATTATTCTTAACTCATGGAAACCCGGATACGGTAGAGATACTCTAAAATTAAGTTTTCCCATTCACCGGCCAAATTATAATATCCCATTCTTTACTTGGAATAGTATTTTCGTCCTTGAACATGAAATTGGTAATTTTTGGGCATACTGGTTTGAAAAAGCAGTTTGGTTGGCATTTTTTGCGTCTACAGCTTCTGCCTATTTTCCATATTGGTTCGTCTAATTCCAGTGGGATTGTTTGCGATTTTTCAGCCACTTGCATCCAAACGTGATAGAAGGGCTTGTTTAGCTCTGAGAAGAATCCTTCAAAACTTCCTGCGACAGCTTCTACGAGTCCTAGGGCTATTCCTGATAATGTTTTTGTCTATCGGCATTGGAATCTCGGCCAATTCATGTTTTTTGAAGTTCCACATGCCATTTCCAAGCTCTATTTCTTCGCTTTCGCACATGGTTCTAAACCATAGTTTGATTACTTTATCTCCATTCGGCAGTCCATTAGATTTTTGATCCATAAACCAATTTAGAAAGTCTTTAGCACTTCGGATTTTTGAATAATTCAGATAGACATCTAAAATTTTCCGAGGGTCGCCGTCGACGGTTTCTAATAAGTATTTTGCCATTTTGTATACGCGTAGTGCCATTTTTTTCAGGCGAGGAAGGCGCACGGTAAATGTTCCCAAAATATTCCTTGAAAATAGAGACTATACGCTTAGAGCCGCTTTTGACCAAATTCTTAGGATACAACTCTTTAAGGTGATTTTCAAAAAGTCTCCTCGAAGCAGACCATAAATCGTCGGCTACAGTCTTCAAATTGTAATCGATCAAACATGTATATGTTAGGTACAAGGCATGTTCTAGACTGGTCCATTTTATTTCTCTGGGAAGAACATGCTCAGGTCCGCAGGTCAACTGTAGAAAATCCTTTTTATGTGAATGGATGTGCTTTGAAACTTTGTCAATTGTTCCATGTTAACTTCAACGCAAAATGTACCTATCCAGAAACGTTTGCCCATTCACATCACGTAACAAATTCCATAAGTGATTTTTGTTTAGGGATGGCTTGCTTAATGATGCTGCATAAATCACCGTAACCTTTGCTTTTAACAGTTATAAATCGTTCATCCCATAAGTTTCGGAGGGTTTCCTTGTACTTTTCACTTGCTATTATAAGGATCTTCTCATATTTATCAAGGATAGGTTTCAGTCTTTCCTCGACAATGACCTGAATTTTTTCAATATCCTTTGCGGTCTGTAATACTTTCTCGTATCCCTCAATAATTTCGTCGGGAAAAATGAGTCCGTATTTTGCTGAGATTATTACATAGTCAAAACCCATGGTTTCAGCGTATTCTTTAACCGTTTTGAATAGTCTGCCTTGATACATTTGTTTAGCTGGAGCTTTAATTGAACTGTTGTAACCGAGTTTTTCTTTTGAGCATTCTGTTATGATTAGGACTTTTTCTCCCTTTTTTAAGGAAGAGAGCGGAGACTCCATATTTTTATTGTTTCGGTTGATGAAAACTGGCCATTTCTGTGGATCTTTCAATACTTGATAGAACACGTAGGTATTGTGGAATCCACGACGTCTATTCCTATTGTTTCCGCGGAAGATCACTACTTCTATGCCGATTCTACTGCATATTGGGCAGACGCATTTTTTCCATGGTTTGTCTTCTAATGTCCTTTTGTAATAGGGTATTAGTTCGGTTTTTTCACCTATAGCTCTATAATATTGTATGATGGTGGATAATACTTTATTTGTTTCGACTTCTTCTTTATCATATCGTCTTAGTTCATTCATGCATTGCTGCTCTAAATTTTTCAAAATAGTTTCATCTTCTTTTGGTGTCTGGATTCCTTTGGTTTTCTGGCGTTTTTTACTTATAAATGGAATTCGAATGGCCGTGTAGCCTTTTCCATCGATTGATAAATAGTTTAGTTGTGATGTCGGGGCGGATAGCCATGCTTTACGAAGATATGATGCGGAGTCAAAACCTACCTTAATGCCAAGATCTTCTAATTCTTTTAATTTTGGGAAAAGGGCGAATCTGGCTAGACCAAAAAAGTGAAGGTATTCAGGAAACTTTTGTGACTCCTTAATTTCCTTCTTTAATTCCTCGATTAACTTAATTATGAAAGATGTAGGGGACCGGGCTAAACCACCAAAACCAATGTGAGAGGCGCCCAGATCCACATATTTCCTATAAAAGTTTAGATAATCTGAAATGCTCCATCCCTGGACCGCCATAATAAGCTGAAAGTCGTTTTTATATTTCCTTCGCCATTCATCAAACGACTTAAGAGCGTTCTCGAAAGTGATCTTCATTCTGAAATCTTTTTGGCGTTCGTGTTTTGGAACTACAAGGTGATCTACTGTAACGCCGTAATTGAATCCAAGTTCACGATAATATTCTAGAGTTTGGATAGGGTCATACCGCGGATTTTCCTCGTCAACGTATCCAAAAGCCCCGCAGTCTCCCATTATCTCAAAATTTTTGGGAAGACGTAAGACTTTATGAATGCCTTCCTGTCTGGCAAGCTGATACTTCTTTTTATCCTGTTCTAATGTTATCCTTGAAACTAAAACTCCATCTATGGGAACTTTATTCACTCCAAAAATATCCCATATGTAGGCATCGTTCTTGAGGGGGTCCAACTTGTGCTCTAGAGAATGGGCATCATTGATAAAGTCATATCCTGAATCCACACGGTCATTCCATTCGGGTATGAAGTACTTCACTAGTTACCCCTGTTTATGCAAGTTTTAGTTTGTATATTTAACTATAATATAGGGGGCACTTTTAACGTTTTGACTCGCATAAAAAAGGCTCTTAAGTTGTTTTTTCCTTAAGGTAATCAGAAATAATGAATCTGATTAGTTCTTGAATGGATCCTAGTTTTCTTTTTAAACGCTCTTTTTCAAGAACTGCGTACATATCGTCTGGCATTGACATGGTGAATTTTTTAGCCACCTGAATACACCTTTGGAATCTTATGGATGGAAAAGTATTTATACATGATTGCTTCCTTAGAATTCTAAAGAGGTATAAAGAAGGATATTAAATGGTAGAAGAAAAAATATTGGACTTTAAAAAAATTTCTAAAAACTACAAAGTATACGGGCTTAAACAAAATCCGTTTCCTTATGTAGGAGTTCCAGAGGACGCAGTATCGCTTTATGCTGACCGCAAAAGAGAACTTAAAATGCTGGAGGAGGTCATAAAATCATCATTGCACAATGTTTCTTGTCACGCAGCACTAATAGGAAGCTATGGCAACGGAAAAACCCATACTTTAAAGTACCTTAAGAAACAAATAGAAAATCAACTTGAAGATGTAGTGGTTGTGTATATATCAAATCCAGGCGACAGAATTCTATCGCTTTACTCCAATTTCATGTATGAGTTTGGCTTTCACCGCCTAGAAGAACTTGTATGGAGGTTCTTGGAATTTGCCACAGGCGAAAAAAACCTAAGGAAGAAAGTCAACGAGGGGGAAGTATTATTGCCAGAAATCCTTGAAATAGGCAAAAGAAGACTTCTAAACGAGATAAGGTATACAGACTTTGCAACAGCTTTTCTTAAACTCACTATGGAAGAGTGCAAGTTTTTGGCTTGGAAATATCTCTGTGGAGAACCCATAATCTCGGATTACCGAAGAGAATTAGACGTTGTGTCAGCCATCGACAATGATGAAAAAGCTTTAAGGGCATTCATGAGTCTGAAGCATATACTTGCATTACTAGGAAATAAGTTGTTATGCCTGTTAATCGATGAATTCGAGTCAATTGAATATCTGCATCCAATCCTGAAACAAAAAATTCTTAATGGAATAAGACATCTGATAGACTTAAATCCTCAAGGCTTCTGCTTGATCATCGGATGCGCCCCAGAGGTTTGGGTAGATATAGTCAAAGAATATCACGCTTTCTCTGATAGAATTTTCAGGCAAATTACATTAAAAGCCTTAAGCGAAAAGGACATGCGGGACTTTATTGCAGCATACCTAAAAAAGCAAAGATTGAATGATATTGATCCGCCAAGTGAAATTTTCCCATTCACTGAAGATGCAATAAAAGAAATTCACAGAGTTGCTGAAGGTAACATACGCCGAATGCTGATGATATGCAATCAGGCTATAGACATTGGAGTCGAGAATAATACATCCGCAATAAACGCTAACGAACTTAGAGACATGCTTCCAGACATATTTGAAACGGTTGAAGCTTAATGGCGCACACTTTTGAAATAGAGCACGAAGATGGACCTGCAAGAATTGGAAAACTGAAAACGAAACATGGCACACTATCAACTCCAGTGCTTTTTCCAGTCCACAATTTAGGGGCTGAAGGAGGATGGAACACCCCACGATACTGGGAAAAATTTCCACAGATAAACACAGCTATGTTTAACGCTTCGCTTCTAGCTCTAAACAGGAGAGGACACCTTGGAACAATATTACAGACGGGCATTCACCGTTTTATAAGATTCTTTGGAGTAGCATTTGTCGACAGCGGCGGATTCCTATATAGGAAATATAGGCTTGCTTTCAAACCTGAAAAAATTTTGGAGATACAAGAAAAAATGGGAGCGGACATTGCCTCAACCCTCGACTACCCAATAGACTGCAAAGCCTTATCCGAAAACTATAACATTCTTAGAACAGTAAACAATGCTAAATTGGCTTCATCAATCAAAAGAAATACGGAGATGCTACTCTTTGCAAGTATAAACGGTTACGATCCTGCTGTTGTTAGAAACATAATAAAGCATCTAAAGAAGCATGGCGTTTTTGACGGTTTTGCAATTGGCAGTTTAATGCCAAAGTATGGTAGCTACAGTTTTCTAGTTGACATAATACTCGCTGCGAGACTAGAAGCAGGCGATATTCCAATTCACGTTTACGGATTAGGAAGTCCACTTGTAACCCATCTGCTGGTTTATTTAGGCGTCGACTCCTTTGACTCTTCATACTTCATTGTAGCTTCTGGGAAAAGAAATTATGCCATACCAGGATTAGGCCGAATAGAATTCAAAGATTTATACAAATACTCCTCACACCTTAAATGCGAATGCCCAATATGCAAAACAACACCCCTCTCAGAAATTCGAAAAAGCCGAAACCTTATAACGCTACACAACCTCTGGACGTTATGGAACGAAATAGACAAGGTTAAGATTGCTATAAGAGAAAATAGAGTTGAAGAATATATCGCTGAACGCCTTTCAAAGGCCAAATGGGCAAAGAGAGCCTTTCAATACGCAAAACGTAGAGTTCGCTTCCGCTTTCCAGGTGGATGATTATGGTTGAAAGAAAAACTATGAGGCCAATAACCCTAAGTAGAATCATTGAAATTTGCAGTTTAGCAATGCAAGATAAAGGGTTATCCATAGAAACAGCGTCCAAGAAACTAAATTCTAGTGTATCCAGAGCTAAAGAAATGCTTCTTGAAGTTGAAAAAATGGGCTTACTTACCAATTCAGAAAATCTTTGGAGAGCTAATGAAAGAACTGCAAAGTTTATTGGATATTTTGAAAAAGAAGAATGGAACAAAATTCATCAATACTTCCTCGAGAACTACCAATTCTATAAGGAGTTTATCCAAATTCTACAGGATCACATTGGTGACTCGCAAGGTCTCAGTATAGACGAAATTATAAAGGAGGCAGCGGGACGTGGACTACACCTAAATAAAACAGCTGTTGAGGTTCTATCGGATTGGTGCGAACGTCTAAACGTAATTCAAAGAAACCTCTACACAGCCAAAATTTACCTATTGAAAGAGGACTTTGAAAACTTTGAAAGTTTCACCAAAGCTTTAATTAGAATCTACCGAAAACTCGCATCTTCAATATGGCATAGAGAAGTCTACGTTGAAATACCATTAATCAGGGAAAAAATATGCGAAGAGCTTAAGATACCACGAAAAACTTTTGACGATCTGTTAAAAGAGGCTTATTTAAAAAATGTTGGAAAGATCGAATTTAGCGGCGCACCTATAACAACTTTAGCCAAAAAGAGTCCACTAAGTGAGAAAAAAATAATCCCCGTAGGAAAAGAAGCCATAATGTCAGCCAGTTCAACCATAAAAAAGGAAAGAGAAGGCATAACAATTAATAAAAAATCCTACTATTACCTTGCAATTCACGAGGCCATTTAAGCTAACTCCTATCTATGTGTAAAACGCAGTCTTTATTCAACGAAATTCCTAGGGAGGATTTTCATCAAAGAAATTGTTACAACTGCAGCCCCTATCGTTCCTACAAGTCTCTCATAGACCATTAGAGGTAATACACCTACGAAAACTTGCCATGGGAGCCCAAGCAAATATACTGCGAATATCATCATCATTCCCTGCTCGGTCATAGTTGATATATAAGTATATAATGGTATTTTCAAATGTGATGGTGTCATTTTCTTTAATGTGCTTAAAATAGCAAAGGTTATGGCGATTGAATGTGGAACAATAAAATATGGAAATGGATAATTCCTGGTAAGATAAGCTGCAATGGCTATTGCAAGAAATATTGAAGTCGCTAACACGCCTGGTTTCGCTTTATGGAAAGCTAGACTTCCAAGAGTAGCTCCCATGACTGGCAGCAGAACAGTGTAGGGACCAAACATGGCCTGTGATGGCGAAATGTAGAAAGCAATAACTCCTCCAAAAAAAGAGGCTAATAATGATTCCAACGGAGATAAAAGAATTGCGATCACCGGTGTTATGATGAGGTTTAACGCAAGGAAACTTGGCGCTCCAATAAACATGCTTATTGGAACAAGACTTGTAACCACATAAAGAGTTGCGAAAACTCCAATTCGCGAAGCTTTGAGAGCTTTATTAGATGACGTTTTCTGTTTCATTTTTTAACTTTCCCTGCCAGCAAATCCTCATAAACGCGCCTCATATGAAATACAGCTGCAACAGTCTCTTCAGGCAAACCGCAGCCACATGCGCCACATTTGGGACATATCATCCAGCTACATTTCACGCAAATTTTTGCGTCAGATGAATTGAAGCGCTCCCCACATTTAAAGCAGTAAACATAGGGGTCGATCACAAATTGCAAAAAGTTTTCGATAAGCCTTGAAAGAGGTATGTGCTTCTGATCCGCAATGATTTTGGCTTTACTCAATATTGTTCCATCCAAAGTTATTGTGAGTTTCACTCTAGACGTATTCATACGTATCAACACATATTAACGCAGCTTAATACGTATATAAGACTTTTTAACACAAATTTTGAAATCAAACGTAAAACATAGACTCAAACTTTGCACATTAAGAAAAATGCAAATGATACCGACAAAAAGCCTATGTAATAAAACAAAAGGGACCAAAATTTGAAGAAAATATGTTAACCTGGACTACTTAACTTCCCTTTCGAACCACACATTTGCGCAAATTGTAAATTTTTTCCCACCGCCCCTGGAAATCGTGCTTATCTCAGCATACTCAGGCGAGGCTTCTCTTGAAGGGGGACCTATTACCACTGCATTTTGAATGAGACAACTTAAAATAAGCAACGGAATCATTTCCATTGTAACTTTTTGATTTTCAACAACCTTCTCTAAACATTTCTTTAACTCATCTTTATTAACAACGTGTTTCGGACTTCCAGGTTTATAGGTTAGTGTAGCCTCAGTTAAGTCTACACCATTCGTATGTGGACATCGTGTCGTTAAGTTTGAAATTTCAAAACATATTTCAGTATTTATCCTCTTTTCTTTGATCTCAACCATAAAGTCGCGTCCTCCTCTTTGGTAGAATAATTTAAAAAGCTATTTAAAAATCTCCTTGAAGTAATCTCTGCTTTAAAAAACGCTAGTAACATGAACTTGCATCATTACTTTTTGACTATTCTGAACAGTTCTTCGGTTCGGCCATAATTTTGCCGCGTTTTAAAACAGACTATGTGAGACCCAAGCAGGAACAGAAACTTTCAAGTGACCTTAATGACGGAAGCGTCAAAAGAAGGTCGCCTTCTACATTATAGAGAGAAAAAGAACAGAGAAAACTAAAACAGCTAGCGAGTAAAATACCAAACATCGACATTTTGCAAATTCATAGAAAAACCGGAAAACCTAAATATGCCAAAGAAACTACTCCAACCAATATGCTCTTGTTTTTATGTTACCTCAAATGCTCAGAATCTTACATCACTTTGCAAAATTTTAAGAATACAAAACCGATTTTAGACTATCAGAAAACCTCTACTAACATGTTCTGTTAGTCGCTGCTAACGGAAAATGTAGTCTAGCCAGCTTAAAACAGAAAAAAGAGGGAATTTGCGGGGGAAATCTCCATGTATTGTTGTTATGGGTTCAAATCCCAGCTACCCCACCACGAAACCCAGCATCCCCATTCTTGTATAAGCCTATTTGCGTTTCCTGAAGACCTTGACCTTCTAGTTCTTGAAAGAACCGTAGAATATGTTTTTTGTCTCTCTCTATAACTTCCCTTCCATAAGAAGCATATAGCAGGTGCAACAATTTCTTTTTATTGAGGTTTCGCATCTTATATTTAAATAAGAGTTCAACAATTTTCCTTCCATCTGCATTTATGCAGTATGGAGTATTATTTTGATCAAGAATGATCAA
>CALHLD010000039.1 GCA_938034445.1 uncultured archaeon | reverse complement strand
TGCATAAAGGCAGCTATATACTTGCGACAACATCACAGTTTGAGAACTTTTATGAAGAAGTTTTCATAAAATTAGCCTAGGGTTAATTAATGAGTAAATTACGATTTCTCCTAAATGTTTTCATAAAATATGTAATTCTGGTTGTTACCGCCTTCAATGTTCTATATTTGTTTTACACCAATATTTGGGCTAATGTTGTTTACGCGGAATATAGATGGGGGGTTTGGAGGCTACAATGGAGTCAGGTATACGGCAATGGTGGGCACTCGCAGTTTGCTCAGCCTATTGGCGATCTTGACGGAGATGGAGTTAATGAAGTTATCGTTGGCGGCTATGAGCAGGGTTCAGGCAAGTGCCGCGTTCTATCCTTCGATGCAGCCACAGGTACATACATAGAAGAGTACAGTTGGACCCATGGAGGGGGCAAATATAACTTTCCATCCGGAGCCACAATCCTCGACCTTGACGGAGACAGCGCCCTAGAACTGGTTGTTTCATGGGTTTATAGCGGCTTAAACGATGGGGTTTGGGCCTATAAGTGGGATGGAACAACACTCACACCATTAGACCACTGGTATGGAGGGCTCGTCTTTGATGTGTACTCCGATGATATTGACGGAGACGGCCTAAAAGAGGTGCTTATTGCAAACGCTCCGTGGGGAGTAACATCCGACGCTCACGTTATAGTACTTGGGTGGCAAAACGGCCACTTCGTCGAAAAAGCTAAGTGGTTACATCCATCCTACCCGGAATATGAATGCATGATGCTTTGGACTGGAGATGTAAACCTTGACGGAAAAATAGATATTGTAATCAGCATTGCAAAAAAATACTACGCCAGTGGTGGAACTTGGGCCCTCAACTGGGACCCTGATACCAACACTTGGACATACACACCTGTCTACACGAGTCTAATAAACGGAGGCACCCATTACGGAGTTGTGGTGGGAGATATTAACGGCAACGGGATACCTGAAATAGGTATAGGCAACAATCCGCCAGGCTACACCGGGGCTGGAGCTGTTTTAGTTGAATGGTATCCGACAACGAGCACGTACAGGGAAGTCTGGAAGGGAACATGGGCAACGGAATATGGCATAATCGAAGCGGTGTATATAGGTGATGCAGACAACGATGGCTACAACGAGTTCATAGCTGGCGGAGGCTACATCCACATCATAGGATGGGACGGAACCAAGTACTATGAAAAGGCGACTATCAGAGAGACAGCAGGACTACTTTCGGGTGTTATAATTGGAGATTGCGATAGTGACGGTAAGAACGAGATAAAAGCTTGTGATATATTGGGTTATGGTCCCGGAATGGAATGGATATTTAAATTTGAGAGGATCGATATTAATCCTCCGGCGACAACTCATGATTATGATGGTTTATGGCATAAATCTGATTTTCACATTAGGCTTGTTGCCTCGGATGATTTAAGTGGTGTTAAAGAAACCTTTTACCGCGTCAACTATGGCTCTGTTAAACGTTTAAGCGTTGACGGACATCCTCTTATCACCGTTGAAGGTGCCAATAACACGCTGGAATTTTGGAGTGTGGATAATGCGGGAAACGAAGAGGCCCATAAATTCTTATTTAACATTAAATTGGACAAGAAACCTCCTTTCGGAAAAATGTCAGTTAATGAAGGTAGGAAGTTTACAAACTCTACAGATGTTGTTTTGAGGGTTGAGTATTATGATAATGCTTCTGGCGTTATTGCGGTTAGGTTTAGTAATGACGGGTTTTGGGATACTGAGCAATGGGAAAGTGTTGACCAGTCTACAAGGGGATTTATTATTAAAAATTGGAGTTTACTGTCAGGCGAGGGAGTTAAAACGGTTTATTGTCAACTTAGGGATTTTGTTGGATTTATTTCGCAGACTTTTAATTCTTCAATCATTTTAGATGTTACGGGACCTACAACTTCTCATGATTATGACGGGGCTTGGCGTAACAGTGATTTTTACATCAACCTGATTGCTTACGACAATTTAGGCGGGACAGAAATTTTTTATCGTATTAATGGTGGCGTTGTGAAAAATGTGATTTTTGATGGGCAACCCTTCATAGTTAGTGAAGGTGGAAATAACACGTTGGAATTTTGGAGTGTTGACGAGGCTGGAAACGTGGAAAAGCATAATTTTCTGTTTGAGATCAAGCTTGATAAAACGCCTCCTACAATTGTTTTTGATCTTGTTAAAAAAACTGTTGAGGTTGGTGAAACATTAACGATGGATGCGTCCAAATCCTTTGATTCATGTTCAGGCATAAGAGATTGGTTTTGGCTTTTTGGAGATGGAACCAACGCCACTGGTCCAATCGTGAAACACTCTTATAGTCACAACGGCACGTACACAATAATTTTAAGAGTTTATGATAATGCTGGCAACGTACAAGAAACAATGGAAACCATTAAAGTTTTGCCTAAAAGCTTCCCTTTCACGCTTATTTTAGCGGCAACTTGCATAGGCTTGGCAGCAGCTATGATTGGAGGAGTGATCAGTAAGAAAAGAAAAAAACAGCAACCTTCAAGGGAGGCTGAACTCTATTCGGTTATAAAGCCAATACCCCCCGAAGAAAAAGAGATTATTATTAAGAAACTTCCAGTGTCGAAAAAAGCGGGCATAGAAGAAATTGATGAAACCGTTTTCAATTACATTGCCTCCCATGGAGGAACAATTTCCCTCTCACAAGCAGCCGCAGAGCTCAATTTAACAATAGACGAACTTAAAGAATCAATAGAAAGATTAAAGCAAAAGGGCATGATAGAATAGGCACAGCACACTTGAATATCATAAAAAAGTGGGAGGAATTTGGTTTTTATGCTATTTTTCTGTAGACTAGGATTGCGCATGCTGCTGCGATGATGGCTGCTATCAAAGAGAATATCACTGCCAGATAGACTGGTATTGTAAGCCCT
>CALHLD010000038.1 GCA_938034445.1 uncultured archaeon | reverse complement strand
AAGTACCAGCTTGTGGCTTACGCCCTGCTTGTGGAAGAAAATTTTGGTACAGTTGTAAAGCAGGGTTTCGTGAACTATATTCCTGAACAGCTAATTTTAAAGCTTGAAATAAGGCCTGCCATGAAGAGTTATGTGAAGAGGGTTATTGGACAAATTAAAAGAATTATTAGAGAGGAGAAGCTTCCACCCATAAGAGTAGCCCAAAACAAATGCCAAGGCGGATGCGGACACAAACAATCATGCCAACAAAGCTAATTCACCATATCTTTATGTTATGTTTTTCTAAGTAAAATTTTTATATCCTAAATTTCTTCGATTGCTTGTAAAGCCAGATTTATCGAAGCTATTTTGGAACCTTTGTCGATTGGGTTAGTAACTGAGCTTCACTCCTTATTTTTAGGCCTTGTGATAACAAGATCTTTTTGTCGGAACGTCTATTATAAGCTTGCATGACGTTTAGGCAATAACAACCCTATCATATATGCCTAAGTTAGTTTGCGATATCAACATTAAAATAGAGTATGCCTCGGCATGACATAATATAAAATAAAAGTAAAAGTAAACATAATATAAAATAAAAGTAAAAGTAAAAAAGTTTTTATATATAAAAAATTTCACCTAATTAATTATGTCAACAGAAACAGGATTTAGAAAATTCTTTGAGTGGGCTTTTGCCGTCGGGAAAGACATTATCGATAGGTCCAAATGTGGGTCAGAGAAAGGAAGAGACTATTTAAAAAGATTGATTTTCGACATAAGAGCTGAGGAAACTCCTGGAAGATTTTTAGATAAGCTTTCACAGAAGTTAGGGGAGTATCGTACCAATTCACACATTCAAGCCCCAGTAAGCTTGCTTCCTGATATCTTCCAACTAAAGGAAAAATGGAGTGGCGATGGTTTCTATTATTTAAAATCTGCTATTCTTTCAGGTTTTTTAAATGCTTTATCCACGAGCTATGGAGGTGTTGAAAAATAAAAGTGGCACAAATATCCGTATTAGCAAGGATTTCAGGTAATGTTAATGCAGACGAAGTAATAGGTACACGCATAACCTTAAAAAAGATGTACTCGTCATCTGGGGAAGTTCTGCCTTTTGTATCTGCCAGGGCTATAAAGTATGCGTTAAGACAAGCTTTAAAAGCTGAGGGTTTTGAAGTTGACCCATTGATAGAAAATCCTAAAGCAGAAGAAACATTGAGGCTAAGTGATAGTGGTAACCCGGTTAAGTATATTGATAATGACTTGTTTGGTTACATGGTAACGCTTGGTACAGGAAAAACTGCAAGAAGAAGACAAGGCCCTATAGCTTTATCATATCTAAGGGCATTAAGAGATACACCTGTCAAGGCCGAGTTCGCAGCAAGATTCCCTAGGCCCTGGAGTAAAAAGGAAGAGGAAAACCCGGTACCGTTCGAGGTTGAAGTTGCGGATTTTCTTGGTAAACTGAACTGTATAATTTATGAAAATGTAGGGATATTTGACGAAGCCGAGTTGAAGGGCGAAGATGAGATTAAGAAAGGCCTCATTTATGAGAATAAAAATGGTAAAAAAATTTATCGATTAGATGAAGACATTAGGAAAAAAAGACTTGAATCTTTTCTACGAGTTTTTCTATTGCCATCCTATGTTTTGCCACGTAGAACGAATTCATTAAACATACCGGAATATGTTGCTGCACTTATTACATTATCAGCTAATGGACCTTTGCCTGTTTTCCAGTATCTTGACTTTGACTTTGAAAAGAATTGCTTATGTTTCAATAGCCTTAAAAGACTGGTAGAAAGGGAAGAGGTAATAAAAAGTGGTGCAGAAATCCTATTGATAGACTATAAAGGGGCTTCTGGAAAACCGCCACACCATATTCAATGTGTTTCGGTAGCAGACGCAATTAAAAGGGTAACAGAATTTATTTGCGGGAAGTAACATTGAGTGTTATAGCGCTAATGGTTGAAGTTTCTTTCTCAGAAGCGTTCTTTAAGGTTCATTATACAAAGGGTTTTAGATTATCCTATCCGATTCCCTTACCTACATCTGTCGCTGGGATCTTTGGAGCTTTGTTGGGCATAGAAAGAGGAAGAAAGGACTGGTTTGAAAATTTTCTGTTCGGAGCGAAGATTAAAAAATATTCAGGATACGTGATTGAAAATGCCACCATGCTACAATACAAAACTTATCGTCTAGAAAAACCTGTTGCCTTATTAAGTTTAATCGCTAGTCCCACCTATTTGATTTGTATCGCAGGAAAAGAGAGACATATAAAAGAGATTGAAAGTAAGATTAAAGACTCTATAGAGTTTTTACCTTATGGTGGGCAAAATGATTTCTTCGCAAATGACTGGAGCCTCGCTGGAATTGATATGGTTGAAGAAAGCGACGAGTTAACTAATTACGCCCCGCAAGATTGGGTTGACTTGCAGATTGGAGGTGATCTAAATATAAGGCTGCATATTTTGCCAGTAATGCATACGTTATCCGAAAATCCGAACTTTTACTTTGTAACAGAAGGGAAACTAAAACTGAAAAGGAAGGTGCCTTGCACAAAGACACACAAGATAGGGCTTTATAATTTGAATAATTTTAAACCGCAATTCTACTAATTTAATATAAACCAACGTTAATCGTTATGACCATGACAAAATGGTTAGATCCCAGACGTAAATTAAGCCATGAAGACAAGACTATATCTGAACATATAAGCGAAACACTATTTTTGATCAACGATTACTTAAATTTCTATTCTCTTAACGAGTATCGCGAAGTCGCCGAGTTTCTTGTTAAATATCATGATATTGGAAAAAGCCACGTAAGTTGGAATTTTTATTCAAAAGAGGGACATTCGCATCATTCATTTGAATATCTTCTAGAAAACAACATAAAGTTCAGGGAAAAAAATCTTGATCCTATTTTAAAATTTTTGATACTTAAACATCATTCATCATTATCCAGCTTAATCGATGATAAACCAATAGAATTTCATGGGAGGAGAAGGTCTCTCAAAAACGTTTTTGAAGTTCTTTATAAAGAAGATATGAATAAAACGCTGGATGCAGCGATCTCAGGAGCCTGTTTCGAACAAATAGTCAGTCTAGTGGACGTTTTTGGCCTATTTAAGATAGCAGATGTATGTTCAGCTAAAAATAAACGATTACGATTCAAAAAGCCTACAATAACCGATGATGTCATAAAAAGAATCGTCGGCAAGTCTTTAGACGAGAACAGGTGGAGTGAACAAAAAGAATTGACAAAATTATCTGACATTGCGCTACTCAGGGCATACACGGGTTGGGGTAAAACCGACGCTTCTTTACTATTTTTAAAAAACAAAAACATTTTGAAAATTTTTTATCTCTTCCCGACGATCACAGCTATTAATACTTTTTACGAGAAAATAAAAAAAGCCGTTAATAACGAGGTCTCTAAATACTTTTACTTCCTAGATACTGAGATAAAGGAGGATATGGAAAAACTTTCAAACATATGGTTTATAGAAAATTTCACTTCTCCTATTAATATAACAACAGTGGATCAAATTCTATTGTCCTTCTTGCAAGTGGGACGATATTTTAGCAAACGTGTTATGTTTAGAGGTTCGGGCTTAATTATTGATGAAGTCCATTTGCTGAATCCTCTGATGCTTGATTTATTAACATTCTTCCTGAAAAAATATGCAAAAATTTATGGATTCAAAATAATTATGATGTCCGCTACCTTGCCAAATGCTTTGATTAAGTTTTTGAGTGATAACCTTCAATTAAGTGGTAATTATTTACTAGATTGTTCAGAAGGATACAAGAGGAAAAGAAGAGTTCGTTGGATATATGAAGATGAAGATATAGCAAGTGAAAAAGTATTAGAGAAAATAGTCAACAAAAAGGATTTTGAAAAAGTATTGGTCGTCGTTAATACTGTTGAGCAGGCAAACACCATCGGTGAAAGGCTTGAAAATTATTTTAAATTAATTTACGGCGAGGATTTCATAGTATTTCATGCCAGATCGATGTATAAAGACAGAAAAAATAAGGAGAGGTGGCTCATGAACAATCGAGAAAAACCGCATATTTTAGTTGCAACGCAAGTTTGTGAAGTATCTTTAGATTTATCTTATGATTACTTATTTACTGAATTGGCGCCGATTCCGTCGCTTATTCAGAGATTTGGAAGGGTTAACAGATATAAAGATAATACGGAAAACATAAATGTCCAGATTTTTAGGCCGCATATAGGAAATCAGCGTAGATATCCATATGCAGAAAATGATCTCACTATGGCTGAGGAAATTGTTAAAGAACTTTCAGGGGAAAAACTGGTGAATGAGAAGCAATTAATAGATAAATTAGACAGTATATTTGATTATGAAAGACTATTAGCGGAAATACGTGAAACTAGAAAAGAAATTAACGTGCAATATTGGGAGGAGTTGTTAAAATATTTTTACTCGTTTGAAGTGACTGATGAAAGACTGTCAAGGCTTCTAAATTACAGAGACGGTTTTACAACATTGGTTATTCCACATCCGAGCTGTATTGAAAGCCCAACGAACGATGAGGTGGCTGCTATACTTTCAAAATCGCTCTTCGATTTGCCATTTGAAGAGATGATAAAGTTGATAGCCAAAATAAAAGAGTTAGCCGTCCCCGTTCCATTTTGGTGGCTTAAAAAGGCTGAACGGGAGGAAAATATATTTCCTATAATTAAATTTAAAGACAAAACTTACAATTATAAGTATGGACTAAGAGAAAACAAGGTTTGATTGCTATGAACTATAAAGAGCTGCTTTTTGATTTCGTGAGCAAAAGCGTTAACAGACATTACTGTTTGCCAGTTATCAGAAAATTACTTCAAGCTAACTTGAGGAAAGGCAAATATGTAATAACCATCGACAAAACAGGAGAAAAATTGGCTTTAGCACCATCAGAAATTGAAGGAAGAATTCGAGAGATTTTAGAATTTATTGTTAGAAAGGCTTTATTCGAGGGTTACAACGCATTAGTTATACCGTGTATTATAAGTAAGGAACAGGCACCGAATTTCTATGTAGGCGATGACATGCCTAGGGAAGAGGAATTATGGAGATTTCTTTATCTTTTAATAACAGGTATACACTGTCGAGATTACGTTCTAAACCTTGAAAATGCCCCGGTAGATATAGCTACTGACTTCAGAGATTGGCTAATCAACAAAAATTATATCATAATAGGAAGTGAGAATGCAGGATTAAATATCAACCAAGTGCTTTTAAATATGGAAATACCAAGAGGCTTGCCATTAGAGGAATTTATACTGGGCTTCATATTTCTTTCGTACTTTGCAAAATTTTGGAAGGATGAAAAAGAGAAAAGGGAGATTGCAAGAGAAATTGGTAAAGCCGTGTCTGCGATACCAGACGACATGTCGTTAGTTGTTTTTGTTCTTTCGCGCCAAAAGAAGAGAATGTATATTTTTCCAAGGTTGAAAGAAACTTTCATAAAGTATTATTGGGATTTCTTTATTTGCGACGATGTTGTTCCAAGCGTTTCTAAGTTTCTTTTTTCTCTTTATATAGCTGATAAAGATTATCAGGAGACGAGTTTACATTTATTGAACAAACTACTTTATTATTTGCTACAAGGGCATGTAAATGGAGAGTTACTTTCTAGAAACATCGAGTTAAAAGTAAGTTATGAGTTAAAGAAAAAAAGAGAGAAAAAGTACGGTATTCAAAAGGCCATCCAATTCTTCCAAAAAATACCATACGCGTAAATTACTTTTCGGTATATGTACTAAAACTTGTTTTTGTTACGCCATATCCTGCTGTTTTGTTTCCTCCTATGTTTGAGTATTCCGCATATTTAGCCAGCATGACCGTCACCCTATTCCACTCACTTTCCAAATCCCCCATCTCATATGAGCACCATCCTAAAAACCCAACGGCTTTCTTGTTCCGCATAAAAGCCAACTTCGTCCCAAGCCTATATGCGCAAACCCCAACATTCTTCGTCAACCACTCCTTATAAGCCAAAAACTCTTCCTTACTAAAACGTTTACCATCGCTGAACCTGTTCCAAACACGCATCAGCCCGCTAAAAACCCTTACGGGGTCGGGAAACATCCACCGATAGCCGCTACCCAAGCATGGCAGATAAGTGGGTGTCTCAAAGAATAGCCTAAACCGCTCAGCCACACATGCTTCATGCTCCAAATCCTTATAACTCTTGCTCTTAATATTCAAAGAAGCTATACGAAAAACTGTGTCAAAAATCATAACACTGTTCTGCTTGTCAAAAAACCTCAACATATAATTGGCCAAGTCGTCATTTAAAAACCTAAAACCTACGCGACAAGGATGGGCTGGATCCAAAACAAGACCGTTCTCAACCCGTGAAGTGCTCTTGAAACGCAATGGCGTAACGCTGTAAGGCTTAGAAACATTCAACTCATGCAAAATAGCAGCCGCCTTAGGATCCACTTGCCTTACAATATGCAAAAACAAACCTCTAGCCACATGCCCAGTAAAAAAGGGCAAAATAATACTCTTCTCACCATATAACTCCAAACCAACCTCAATAGGCAACCAGATCACTCCCACAACGGGATTCTGTATTGCTTATAATGAAAGCGTCTATATAAAACAACACTAACATTAAATTTTTTTAGGGTTCAAAATATGGAATATTTTCATTAATGCAGATAAACGAGTTGGCAAGCATTAATATTTTACCCCTTTCTCCTTACTCGAATCCAAGGATTTATATTGTGACTCCGTAACTTTATGTTGTTAAACATTTAAAATTTCGTTGACCGCTTCTAGAGTGTACCAATCGTGTGTTAATTTTTCTACGCCATGCTCTTTGACGAGTACCGTGTCTTCTATTTGGATGCCCCCAAATCCCATAGTGAAGGCTGAAAATCTTGGAAACTCGATTAAAAGTTTCCTCGGACCTATTATTAAGGAAGTCTTAGGTTAGGGAGAAACGACCTATGGATGATGTTAAGATAAAAGAAAACGTGAGGAAAAGTTACGCTGAAATAGCGAAAAAGAAGAGTAGCTGTTGCTCTCCCTCATGCTGTCAAAACTCTGTGAACCTAGAAAAAAGCTATAAGAAGCTTGGTTATGTTGAAGAAGAATTAAAATCTGTTCCTGAAGACGTTTTCAGTCTGGGTTGTGGAAATCCAGTTACATCGGCATCTTTGAAAGAAGGGGAAATTGTGCTTGAATTGGGTTCAGGAAGCGGCTTAGATCGCTTTTTAGCTTCAAAAAGGGTTGGCGAAAAAGGGAGAGTTATTGGTGTGGATATGACGCCTGAAATGGTCGATAGGGCAAGGAAGGCAGCCAGAAAAGGTAATTATGGGAATGTGGAGTTTAGACTTGGGAAATAGAAAATCTTCCCGTCGCGGATAACTCCTTTGACGTAGTAATTTCAAATTGCGTCATTAATCTTTCACCAAACAAAAAGCGAGTATTTGAAGAAGCCTTTAGGGTGCTAAAACCAGGTGGCAGGTTAATAATTTCTGACATTGTCTTATTGAAAGAACTGCCCAAGGTGA
>CALHLD010000037.1 GCA_938034445.1 uncultured archaeon | reverse complement strand
ATTATTCAAAAACTAGAAGATGAAAAAAATGAAATAAAAATTAAATTAGCTGATTTTCAAGGAGATGTATCTTCACAGGATCAGGCATTTGAGGACTTAAAAGTCAAAATTCCTCCGATGCGAGAGAAGTCATATTCACTTAATAGTGAATTGGATAGACTAAATATGACAGTTGAAAACCTTAAACAAGAGGAATTACGTTTTGAAGAACATAAAACTAATCTTGAGCATCGGGTTAAGCAATTGCAGCAGGATCTTGAAGTCGAGAATAAACAAAACAATGATACTCAGATAAAAATTCAAGAAATAAGAAATGAGATTAATGATATTAGTTCCAAAGATTTTGAGAGCAATCCTGAAAAAACCATAGGTCAATCAGACAGAAGTCTTTTAAACAATATCTCTTTTGAAAAAGAGTATGAAAATTCAGTAGCCGCGATCTTTGGTAAAGAGTTATTGGCTTCTCTTGATAAAGATGAGGTTTTTTATTGGTCAGAAAATATAGTCGAAGAAGTTAGCAGTTCCTTCAACTTTCCTTGTAAAGTAGCTTCGGAACTTATCAAAGCCCCAGATAGGATCGCCAATAAGCTAAATAATGTTGCTGTTATTGAGGAATCATCACAAGGTTATGAATTTCATAAAAATTTAAAACCAGGTCAGGCAATTGTCGACAAGGAAGGTAACCTTTGGCGATGGGATGGCCTATTTGTCTCTAGTTCTTATGAAGCAAATATTTCCTCTATTTTGTCAGAATTAAAGGAAAAAAGGCTTAATGATTTAAAAAAACAAATTTTAGAATGGGAAAGAATAAGTGAAATAACTATTCAAAAAATTAATGATTTAAATGACAGGATCAAGACTGCTAAAGAGGAACTTGATATTTCTCAAAATAATCCTGGTGATATTGACAGTAAAAGGCAATTTTTATTAAACAAAATTAAAGATTTAACTGAAGAAAAGAGATTATTTGATAATGAGTTACAAGAAAAAGAAAACTTACTAGAACAGCTATCAAAAGATTTGAGAAATAAAGAACAAAACTTTTCTGTTGTTAAAGAGGATCTCATTAGGAAAGAGTCTGAGATATCAAACTTTAATAATAATCTTCAACAGCTCATTCTTTCTTGTCGTGAAAAAATAAATGTTGATTTGCTCAATTTAGAAAATGAAATTGACAAACTAAAGAAGGATGAAGACTTAGAAACAGCTGAAAAAAGAGTAATAAGATTGGTTACTGAAAGAGAAAGAATAGGTGCTGTAAATTTATTGGCAGAAGATGAGTACACAAAACTTAGAGAGAAAGTCAATGATACGATCAAAGATAAAAACGAAATCCAAGAGTCTATAGAAAAACTTCATGATGCAATTAATAAAATAAATAAAGAGGGTGTTTCACGATTGCGTGATGCTTTCCAAATAGTTAATGAAAATTTTGAAAGGCTATTTACTAAACTATTTGGTGGTGGCAAAGCTTATTTAAAACTAATTCAAAATGATGAAGATCCCTTGAATTCAGGTTTAGAAATTTTCGCAAGTCCACCAGGTAAGAAAATGCAAAATATTACCCTTCTTTCCGGTGGCGAACAGGCATTAACTGCAATTTCTTTATTATTTGCTGTTTTTATAGCTAATCCATCACCCTTTTGTATATTGGATGAGGTTGATGCACCTTTAGATGATAATAATGTTGACCGCTTTTGTAGTATGGTTGAGGAGATATCAGAAAAAGTTCAAACCAAATTTATTATTATCACTCATAATAGAATGACTATGTCCAGAGTTGATAGGCTCTATGGTGTTACCATGCCAGAGGAAGGTGTCTCTCAAATTGTCTCCGTTGAATTAGAAGAAGCGGTCAAATATGCAGAATGAGGGTAAAAGCAAATCAGACCTTAAAGGTCTAAGTTTTGCCTATCGAATCTCATCAGAACTTGTTGCTGCCCTGATCGTCTCAGTTATTCTAGGACTTACCTTAGATAAGTTCTTGGATACGAAACCTATTGCACTAATAACGTTGATAATATTGGGTTTTTTTGCTGGCTTACTTAATATTTACAGGCTTATACGTCGCATAGAAAATTCCAAATAAATTTGTTTTATTAGCGCATGGCTAAAGGCGAGAGTCCCTTAAAACAGTTTGAAATTAAACCTTTAATGGATCTAGAATTGTTTGGGTATGATATTTCTTTCACTAATTCATCTCTTTGGATGACAATTACTACTGTCTTTATCATAGTTTTTTTTACTATCCCTTTTCTAAAATCAAGAAAAACTAACTCTGTTGAAGATCTATACCCCTCTCGTATGCAAGTAGCTGCTGAGATGGGATTTAGTTTTATTAACAACTTGATTACTGACACTGCCGGCAAAGAGGGAAGAAAATACTTTCCTTTAGTTTTCTCATTATTCATGTTTATTTTATTTGGCAATCTATTTGGAATGATCCCATATAGCTTTACCTTTACCAGCCATATAATCGTCACTTTTGGTTTAGCTCTAGCTGTATTTTTATTCGTAACAATATTAGGCTTTGTTAAACATGGTTTAAAATTTTTCAGCTTCTTTGTAATTCCTGGGCTGCCAATTTACATGCTACCACTTCTTATACCAATTGAAGTGATTTCTTATCTTTCAAGACCTATTAGCCTTGCCGTTCGATTATTTGCCAATATGCTAGCAGGCCATACACTTTTAAAAGTTTTTGCAGGTTTTGTATCTGCTTTAGGTTTTTTTGGAATTTTGCCATTAGTATTTATAGTTGCCTTAACTGGTCTTGAAATACTAATTGCTTTTTTACAAGCTTATGTTTTTGCAATATTAACATGCTTGTATATTAACGACGCTTTACACTTACACTAGATGAACATAAGGAGGTAAATATGGAACTAGTTGAAGCTTTTAAATACTTAGGTGCTGGATTAGCGGTGATCGGTGTGATCGGTGCAGGTCTTGGTATCGGAAATATCTTTGCTGCATTTATTACGGCTGTTGGAAGAAACCCAGCTGCAAAAAATGAAGTTTTCACAATGACTATGCTAGGATTTGCTCTCGTTGAAGCGATTGCACTTTTTGCGCTTGTTATTGCATTAGTGATTTTATTCTCATAGTTAATATTTAATAAAATCACTTAATGCCTCAATTAGAACAAATAGAGTTCTTTATATCTCAGCTTTTTTGGCTGGGTGTTTTTTTTGTCATACTGTTCGTAGTATTGACTTATATAACGCTACCTAAAATTAGAGCTTTTTTGAACAAGAGAGACGAATTCGTTCAATCTCACATCTCAAAACAAGATGAATTAATCAAAAAGGCTGAGCAACTGATAGAAAACTATGAGTTGAAACT
>CALHLD010000036.1 GCA_938034445.1 uncultured archaeon | reverse complement strand
TTGCATTACCTACCCTGTCCTTTACGGTTACAGTTATGTTGTAATATCCTTCCGGCAGGTCTCCTACCTTGGTTTCGTAGGCTTTGACTTCAAAATGGGCCTTCCATGTATCGTTTCCGCTGAAATAGTACATTCTATAGTTTACGCCTGTCTCGTTTCTTATAATTCCAGAGGTAAAGTCTCTTGAGTTCCATATTACTTGGCCTGTTGTAGCATTGCTAACTAGCACTAAGAAAGTGGCTCCACCAATTCCAGATCTGCAGGTCATATTATCAGAGGCAATTATGTCTATTGGGAAATAGTGATTTCCGCAAGGGAGTGGTAAACCATTCACAGTAGCACCATTAACAGGCGTAAATGTAGTTATAGTCGGTGGAAAATCGTCCATAACCAACCATAGGTGATGAACATATGCACGCGCCTTACCACCGGTCGGGAATCCATCGTCGTGAGTAATAATGGTGAATTCATAATTGCAATATTCTGGTCCGCCTCGGAAATACATCCAGAAAGCCAAAGCTTGTCCCGGTATTATACCATATTTACTGCTTAAAGCTTTAAATCTGAATCCTCTCACTTCCCTGTTTGGATCAGCCTCGATTGTTTCATAAACCCAATTTGGCTCATCTGTTACAAGATCAACTCTTGTTACTTTAGTGTCGTTCAAGTAAAAGTATGAAAATCCTTGAAGATCTTGTTGAATAAAAACTTCAACCGACGTTATATAGTCGGCCGTACCGGTGTTGTTCACAATAAAGACTAATGGATGAACTTGCTTACCAGTTACGTGAGCTTGGGGAGACGGAGAGAACCTTGTATATAAATCTGGCCAATGTGTACTGATGGTGTACGGGTCTATTAATACTTGTGTACTACCCGGATAAACTTTCCATTTGACATCCGCTGCATGATCAGCTAGACCTGTAGGAACAACAATAGCAAACATCGCCGCAAGCAGAGTCGTTAGTATGATGTATGTCCCGAGTTTCTTTTCCATTTTATTCACCTTTTGCGCTAGACCACTTTTAAATCTTATTATATAAGATATTTGTAAGCAAAAAAATAAAGCTGTATACATTTTTTAGTTGTAACACATATTTAAGTGACTGGAAATGAATATTCGATGTAACCGTTTATATTATAGTCCCATTTTGCAATGTACACTTCTCTGGAAAACTGCATAAAGTTCTTGGAGATAACATCAACGAAAAACTTTCCCGAATCCCAAGTGCTTCTCCAACTGAGGCCATACATGACCAAAAACAAGTTTTCTTCATCTCTAAAAGTATATATTACAAAGGCGTCCTCCAATCCCTTTTCAACATTGCTTTTTAAAATGGAAATAATAAGGCATTCATTACTTAAAAGCATGAAATGCGTTTCGTTCTCACAAAGTCGTATAGGCGTTAAACCGTTACTTTCGTAATACCTTATAACTTCATGATAACTTGGGCTTCCGAATAATGCAACAATTGTACCATTTATCTCTGTAGAATTTATCCTCCCGAACTCAACCCAGTTTTTGGTTGAGGTAAAACCTTGTCTTTGGGGATGTTTACATAAACCATAAACAGTTGCTCCCGCAACCATACCAAACGTTTCGTTTATCGATAAGGAAAATGGATCAGCATAAATGAAATAGATCGATTCGGGAGGAGCGTTAACTATTTTACCTCCGATGGTTGCTATGTCCTCTCGCAGCAACCATTCAATGCAATTTCTAACGAGAATTTCTTGCTTATCTACTGGTATGTTCGATAATGCAAAAGCCAGAAAGACAACAGAGCCCTTTTCAACGCCCCCATACGCGGTTACTGCAGATAAACTTGAATATTTAGCTGTTGCATTATAGTAAGCGTCTTTTCCGTAAAAGCGCATTACACTGAATGCATCAGCTGTTGGAGTAACGCAATCGACCTGATAATAAGGTGTTGAAGCCCATGTAACATTTCCAAAATTTTCAGTTATGGGATGTGCACAAATAGTTGACACTCCAATAACAGATTTGCTCAGCAAATAACCGTTGAAGTTGACATGAAGAATTTGGGAAAGTAAATCTGCACTAGCCTCAAACGCCACCCTTTCACCCTCAATCAAAAGTTTTCCACCCATATTATTATAGGCGATTAGAGTTTTAGTATCGATTAAATCAACTGGTCTTATGGCATAATCTCCACACGTCCAAATAACTAAATCGTAGCCTAAAAGTACGTTTAGTGGCGGCCTCCCCTTAATTGATTCAATCCAAACATCATAGTTGTAACCTGCCGATAGAACCGCCCGTTCAAATTCTGACAAGCTAGTTCCTTTATAATGGTATTGGCCATCGTCATCAGCGACTATAAGAATCCTTCTTTGCTTTCCTGAGGAGGCAACTACAATAACATTTTTAGAAACTTTATTGTTACTAGTTAAAGTCTCACCATCAACACAATCAACTACTGCTGTAATATTGTATGTTCCAGAGTAAGGAATCCATGTGTAAATAATCTTTTTCTCGGACGCACGCAAAAGAATATCGATGTATGTTACATTTTCAACCATCCCGTTTATGATTAGCGAAACTTTAATGTTTTTTTCGTCAAAAGCTCCAATATTTCTAACCGTTACACTAACTTTAACAGATGATCCACTAACGGCTGTCGTTGGAACATCGAGTAAAACTGTCAAGTCGTGAACAAGCTCAACGACATTAATCATTAATGATATTTGATTATTTGCAATGTTGCTTTCGTTTGGTTGAGGAACGACATACGCGGTGATGTTGAAAGCTCCAACGTTCCCGGGCTTCCATAAAAATGAAAGTTTCTCGGCGGTACCACGTTGTAATAGAGTTAAAGTCTTTTCCTGCCAAACCTTGCTGTTAATTAAAATTTTAAGCAAAACGTTTCGTTCGTCTACCTGTCCTAAATTGGCTATT
>CALHLD010000035.1 GCA_938034445.1 uncultured archaeon | reverse complement strand
GTGGCAAAGAAAAATTCATGGACATATTGTTTGCGACGGACTGTAGTTTAATGGGAGTAATATCACCATATACTATTGCCATTGGTCGTATGATATTTTTATCTATCGACTTGTTTATCTCATGAGCTTGTCTGTTCGATGCTTCAAAAGGGTCTGATATGCCATCTTCTAGAGGAACTCGGCACGCGCTCAAAACGACAAAAATAACAATTAGCAGAAAATTCCTCAAAACAAATCAATTCCCAGATCAGACATAATACAACTAACGGTAATACTTTATAGCATAACGTACGGACCGCAAACACCCAATAACATTTGATTAGATCTTTAAAAGTCTGTTTACCACGTCAATCAGATTGGTGAGCTATATACAATAAAAAGCTTTCGTTCGTTTTCTGATAAGCTGCCATTGTTGTCTGTAAGTAAATATCATAACTTATTGTTAATATAAGGAGCACAAATCATGATGCAAAATGTTGAACAAAACCTTAAAAGTCTTGGGATAGAGCTTCCAACTGCTCCAAGCCCAGCAGCCAACTATGTACCATTTGTTAAGGTAGGGCAATTTTTATACGTTTCTGGACAAATTTCACAAGATGAGAATGGATTAATAACAGGAAAATTGGGTGAAAATATGAATGTCGAACAGGGCGCGAATGCCGCAAAACACTGCGCCCTATCATTACTTGCACAGGTTAAAGCTGCGTGCGAGGGTGATTTTACTAGATTGGTACGAGTTGTAAAATTGACTGGTTTTGTTAACTCAACTGCTGATTTCACAGAACAACCTCAAGTTGTAAATGGAGCTTCTAATATCCTCGTAGACATTTTAGGGGATCTGGGCAAACACTCACGTTCTGCTGTTTCAGCTGCATCGTTACCACTTGGTGTGGCAGTTGAGATAGAGGGAATCTTTGAGATAAACTGAACTTGACTAAGGTAAGTTTGCGATATCTATTGTCAGTCTCATTTAATGACATAACTTTTCGATATAATAAAAATTCGTATAAATAAAACGTAAAGTCTATGCCGAAATCTGAAATAACTATCAAGATTGTCGAGACACTTCTTTCAGTCAATGAAAATGACTGGGATGCTTGCGCAGAATCTGAAGAAATAGATGGCAGCCGTCCGGTTGATCCTTTTACAACTTATAGGTTTTTAAGGGCTCTAGAAGACAGTGGATCTGTAGGTAATTCAAGTGGTTGGCACCCTTACTACATACTTGCTTTTAGAGAAAATGAATTAATAGGCTGTGCCCCAATGTATATTAAAACACATTCGCAAGGCGAATATATTTTTGATCATGCATGGGCAAACGCTTATGAGCGCGCCGGAGGAAAATATTATCCTAAAATTCAGGTGGCCGTTCCGTTTACTCCAGTGCCAGGAAAGCGCTTACTCGCAAAAAAAGAAAATCAAGAACAGGCTTTTCCCATACTTATGGAGGGCATAAAAAACTTTGCATCAAAAAATAGACTTTCTTCTGCTCACATAACTTTTTGTAGTTTCGATGAGTTTAAGAAAGGTGAAAGTTTAGGCTATCTCAAACGTACGAGCAGTCAATTCCACTGGAAAAATGATAATTATAAAAACTTTCAAGATTTCCTGAACGCACTCTCGTCCCGTAAAAGAAAAAACATAAAAAAAGAACGCGAGAAAGCTAGAAACTTTGGAGGAAAGATCGTTCGGTATTCCGGTAATGAAATTACTGGAAAACACTGGGATGCATTTTGGGATTTTTATCAGGATACAGGTAGGAGAAAATGGGGCCAACCTTATTTAACAAGAAGTTTTTTTGATATTGCTGGCGAAAAAATGTCGAATGAGCTGCTGTTGGTCTTAGCTGAAATTGATGGAAACCCGATCGCAGGGGCTTTGAATTTTATTGGTATGGATGCATTGTACGGCAGGTATTGGGGATGCACCGAAAATTACTCTAATTTGCATTTTGAAATTTGCTATTATCAAGCAATTGAATATGCGATTGAAAACCGCCTATCGCGGGTTGAAGCGGGTGCACAAGGAGACCATAAGTTAGCCAGAGGATATCTGCCAAGTCATACATATTCGCTACACTGGATAAACGATAGAGGCTTTTCGAAAGCCGTTGCACAGTATTTGGATGAGGAACGTCGCGCTGTTGGCAGAGAAATGGAAATACTGAATGATTACGGTCCTTTTAAGGATTTAAATTTGGAGGAAAGAAAATGAATAAACTCACGGCTTCCGATAGAGAAACTAAATTGAAGGAATTTTTTGAAAGTGGATGGAAACTGGACAAAAATAGAGATGCAATTAGCAAAGAGTTCCAGTTTAAAAACTTTATCGAGGCGTTTTCTTGGATGACAAAAATTGCCTTTTGGGCTGAAAAAATAAATCACCACCCTGAGTGGTTTAATGTTTATCGGACAGTAAAAGTGGTTTTAACCACGCATGACGTTCAAGGTTTAAGTAGCTTAGATCTAGAGCTGGCTGCAAAAATGGATAGCGAAGCTGCCTAGAGCAAGTCTAATAATGCTTCCCCACCGCTTATATCGCATGTAGATCTAGCCGTTTCAGGCAGAAAAATTTTAACAAACCCATCTTCTGCAAGCATAGCATAGCGCTTCGAGCGAGCTAAAAAACCAACACCAGGAGCGTCAAACTCCATGCCCACTGCCTTTGTAAATTCGCTAAGTGGATCACCCAACATCGTAATCCCTGCGGCCGTAGCACCAGTAATATCTCCCCAAGCTGAAACTACATGTGGATCGTTAACACTAATGCAAATTATTTCATCTATGCCCTTTGAAGTAAATTTATCGGCAGTCTCGATAATGGATGGTAGATGAGCTATCGAACAAGTCGGGGTGAAAGCTCCCGGCATAGCAAAGATCGCAAGTTTCCGGTTAGTATATAAAGATGAAAGTTTTATTGTTTCCGGCCCATTGCCACCAATTTTATACAGCGTACTGTCTGGCAGCTTGTGATCTATCTTGATTGACATAATCCATCCTGTTTAGTTTAAAGTTTCTCAAACGATATATAGTTCGAATGTTACCCTTTACGATCAAAAGGTGCTCCATGTCAAAAGTTGTTATTGTTGGCGCAGGCCAAGCAGGTTCTGAAGCAGCTACACATCTCCGTGGCCAAGGTTTCGATGGAGAAATAACACTCATAGGAGCAGAGAATGTTCTTCCATATCAACGCCCACCATTATCAAAAAAATATGTTATCAGTGATATGAGAAAAGAAAGATTATACTTAAAACCAGAATCTTTTTACCATGAAAATCAGATTAAACTTAGGCTTGGGCTTAAGGTAAAAAAAATAAATCGGAATAAAAAACGGATAGAAACAGATAGCGTTACTTACGACT
>CALHLD010000034.1 GCA_938034445.1 uncultured archaeon | reverse complement strand
TTCCAAGTGGAGTTTCATATTTTCTTGTAATATATTCGCCCTCATATTTTACAGTTAGTTCAACATCTGAGATATATTCTATGTAACATGGTCTGTAGCAGAGTAAAGCCATTCCCATATTTCTTGCAACACGTTCCATTTTACCACGTGGAAGATGCCTATCGCAGTGTGCGAAGGGTACCTGTTGAGGACTTTCTCTTTTTAAAAGCAACATAATATTTTCTTTTGGAGACATTTAAATCATAATGTGATATTTATTTTACTATAAATAAACTTTTGGAGCATATAAATATTGAAAGTAAAGGTAATAGCGCCTTTTCTACAACTGTTTTAAAATATTTTCTAAAATCTGTTCACAAATTGTTGTAACATAAGTATAATACTTTGCTTACAACTATATAAAATTTTTAGTATCTTATAGTTTAAGAGAGAGTTTATAATTAATCCAACCGCTTTACCGAAGTTTTTAATTTTATATTTTGTATTCTTTTAGAAGTATTATCGGATATTTTCCTTTTAGTCTATTATATTGTGTTTTCTCGTCTGCAGTCACACATAAGGTTTTTTCTTTTTCCGCTATGGCTACAGGTATGGCATCGTATACTGTGATGTTTTCATTAAAGGCTATTTCTGAACTTCTTTCCAATATTCTTTCATTAAAATCGCTTATTTTCATATGTAGTTTGAAGAGTGCGTTGATTGCTCTCTTAATGTGTGTTACATTAAAATCTGGTTTATAGCGGAGTGCGTTTACCACTTCATAAAACAGCATGTGTGATACCACCAATTCCATGTTTCCGTTTACATGCGCATTTCTTATCTTTAGAGCTTTATCTGTATCTTCCTCTTCATTAAACCATTTTATAGCGACGGAAGAATCTAATGAGAGTCTCTCCATTTTCTTATCACTTCAGCACCACACCATTTTATCTTACTTTCTCCTCTTAACCTATCAATTTCTTCGACAGCTTCAATCTTTTCTATTCTCCTAATTTCTTCCTCAAACGCCTTTCTTGCAACTTCACTCCAATTGACATTTTTTAATCTTTTTATCTTCTCTTTCAATTCCCTAGGTAAAACAATGGTTATATTTTCTTTGCTCATAACACATGATAATAATATATGCTATATATAAGTGTTAATTTTATGTGAACTTATATTAGTTCATTCGACTTCCTTTTCTGTATTAAGTTAATGAAAGTGTCCCTAACAGGTTTGTAAACTTTTTCAAAAAATTCTCTTTGGCTTTCTAAAATATTTTTTGGAAAACTTTTTAGGTAATCTAATGCTGTATCCCATGCAAGTTCAAATGGTATAATAGGTTTAATTTTTTGTATGATTTGGCGGTCAAAGTCTTTGGGTGTTTGAACTGTATCTCCTATAGTGAACCATCCCTCCTCTGTAACAGGAGCCTCTTCATCACCAATTTTCTCAAACTTTAGTTTCTTTTCCACCACATATCTTGTTATCGTAGATACTCTTCCACGATATTGTGTAGGTTTAGAATGTTTAGCCCATGCGTAGAATATTGCCCTATTCAGTCCAAAAGATTTGGCTTTCTCAATATCTTCTTTTAATATGTAATATCTTGCTGCTTGCAGTATGGCCATAACCTGGAAGCGTCCAATTTTTTCGAATGAAGCTGACGCCTTAATGGTTTCTGGGGCTTCAGGTTTAACTGTGATTTCAATATTTTTTTCTTTATACTTTTGGAAGTAGCCTCCGACTTCCGCTATGGCTGTTCTTGCAAGCTGGTCACCCTCGCCTTCTACATAATTTTTCCAACTTTTGTCGTGTTTTGGTGACTGTGGATTGGCCCACGATAGGTCGAAATTGTTGATCGAATCTGGTTTAAAGCATACTGCTGCCAAGTCTAGTTCTCTATGAAGTGATAGGGGGGCTGTAAAGACTCTTTGGATGTCTATTTTGTTTTCAACTTTAAAGGGTCTTTCTAATAATGTTTTCTCTTTAGCTATTGTATCAATTTTTTTCCACACCCGCTTTAGTATATATTCTACTGTAGAGTACGCTATGTCAAGTGGATGATGTTCCCTTAAAAGCTCCTCTGAAAATGTGTTCTCGTTAACGTGAATGTGCAGTCCTCTACCAGACCATTTTAGGTAAACGGATTCCCTTAAACCATGTCTTTCAAGTTCGTCTACAATAATGTTTGCTACATTAAGTGTTAGCTTTATGTTTGATAGTGAGCCATCAATGTCCCAAACTGGTGTAGCCTTAACAATATTATCCGCTCTTTCTAAATCTTCTCTTTTGGCTAAACTTTTATACACGTTTATTGAAGCATAAAATGTTCTTGGATAGAGTTTAGAATATTTTTTAATAAAATTTTTTAGAAAATCTTTTGTAGAAAAAGATAATGGTGGACCATTTCTCCAAAAGTATCTGAAAAAGACTCGCTCCTTAGCCGATTTAATTTCTAGTGCAACCCATCTACTCCTACAATATTCGAAGATTTCATCAAGCACAGAGTCTCTTAAATAATATTCTTGAACTTTTTCTAAATCCAACATTAGGTAAGATTATATTGTTCCTTAAAAAGTTTTGGGAACAAATTTAAGCAATCCAAACACCAAAATTTATATACAAATTATACATATATTACATGTATGGCAATAATTACAGTTAGAGTTAGTGAGGAGATAAAAAAGAAAATGAAGGAAGTTAATATTAATTGGAGTGAATTTATTAGGAAAGCGATAGAAGATAAAATTTATGAGGAAAAGAAAAAAAATTTGGCGAAAGCAATTTTGATAAATGAAAGAGTTAAGAAGAAGAGCAAGGGTGAGGATAGAGCTGAAGAAATAGTTAGAAGATTTAGAGATGAAAGATATGCAGGAAATTGTGGTTGATGCAAGTGTTGTAGTTAAGTGGTTTGTAGAGGAAGAGTTATCTGATAAGGCTACAATAATTAGAGACAAGTATGTTGAGGGGGAAATAAAGATTATTGCACCCGAAATTCTTCCCTTCGAAGTCCTGAACACACTTTACTATAAAAAACTTTTTTCAAAGAATGAATTGAAGGATATTTGTGAAGCCCTAGAAGGATTTTCATTCGAACTCCATTCTTTAAGGGGAGAATATTCAAAAAAGGTTGCAGAAATCACCGTTGAAAATGATATAACGGTTTACGACGCTTCTTACATAGCTTTAGCGATACTAAAAAATACAAAAGTTTATACTTCAGACAAGAAGCTTATAAAGAGATTAGATAAAGAATTTTTAGGATATATTGTAGATATAGAATTTTTGGCATAAAATCTTTAAGTAGTAAGAAGCCATTTAAATAATGGAATAAATTCAATTATTTCATTTCCCACCTTTAATCTATCTTCCAGATCCCATGTTATTGTTAAAAGATTTCTACATTTTAGCGTACTAGAAGCTTTAACAAGAGCCTTGATTTCTCTTCTGTCGATTTCATCTAAGGAGCTTGCAAACGTTACTTGTATTAGCCTTGTTATATTTAATCCTTCTTTGATCACGAAATCCACTTCATTTTGCTGATAGTCTTTCCAGTAAAAGATTTCAATTTGTGGATTATTTTTCCTCATCCTCCTTAATCGTAGATGCACAATATTTTCCATAAGCCTACCCCAGTTTTCTGAGAATCTTGAAGAAAACCTTTTTATAAAAAAGTTGTCTACGACCATAACCTTTTTAGGAGCCTTAATGCTTTCCTTAACTTTTGGAGAAAATATTTCCAAAAAGTTTAAGAAAAAAGATGATTTCAAATAGTTGAAATAGTTTGCCACTGTTTCTTTGCCAATTTTATGACCTATGGACTTTAAAGTTTCAAAATTTCTTGTAATTGTGGTATAGGTGGAATTTAGGAGAAGTCTAATAAGGTCTGTCATTGCACTTCTATTCCTTATTTTGTATCTATCGAAAATGTCTCTTGTCAAAAAAGTTTTAAAATATTCGTCTAGTATAAAAAACTTTCTACTTTTTTCACTTAACACTATTTCAGGCAATCCTCCAAATTCTATGTATTCTCTTAGAAGGTTTAAGGTCAAGCTTTCACTTAAATTTTCAACCTTTTCATTCTTAAAATCTATGAATTCCCTGAATGAAAGAGGATATAATTCTATTGGAATGCTCCTTCCCCTCAACTCTGTAGGCAACTCTTTTGATGAAAGTTTCGATGAAGAGCCTGATAAGATAATCTGATAGTTTCTAGAGTCAAGAATTCTTCTAACCCATCTGCTCCATTCTGGAATTTCGTGAATTTCATCCAACAGAAGGTAAAGTCTTCGATCACCATACAATTCCCTTATAACTTTAGATAGTTCCGTGAGCGTTTCACTCCTTTTAGGTATTCTTTCATCCTCAAAATCTATGTAGACTGAAACCTCTTTACCAACCCTTTTAGCTGTATTAAGAAGGAGAAAGGTTTTGCCAGTCCTCCTAAAACCTACAACCGGAATTATTTTAAGCACATTCTAGTCAACGAGCTTTAATGGATCATCTTCCCTATCCCTAATTTCAGGAAACTCCCTTAAATTCCAGTCTTCAATAACTTCTCTTAAAACCTGTCTCACATTCTAGGTATTATAGTACAAGAATTTAAATTTTTGTACTATAATATTAGATTTATAGGACAAGATTAAACGTGTGATGTGATTTCATAGAAGATTTTATTAATTACGTTTAAAATGGCTTTTTGAAAGAATTTTCAGATGCTAGAAGAGTGTTATAAAGCCTATTGGATATAATTTTTAGAGAGAGTTAACCTAAAGTATCATCCATTTGCCTATGAAATGGTTACAATGGACTTGAATACAGATTATCCGTTAACAGGTCTAATAGCGGGAAAACCTAAAGAATAGCAAACAATCATCCCCAATTTTAAACTTTATTATAACATTTATAAATTCAATAATAGATTTGTAGCATATGAAATCTTTGATAGTATACTATTCTAGGACAGGTAATAACGAAATGTTGGCTAAAATTTTGCAGGAGAAGTTAGGTTGTGAAATTGAAAAAATTGAAGAATACATTAATAGAAAAGGTGTTTTAGGCTTTTTACGAAGTGGAATGCAAGCTACTTTTAAGAAGATGAGTGAAATTAAGCCTATTAAAAATGATCCAAAAGATTATGATCTAGTGGTTGTTGTTTCACCTATTTGGGCGGGACACATTCCTTCACCTGTTAGAACGTACATTCACTTTAACAGGGAAAAGATTGAGAAAATTGCATTTGCGTCAGTTTCATATGCGGGTTACGGAAATAAAAAGGTTTTAAAGGATTTAGAGAGCCTGGCTTCAAAGAAGGTTAGCGCACATTTGCTTTTGAAAGAAAAGGATTTGCGTTCACAGACCCATTTTAGTGCTATAGAATCTTTTCTAGAAACTCTAAGAGAATTGTAGGATATCATGAAATATATCCAAGAGTTTCTGGACCTTCTTCCCCACTTTTTACCCCTTTTACATATTCTGAAAACTTTTTATGGAACGATAGTGCGAGATCCTCCATTTTCCTTAAATCTATTTCAACATCAACGATTTTAGAAAATATCCTGAGTAGTGAGAGTGGGGCTATAAGGTCTCTGCCTGACGTTAGATAGGTTTCTCCTAAAAGTATTATGCCGTCTATGTTGAACCTTTTACCGTATCCTATGATGAGGCCGTTTACGCCAGATATTACACCTTCGCCCTTAAATGGTATAACACCATATAGCCTAAGTTCTTCTAAGAGGTCTCTTCTGGTAGCTATTCCGTAAACGTTAACAGCCCACCTGTAAGAATATATTGGTGTTGCCGCAAAGGTGTAGATGATTTTTGGCTTATAAACTCTAATTGCATCAACTATTTTATATGAGAGGCTATGTTGCCATTCTGGAGAGGGGGGTTGAGTTATTCCAGTAAATATTAAAAAATTTTTTCCTCCAACTTCAGCATAATATAGTTGGAAAAGCTCGTTCATAAGGTCTTCGACTACGCCGTCGTGTGATGATATTACAGGTGAAGCTAAGTGTGGAGCGTTTATGTATCCAACTTTAGTTGCATTAAACTGTTCTATAAGATAGTCTGCAGCCTGTTTTCCAGTTAAACCCATACCTGGGAGGCCTGCAACAAAAATTAGGTTATCTTTAATTCTATTATGGTCTAAGTTAATCTTTAATTCGAAGTCAATCATACTCTTATACACTATACTAGTTAGGCTTTTATGTTAGATAAATAGTTTTAGTGAAAGACTTTTCAAGACTTTTGTCTCTTAAGTTCTTCAACAATTTCTTTTGCACGATCAAAACGTACTTTACCCTCCTTGACCATAATTTCTACAGCCTTGTCAACAAGGTCTGGTGTAGCACCAGCCATTATAGCTATATTTCTAGCATGCAACTTCATATGACCTTTCTGAATGCCTTCAGTTGCAAGAGCCTTTAATGCTGCCAAATTCTGTATAAGGCCAACGGCACCCATAATTTCACCAAGCTCGTCAGCTTTATTCACACCAAGAATCTTTAACGCTACCCTAGCGACTGGATGGGTTTTTACTGCACCACCCACAAGGCCTACAGCCATAGGCATCTCTAAAGAGCCTACAAGGTCACCATTATCATTCTTTTCCCATACACTTAAAGGAGAATATCTTCCAAAACGTGAAGCATAAGCATGTGCTCCAGCCTCTATAGCCCTATGGTCCTGAGCTGTAGCCAAAGCTACTGCAATAACCCCATTCATGATGCCCTTATTGTGTGTAGCAGCCCTATACGGGTCTGCTGACGCAAAAGCCCACGCGTCCACAATTCTGTCAACCACATCTTCACCACCAATTTCTTCCTTAGCTATAATGGTTCTTGCACGAACAAGCCTCCTGTCAGCCAAATTCGATATAATTCTCAGCAAAACTTTTCCTCCAGAAAGATCTTCTAGGTATGGTGCTATTGCCTCAGCCATCGTATTAACTGCGTTCGCGCCCATCGCGTCTCTGACATCAACAATAATGTGTGCTATAACCATAGGACCTCTTGATGTATCTATTACCTTTACTTCAATATCTTTTGCACCTCCTCCTAGGCTTACGAGTGTTGGATCTTGTTCGTTTGCAATTTTAACAAGTTCACTTTTATGTTCAAGAATCTTTAACTTTGTACTCCAAGGATCCTTTACACGAGTTAACTGTATTTGGCCGATCATAATGGGGCCTGTGCTTGAAGTGAATATTCCTCCTTTAGCTCTAGCCCATCTAGCAGCATTACTTGCTGCAGCAACAACAGAAGGCTCTTCAATAACCATAGGAATTAACCTGTCCTTTCCATTTATCAGAAAATTTACTGCTATAGCAAACGGGTATGCCATTGTACCGACAACATTTTCTATCATCCTGTCCGCAGTGGCCAGATCAAGATTACCCACCTTTTTTAATAACATTACCTCTTCTTCTGTAAGGTCGGCGAAGTCGGCAACAATCTTTAACCTTTCCTCCAATGACAACTTATAAAACCCTGAAATCCGTGACGTTTTTTCAGACATATATCATCCTAAGAACTGTATAATTATAAACTTATAATTCAGGGAAAGAAAATTAAGCGAACACCTAATCTAAGAGAATTCAAAACACAAATATGATATTTTAGGAAAGTTTTGATCAAACCTTTTTTGTTCTGCGATAAATTTATTTATCATCAGCAACAATTTTTTATGATATTTTTATGATATTTAATGTATTCTTTTTGGGGAATGCTGGATGTGGTAAAACTAGATTAGCCTATGCTTTTAATAAGTGGCTTAGGGGAAGGAGGTTTAAGTCTATAGTATGTAACCTTGATCCTGCAGCAGAATATTTTCCTTATGTACCAGAATTTGACATCAAGAGATATGTTGATGCCAGGAAGCTTATGGTTGAAGAGGGTCTTGGACCTAATGGGGCTATACTTTCTAGTGTTGATCGTATGCATAAGATTTTTAGGGTCTGGTTTAATGATATTCTAAACTATAATGATGTTGATTTTAGAATTTTTGATACACCAGGGCAGCTTGAAATACTTCTCTACAGGGATTCTGCGATATCTATTATAAGTAAGATTGGGGAAAGTGGAAGAAATGTTGGAGTATTTCTTGTTGAATCGAAACTTGTTAGAGAACCTGTTTCTTTAACTGTTCTACTGATGCAGGCCAATATCACGAAGGTTAGGCTTGACATGCCAACAGTTCTTGTAATAAGCAAATCTGATTTAAAGCTGAGAAGCGATTTGGAAATGCTTTTGTCTGATACAGAGTATCTTGAAAATAGGGTTATTGAGGAGGGTGTTGGAGGCCAGAAGAGTGCTGCAATTTTGCTTTGTAGGGCTTTGGCGCAAATGCCTTGGCGTCAGAGGCTTGTTAAAGTTTCTTCTTTGAAAAAGAGTGGATTTAAAAGCCTTTACGAGATTATTAATGAGGCTCTGTGTGTTTGTGGTGATTTAACATAAGATTATTGTTGGAAGACTTTTTGGAAAAAATCGATTGTGCGGTTTATAGCTTGCCACTGCCAATCCCATTTATTGAAGGTGTGGTCTGAGCCTTCTATGTAATATTTTTCCTTCGGCTCCAATGCATTCTCATAAAGTTTTTCAGCATGGGATACTGGCACAAGCTGGTCCTTTGTTCCATGAACTATTAAGATGGGTCTTGGAGAAATTTTTGATACACTTTTTAGAACATTATGCTTTAGAGCATCTATAATAAACTTTCTTCCTATTCTGTCTCCTGAAGGTAAGTCAATATGCGATTTTAGAAGAAGCTTGTTTAAGCTCATTTCCCCAAACATGCTCTTGATACTTGATTCCATTTCCCTCAAGTCCCCTGGACTGCTCCATGTGCAGACAGCCCCAATTCTCTCGTCTTCCGCTGCCCTTAAGATCGATATAACACCGCCCAAACTTAATCCTATGACACCAATCTTCTCCTTTAAGACATCATTTCTATTATAGAGGAAGTCTATCGCACTACCTAAATCTTTAACCTCGTCTGAGATTGTAATTGAATTGTAGGAACCTTCACTTTCACCACATCCTCTAAAATCGAACCTTAGAACAGTAAACCCTTTGTCACATAATTCTCTTGCAGCGTAAACGAATAGACGGTGTGCTTCAATCCTATTTCCAAGGAAACCGTGACAGAATATTATTGAGGGAGCGGGAACTTTATTGGGCACATGAATCATTCCAGCTAACTTTTCCCCTTCGCTTAGAAAACTTACAAAAATCTCTTCCATAAACAAGTCTTCTTATAGGATAAATAAAAGGTTTTTGCAAACATTTTAAATATATCATAAAATTAAATATATTATAAAAGAATATGGTGTATATGAGGGTCGCGTTTCTTAGAAGTTTTACTTTAAAGAAAAGCGATTCTATGGCAACAGACATGATAGGCTATGGTGTTACGGTACAAGACGCAATTGTAGAAGAGATGAGGGAGAAAGGTGTTGAAGTTATCGATATCACACCATTTGTGGAGGAAACTTTGCCAACAGTTTCTAAACTTCAATGGATTTATGAAGGCTATAAACATTTGATCGATATTATATTAAATAATAACATTGACTATATTTTCATATTCCATATCTTCCACCATTTTCCAAGTGAAATAAAAAGAATGTTATGTGATTTTAAAAGCAAGGTAAGGTTATGTGGATATACTCATGGAAGCCACTGGAATCCTACAGACGTATTCAGGTTCATAAACTATCCTGAAATGGAAATAGCGGATTTAGCAAACCTATATGTTATGGACATAATATTTCAGGTTTCAGAATATGCTGTTAGGGTAATGGATGATGAAATTAGAAAATTTAATGATAACATAGCTAGAAAATTATTTGAAAAGTATAGGGTTGTAGGCTTACCGATCAATGCTAAGCTTATAGAAAGCTATAGAACTGATAAAAAATTTGATAAAATTACCATAGTATTTAATCATAATCTTATTTCAAGCAAAAATCCTATAATGTTTGTTAGAGTAGTGGATAGGCTTTTAAAAAAATATGATATACAAGTAATTTTTACCAGAAGCATTTGCGATGACATGCAGATTGATTCTGTCCTAAAAGAGTTTAAGAGAAATCACCCGGATAAAGTTTTTTTTATAGAAAAGCCGGGAGTAGACCCATACTATCCTACACTATGGAAATCACACATACAAGTTTCTACTGCAACACATGAAACATTTGGGGTAGCGACAGTTGAAGCAATGTATACAGGAAATTGTTGTATACTCCCAAACCATTGCAGTTACCCAGAAATAACAGGAGGATATGAAGAATGTCTATACAAGTATGATGAGGATGAACTTTATAGAAAACTTGTTTACGTAATAGAAAATGATAGTGTTAGGAGAAGAATTGGTGCCGAGTTAAGTTTGAGAGCTAAAAAGTATGTTCCTGAAGCTGTTGTTTCAAAAATAGTTGATTTTATGGAAAGATTTTAGAGAAAAAGAGCACCCTTTATAAAATATTTAAATATAGCTTTATCTATTTTATTGTAGACAATTATGGATGTTGATAAAATTTATCAACTTGTCATGGAATTTAAACCTTTTGAAGTCGAAAATGAAGTGAAAAAACTTCTTTCTGAAGGTGTTGATCCACAACTAATTTTGGAACAGCTTAGTAGGACAATAATGGACGCGTGCGAAAGATTTGGTAAAGAGTTTGCGCTACCCCAACTTTCAGCAATAATGGCAGCCTTCACCATGGGATACGATCTTCTAAAAGATAGGATAAAACGGAAAGAAAAAGGTAAGATTCTTATGGGGACACTTGGTTCAATGCATTATATTGGTAAGGATATTATAAAGGTTCTATATATGGCAGATGGATTTAATGTTATAGATTTGGGAGAAAATTTAATGGCAGAAAATTTTATACAAGGCATTATAGAACATAAACCTCATTTAGTAGGAATTTCTATGTTTCTAACAAATGCGATATTTGAGCTCAGCAAGATTGTTGAATTTTTGGAGAAGGAGGGGCTAAGGGATAGAGTTAAAGTTATTGTTGGCGGGGTTCAAGGTAACAGGTATATTGCAGAAAAATACCGTTTAGATGGCTGGGGTCATGACCCGAAAACTGCTTTAGAACTTGCCAACAGGCTTGTTTCGGAGGTGAGGACAAAATATGGTTGAGATGACCGGACTCGAAAGGGCTTTAACATACTTGAATGGTGAAAAACCAGACAAGATGCCTATATGGTTAGAGTCTGTCTATTTGGCTTGGCAATATTCTGGTACACCAAGCTTAAGAGAGTACCTTTATGACCCTAAGGCGATAGCTTTAGGCCATATTAGGGTTGCTGAAAAGTTTAGGGTAGATATTACTGGAGTTAATACTGACCAGTGGGTTATGTACGAAATATTAGGTGCAGAAGTTGAGATTTTAGATCATGTTGTTCAAGCTAAGATACCTCCCTGGCGTTATAGACCTGACAGGAATGTTTATGATAGATTTTTTGAGAAGGCTGAAAAAATTGAAAAGAATTTGAACGAATTTGATCCAAGAAAATGTAGGAGAGCGAAAGCGTTATTTGATGCTTGGAAGATCGTGGCAGAAAAGATCGGGAAAAAGGTTCTTTTAAGACAAGGCATACTTGGACCGGCAGCAACATTAGCACTTACAATTGGCATGACAGAAGTGATGAGAGATGTCATGATATTCCCAGATCTTATGGGTACATTAACTAGGATGGTTAGAGGGCCTTTAATGGAATGGACTGTGGACGTAGCTTACAAAATGGTTGAGGCAGTAAACTTTACAAACTTTTGTATGGGATTTAGTGGATATGACAAGTCTCTTTTAAATCCTGAATTGAGGGAGTGGCTTGCACAGCTCGACTTAGAATATTTGAAGAAGGTTAGAGAAAGGATAGGTAAGGATGTTCCTATAACGACTCATGTATGCAGTTGGGATCCCGATTTAGACTTCATTTATGAGAGATTTGGTAAGCCTAAGCTTGTTAATGAACTTCAATTTTATGCGCCAGGCTCAACATATCCTCTTGAAAAAGCTGTAGAAAATTTTGGAGACAAGATTCCATTATGTGCGGGTATAGACCATCTTGGACCACTTTTTACGGGAACACCAGAGGATGTTGAGGCAATGGTAAAGAATTCTATAGAAATAGGTAAAAAGTGTATAAGCTTTGCATTAGGTCCAGGATGTGGATTAAGTCCAAACACTCCTGAAGAAAATCTTCTCAAAATTTCTGAGGTTAGAGACAAGTATGGAAGATTTAAGTGAAAAGATTCTGAGTTGAGTAATTTGACGTTTATAGGTAGATTTAGTGGGAAGAAAGGAAAGGTTTCCTATAGTCTAGGTGCATTTGGAGAGTCACTAATATTTGCTATTATTGCAACCTACTTAACATACTTTTACATTGAAGTTGTACATCTTGACGCCGTTTTAGTTGGTATAGGATACATGACAGCCTATGGCATATGGAATTCAATAAATGACATGATTGCGGGATATATTTCAGATAGGACTAAAAGTAGGTGGGGTCGAAGGATACCGTATATCCTTTTCTTTTCCCCTTTAATGGTATTACTCTTTACCCTACTATGGTCTCCTCCACTTGAAGGACAACCCTTATCTAATCCTACAAACTTCTACATATTCGGATATTTCATATTAGTTGTATTTTTGTTTGAGTTCGTTTACACGTTAGTTGATGTGGGATGGAATGCACTTTTTCCAGAAATGTACACAAGCCTAAGCGAAAGAAGTGAGGTTGCAGTCTATAGACAGATTTTTGCAACAGTAGGAGTGATAATAACCTTTATTTTAGCACCACAGATTATAACGGGATTTACTGAAATTTTTGGAAAATTTCAAGGATGGACCCTTGTTGGTTTAACACTAGGCCTCATTGGAGGAGGCTCCTTTCTTCTATCAATTTTAGGAAGTAGGGAAAAAAAGGAATATGCGATTAAAAGTTCTTTGCCAGTTAAAGAAACGTTTCTAATAACTTTTAAGAACAAATCATTTATTACAGCAGCGTTTCTGATCCTAACTACAAGTTGGATTTGGAGTATTTTAGAGGCTATGACACCATTCATCATTAAACATTTTTTGAAAGGAGATATTGGTGATATAACGGTAGTTGGTGCGCCAATGATAATCTTTCCAATACTATTTTATCCCATTTGGAGAAAAATTTGTGTAAAATTTGGTTCCAGATTCACACTTGCCATTGCCACTTTTTTGATGACTTCAGGATTGCTTGCTTTAACACTTTGGGCACACTCTGTGATAGAAGGTGTGATTTTAACAGCCTTTTTCGGAGCAGTAAATGGTGGTGTACAACTTTCTAGAGAACTCTTGATACCTGATGTGATAGACGAGGATGCAATAAGAACTGGTGTTAGAAGAGAGGGAATATATTATGGGGCTCGTACATTTGTGGACAGATTCGCACTCGCACTTACGGGATTAAGTACAGCATTTATTTTTTCATTAAGTGGATATGTTGCAGGCGAGGTACAGCCGATTGAAGTAGTTTGGAGCATGCGTTTAGGAATGGCTTTTATTATAATTATTGCATTAGCTGTTTTCTTTATTGCAGTAAAATATTATCCTCTAGGCAGAAAATAAAATAGTTCCAATATGCTTCTAGCGCTAATACTATTTTTTAGCCAAATATTGTGGTAGGATTAAGTATGTTATTGGGGTCAAAGAGTTTTTTGATTCCAGCTAATAGTTCTATAATCTTTGGATCCACGAACTTATAGAACTCCTTTACTCTTGCCTTACCTATACCATGCTCTCCAGTTATAACACCACCCAAACTTAATGTCGCCTCATATATTTCATTCCTTATTTTTTCACAGTTTCCAAGATCTTTTCTTAAAATATGTGGGTGTATGTTTCCGTCACCAGCGTGACCATATGCTGGTATTTCAGTATTATATTTTGACGCTATTCTATCAAGTTCGTCAGCCAGTTTACCCATCTGAGCTGGTGGGACAGTAACATCAAGCACATCTGAAGAGAGAGGCTTTAATGCTGCAAGAACATTCTTTCTAATCTTCCAAACTCTGTTCTCTTCACTCCCTTCAGCTATTCGAGGTTCTAGACTATTATGCTCTATACAAAATTCGCTTGCCTTTTCTGCTTCACTAAAAACAACATCTTTTCTTCCAGCCAGTTGTATGAGTAAAAGAACTGGACCAGGAATGTCAGTATACCATGTTTCACCTAGATCTTTTGCAGAAATATCCATACACTTGTTTTCCACGTACTCGAGTGAAAGAGGCTCTATCCCACTTGACAGTATAGGTGCTACTGCACTAAAAGCATCACGCCTATTATTGAATGGAACAAGAAGCGTTAACTGGTACTCGGGCTTGGGTAAGAGTTTTACAGTAGTTTTTGTAACTATCCCAAGTACTCCTCCACTTCCAACAATCAATTGTATAAGACTTGAGGTTACATTATCTTTAATAAGCTTGCCACCCAAGTTTAGCACTTCCCCAGTTGGTAGGATAACCTCCAAACCTTTAACATGATGTCTCATAACACCATGCTTTACAGCCCTAGCGCCACCAGAATTGTTTACAGTTATAGCGCCCATGGAAGCCTGCTCGTTTGCAGGATGTGGAGGAAATATGAAGCCCGCTGCAGTTACTATTCGTCCAAACTCTTCCAATGTAACACCCGGCTCAACCGTGGCCATCATATTATCCTTGTCTATGATAACATTCTTCATTCTCTCCAGAGATATGATTATACCATCTTTTGTTGGAACCGCTGCAGCGACAACACCAGTCCCACCACCTCTTGGATAAACAGGTATCCTTTTCTCGTTTGCCAGCTTCACTATTTTTGAAATCTGCTCCGTATTTATTGGCTTAACTACAACACAGTTTGTTGAAGGCTCTATTGATGTTGCAACAAACGTTTCATCATATAGGTAGGGTTCTATCTGCTCTTTTTTCGTTAGAACATAATCTTTTCCAACGATATTCTCAAGTTCTAAAATCATATTATCGGAAATTGTCATAAACAATCGTATGATGGTTTAACATGCTTATAAAATAAAGGTTTTGTTGATACCAAAAATTTTTATACTATTCTATACATAAATATAGCGAAAAAGTTTGCTTAGACATGGTAGAAAAGATTATCCACTATACATGATTTTACTTTTTATTTCAAATACCTTATTAGCCGTAGCAAAGTATTTGGAAAATGATCCAAGCTTTGCCGTATTTAGCTGGTTTACGGTTACAGCTGGAACATATTTGATAATATCCTTTTTGGAGATTAAAGAAGTATTTTTAAATCAAAAAATACTGGTAGCTATTATAGTTTTTGTCACTTTAGGTGGTGGCATACTAGTTAACTTCTACATTTTTGTCAATTTTAGTGAATTTTCTGTGAGAATATTTTCTTTATCTGTACTATTCTTATTTGCTCTAGTTTATAGTTTAGGTATAATAGCATATTTAATTGGAAGAAAGGAAAGGGCTGGGAAAATTTTAAACTGGATACTTAAAAAATGATACCATTCTAATAAAAAATGCTATTCTTGAAACCTTCAAACATCAACCTTAAGAAAAATAATTTTTTAAATTGAAATGGCTATCATTAGGATACCTGCAATTTTGAAAAATCTTTATAAGCAAGCACTTTTTAGACCTTCAGCGAACTTTATGGAAGAAGAATTTGAGGAGGAATTTGAGGAGGAATTCGAGGAAGACTGGGAAGAAGAAGGATGGGAAGAGGAGTGGGAGGAAGAAGAGGAGTTTTAGACTAGGTTTTCCTCCTTTCTTTTTTTAATTTTTAAACGGTTATCGATGGTGTTGTCAAGTCTATTATATCAGCTAAAGCCTTCCTGGTAAAGTTTATTGCTGAAATGATTGATGATATCTTAGAAATTTCTTTTAGAGACCTATTTAATGTTAGGGTTCCTATTAAGTTAATCTTTTCCTCTATAGAGTCCGATATTGAGAGGGCATTCACTTTTAAAGCAATATTTTTAGACATGTAAGCTTTATAGGCTACATCGAACATGCTTTCAAAAGACGCTTTAATTTCATATAAAACATTCGATAAATTATTATCGAATACAACAGCTGCACCATTTATAACATTTGATGCTATAGTGCTAGAGTAGTCGCCTATTGATTCTATTAGACTCGCATAAAGTCTATGGTCTAAACATTCTATTGCGCTAAGGTTAAACTTTCTCATAATATCTGGACTTTGAATAGCGCTTCTAATGAGTCTAACAAAGAGAAAATATAGTCTATCAACTTCATCATCAACCTTAATAACGTCTTCAGCGAGTACATTATCATGGTTTAATAGGGAGGAGATCGAGTCAAGAAACATCGTTTTAACAAGTAAACTCATCCTATTCAAAATCTTATTAGGATTCAGTAAGCTTATGTCAGTAACGAACTCCACCAGCATCGAATCTTTATCTTCTTCAACAATCTCTAAGCCGGCAAGCTTCGACAAAAATACCTTAACATCTTTTCTATCACCATCTTCGATATTAGACAAGTTTACCACTTTTATTAAATTGTATCCCAAAAGATATGCACCAGTAACGTCATCTAAGACCGCTTTTAAGCTCCTTCTTCTACAATCTACTATTGACAAATTTTCAGTATACTTCTTTTTCATAGAAAATAATATTAGATTACCATATTGGTCGACCTCTAAACCTAATATATCACCTTTGCTGATCTCATATTTTTTCACCCAACCTTTAGGCAATGAAACCAATAATGTTCCCTTGCCAACCTCTTGAACCTTTCTATATTCCATATAACTATAAATACTTCTATATACCTATTTAAGTTTTCTATAGAAAATATTGATAAACAAAATTTTTATCTAAAATATAAGGACATGCTGAAACATAGAACGAAATCGATAGTTTTAATAACATTATGCGCAACATTATATGCATCACTTATTGCACTTACTGCAACTATCCCAACACCGTGGGGTGTAGGACACTTTAGGCCCGCAGTAATTATTCCAGCATTATTCGCATTAATATCTAGCCCCTGGACAGCAGCCTTCGGCGCAGCACTGGGTACACAGTTAGGAAGTTTCATATTACCAACAGGTCTGGGCCCAATCGGAAGTCTTGTATCAGGTGTACCAGGAAACTTTGTCGGCTTCCTAATATATGGTTTTATTGTACATAAGCATAGGTCGTGGACAAGATTTATTATTGGAACAGTAGTTGGAACTTTAGTTGGAAATTATATTGCTGCATCGGGTGTAGCATTTTGGTTAACGGTAATTGTGCCAAAGTGGGTTGAAATGTCAAGTGATGCCTTGCTTTTGACTGTATTTGGTCTTACTATGTTCTGGGAAGTAACTATGGTGCCATTCATTTTGATTATAGTGCCACCCACTCTAGTTGCATTAAGAGGGCTTGAAAACCGTACCATATTTGATTTAAACTTAAAGCCTCTGTTTCATACTAAAAGCGAGAATATGGCAGTACTTTTTATAACGGCCTCATTTTGCACACTCTATCTATTATTAACTTTTTCACCATTAGGCGCAATAATGTTTTCAAAAATCCAACCACTATATGCTGAAATAACAAAAATATTTACTTTAATGTGTGGAATATCAATACTGATAGTGTATTTAATTAATTCATTTAAAATTTAAAATTATATGAGAATATTATGAGGTTATCGACTTAACTAATCCAATGTTTCGACTAAAACATCTATAGAATATGTATCCTATGACAAATATTATTCCTAATATGATAGTAAATACTTCAAATCGTGAAAGAAAATGTTCAAGCATCTTGTTTCCATAAAGCATTATTATAAATGATTCAGGCATAAATCGGGCTGCTCTACCGACCATTGAGGCAATTATGTAACCAAAAAAATTTCTTAGCTTAAAGATTCCGGCTGTTATTGTGAAAACCTTAAATGGAATAGGTGTAAATGCGGCAATTCCTACAGCTAATACACCATATTTTTGATAAAAATTCTCTACTTTCTTAAGCTTAGATTCACTAACAAAACGGCTTAAAATTGGTCTACCTCCCTTAAGACCCAAATAGTAGCCCACTACAGCTCCAGCCACTGAGGAAATAGTTGCCAATAAGCCGTAAAATAGGCCGTTAGCTGGATCTAATAGGACAAGAGGTATCAACAACACATCAGGTGGGATAGGAAAGAATATTGCCTCTATAAACGAGAGTATAAATAAGCCAATCGGTCCCCAGGGCAAAAAATATGTGTTCACGTAATCTAAAAATTCGCCTAACACGTCATTCATGTCCATTATAGCGTAAATGAGTTTGATATATAACTTTAGTGGAATATTCAAATTAACAGATAAGATTTTTACGGATTTCGTAAGAGTCTACAAATGTAAAAGTTTAAATACCGTTATGTTTTTTTATCATAACGTTGATAAGTTTTGATCGGTAAAAAAAGTGTTTTGCCAATCATATCCATCGTAGTAATATTAAGCATGGTAACGATTAATTTTCCAAAATTTTATACACAAAAGACAACTCTGAGAATAGCAACGACGACAAGTTTAGACGCCTCAGGGTTACTAGACATGATAAAAATAGAATTTGAAAAAAGTAATCCAAACATAGATGTTATTTGGGTTGCAGTTGGAACCGGCCAAGCAATAGAAATTGGGAAGAGAGGCGATGTTGACTTGATCCTGGTCCATAATCGTCAACTTGAGAACAGGTTTATTTCTGAAGGGTATGGTGTTCATGGCATTACCTTTGCTTGGAATGATTTTATTCTTGTAGGGCCAAAAGAAGACCCTGCAAAAGTAAATTCTTCAAAGGACATTATTGATGCATTTAAAAAAATTTATGATGCTGGAGAAGATGGAAGGATATTGTTTGTTTCACGTGGAGATACCTCTGGCACACATTTGAAGGAACTGGAAATATGGAGGCTTACAGGTTTAAATGTTGACAAAAAGAGATGGTATATTGAAATTGGACAGGGTATGGAGCAGGCTTTAATTGTTGCGAATGAAAAGAAAGCATACATTTTATGTGATAGGTCAACTTTTCTTCAAATAAAAAATTCTGTTGATATCTCACTGGAAATATTGTTTGAGGGAGGTCTTCAACTTTTAAACCTTTACAGAGCTATAATCGTTAACCCCGATAGGCATTCTAATGTAAATTATGAGTATGCACAAAAATTTGTACAATTTTTAATTTCGCCTAGGGGACAGGATATTATAGGTAATTATACGAGGAATGGGCAAAAGCTTTTCAATCCTGCTTTTGGAAGATTAGGTGAACTTGGAATAATTGACAAATATGAGGAAGAAGAGGTTAGTTATTGGAGAAAGATTTTAGGAGGCGTATAAGTTGGAAGAAACTTTCCCCACAATAATTTTTAATGATGAAGTAATTCAAATCACCCTTTTGTCATTTAAAATATCTTGTACTGCTGTTGCATTGGCGACGGCTATATCTTTACCATTAGGAATTGCCTTGGGATTAAAAGATTTTAGGGGAAAACAGTTTGTACTGTCATTAGTTAACACTTTAATGGGATTACCTCCAGTTGTAGTAGGATTAATTCTATACCTTCTTTTGTCCACATCAGGACCTTTTGGACCCTTAAACCTCTTGTATACACCTTCTGCAATGATTTTGGCACAGCTTATTATGGCAGTTCCTATTGTAATAGGCCTTTCTTATTCGGCTGTTTCCACCATCCCTGAAAAAGTTATAGAACAGACACATTCATTGGGTGCAACAAAATACCAACTGTTTTTGGTGGTTTTAAAGGAGGCTAGAGTTGGAATTTTAGCTAGTGTAGTTGCAGCGTTTGGTAGTGCAATTTCTGAAGTTGGCGCTATAATGATAGTGGGAGGAAATATAAGATATTTTACTAGAACACTAACTACAGCAATACTATTGTATACGAGTATGGGAGAATTCGATATAGCATTGACTTTAGGAATCATACTTTTGATAACCGCATTTTTCATAAACATTTTCTTAACATTTTTACAGTCAAAACAGAACCCAACTTTTAGGAGAAAGTTTAGGAGACTAAAATTTGGTGATTAAAATGATTAGAGTAGAGAATTTGTGGAAAAGTTATGGGGAAAAGAAAGTGTTGCAAGGCATCTTCTTTGAAGCTGAAAAAGGAAAAATTTCATGCATCATAGGCCCAAATGGTTCAGGAAAGACAACATTACTTAAGATATTGAACCTTCTAGAGACACCGGATAAAGGAGAAGTTTACTATAATAACATTTGTTTAACAGAATTAAATGATAATGGGAAAAGATTTTATATTAAAAAAATGGCAATGGTCTTCCAGCAGCCAGTATTATATAATTCAAATGTTTTCGATAATGTAGCCATAGGCTTAAGGATAAGAGGATTAAGAAAAAATGAAGTCACCGATCAAGTAAACGATATTCTAAAAACACTCGGCTTATATGAGTACCGCGATAAACATGCTTACACTCTGTCTGGTGGAGAAGCTCAGAGAGTATGTCTTGCAAGAGCGCTAGTATTAAAACCTGAAATACTTTTATTGGATGAGCCTACATCGAATTTAGATCCATCAAACACCCAAATTATAGAAAATGTTATAAAAGAATATTGTAGAGAAGAGGGGCCAATTGTTATATTAACAACACATAACATGTTTGAAGCGAAAAAGTTAGCTGAAAAAGTATCATTACTTTATAATGGGAAAATAATTGAGGAAGGAGATGTTAAAAACTTTTTTGAACGTCCAAAAAGCGATATAACATTAAAGTTTGTCAATGGTGAAATAATATTTTGAGTGTAGAAGAAAAGATAGATTTTATAAAAAAATTGGATATTGAGACAATTGTTTCTATAAAGTTAGAAAAAATGTTAAAGGGAATGGATAGAACAGATGCAAAACTATTAGCTGGGGTTAGAAAATTTGGCTCTATATTAAAGGCTGCAAAATATGTTGGAGAAGACTATAAACTTGCTTGGACAAGGGTAAGTGAACTTGAAAGAGGCTTTGGCTGCAAGCTTGTAGAACGCAGTTATGGTGGATTAGGTGGGGGAGGCGCAAAACTAACAGTTGAAGGAGAAGTATTACTTCAAAAGTATATGTTAGTGGAAAAAAAATTTAAAATGATTAATAGAAAAGAGCTTCTCAAAGCAGATCTTTCAATTTTTGGAAGCCACTGTCCAGCTCTAGAAATTTTAGTAGAAATGCTCGAAAAAAGGTTTAGAGGATTTTTTGTCGAGTATGTTAGTGTCGGCTCTTATGAGGGGCTAGACCTTGTTCTTAAAGGTTTTTCAGACATTTCAGGAATACATTTGTTTGATGAAAGCACAGGAGAATATAATACATATCTGTTAAAGGATAAAGTCCTTAATGAAAAAATTTCGATTATCAGAGGCTATAAGAGAGTCCAAGGCATTATTACAAGAAAGGGGAACCCTAAAAAAATATTTTCTGTAAGAGACCTTTTGAGAAAAGATGTTACATTTATAAACAGGAATAAGGGTTCTGGAACAAGATTTTTGATTGACAAGTTGATAATGGATTTTGCATTAAATAAGAACATGCAATTTCACAACGTGGTCAATCAAATAAGAGGTTACAATAATGAAGTAAGATCCCATTTGGAGGTCGCTGTTGCTGTAAAGGAGGGAAAAGTTGATTGCGGCTTTGCAATAAAGGCAGCAGCAAAACTTCTAAACCTAGACTTTGTACCCTTTACCGAAGAAGCCTTTGACTTTGTAATATTAAAAAAGAATATTGGAAAAGATAATATTCAAAAGTTTACGAACATGCTATCTTCTACAGAGTTTAAAAAGAAAGTATTGGAAAAGGATTTAGGTATAAAATTTTTTGAAAATACAGGAGAATTAGTAAAAGAATAAAAATATGAGCACTGATGGAGGAAAAAGGTTTAAGTATGGTGATTATTGGGAGAGAATAGATGTCCCTACTTCCCGATAACCTTCTGGACCTTTTATTACTTGAAAATATCTGTTCCGGGGAAGGTATAGAAATTAATATAGCATTACTTTCTAGATTAATTAAAAAGCATAGGAAGACGGTAAAAGAAAGAGTTGACATGCTAATATCCAATAGAATTGTAGACCGCCCAGTAGCACCCTTTAAAGCCTTATTCAGCGAACTACCACTTTTGGTAATATCATATGCTGACCTACCATATGATGCTAGAATAATTGAATGGTTAAAGGAGGACAAAAACATTTTTGCAGCATACAGAATTAGGGAAGGAGAAAGCAATATGCTAATATTTGAGTTTCATAAAAGCATTTGGGACTATCATGTTTGGAGAGAAAATATTGTCTCCAGCGGCAAGATTCCAGAAAGAGGGAAAAGGGCGCCATCAAACAACTTTTATTTTTCAAATGAAGGTATTTTCAAGTATGAGCCCAGCATTGGCTTAAACCTGATTAAAGAAGAATTTAAAAGGAAAGGATTTGTTGAAATTAATGGAATCGAATTAGATGATGTTTCTCTTAAAATTTTAGAACACTTGTTGAAGGGTGAAGGTATAATTGTAAACGAAAATTACCTTGCCAGAAAACTTAATGTGTCAAGAAGAAGTGTAATCAAAAGAATCCAAAGGCTACAGGAAAAGGGAATAATTTTAAAACCGTTGTGCAGATTTCCAAACTTTTTTGTTCCACCAAACTTTCTACTATTTTTATCGCTAGTTGAAGTAAGAGCACATAAGGATAAAATTTTAGAAGATATTCTAACAGACAACCATATCAGCTTAGCATATCATATAAGCAATGGTAGATATAATTTGTTACTGTTCCAGAATCATAAAGACATAGAAGATTATCTTACATGGGAGGACATGTACGATAGCAAGTACCCAGAAAGTTTCGGATCAATAAAAATTACTTTACTTTCACCAAAAATGACCATTCTCATAGACCAACAAAAGGTTTCATTAGGAATAATTTGTTCAAAGATCAAGGAAATAAAGGGATAGTATATTACATTAAACTACATACTAAGAAACTATTTTATCCCTATCATTTATTGACACTATTTAAATGAATAAATGCTATTATATGCTAGAAGTATGCATAATTATTGTTCAATCCATTATATTTAAAAGAATTAAAAATATAACAATTTTTCATTAAAATTTTTATTTTATATGTTATAAAAGGCTGTTTTATATAAATATGTAAAAAAAGTTTATAAGATAAAAAATATGGGGATAGCCTAGGCGATGGAATTAAAAATTAACATAGAAAAATTAGGCAACGCTACAGGTAAGAAGGTGGCAATAATAGGAGGGGGGCCTGCGGGTCTTTCGGCAGCAAAAGAATTAATTCAATTAGGATATGAAGTCCACGTTTATGAGAAAATGTATGAGCCTGGTGGCCTCCTAATTTTCGGTATCCCATCCTACAGGATTAATAAAGAAAAAGTTAGAGAAAACATAAAAAAATTGATGAACGCGGGTGTAATTTTTTATACGAACACGGATGTTGGAAAAGACATATGTTTATCGGAAATTATTAAAAAATATGATGCAGTATTAATTGCTACAGGAGCTTGGATATCAAAAAAAATGAATGTTGCAGGAGAGAATTTGAGTGGAATATATTATGCTCTAGATTATATTATAAAATATAATCTTTCTAAACTAGGTTATTTGAGTGAAGGATTACCTAAACTTAGTGGGAAGGTTGCAGTTATTGGAGGGGGATTGACTGCTGTAGACGCGTGCCATATTGCATTACAAAATAATGTTGAAAAAGTTTATTTAATTTATAGAAGGGGAAGATGGCAGGCGCCAGCTGGAAAAAAGATTATTGAAAATTTAGAGACTTCTGGAGTACATGTTATGGAATTTACTCAACCTATAGAGTTTATTGGTGAGAATGGTGCTGTTAAGGCAATAAGGGCTGTTAAAACGGTATTAGAAAAAAGTAATGGTGCACCCGAATTAAAAATTGTTCCAGAATCTCAACATATTATTCCAATTGATAATGTACTTATAGCAGTCGGACTCTTACCATCTATCCCAAATGATGATGGAAAGATTAACATAATTGTTAAAGAAGGACCAAGAACAAATATTGAAAAAGTTTTCATAGCTGGAGACGCAACGCTTGGCCCATCCTATATTGGATTCGCGATACAAAGTGGTATAAAAGCTTCTAAAGAAATACATACTTACTTAACACACAAAGAAGTGGAGCTAAAAATAGATAAAAAGTCGGCGCCTTTAAGAGATTAAACGATATCTTTGCAATAGACTTTTTTTATCCAAATATTCCACCAAAGCCTTCCAGAGACCTTTCACCTTCTTCATTAAGCCTTTTCAGTATCATTTCTTTTTCCTCTCCTATTACTTCGACACCCAAATCTTTTGAAAGTTCTAAGGCTCTCTTACACTCTTCCTCGTCACCTAATACTCTTATATAAAATCCGCCTTCTTTGCCAAACGATTGTGCTTCATGAGTTAGTAGATTTGCTCTAGAAACTATGTTGTCTCCGAAGAGTTTCTGCTTCAACTTTTCAAAGTTTTTTTGTTCCACATATAATACTATTTCCATTTTCCCTCAAAAAAGATTCATAAACCACCTTTTTAAATATTGTTTATTTACAGAAACTATTACATAACATATTTATATTAGAGTTAAGGAATGAATGTTGACGTATGATATGATTAATTGGAGTAAAGCATTTTATAAAGGATTCATTATATTATTATGGAGTATTCTTTGGGCGATAGTAGGCTTCCTTCTATTCTCCTTTGCCATCTCATCAATTTTAGCGGGTTTAACAACAGCAGTTGAAGATCCTATGCAGATAATGAATAACCCACAAGTTCTTCAAGAAATTGTTGCAAACTACATTTGGCCAATAATGTTATCCTTTATTATTATCTCAATTTTTGTTGGAGTTGCAGTATATGCTACAATAGTTAAGGTTATAGGAAATACTATATTAGAGGAGATTAGGAAAACGTCTCCATTTCAAACCTTACTGGTACCTCCACCGCCGCCTCCACCAAAAGAGTCAGAAGAACAATAGTGAATGAAAATATTTTTATATGATACTAATTTTTTCTTTAATGTGCCAAAACAGCCTCACAAGATGGTCCTAGGTGTTCTAGATGGAAACTCCTACACTATAATGAATGCTTTAAACATGTCTGAGGGTGAACCCAAATCTTTCCCCCAACTTCTTACATTAACAGGCCTTCCAAAATCGTCGCTCTATGTTACGTTAATGAAGATGCTTGAAAATGGCCTGGTTGAGAGAATTGAATTTAATTATAGACTTTCGGGCAACGGCCAAATGATATATAATACATTTAAGCAAATATTAGATAATAGGATGTTAAAAGCTGATGTTACAAAAGTTGAAAAAGAGGAAAAAAGGTGGACTTTCCAAAAGTTAATTGAAGGTTTTAGAAAAATTTTTAGAAAATAGTATATTGGCATTAAAACAAGAAGATTTGTGAAAAGTTTATATTTTATTAACTTTTTGGTTTATGGAGTTTAAAAAATGAGCAATAACATAGGACAGAATATGAAGGTTGAGGAGAAGATAAATCTTTTTAGAGATATATTCCCCTTCGATTCGCCTCCAAAAATAAAGTTGAACAAAGTTCCAGAAAACATTTGGATAACTGATACAACATTGCGTGATGGACAACAGGGTTGGAAGACGTTTTCAATAGAAGAGTCTTTAAAAATTTACGAAATAGTTAGTGCTTTAGGAGGAAAGAAGGGTGTAATACGTTCCACGGAACTATTTCTTTATACTAAAAAGGATAAGGAAGTTGTTAGAAAAATAAAGGGGCTGGCATTCGATTACCCGAAACCGGTAGGATGGATTAGGGCAACATTATCAGACGCCCAACTTGTTTTAGAGGAAGGTTTAGATGAAACCACAGTATTATGTTCTATATCAGATTATCATATATTTAGCAAGTTTAATATGAGCAGAAGCCAGGTTTTGGAAAAATATTTAGAAGTTGTCGAATTTCTTTTAAGAAATGGTGTTATACCAAGATGTACTCTAGAGGATGCTACTAGAGCGGACATAGAGAATGTAGTCGTACCATTTGTAGGTAAACTTATGAGGCTTTCAGAGAAATATGGGTTGCCAGTTAGGATAAAGATTGCCGACACACTGGGTGTAGGACTTCCTTTTAAGGAAGTCGGTTTACCTAGGAGTATACCTCTTATGATAGAAACTTTGATGAAAGAAACTGGGATAGAAGGAGAAAATATTGAATTTCATGGCCATAATGACCTTTTTATGGTCACTGCAAATCATCTTGCTGCATGGCTAAGTGGTGCAGCACTTTCAAATTGCACACTCTTTGGAATAGGAGAACGTGCAGGAAACTGTCCACTTGAGGCAATGCTGCTAGAATATTCTATGTTACATGGTATAGAGGGGATAAATTTAAAAGAAATAGTTAAGGCGGCTGAACTTTTTAAGAGTATGGGTCTAATATTTCCGGAACATTATCCGTTAGTGGGGCCAAACGCTTTTAGAAGCAAGGCTGGAATACATATTGATGCATTTCTTAAAAATCCTGAAGTCTATTTACCCTTTGATCCAGTAAATGTTCTTGGAATTTGGCCACAGGTGACAATAGACCAATATTCTGGTAGAGCAAGTATAGCATACTGGATAAAAACGCATCTTAACCTAAACGATGATGATGTTAAAGATGATCCTAGAGTAAGCGAAATACATAAGGAAATCTTAAAGATGTATGATGCCGGTAGACAAACTCCAGTATCAGATAACGAAATGTTTAATTTAATTAAAAAGTACTATCCGGAGCACATAAAACAAGTAAATGGATTAAAAATAGGTGACGAACATGTCAACATTGGTTGAAAAGATTCTCGCAAAATCTTCTGGAAAAAATAGTGTTTCAGCAGGAGAATTTGTGCTAGCAGACGTTGACGTAGTGTTTGCGCATGATGGTACAGCTTTACTTGCAATAGAGTCAATGCAAGAAATTGGTATAGAAAAGGTCTTTGATAAAGATAAAGTAGTATTCTTTATAGATCATGCATCACCCAGTCCTTCACCCCAAATATCAAACATCCATTCTGCGATGAGAAAATTTGCTAAAAAACATGGCATCCGATTATATGATGCTGGTTCAGGTATATGCCACCAAGTTTTACCTGAAGAAGGATACGTAAAACCTGGTTCAGTAGTAGTTGGTGCAGACTCCCACACTGTAACACATGGTGCTTTTAACGCATTTGCAACAGGTGTAGGAAGCACAGATGCAGCAATAGCTATGATCACAGGAAAATTGTGGTTTATGGTCCCAGAGTCTGTAAAGATTGTGGTTGAAGGCGAATTTAAGGATATGATTATGTCAAAGGATCTTGTACTACATGTGCTAGGAGAGGTTAAAGCAGATGGACTAACTTATAAGTCGGTAGAATACCATGGGAGCTGTATTGACGGTTTAAGTGTTGATTCAAGAATGACCATCGCAAATATGGCTGTTGAAATGGGTGCAAAATGTTGTCCAATGGAATTAAATAGTGTGACAGAAGAATGGTTAAAAGAAAGAGTTGGCGATTTTAAGCCAGTCAAGGCAGACAAGGATGCAAAGTATACTGATGAACTTTACGTCGATGCATCAAAACTTGAGCCGCTTGTTGCGGCACCATCAAACGTGGATAATGTTAAAAGTGTTAGGGAGGTTGAGGGTACAGAAGTGGATCAAGTGTTTATAGGCTCATGCACTAATGGTAGACTTGAGGACATAGAAATAGCATCCAGAATATTAGATGGAAAAAATGTTAAAACCCGATGTATTGTGATACCTGCTTCAAGAAAAGTTTACTATGAGGCCCTTAATAAGGGATTAATTGATAAACTTGTTAGAGCAGGATGTATTGTGGGATTTCCAACATGTGGTCCATGTATTGGAGCACATATGGGTTTATTAGGAGATGGTGAAGTTGCAATTTCAACAAGTAATAGAAACTTTATTGGCAGAATGGGTTCAAGTAGTTCAAAAATTTATTTATCCAGCCCTGCTACTGCAGCAGCATCTGCTTTGGAAGGAAAAATTGTTGACCCAAGAAAATATGGTGAAAATTTATGAAGATAAATGGAAAATGTGTTAGATTAGGAGATCATATAAATACGGATTTAATCATTTCTGGAAAGTATAAGTATAGAACACAAGATATCAAAGAACTTGCAAAATATGTTTTCGAAGACCTTGACCCAAAACTTAAGGAAAGACTTTATGGAGGAAGCATTATTGTGGCACAAAAAAATTTTGGATGCGGTTCAAGCAGAGAACAGGCACCGAGGGTTCTAAAGGCTGCAGGAGTCAACGCTGTTATCGCAGAATCTTTTGCAAGAATATTCTTTAGAAACGCGATAAATGTGGGACTCCCGGTAATTATTTCGGAAAAAAAATTTATAGAAATGATTAAAGATAATGAGCCTCTAACAATCGACCTATCATCTGGAAAGGTTTATGCGCTCGAAACAGGTTTAGAGGCGAACATTAAACCATATCCAGAATTTATGTTAAAGATTGTAGAGGCAGGAGGGATAGCGGAATATTTCAGAAACCATAAAATGTTTCCCTGGGAAACAAAACTATAATATTTTTAAACAAAATTATTTAGAAAAAATAAACTTATTTTTTACTAATTTTAGACAATATTTAAATAGAGGTTCCTTTTAATAAATGTTGATTAAAATGAGTGTAAAAGATGTTTCCAAGGAAATGGTTAAAGAAGAGTATGAGCTTTCCCAAAGATTACTGAAACTTGTTGAATCAATAGATAGTGGTGTTATAAAAGCACTTTTGACAACTGTAGCATTTGATTCAGAAAAACATTCACATCTTTATATTGCAATACTAGATCTATTGGATAAAAGTAGGAAAATGGTATCAGAAAGCGATATCGAAAGAATCCAAGAAGAAATTGACCTACATATAAAAATTGAGAGTAAAATGTATCAAACTGTAAAAAGTTTACTGGAAAAGGTTGATGATCCGAAAATAAAAATGATACTACAGCTTATAATGGATGATGAGGTAAGACATCATAAAATATTCCAAGAACTAAAAAATGTTATTATGTCTAAAGAGGCCTTAACAGAAGATATAGTCTGGGACATGGTCTGGAAAGACGCAGTATTCCACGGTGGGCCAGGAGGATAAATATATAAAAGTCCATTTTATTAAAATTTATTAAAAAGTATATATTTGGCCATTTAGTTGTAGTTTTGGGTGGTAAATCTAACAGACAAGAAGAATATTAATGTTAGATGCTCCAACTCAAAGGAACAATTTAAAGGCTTTTCCACTAAAAGTATTCACGGACATGAATTTTATGATCCAGAACTGGGCTTATTTAAGGTTCCAATATACCAGACAGTAGTTTGGGAACAATTTGATAAGATAACTGGATTACCAAGGAAGACAGCTAGAGAGACGGAATTAAAATATTCTAGGGAAGAGAATCCTACAGTCTATGCACTGGAAAAAGTGTTAGCGAAACTTGATGAAGCAGAAGACGCTTTAGCCTTCAACTGCGGTATGGCGGCTATTTCAACTGTTTATCTCTCAACACTAGAAAGTGGTTCTACCATCTTAATATCTAAAGAAGCATATGGTGTAACACAGCAGCTTGCTCTAAATTTGGATAAGTATGGAGTCAAAACCTTGTTCGGTGGACCGGATACTGATGAAATCATTAGCTTGATAGACGATAAAATTAGTCTTGTTATAGTTGAAACTATAACAAATCCTTTACTTAAGGTTATAGATGTAAACGAAGTTATAAAAGTGTGTAAGGAAAACAATGTTAGGATCGTTGTCGATAATACGTTCGCAACACCACTACTCTATAAACCAGTTAAGAATGGCGCATGGCTTGTACTCTACAGCTTAACCAAATATCTTTCAGGCCACAATGATGTGATAGGAGGGTCTGTTGCCGGAAACAAGGAAACAATTAAAGAACTATGGGACTGGCGCAAGAATCTTGGAACAATAATGAATCCATTTGAAGCATACCTTGTAATCCGTGGACTGGAAACATTAGAAGTTAGATTTGTTAAACAGTGTGAGAATGCCTTGAAAATTGCTGAATTCTTGAGAGATCATCCTAAAGTGGAGGAAGTTTATTACCCAGGTTTAAAAGACAGTCCATACTATTCTATTGCAAATAAAGTCTTTGAACGACCATTATATGGTGGCGTAGTAAGTTTCAAGATTAAGGGTGGAAAAGATGCAGCATTCAACTTCTTTAAAAAGGTTAATGTTATAAAGTCTACACCAAGCCTTGGTGGCGTAGAAACGTTAGCAACTTACCCAATATTAAGTGCATCAAAGAGCATGCCTCAATCTTTAAAGGAGGAACTTGGTATAACTGAAAATTTGGTAAGGCTGTCAGTTGGATTAGAAGATGTCGAGGATTTAAAGGAGGATATAGAGCAAGCCTTAAAAGAATAGATTACACATATAAAAAATTTAAATAATACAATTTTTGACTGAAGATGGTTGAGGCTGGAATGGGTGAGTTAGTTCATCTACTTAAAGCTAAAGCCTAAGTATGCAAAATTATCTTTAAATATAGAGACAATTTTTGCGAATAAACAGTTTATGGAACAAGAAAAATTTTTTGAGGTGAAAACCTTTGGCTAATGTATCATTTGCAATACCCAAGGGCTCTCTTGAAAGGGCAACTTACGAGTTTATTGAAAAAGCATTCATAAAACTCTATGGTAAGGAAAGAAGTTATAGGCCTACATCCAATGATACAGAAATTAGGTTCAAAATTTTGAGACCACAGGAAATACCAATTTACGTTTCTGATGGATTATATGATTTAGGGATTACTGGCCTAGACTGGGTTCAAGAAACATCAGCTGATGTTAAGGTTCTCCTAAACCTCGAATATGGTCAAACAAAACTTGTTTTCGCCGTCCCAAAAACATGTGAAGCAAACAGTATGAGTGAAATGGTTAAAAAATATTGGTCCGAAAATAGGACCCTAAGAATATCAACAGAATACCCCTTATCTGTCTCAAAATATCTAATGTCACTTCCTGTATACCAACAGGTTTATGGCAAAATAAAGCCTTTAATAATTACTCCATGGTGGAAGACAGGCGAAAATAAGAGTATACAAATATATCTTTCATTTGGCGCCACTGAAGCAAAGCCTCCAGAAGAAGCGGACGCGATCGCCGACGTTTCAGAGACAGGCACTACATTGGAACAGAACGGATTAAAGCCATTAGACCTAATAGTGGATTCACAAGCCGTACTTATAGCCAACAAAAATTCTTTATCCGATGGGTTGAAGAAGGAAAAAATATACGATATTGTGGCACTCTTTAGAGGGGTTATAGAAAGTGGGAAAAAACTTCATATTTTCGTTAATGTTAAAGAAGAAAATCTTCAGGCTCTTGTCTCTCTTCTACCTGGATTGAAGGGGCCCACAATAAGCAAACTTTCTAAGCCAGGATGGTATGCAGTTAACACGGTAATATCTCGTTCAGAATACATGAAGCTTCTGCCAAAACTAAGGAAGCTGGCTCAAGGCCTAGTAGTTCATGAACCACAACTTATAATGCCATTGGAGGATATAGCGAAAGAAGAAAATGGTGAGGCATAAGTTTGAAAACATACCATGTTAGGAGAGAAAACATTAAAAGAATATTGGCCAGTATAAGGGAAAGGAGAATTTTCGATAAGGATAGGGAGAAGGTGTTAAAGGTAATAGAGGATGTAAGAACAAGAGGCGATGAAGCCTTAATCGAGTATACAAAAAACTTTGATAATATTACACTGTCAAAGGATATGATTATGGTTAAAAGTGAGGAAATAAAAAGTGCATACAATCATGTTAGTGAAGAGCAGATTAGAGCATTAAAAATATTAAAAGAAAATATAGAGAGAGTTGAAAAGGAGACATTCAATAGGATGTTCTTTAAAATTGAATACGAAGGATATCAGATCATGCAAATTTTAAGGCCAATAGATAGTGTTGGATGCTATGTACCTGGTGGTGAAGCATCTTATCCTTCTACAGTTTTGATGGCTGCTTTGCCAGCAAAAGTCGCTGGAGTAGAGAGAGTTGCTGTTGTTTCTCCACCAAAAAATTTGAATAAGCTACTCATGGTTGCAGCGGATATAGCGGGTGTTACAGAAATATATCGTGTAGGCGGTGCACATGCTATTGCAGCATTAGCATATGGAACTGAAACAATTAAACCTGTGGATAAAATTGTTGGCCCTGGAGGAAAGTATGTGACCTTAGCAAAGGCTGCTGTTTCACGTGATGTTGCGATAGACATGTTGGCAGGCCCTTCAGAGCTTATTGTTTACGCGGACGAGGAGGACTATTCTGAGCAAATTGTATTAGACCTTATCGCTCAAGCTGAACATAGTTCGGACACATTATGTGGACTTGTGACAACATCACCACATCTTATTAAACGAGTTGCACAGCTTCTACCAGAATATATTATGTCAGCACATAGACGGGATACTGTTAATTTTTCTATTGAAGATAATGGCTTTCTAGCCTTAGTGGAGGGACAGGATGTTGCAATAGATTTTATCAATGAGCTTGCACCAGAACATTTAGAAATATTTTCAAAAGATTATGGAAAAATTTTAGAGTCAATTAAAAATGTTGGAGCTATCATGGTTAATGGTTCAAGTGTACTAACTGACTACTATTGTGGAGTAAACCACATACTTCCTACTAGTGGACAGGCAAAGTATAGAGGGGGATTATCTTGTCTAGACTTTGCAAAACTCATAAAGGTTGTTGTAGCATCAAATAGATATTCTGAAAAAACATTTAGTGTGGTGGAGCAGCTTGGAGAATCTGAAGGATTACTTAATCATGTGAACAGTATACGACATAAAAGGGGAATCAAGTGATAAAGGTTAGCATTTTACATTCAATAAATTTTTTGGAGGAAATATTATATGATCGGAAACTATATTAGACTAGAAAATGGAAAAGTATACTTACATAAGAGTTTTATGGAAATTGTGGATGATATAGAATGTCTGGTATTTGATTGTGATGGAGTTCTAATAAACACAAACAATTCATATAGAAAGACCATAAAACAGACACTTTCATTTATCTTTAAACCTTTTCCACAAAGGAAATTCATTGGATACAAGGAAATTGAAAAGCTAAAGTTTACAGGAATTTACAACAACGATTGGGATTCAACATATGCGTTAGCATTATTCCTCTTTACAACATTGTCTAAAGAACAGACAAAAGAACTACTTGAGTGGCTGAACATTTGGAGATTGAAGGTAGCAGACTTTAAATTTAGCAAAAACGAATTTAAACTAGAATTTGAGAGTTTCCTAGAGAGCCTTAATACTGACCCAATTAATGACCCAGAAAAATATTCTATAAATGTATGCAGAGAAAAAGGTACATTTGATGAACTCAAAGAATTCATTAACATAATTGGAAGACCTACTAATGTCCAACAAAGTCTACTGGCAAAGATTTTTGATTCAATATATTATGGAAAAAAACTATTTCAAAAAATTTATGCTACAGAACCTCCAATAAAAATCCTAAAAGGAAATATTGAAATAGAAAGGCTGCATCTAAATAAGAGAACGTTATCGTTGCTGAAAGAAATTTTTAATTCAAAAATGTATTTATTAACAGGAAGATCTAGAATTTCAATTCAATATAAAATGAAAGATATTGAGGAATATTTTGATGTCAAAAAATCTTTCTTTATAGAAGATATGGTTAGAGAAGGTTTCGGCAACGTTAATCTATTTAAAAAGCCTTCACCGACACCACTATTAAATTTGGCAGACGATCAAACAACATTATATGTTGGCGATTCTGCTGAAGACTTGATATTGGCCAAAAAGGCTAAGGAAGTTTCAAACAAAATATACTTTGCTGGAGTAGCAAAACCAAATGATAGAATAAGAATATATTTTATGGAATCAAATACCGACCTAATAATTTCATCCGTTAATATGTTACCAAAAGTATTTAAGAACAGTATTAGGTGACTAAAATTATGAGGACAACTAAACTGGAACGTAAAACGAAGGAGACAGAGATACTTGTTAATTTAAATTTAGATGGAAATGGCATATATGGAATTGACACGCCCGTTGCATTTTTAAATCACATGCTAAGTGAACTTTCAGCTCACTCTCTAATAGACCTGGAAATTAGAGCAAAAGGCGACCTAAAACATCATATTATTGAGGATGTTGCAATAGTTTTAGGAAGCGCGATAAAAAATGCTTTAGGCGATAGAATAGGATTAAGAAGATTTGGCTATGCTATAGTCCCAATGGACGATGCACTTGCTTTAGCAAGTGTTGACCTCGTTCAGAGACCATATGTGTCAATAAAGATGGAGCTTGAAAAACAAAAAGTTGAGGATGTAGCCTGCGAAGATATAATCCATTTTATAGAAACCTTTGCCAAAAATATTCCATGCACATTACATGTTGAAATTTTAAAGGGTGAAAATGTGCACCATAAGATTGAGGCAGCATTCAAGGCGATAGCGCTTTCATTTAGAGAAGCATGGTCATACGATGAAAGGAGAGTTGGGAGTCCGAGCTCTAAAGGATTGATGTGAATGGAGTTAGCAGTAATAGATTATGGAGCAAGCAACATGTTTAGTTTAATAGCGTCCTTTAACAGAGCAAATATACATGTAAAAGTTGTTGATGAAAGTGAGGGGCTAGGAAGATATTCTGCAATAATATTACCTGGCGTAGGAAACTTTACTTCAGCAGTTCAAAAGATAGAGAAGCTTAAAAATAAAATTTTGGATTCAATAGTTAAAGGAACATTCATTTTCGGAATATGCTTAGGCATGCAACTATTATTTGGTGAAAGTGAGGAGGGAGATGGGAAAGGTTTGGGCATATTCGATGGTAAAGTAGTAAGGTTTCCAAGAACAATGAAGGTGCCTCACATGGGCTGGAATCTTGTTAAGCCTAAAGGATATAGTCTACTATTGTCAAATTTTAGGGGAGAAATGTGGGCCTACTTTGCACACTCCTATTACCCAAAACCATCCAATGACGCTATTATTAAAGGAACAACATGCTATGGCATAGAATTTGCTTCTGTTGTAGAAGAAGGAAACATTTTTGGCACACAATTTCATCCTGAAAAGTCAGGAGAGTTTGGGAGACAGGTTATCAGAAATTTTGTAGAATATGTTAGAAGGTGAAAGCCTTTGGAAATATGGCCTGCGATAGACTTGATGGATGGAAAGGTTGTGAGACTAGTGCAGGGAAAACCTTCAAACATGATCGTATACTCGAACGACCCTTTAAAAGTTGCACAAGAATGGGAAAAACATGAGGTTGCAGGCATACATATTGTTGACCTAAATGCAGCATTTGGCTTAGGAGATAATCGAAAAATTGTTAAAAAAATATGTGAGAGAATAAAGTTGCCAATACACTTTGGAGGGGGATTGCATACTATCAAAGATGTAGAAGAAGCATTTAATATTGGAGTTAGTAGAGTTATTGTCGGCTCAGCCATCTTTACAAATAAACTTAAAGTAGAAGACATATTGTCTTTTGGAAAAGATAATGTTATTGTAGCAGTTGATCACAAAAATGGGAAAGTTACAGTAGACGGGTGGAAAACAGTTTTAGCAATAGACGTATACGATGCAATAAAAAGCCTCTGGTCCAAGGGCGTCAGACTCTTCCTTTCAACAAATACAAGATCAGATGGGACATTAGAGGGCATAAATGTCCAATACCTGAAAAAGATGGAAGAGTTTTTAAAACAAGTCTATGTGGCAGGAGGCATATCATCAATAAATGACCTACTAGTTTTAAAGCATATGAAGGTTAAAGGTGCAGTATTGGGTAGAGTATTATATGATAGGATTATAGATATTAGAGAGGCTGTAGAGGCGGTTAAAGATGACAGTTGCTAAAAGAATAATACCATGTCTAGACGTTGACAATGGCAAAGTTGTGAAGGGCAAACATTTTGTTGAATTAAAGGAGGCAGGGGACCCAGTTGAACTTGCAACAAGGTATAGGGATGAGGGTGCAGACGAACTAGTCTTTCTCGACATTACTGCAACAGTTGAGTCACGAGACACGTTGTATGATGTCGTGAAGAAGGTTGCTGAAGTGTTGGATATACCTTTCACAGTAGGAGGGGGAATAAGAAGTATAGAAGACGCTTACAAAATTCTAAGAAATGGCGCTGACAAAATATCAATAAACACGATGGCTGTTGAAAAACCTGAAATAGTTAGAGAACTTTCTAAAAAATATGGAGCACAATGTATTGTTGTAGCAATAGATGCAAAAAGAACGTATAGGACAAGTTCAGGATTCGAGGTATATACACATGGTGCAAGAGTTGCAAGAAACATTGATGCACTTGAGTGGGCTAAAAGGGTTGAAGAATTAGGTGCAGGAGAAATTCTTCTCACGTCAATTGATAGGGATGGAACAAAGGAAGGATACGATTTGGAGTTGACTTCACTTATTTCTTCAAACGTTAAAATTCCAGTTATTGCAAGTGGAGGCGGAGGCACACCAAAACACATTTACGAGGCACTAACTTTTGGAAAAGCTGACGCCGCACTTGCTGCATCTATTTTCCATTATAGAGAGTACACTATAAGGGAGGTTAAAGAATATTTGAAAAGGATGGGGGTGGCAGTTAGACTATGAAAATTGGAATAGAATATGCTAAGATTGAAGATCTAACGTTCAACGAAGATGGACTCATACCAGTAGTGGTCCAGGATATTAACACCAAAGATGTTCTTATGGTTGCCTACGCGAACAGGGATGCAATATTGAAGACTCTGGAAACAGGATACGCGCATTTTTGGAGCAGGAGCAGAAAAAAACTTTGGAAAAAGGGTGAAACTTCAGGCAATTATATAAGGGTTGAAAAAATTCTAATCGACTGTGACAATGACACATTAATATATTTATCAAATCCAACAGGGCCAGCATGCCATACTGGAAGAATTTCCTGCTTCTTTAAAGAATTGGAACATTAAGTTCTACGACTCTAAACTTCTTTTTATCAAATATTTTATAAGATTCTTATTTATTATTGGTCTCCCATTTTCTATAGGATAGGCGTATGGGAGAATTATATAATGTTGGTAACTTTGCTCCTTCAACTTAATCTTTATTTTCAGGCCACGTTTAACACACATGTCCTCTAATCTTTTACCATTTATTATCATATAAGCAACATATACTGCTCCATCAATAGGAAATTGCCAGACACCAATATTCCTCAACAAAGCACCTTTCGCATAAGAACTTAACATTTTAAAGGTTCTACCCTTGGGAGGGTTATCGCCTAAAATTCCTCCAATAACAATAGCCTTTTTACCAACCAAATCCTCTTGACAAAGTTTAAGTTTAGCTTGAGGGTCCAGTATAATAATATCTTTTGGATCAAAGATTTCCCAAACATGATCCTGAAAAACTTTACCAAGTTTAGACAAAACTTTAACCCAACCAACTGGAACGTTTGTAAAAATAACATTTTTTCCAGTAATCTTTGAAGCATTTTCGTATTCATAATAAAGCCATTTACTTATTTCATTTTCCAAATTTTCTATAACAATATCCAAACCATTATCACGTCAGATACTAGATTAGTTGATTAAAGCTTGCTAACCTTGCATTAGCCTTAACCATCTCGTTTAAAGCATCCTCACTATCCTTAGGCCTTATATTAACACCCTTTATCGCGTCCACAAGAACATAAACTTCATACCCAAGTTTTAAGGCATCAAGCACTGTAGCCTTAACACAATAATCTGTTGCTAAACCAGCAACAAAAATCCGTTTCACACCCTTTTCCCTTAGTATCTTATCTAACTCTGTCCCCTGAAAACCAGAATAGGCTTCAATTTCAGGCTCAAAAGCCTTAGAAATTATAATAACACTCTTAGGCAACTTTAGCATCGGATGAAAACTTGCACCCCAGCTACCTTGAACACAATGCACAGGCCAAACACCACCATACTCCTTAAAAGAAACATGATTTTTAGGATGCCAGTCCCTAGTTGCAACTACAATAGCATTCTTTGAAACAAACTTTTCAATATATCTATTTATAGTGGGCACTATTTTGTCTCCTTCTGGTACTGCAAGAGCACCACCTGGACAAAAATCATTCTGCACATCCACAATAATTAGAGCATCACTTCCAAGAATATTGATGTATTTCATACCAGCTTAAAAATACTTAATAAATTAGTATAATAATTTTTCTTTTTGTAGTCTAATGTTAATTATAAATAGAATTGATCAGTATTTGGAAAATGGAATTTTAGCAAAAAATTATATAGCCAGTTTTAAAAGTTTAGGGTCACATTTATATAAAAGTGTTTACAATAATAAAATTATGCCAGTTTACGTTTTACTTTCAACATTAACAGATGAGGGTGCTAAAACCATTAAAAGTAAGCCTGAAAGGATAAAAGAAGTTAACAAGGAGATAGAGGCTTTTGGAGTAAAGGTTTTGCATCAATATGCTGTGCTTGGACCATACGATTTTGTTAATATTGTTGAAGCACCAAATAATGAGACAATTTTCAAACTTTCAGTAGAATTATCTTCACGTGGTACGATTAAAATAATGAGTATGCCAGCCATACCAACAGACGAGCTTATAAGTATGATTAGAAAATAGGCACCCTCAATCCAACCTTTTTTATATTTTATCTATGTATACTATATCTTCTTGAGAATGATGTTCTGCTCTATCCAAATATCTTCCATTACCATCTACAATTGAAGATATACCTTCAAATTGGAAGCCCAAGATTGTTCCAACGCCCATTGGATTTACACCATACTTGAAACCATATTTTTTAGTCATATTATAGCATCCTTTCCACCATATTTCTTTAGCCTTATCCCATGTTAGTTCAGCATTAGCAGATGGTTGAATAAGTATTTCAGCGCCATCCTGTCTAAGTTTAGAAACCACATCATCAAAAAACGAGTCATAACAGATGGCGACACCAATTTTTCCAAATGCTGTCTTAAAAGCGTTAATTTTTTCAAGACTAGATGGATGGAGTCCTAACTCGTATTCTGGTGGGGTTATGTGAACTTTACGCTGAACACCAACAATCTTTCCTTCTGGATCAAAAGTGTAAGAAATATTTCTTACCTTACCCTCAAATTTGACAAAGTTTGAGCCGGCAACAATATAGCATCCACTTTTCTTAGCAACCTCTTCAAAAGTTTTAACATAAGTTTCAAGCATAGAATTGCTTTTCCAAATGAGTATTGATTCAGTCCATTTACTTGTTATATTTGTTAACATTATTGAAACAAGTTTAGGAAAATTTTTTATTACAAGCTTTTTTAATGCATTTGAGATATCTTCTCCTTCGACGACATTTGTACCATCCAGTACTAGAAAGACGCCTACATTTTCGGGATAAACAATAATACCCTCTCCCCCGATTAATTTTGAAGCATCAACACCAAGTTTAATCATCTTTTCCCTAAACCTAGAAGAATCCAGATAATCTGAAGTTTCAAACTTGTACTGTATCGCTGCAATACCAGCCATCATTTATCAGCCTCCAACTTCTTCCTTTCAAGCTGAGCCCTCTCATGCATTAGACTTCTAAGCTTATTCATATCCTTAACCACGAAAAGTGAGGCAATAAACAAGAATATTCCACAGAAAAGCCATGCTGTTGAAGATATAGAGGCAATAGCTACACCTAACCCGTAAGCATCAGCTATGATCCCGGCAGCAAGAGGGGACATGGCGCTTCCAATGTTCCCAAAGAATTCGTGAATAGATATCGCTAAACTTCTTGCTTCCGGCTCCGTTATATCGTTTATAGTTGCTATAACATTAGCTGACGCCATAGGAATAACTGATGCAGTAATAACAGCAAAATACTGGAAAATATCTTTGGATCCGGCATAAATTGTTAAGGTTATCAAAATTGCACTTGCAAAAACAATCAGAGTAGAAAATAGAAGTCTACCACGTCTATATTTTTTGAATAAAAAGTCTCCAAAAATACCGCCCACAATGTATCCAAAAGTCATTAAAATCATTAAAACTATCATGAAAAAGGTTGCTTCATCATTAGGATAGCCTCTCACATTTACAAGATAACTGAACATCCAGTATATTATAGATTGCCAAGCAAACATTGCAGAAAAACATTGAATATACAATAGTATTAGTGTTCTCCTCCTTAATACATTAAGGACATTTTCTTTACTAATTCTATATACAGTTATTTTATTGAAAGACTCTAGCTCTGGTTCAGAAATGCCCCTTTGAGGATCTCTGACAAAAATGTATACAATTAATGCAATAAGTATTCCTATTGATCCAGTGAAAAAGTAAGCGTATCTCCAACCATACTGTGAACCAACAAAAAGTGATATTAAACTCCCTAATATGGTTCCAGCAACATTTGAGGCATAGAGTAAACCCATAACTCTCCCCCTTTCAGCAGGTTTAAAATAGTCTGAAACAACACTATATATTCCAGGATAGCAGGAATCATCTATGCCAGTAGCGGACCTTGATATTAGAAAATTGAAAAAGTTTCTTGCAATGGCACTAATCCATGTTGTTGCACCCCATATAAAAGATGCTAAAGAAATTAACTTTGTTCTAGAATACTTGTCATAAAGATAGCCCCAAGTAGGATAGAGTATTGAGGCTACAATCAAGCTACCCGTGAACACCATACCCATTTCCGTGTAAGTTATCTTGAATTCACTCATAATAGAGGGTGTTAGAAAACTTATCATGAGCTTATCAGCATAATGGAATATTACAAAAGACATGAATACTGATAAAACAAGCCAACGATATCGTTTCCCCATATATTAGGAACAAGTAAAAATATTATAAAAATTTTACTATAATAAAAAATATGTCTTATCTTTTAATAAAAAGTTACCAATAATTGTTTATTCAAAAATAAATTTTTTGGACAAAATTTTTTATACAGTTAGGTGAAACATGTGTTATGGTAAAAGAATTTTTAGAATTAACATCACTCGACGCACTTGTCAAGGTTGCAGAAGGAGCGAAAGTTGTGATTAGAATGGATCCCCTTATATTGATCCCATTATATGGCCTAACATTTTTTCTTGATCTAAGGAAAATGAATGATGGAGAGGTAAAGGAAATTTTTATGAAACTTAGGGAGAAAATTGTTCTAGTTAATAGGATAGTTATGGAAGATTCCCTGAGCGATCTAATAAAAAAAGTTGTATAAAAAATGATGTAAAAAATTATTTAATTTGAGTTGCTTTCCACTTTAGGTAATCAAAGTTTGGGTCCTTAAACACTTTCTGCTGCTCTATCTCCCTTCTTCTAAGTTCACGAGCATACTCTAGAACTCTTGGCAAAAATCTTTCCGGAAACTTTGCGGCACCACACACATCCATGTGCACAATGTCTCCTGGCGCAACTGCCATTCCAGCAACCTTAACTGGAATATTTGCCCCCCTTAACATTAAGGGACCATGACCTGATGTTAAGCCTGTCGCCAGATACTGGACCTTCATTTCCTTAATTTCTTCAAGGTCTCTCATGGGACCATCTGTTACTACACCAACTACACCCATTGCCTTAAACTGTGCGGTCATGTTTCCCCCAAAAAGTCCAGAAAGATTCTTGAGCTCAGGGGGATAAGTTTGTTTAGCGACCAAGATTATTGGCTTCTTTGTTTCATATAAATGGTCTAGTAATATAAATTTGTCAAGTTTTGTATAGTTGGTGGACTCTTCAGAATACCATGCTGTTGCCGCGTAACCACATACTGGCCCAAGTTCAGGGTACATACACTTTAATGTCTGGTCTGTATAATATTCTCCATACCACGCATCATATAACTTCAGACATATATCGCTACCAGGATAGGTTGCGACAACATTACATATTGTTGCCGTGTCAAAATTTTTCAATTCTTGAATTATTTCTTCATTTGTCATTTCATTAATTTCTTTAACTTTTTTACCGCTCATAATTTCAACTTTGTTTCTAAGATTATTAAACTTTTTACATCTTAATGTCTTATCAAGAGTTTATATGCAAAAAAGTTTAATAAAGATGCCTTCGGGATTTATTGCACCTTACTAGTGTAATGTGATTGTGTTAAAGGGGATTTAGATATGACATTAGAGATTTTGAAGGCTGTCGAACTTACAAAAACATACAAGGGTGGAGTGAAGGCTTTAGATAATGTTAGCTTCGAGTTTAAAGGCCAAGGAGTTTTTACAATATTGGGAAGGAATGGTGCCGGTAAAACAACATTTTTAAGGATAATTGGGACACAACTTTTACCATCTAGGGGAAGAGCATACGTTTTAGGATATGATGTCGTTAAAGAAAGTAAAAATGTTAGAAAAAATATCACGGTTATGCCTCAAGAAGGCTCAACTTTACCTCCTCTCACTCCATGGGATCACGTATACTATACTTTAAGGATTAGAGGTTTCAGCAAAGAGGAGGCTAGAGAAAATGCTTTGGAGGCTTTGTCAGCTCTCGAATTACTTGAGTACAAGGATGTTCATGCAGACCAGCTTTCTGGGGGTTTAAGACAGAGAACCTTGGTTGCAATGGCGATGGCTACTAAGTCAAAATTATTGCTTTTGGATGAGCCAACATTAGGATTAGACCCACTAAGTAGGAGAAATATTTGGAAGGTTATAAGGGAATATTGCAGGAAATATGGATCAATAATCTTGACAACACACTATTTGGATGAGGCTGAAGTCCTGTCCGACGATATTGTTATATTAAATAATGGTAATGTTATCGCTAAAGGAAGTGTGGAACAGTTAAAGAGTGAAGTCAAAGAGAAGATTAAAGTTGAAATCTATAATGGGTTTACGGAGGAAGAGTTAAGGTCATATGGTCGAATAGTTGTTGTTGGAGACAGAAAACGTGTGTTAACAGATGAGAGAACGGCACAAGAGCTTGTAAACATGTCCATAAAGAGGGGGGTTAGGGTGCAAACGTCACCAATAACATTAGACGATGTTTTTGTAGACCTTGCAACTGAAGGTGAATAGGAAATGGGAATAATGTCTGTTTTAATTTTAGGCTACATGTATGGTTTTCTTTGGCTGAGGAGAAACCTTCTTTCAATGGTATGGCTTTTTTCAACACCCTTCACTATCCTCTTCCTCTTTTACACGATTATTGGTGAAAAGGCTTTGCCGACAGCATTTGTGGGATCATATCTTATGATATTTGTTGGAGCAGGTGTTAGTGTAATGGGAGATATTGTTTGGATAAAACGTGAAATAAAACTTCAAGACATATTTGTGGCATCACCATTATCTGCTTTAGAATATATGGCGGGTATTGCCTTAGCAGAACTCTTTTTCTCCTCCCCAGGAATAATTATACTTTTAATACCACTTGCTATAATGAGCTCAAGCCTTATAGCTATAATTACAATAATTGTAGTATCTATAGTCACATGGATAATAGTTTCAGCAATAAGCTTTTACATTTCAACATTTGTTCCAAACGCTAGAAATGGATGGCAAATAAGTTCAATTCTAAGCCTTATACTTACAATTTTACCTCCAATATTTTATCCAATAGAAGTTGTTCCCGAAATCTTAAAACCTTTAGCTTACCTAATACCAACAACCCATTCAGCCCAAATATTGAAACAGTGTATGAACCTAGTTAGTCTCGGCTTCAACGAGATTTTGATGAGCTGGACATATTTGATTCTTTCTCTTCTATTCTCAATCTTTTTGACTGTTAAGATGGCTAGATGGAGGGAGATTTAGGTATAGTAAAGGTTATGAGATACAATATGCATGCCCAACTGTATGGGATACATTGTAAAATGTAGTAAATGTGGTAAAGAAAGCTGGGATAACATAAGTTGGAAGTGTGAATGTGGTGCACCATTCAATATAGTTTTAGAAGAAAAATTTTCTATCGATCTTATCGATAAAAAAAACTATAGTATATGGCGTTACAAAAAATTTTATCCATACATTAGAGATTCTATGGTCACGCTTGGCGAAGGCTTCACACCAATTATCAAGTTTGAGAACAATCTTTGGTTTAAGCTCGATTTTTTAATGCCTACAGGCTCATACAAGGATAGGGGCTCATCAACGTTAATTTCTGGGATAACATCAAATTTGAAAGGGATTAGATACGTTTCAGAAGATTCTTCAGGTAACGCTGGCGCATCAATTGCAGCATACTGTGCCAAAGCAGGATTGAAAGCGAAAATATTTGTTCCAGAAAACGCTTCTGGACCGAAACTCTTTCAAATAAAAAAGTATGGAGCTGAAGTTTACACAGTTAAAGGAAGAAGAGAAGATGTGTCGGCTGCAGCTCAAAATGCTAGAGACAGCATATATGTGGGCCATTCTTGGCACCCATATTTTAAAGACGGTATAAGAACATTGGCTTACGAAATCGCTGAACAAATGGACTGGAAGACATTTGATAACATACTGTTACCAGTTTCAGCGGGCACCCTCTTACTTGGGGTCATATTGGGTTTTAACCATTTACTTGATTCTGGCATAATCGATAAAATGCCTAAAATTATAGCATGCCAGACAAGCCAAGTTTCACCATTATACCATAAGATGAAGGGAAGCAGGTATGTTCAACCTGAAAAGATACTTTCTGTCGCAGATGCCTTAATAACAACAAATCCACCCTTACTTGAAGAAATGTATAATATGATGAAAAAGATTGATGGAGATGCAGAAATTGTTGATGAAAACGAGATTATTAAAGCACATAACAGTTTAGCGAAAAAGGGAGTGTATGTGGAACCGAGTTCAGCAGTAGCTTATGCTGTATACTTGAAACTTTTAAAGGAAAAGAAATTAAGTGAAAGAGAAAGTGTATTAATTATATTGACTGGTTCCGGTTTGAAGAGCATGATTTAAGCTTCTCGATCGATTTCACAATATTTTCTACAACCTCTTCTGGAGGCCTGTTCATCCAAACTTCTATGAATGGAATTGTGCCTTTTTTTGTGTAGTATTCTATTACAGGCTTACTTTGCTGTTCATAAACTTTTAACCTTTCCTCAATAACTTCAGGCTTATCATCGTCTCTTTGAATTAAAGGTGAACCACATTTATCACATTTCATGTCATTTTTTGGAAGTAGTGGTGGAAGAATGTACTCGATACCTTCGATAGTCTTCTTTATATCGGCTACGTTATAGTTTCCATCACATTTTGGATTCGAACATATTCTTCTTGCAGAAATTTTTTTAATCAATATTTCTTTATGAGCGTTGATTTTTATTATCGCATCAATTTTTGTAATACTATCTAGAACTTTCGCCTGCTCAACAGTCCTAGGAAAACCATCTAGTATGAAGTTTTCTAAACCCTCCAGCTTTCTTCTAACAACCTCTATAACTACATCGTCTGGGACAAGTTTTCCTTCCTTCAAATAGTTTTCTATCTTTTTGCCCAGAATTGTTCCCCTTTTTATTTCATCTCTGAATATGTCACCAGTAGAAATCTTTTCTAAACCATATCTTTCCCTCAATCTCATAGAATATGTTCCCTTTCCAGAACCAGGTGGACCAAAAATTATTAACTTCATACCTATCGCCAGCCCTAATCATTTGTTCAATTTTAAATCTTTTGCAAATTTAAAATATCTTTAAATAAAAAAGATGGGGGTTAGGAAGCAGTTTCTTCGGCACCTAATTCTTCTTCCTCACCTTCAACCACTTTCCTTGATCTGCTTCTGAATATGAGGAATGCCAAGATTAAGACGACTACAACTATTATTGGTATTATCACAAGCGGTTCAAATAATATTGCATAAGGTGGTGGAGGGGGAGGAGTTGTAGTTGTGGTTGTAATTTGTTCTGAGTATGGTATTCCCCAAATTAGTGTTTTATTGGATATTGTTCCAACCCCTACAATTGTAGCTGAAACCTCTATCACATTTTCCCGTTCTTGGACATATAGTAGATTGTTAGATTTACCGTCAGATTTTGTTACAGTTTGGGTCTGCTGAAGACCCATACCAGACCATTTTATGGTGAGACCTTTGCATGGCCTATTGTTTACTATGGCTTGTACGTCTATTATAATGTTTTCGCCAGCTTTTGCTGATGCAACCGAAATAATGTTTAATGAAGCAGTATAAGTATGTGGAATTAGATGTATTGATGATGTTGTAAAGCCGTCGGCTACAAATGAGATGTAGCTATTTCCTGGTGAATTAGCATTAGCAAACAGTATAACTTCAGCATTTTCCGGCCCCATACTAACTTCAGGCACTACCGAAATAGCTGTAGCATTGCTTGAAGCAACTTTTATAGTGAACGATTCACCGACTACACCAGGACTTCCAGTCGAGGTTAATAACTGAACAGATATGGGAAACGAGAGTGTGGTTAATGGTTTTATTGTTGTGATAAAGAATGTCGATGCTCTAACCACATGTACTGTTGAGGTTATGCTGCCAGAAGGAATTCCACTGGCTGAAGCTGTGAGGAAAAAGTTTCCAGGGGACTTACCCCAAATTTTGAAAATCTGGTAGTAGCTCTTCTTTTCTAGAACGACGTTCTCTTCAACACCTACAACTTTAGTGTCTGATGGAGAGAGTAAAACAAGAGTGTTCAGTTGAACTGGAGCAGGTAGACCTGAACTTGATGTTACAATGCATGCTTCTACTTCACCTCCTGTTGGTATTGGTGGAATTATTATTGTTGTAGTAGATGGAACGGGTGAGTAAACATTTACTGTGCAGCTTCCCTTGACTAAATCTGATGTTACAGCAGTTATTTCTACTTGGCCATAAGCTTTTGGAGTACCTTTAACATATTCAACAGACCTATTTGCACCTATAATAATTTGAGTTTCTGTAGAAAAAACATCGAAATATGAGGAGAATACGTTAACTGCTATTGAATTGTTGGTTTTACATGGTTTACCATCTTTGTCTAAAAGTTGCACCATTAGGGAAGTATATTCTTTCTCGTCAGATGGAAACATTTGTGCAAGAGAATAAACTTTTATTGAATAGGGTTTAGCAGTATTATTTATCACTTCTATATCAACGCTCGCAGTTAGAAGGTTTGCAGATGATGCGTAAATTGTAGCCCTACCAGTATTGTTAACATAGACATGGGCTAACGTAAACCATTCTTCACCACTAATAACAACTTCTGGTTCTACTTCAGCAATAGATCTGTTACTTGAATAAAGTTTCACTGTAACCGGATAGGGCACTTTAGCAGGCATAAGGTTCTGGTCAACAATAGCGACTGGAATGGAAAGATTTTCACGTACACATAGAAGTGGAGGTAGCATCACGTAGAGCTTTTCAGGTTTTGCACCTGAAACTCTTAAAGTCATTGAGTCGGGCATGAGATCGGCACATGATGCAGTAATGGTTGTGCTTCCTATGAAACCTTTAGCAATAACATTACCTTGGGCTGAAAAGCTGCCCTTAGGTATTTTAATTGAATCTTCTTCAACGTAGGCAATCTGATTATTTGATGAAGATAGAGAAACCGTTAGATCTGTTCTAGCCTTTGTAGGGTTACCGTAAGAATCGACAAGAGTAACCACAATCTTGGATTTAGCTCCAACAGATGGAGCAAGGATATCTGGAAGCAATGTTACCTTTAAAGCCTTAGGTGTGCCCGCGAGCGGTTCAGCAACCATATTAATTACAGAAGATTTGAAACCTGTTGCAGCAGCTGATACCTCGACAGTCCTACTTTCAGAAACATTACTAGTCGCATTAACTATCGCATAATATGAACCACTACCTATCACCACTTTCTTTGGAACCTTTAAAATGTTATCGTCAGAACTAGATAATATAACTTCAACAGGATTCTCTAACAAATATGGATTTCCATTACTATCAACAACTGAGATAAAGAAGGCTGGATGAGGTTTTCCATCAGCTGGAACCGACTTTAGTGCAGGAGTTAAAACCAGTGACAAAGGCTCTTCCTGTGCCAATACGTTGGTAAACAATAATAGTGGAAAAACTAAGAAAATGATTACTGAAATGGCCAAAAATTTTTTAGAAGAAAGAAGCTTTTTACTAGATTTACAAATAGTGCGTTCCATCAACATTAATCCAACTAATTAAGAATATGTGATTAATAAAGTTAACGGTGAAAGAAAAAAAATACAAAATTACATAATTATGTACTTTAATAAGTCTGTCAAAGACAAAAATTTTTGAAGTTGTAACACCAAAATTTAATTGAGTCCAGGAAATTTTTTGGCATGAAATTAATGTTTATATAAGGTTTTTTTAAACCATTAAACATAAAAAATTGCCTAACAGACGAGATTTTTTAAAAATTGGAACAGTATTTGGCGCAGGAGCTTTAGCAGGAGGAGTAATCCAATACGTTATTGGAAAAAATGAGATTAATAAACTAGAAGAGGCTTTAAAAAGGTCAAGTTTAGAAATCGAGCCAACAATTAATGTTTACAATTGGTACGATTACATAGCTCCAGGCGTATGTGATGATTTTAGAGACGAATATGGTGTTAATTTAACGTACACGACATACAGTAACCCTGATGAAATGTTTGCAAAGATTAGGGCTGGTGGGTCAGGCTTTGACGTTGTTGTTGCATCAGACTATAAAGTGGGAGAAATGATACAACAGAATCTGCTTCAAAAACTCGATTATACAAAAATAAAAAACTTTAAGTTCGTTAGCGATAAATTTCGTAATCCACCCTTTGATCAAAAACAAGAGTATTCAGTTCCCTATATGTGGGGTACAACTGGAATAGGATACAACAAGGATGTTGTAACAGAGGACTTTGAAGGATTCGAAATAATATTTGATGAATCTAAGATATCAAAGTATAGTAAGAAAGTTGTATTAGTTGATGAAATGAGAGAAGTTTTTGCGGCAGCATTAAAGTACCTCGGTTATAGTATAAATGACACTAACGAAGACCACTTAACTCAAGCTAAAGAACTAATTTTAAAAATTAAACCGTATCTCCTGAAATTTTCTGCAGAACAAGTTAAGGAACTGTTGATATCTGGTGATGCAGTTTTAGCTTTAGGCTACAGTACAGACATATATCTTGCATCGTACCAGAATGAAAGTATAGGCTATAAAATAGCTGGAGAAGGAGGGACACTTTGGATGGATAATTTTGTGCTCTTAAATGAATCAAAAAATTTGAACATATCACATAAATTCATAGACTACATGCTCAGACCATCGATAGCCGCAATAAACAGCAACTATCTCTTTATAGCAAACCCATGCAAAATAACAGTTGAAAGAGGGTATGTTTACCCAGAAATTGCTGAAGACCCAAACATATACCCATCAGACGAGGTAATGGATAAACTTGAGATTCTCCGACCTTTCACGCAAGAAGAAAGAAACCTTATGGGTAAGCTTTGGTCGGAGATTAGGGCGTAAATGACCCGCGACCTTGAACTTATAAACTTGACAAAGAAATATGGTTCAATAACCGCAGTGGACAATATAAACCTCTACATTAAGCCTGGAGAATTCTTTTCACTTCTTGGACCAAGTGGATGCGGTAAGTCTACAACATTAAGACTAGTATGTGGGTTTGAGGAGCCAACAAAGGGTTTAATAAAGATTGGAGGGAATGTTGTTAACGATGTACCACCATATAAACGTAATGTTGGCATGGTCTTTCAGTCGCTCGCACTCTTTCCCCACCTTACTGTAGGAGAAAATGTTGCCTTCGGACTAAAATTAAAGAAACTGTCAAAAGATGTAATACAAGAAAAGGTTGCAAGAATGCTTGAACTGGTTGAGTTACAGGGTTTCGAGAACAGGAGAATTAATGAGTTAAGCGGTGGACAGAGACAGAGAGTCGCTCTTGCGAGAGCACTTGTAACCGAACCATCCATCTTATGCTTAGATGAGCCACTAGGTGCACTAGATTTAAAGCTTAGACTCCAGATGCAGACCGAAATAAAGAGGATACATGATGAGACAAAAAACACTTTCATTTACGTTACACACGATCAAGGAGAGGCTATGGCGATGTCTGACAGGATTGCGGTAATGAATAAGGGACATATAGAACAGGTTGGAACACCTAGAGAAGTTTATGAAAAGCCAAGGACAAAGTTTGTTGCACAATTCGTTGGAGAGAGTAACCTTCTATCGGGAAAATGCTTAGATGGAAACAAGATTATAGTAAATGGTTTTGAATTAAAGGGCCTTTATCCCAAGGATTTCTTCGATAGGGAAGTTTACATAAGCATAAAACCTGAAAAAATCCTTATAACAAAACATCATTATGTTAGAAAATTCGATAATTCTATAGAAGGAAAGATTGAGGAATATATTTACAGGGGAGACGATACAATTTACAAGATTTCAATAGGAGGACACTTTGAAATACTGGCACGAGCACAGGCGATAGGTGGACAATTTAATAAAGGAGAAAATGTTTTCGTAAACTGGAATATTGAAGACGCAATAATTTTGCCAAAAGAAGACTAGAAATTAAAAATTTTAAAAAGTTTATATTCTATTGCACATCCACCGCAGTGCATGCCAACAGCCTACCTACTAATTAATGCGGATTCAGGATATGAAAAAAAACTTTTGATACAGCTTAGGAAAATGGAGAATGTTAAAGAAGCATTTTTAGTGTATGGAACATTCGATATAATAGCCAAAGTTTATATAGAATCTTTGGAAAAGTTAAGAGAATTCATTTCATCCAAAATTAGAAAAATGGATAATGTTGTGTCAACAATGACCCTAATTGTAGCTGACTAAAGAAAAGATTTTGATAAAAAGATCTAACTTCTACTTGAAATCCAGTAGCTTATGAAAGCCAATGTTCCAGAAATGATTAAAGTTATTGTAGCAATAGCATTTATTTCCGGAGACACACCTGACTTTATTTTAGAAAATATTAGCATAGGCAATGTTATTACACCAGAACCTGTCGTGAAAGATGCTTTTATCAGGTCATCAAAAGATTGTGTGAAAGCTAGTAGTGAACCTGCTAAAATTCCAGGCGCAAGTATTGGTAAAGTGACTTTAGTAAAAGTCTGAAATGGAGTTGCACCCAAGCTTAAAGCTGCCTCCTCTAATGAACGGTCGTAGTCTGAAAGCCTAGCTCTAACAACCGTAAAAACGTAAGCGATACAGAATGTTGCATGACCAATTATAATAGTATTTAAACCAAGTTTTATATTAAAAAGTACATAGAAAAGTAATAGTGATAGGGCTTCAGTGATTTCAGGTATTATTATTGGAACAAGCATTATTATATAAAATAGGTTTCTACCCTTAACATCATATCTTACCAGAGCATATGCAGAAATCGTTCCTAAAACAGCAGAGATAAGTGATGTTATAACTCCAATAATTGTACTGTTTCCTAAAGCAGTCCAAATTTCGGGAGTTCTAAGAAGCTTATCATACCATTCGAGAGAAAAACCCTTCCATATGACTGTAGAACCAATTCTCCTACCACCCATCGTTATACCTTCATTGAAAGAAAAAAGTACTAGGATGGCAATAGGCGCATATAATATAATAAAAATTATGATCAGATAAGCTTTTAGAAACTTATCAAATATTCGTTTCAAAAGCCTAATTCGACCTCCCTCGCAAAATACTTAATATACAATACTGTTATTAATAGTACCAAAACAATTAACACAATAGACAGGGCTGAACCTAATGGGTAGTTGCCCATAGCCAAAAATATTATCCATAAATGGTTACCAATCATATACCATTCTATTCCACCCAAAAGCTCTGGTACTAAAAATTCTCCAACAGAAGGAATAAACACCAATATTGAGCCAGCAAAAATACCGGGCATCGTTAAAGGTAATGTAACTTTAAAAAACACTTTTATGGGGGAAGCCCCTAAACTCTGTGCAGCCTCAAGGTATTGAGGGTTTAACTTTTCAGCAGAAGCATAAATTGGGAGAACCATCATCGGTAAATAGTTGTATACCATACCGAAAACTACAGAATACCAATTGTAAAGCCATTGGGGTTTATCGCCAACAAAACCTAAAAGGGTTAGTATTTGGTTAAATATCCCATTTGTGCTGAAGATTGAGATTATAGAGTATGTTCTTGCTACAAAACTTAGCCAAAATGGAATAATTATTAGCATAATAAGTAAATTCTGGTACTTCTTTTCTTTAAAACCAATATAGTATCCTATAGGATAGCCTAGTATTAGACAAAAGACTGTGGAAAGTGATGCTACAGCCAAGGTTCTCAATATTGTCTTAGTGAATTCTGGAGTCAAAATGTTAAAATAATTTTGCAGTGTAAACTCATAGGTTATTCGTCCAAAAGAATCAATTTTAGAAAAGCTGTATGCAAAAACTATAATTAATGGTATTATGAAAAAAAGTAATTCGAAAACGAATGTTGGAACTATAAGAAGGTATCCCTTTAATTTTTTCAAATTTAGTTTAGAATTAGGGTCCGATAGCATTTTATTACAAAAGGATTATTTAAGCAATTTAAAAACTTAATTTCAATTTTTAGCCTTGAGTAAATATATAGTCTCTAACCCTTTTTTCATCCATTTCAACTAATACTCCTCTAAGTATACCAGTATTATATTCGCTTCCAGGATTAAAAATAAGAGTTGAACCAATCCTATCAACACCCCTTGATTCATGAATATGGCCGTGAAAACTTATTTTTGGCTGGTACTTTTCAATAGCCTTTCTTACAGAAATACTACCCACATGAATCATCTCATATTCGCCTCCAGGTTTGAGTATAGGTTTTAATTCTTCATTCAACTTAGGAGCCAAATCTACATGAGTTCCATAAGGTGGAACATGAATATTAAAAATAAGTTGTTCACCAACAACATCATTTAAAAGGGCCTCGATTTTTGCTAAAATATTTTCTTCAGGTAAGTCTCTTGGACAGTGCCATGGAGTAATATTTGATACACCTAGAGAAAAAAGTTTATAATTTAAGTCTATTTCAATAACTTTTTCATCAGGATTAATAATATGCTTTGATTCTGAAAGAATTTTATCCACAACATAGGAATCATCATTACCAGGTATTATAAAGAACTTAACATCATCCATTTTTTCTAAAATATCGTCAGCCATCTTTATCCAAGAATAAAGGGATTCTTTAATAAGTTCCTCAAAAACAGTTTCAGCTGATTTAAAATTTTCTTTTAACTCATTAACACCTTTTTCGTCAGTAACGTAGGGGTAGAAGCCTATAGCACGAATTCTTTCTTTTAAACTATTAAGTTTATCGATACCATTTACATAAATTTTTTCACCAAGAAAATATGTCTCAAAAGAGCCGTCGCCTTTAGAAATTATCGGAATTAAAGCTTTCCCAGTAATATCACCACCAACAATTACTATGTTAGCCTTATATGTTCTGGGAACCATTAACAGTTTTTTAAAACAGCTATCACTACCATGAATGTCAGAGGAAAAAAATATACGGAGTTTTCTAGACTTTCCAAGCGAGAACATCTTCTGGTCCCATTATGCAGGTGGAAATTCTTTAAAGGCAAGCTCAAGCGGGATACCTTTCATTCTATGGTATATCGAACTTGCAACATAAATTACTACTCCAACCACGTATATTCCTACTAAGAAAACGACAGCATCGGGTGTAAGGCCTGAAACAGCAGGTTCTGTTCCAACCCACGCTAGCCAAATCGATAGGATAGCACTTAATACTGCCAGAACTGCTAAAACTGGTACACCCAAAACCTTTTTCCTAACAACAGCTGGAGCAAGCTCGAGAAGCTCCTTCCTTCTATAGGGCAAAATTATTCCTGCAAGTGATGCAACAAATGTCATTATACCCCATCCCAGAACAACAAAGACAAAATAATTTAGCAGTGGCGTGAAAAGCCAAAGGTACTGTGCAATAATTGCGACAATGGTCACGGTAATTAAAGCAGTATAAGGTGTACCATATTTTGAATCAACCTTTGAAAGAAACTGTGGAACAATCCTATCAAAAGACCATGCAAAAAGGAGTCTCACTGTGGTAAAAATGTAGACTAATATTGCTGAAAGAGTCATTGCGGCAAAGCCGCAGACTATAATAGTGTATGCGGGAAGAGGAACAGCATGCATCGCTAGTATGTGAAAGAATGGTAGTGTTTCACCTAACGGATAATTATCTGGACTATTAACAAGTAGGTACGATAAAGATGCAACAAAGTTTGCACCCATACCAGAGTATGTTGCATCATAAATAATGTAAGTAATTAAACCGAAAACGAGTACAGCACCAATTATAGCAATCAACTGGGACTTTCTAACTTCTTTAATTTCTCCAGCAAGATATACTGAATTGTTGAATCCAAGAAAGTTGAGAATTGTAAACATTACACCAGAAAATGTTGCAGACATAAGAAATGTTTCAGGCATACCATTAGAAATAGCTGTTGAAATTATATCGCTAGAATCAAAATTGTATGCTGAAGCTATAGAGGACTGGAAATAGGAAGGGGACATCGTATAAAAAGTGATAGCGTAAGTTACTACACCAGCACATATTATTAAAAAGAATGTCCAAAAAGCATACTTTGTAACTCTAACACCCCTTGACATAAGTAGGGCTATTAGAATATAGAAAATTACAGCAATCAAGAACATGTTCCAAGGATCATTAACCCAAGAGACAGCGTCAAGCATACCGTACGCTTCAAATAATGGTGAAAGAGCATACTGTGTAAACCATGGAACGTAAGAGCCTGCAACAGATAATAAGGTTATAAAAAGGAAAAAGTTTATTGCGAAACCTATCGACGGATGGATAAGCCTACTAACCCAGATATAGTCACCGCCGGTCCTAGGCATTATGATGGACATATAAGCATAATATAATCCTATTACAATACTAATGGCCATTGCAAGAAATACCGTAGTTGGCAAGTGTACACCTGGAAAGATGCCGAGAGCCCAAACACCGTAAACGAAAACTGCGGTAGGGGCCATAATTAGAACATTGTAAACTAGTGCATCCCAAGCCGAAATTTCTTTTACGAGACCAGAAGAACGTCGAACGTATATTTTAAGTTCGTCAGACGAACCCATCTTATCTCAAAACCACATCAATTACTACATTAATAAATCTTTCTATCAAAAATTTGTTCTTATTGAAAAATTATTTAAACACTTAGAAAATCTTCAAATTTTACGAAATCTTTAGGAATTTCTGCTCTTACACCCTTTTTAGGGTCAACTAGCTGATTTATCCTCAAATTAACTATTAAACTCCCAAGCATATAAGCTTCTTCAAAACTAAGCTTCTGTGAAACCATTAATGTTTCAACTGCATATTGGGTGACAGCATGAATTGCCTCATCTATTGTGTTACCAAAAGCTAGTATCGCTATAATATCCCTATTTTCTAAGATAGGGTACCTTGGCTGCCTACCTTTTATCAACTCTACTCTTACAAGCACTTCCCCAGAAGTTTCGGCTGCAGAAACGCAGAGTTCGCCGTCAGCTTGTAAAGCATGGAGGTCTCCAAGGGCTAAAAGGGCACCTTTTACTGAAACTGGAAGATACAATATTGAGCCAGCATTTAATATTGGGACATCCATGTTACCACCATGACGACCTAGATCACCGCATGGAATTTCATCGTATGCTGGTGCAACACCTATTGTACCTATCATTGGATTCGATTTTATATTTAATGAACCGAAAGTAGTAGTATATTTACTAGTCTTTAACATTTTTATTTTAGAAGAAAATTTTAGGTCAGAAAGCACTCCGTGGCCCGGTACTGTTACAAGGAAAGCTTTATCACTTACATTAATATCTAATATTTTGACTATTAAGGTGTCACCAGGCTCCGCACCTTCAACATAAAGTGGGCCTGTAGCACCATTTACGCGACCCCAGTCAATGGTGCTTATGGAATCATCTTCACTCCTAATCTGTTCACTCAAACAGTCTATTGTTTCAAAAATAACCATGTCACCCGGTAAAGCAGTTTCTACAGGCTTATTTTTTGAACTAAACTTGTATATTATATTCTTTTTGCTAATATATTTAATCATCTACATCACTGCAAGGTTATTAAATTATTGAGGTTATATATGTTTATGATAGTTTTATTAATTTTTAAATAAACTTGTTTTTAGAGAAGGTTGTATGGATTTAGAAGGGTTTTTGAAAGAAAATGGTGTATGGTATAGGTTTATCGAGAAATCTGAGACAATACATACTGCTGATGCTGCAAGGGCTGCTGGAATCGAATTAAACAGGCTCACTAAAAATCTTGTATCAAAAACTGATTCAGGAGAATATGTCCTACTTATTGTTCCAGGAGATAAGAGGGTTGATTTAGATAAGGCTGCTAAGGTTCTTGGTGTAAAAAGAGTACGCCTTGTTCCTTTTGAACAAGCTGAACAGGTAAGTGGATATCCCCCGGGTGGTACACCATCAATAGGACATAAGACTCCAATGAAGATAGTAATGGATGGTAGCCTACTTTCATATAAAACAGTATTTTGTGGTGGAGGTTCTAGAACAAAGCTTTTAGAGATAAAGACAGAGGACATAGTTCGCATTGGAAAAGCAATTGTATCAGATATTTCAGTCTAGCACTGACAGTCAAAAATTAGGCTATAATCTTATTCAGCGAGAACTATATTTGCAAGCTCATCTAAAAATGGATCCAACTCATGTTACTTTATTATACTCTTTAACTTCTTTTTAGTTTAGATACCAACTAGACCTTAAAAATTATATACGTTATAGGCATTAATAATTTGGAACATAATAGATGAAAGCTATCTTTCTAAAACTTTGTCCAAACTGTGGAGACGATATAAACGATTATAGACTCTCTTTAAAAGTTCCATGTGAAAAATGTTTGCCTTTACCTGATGAAAAAATTTTAGAACTTATAAGAGACAGAAAAAACACACTATCATATATTTTAGAAATCTTGAAAGAGCATGGTTCGTTAAAAAATTTGCACAGCTTATACAAAATTGAAATACAGTTAGAGGAGTTAAATGATTTATTTTACAAGACTACGGGAAGTAGGCTTTGGAGTGCCCAGAGAACGTGGGCTAAAAGAATATTTTCTGGAAAAAATTTCGCAATTATAGCTCCAACAGGGATGGGTAAAAGTGTTTTTGGAATAATCCTTTCACTCTACTATGCTCTAAAAAACAGAAAATGCTACATAATTGTTCCAACTGCAATTTTAGCAGAACAAACTTATCAAAGAATTATATCATTTTTAGAAAAAATTGGGGCGACAGTAAAAATTGCAAGATATCATTCAATGTTAAGTGAAAAGGAAAAGGAATTGGAGAAAGAAACGATTATTAGTAGACAGTATCACATATTGGTTACAACATCAGCCTTCCTTTCAAAAAACTTTGAAATGGTAAATGGAGATATTTTCGATTTAATTGTGGTAGACGATGTTGACGCACTATTAAAATCGTCAAAAAATGTTGATAAAGTGCTAAGTTTGGCAGGTTTTTCAGAAGAAAATAATAGCTCAAGGGCTTAGATTAATTGAACTCAGAAGAGAATATCAAAAAAATTTAAAAAAAGGTGGAAATGTAACAGAGTTAGCAAATGAGATAGATAGCATAAAAAGGAATATAGAAAATTTCGTGAACAGTATAAGGGTTGGAAATATTATAGTGTCAGGTGCGTCTCCGAGAGCAAAAAGGACTAAGAGAATAAAGTTGTTTAAGGAACTCATGGGCTTCGAAATCGGGTCCAGGATAGAATTTATTAGAAATATAGAAGACCTTTTTGTTGAAGACAATGAAGATGTTGAAGAAAAGGTTGTGCAACTTGTTAGGCTACTCGGCTCTGGTGGAATCATATTTGTGCCAATGGATAAAGGTCTAGAATTTGCTGAAAGATTATATGAGAGATTATTGAAAGAAAAATTTAGTGTTTCATTATATAATAGGGCTAAAGCTAGAATTTTAGAAGATTTTTCTTCAGGTAAGGTTGAGCTTTTAATTGGAATTGCATCCTATAGGAGTCCTCTTGCAAGAGGAATAGATTTACCGCATGCAATAAGGTATGCTATATTTGCGGGAGTACCTAAATTTAGGATAAGCCTTGATATGGAAAAGGATTTCACTCCAACCCGTGCTATAATCCTACTTTCACATTTAAAGGAACTTGTGGGAGAGGAGGAACAGGCGCTTATTGAAAAATATATTATCGAATTAAGGAACATATTACATCAAGTGCCATCTAATGTTATAAAAGAGATTTTATATTCAATGTATAGTAACGTTAGACTTGAAGGCTATAAGGGTGCAATAAAAGAAAAGTTAGAAAAGATAAGAATGTTTCTTATAGAACTTTTGTCAAAGAAAGAAATTATAGAAAAAGTTAGATCTTCTCCGAATATAACGATAAGTTCGGAAAAAGATAAACCATTTTTGGTTGTACCCGATACTGTAGCATATATACAGGCTTCAGGAAGAACATCAAGAATGTTTATTGGAGGGATTTCAAAAGGAATTTCTGTCACAATTGTTGATGATAAAAAAGCATTTAATGGACTCGTTAAAGAATCTAGACTATTTTCTGAAGAAATAGAGTGGAAAAATTTTAATGAAGTAAACTTAAATGAAATTTTGGAAGAAGTTGACAGAGATAGGGCTACAATAAAAATGCTTATGGCGGGCACAATAAGCCCACAATTTAAAGATCCTATAACAACGGCACTCTTAGTTGTCGAATCACCGAACAAGGTTAAAACGATTGCAAGATTCTTTGGAAAACCGAGTAAAAGAATAGTTAACAGCTTAACAGTTTATGAGGTGAGTACAGGCGATTATATTCTTAACATAACTGCAAGTGGAGGACATATTTTCGATTTACCTACATACGATTTGGGAAGGAATAGTGTACATGGTGTAATAAAATTAAATGGAAAATTTGTACCATCGTACATTACTATAAAAGTTTGTAGAAAATGCAAAAAGACTTTCACTAGACCCGTGAAAAAGTGTCCATATTGTCAAAAAGAGTTAGTTGATAAAGCCGAGATAGTTGAAGCTTTAAGAAAACTTGCGCTAGAAACAGACCAAATATTAATAGGTACAGACGCAGACGCCGAAGGAGAAAAGATAGGATGGGATATAGCAACAGTACTCTCACCATACACATCGCAAATAAAACGAATAGAATTTCATGAAATAACAAAAAGAGCTTTAGTGAATGGGTTAAAAAACATGAGAAATATGGATATGAGACTTGTAGAGGCACAGATGGTTAGAAGAATCGAAGACCGATGGCTAGGTTTCGAGTTGAGCGCAAAACTTTGGGATAGGTTTAACGATAAGACACTTTCAGCAGGAAGAGTGCAAACACCTGTTCTAGGATGGATTATTAATCGAGCAAATGAATCTAGAAAAAGTTTCCAGACATTCTTTGAAATAGTATTAGAAAATGGACTGGAATTTATTGTAAAAGAGCCATTAATAGAGGATAGTGCTGTTAAGGAGGAAGTTGAAAAACTGCGCACGACACAATATCATGTAAGATGCATGTCTAAGGAGGAAATAGAAATTAATCCACCACCACCATATTCTACAGACACATTACTCCAAGAGGCTGCTATTGCATTAAAGTTTAGCGTACACAAGACTATGGGTATTGCACAAGATTTATTCGAATTAGGATTAATAACATACCATAGAACAGATAGCATAAGAGTTTCTCCTACTGGACAAAATGTTGCAAAAGAGTATATAGTTGACAAATTTAATGAAACCTTCTTTAAGCCAAGAGAATGGTCTAAGGAGGGTGCTCACGAATGTATAAGGCCAACTAGACCAATTGACGCTACAAGATTAAAGCATATGCTTACTCTAGGAAGCATAAAGCTTGCGAAAAAACTCACACAAGAACACCTTCAGCTGTATGATCAAATATTTAGAAGATTTATAGCAAGCCAAATGAAACAAGTAAAGGTGCTAAAAGAAAGGTATGAGATTAGATTTAACAACAAGATTGAGTTTATTGAAGGCTACATAAGGATATTGGAAGAAGGATTCAATCTTGTCCAAAAGATAAGTCTTATTCCGGAAGTGGATGAAGGAGAATTTAAGGCTGTAAGTATAAGAAGTTGGAAAGCGCCGACAATCTCACTTTTAAAGCAATCAGACCTAATAAAGTTAATGAAACAAAAAGATATCGGTAGGCCATCAACATATGCAAAAATTGTTACAACCCTCTTTCAAAGAGGATATGTGAAGGAGAACGATAGAAGGGATATAATTCCAACAAAGAAAGGGTATCAAGTATACTTTTACCTAAACAAAAGATTCTATGAATTTATTTCAGAAGAAACTACAAAAAAGTTAAAGAAGATCATGGATTCGATAGAGGAAGGTAAAGTGGATTATCAGCAAATACTTGATAACCTTTACAAAGAAATACTTAGTATAAGAAGATATTGTTAATGTCTTAAAATCTCCAAAGTGCGTAGACTATGAAACTTAAAAGTCTAGGAATAGAAGAAATAGAAGCTTTAAGAAAAATAGAGTTTAACCCATTTATTAGAAAGTATAAAAGGGGAATGAAAAGAGTTGCGTTAGTATATCCAAACAAATATGTTGGAGGAATATCAAATATTGGCCTCCAAATAATATATTCAAAGGTTTTCGAAAACAACGCATACTGTGAGAGATTCTATTACGATATCTTTGAAGGGATAAGAGGCTTTGAAAATTCGACTCCATTACAGAATTTTGATATTGCACTATTTAGTTTACAATATGAGCTTGACTATTTTAGGGCAATAGAAATTCTAAAAAAGAGTAATTTTAAGGGATTAAAGATTGCAGGCGGCCCTGCTATTATGATAAACCCAAAACCATTAACAGGATATTTTGATGCATTTTTTATAGGAGAAGTTGAGGAAAAGGTTGGCGAAATACTTGAAGCTAAATCTAAGGAGGAGCTTTCTGGAATAGAGGGCGTTTACACAGGAAAGGAAGATAAAGTTAGAAGAGTTAAAGCTAAAGTTGGCACACATATACCCACAGAAATAGTAGGAAAAGGAGTGTATGGCAGATGTTTTATTCTAGAAATAGGGAGAGGCTGTATAAGAAAATGCAGATTTTGTGTTGTCAGAAGCCTCTATTCGCCACCGAGATGGAGGAACTTGAATGATATGCCTGATTTAAAAGGTGTTGAAAAGGTTGTTTTAGTTGCACCATCACCAACCGATAACCCAAATTTTATTGAAATGCTAGAATATTATGTGGGAAAAGGATTTAATGTTTCACCATCATCTATAAGAGCCGACACTGTTGACGAGCAACTCATTGAACTTCTGCATGAAGGGGGACTGAAAACGTTAACCTTGGCGCCTGAAACAGCATCCGAACATTTACAGAAGATTATAGGGAAGGGTATTACCTCAGACGACATCCTTAATGCAGCAAAGACGTCTTCGAAAAGATTTAATAAAATAAAACTATATTTTATGATAGGGTTACCGAATGAAAAAATGGATGATGTTAAAGAAATAGTGAATTTAGCTAATAAAGTTAAAGAAATAGTTGGTGCAGTAAAGATTTCAGTAAACCCGCTTGTTCCAAAACCGCACACACCTTTCCAATGGCTTCCCTTTGGAGGACTTCAAAATGTTAAGAAAGGGTTAAATCAGCTTAAAAGAAAGATAGAGTATCTTAAATCAGAAACAAGCAGACTTAAGATAGATGCTAGAATACCTGATATTATAGAATATGCTGTACAGACAATTCTTTCGAGAGGAGATGAGAGTGTTTCTAAAGTTTTCGAGAACAACGATTTTAAAGGGCTTTCAAAATTTTTAGGGGAACAGAAAGTCGATGAAGTCCTTCCATGGGATTTTATAGACCATGGATATAGTAAAAGTATGCTCTTAAAAGAATATGAGAAGGTGATCAGCTAATATTTTATGTTAACCCTTTTCTCTTAACTCAATCTTATTCAATGCTTTAATCAAATATTTTATTGATTTAATTGCTACACCTTTATCTTCTTCGAAAATATGTGAATTCATTTTAGGGTTAATCCATGCAGCATTCATTCCAGCAGATAACGCGCCTTCAAAATCTTCAACTCTATTGTCTCCAACATGTAAAACATTCTCGGGAAGAACATTAAGCTCACCACAAACTTTTAGAAAAATTTCTCTGTCCGGCTTAGAAACTTTTACTTCGTCAGCATAAACCTGGAGGGAAAAATATTCTGTTAAGCCTGTCCTTTCAAGCAATATTCTATTATAGGATCCTGGCCAGAAAATAAGATTTCCTACTGTAACAAGCCTTCTACCAGACCTAATAAGCTCCGAAAATATATTGTGAACACCTTCTATAACGAGTAACCTACTGTCTACTTCAAGCACAGCTTTAGTGACACACTTTTTTATCACCTCAACACTAATGCCAAGATTTTTTGAAGAAATTTCTAGACAGTGATTAATTAAATCATCAAATTTCAGCATTCTACGTCGCCTATAGTCTTTTAAAATCCTATAGTTCTCTTCTAGTTCAAGATACACCCTCTTATACTCTCTTGAAGTATATGATGCTATTTTTTCAGCAATTTTTACATGAAAAGGTTTAAGGTCCAAGATTGTATCCCAAACGTCGAATGATACGACATCGATTTTTTTAGGCAACTTCTATTCGGGAACGGTTCAATAGAATAGGCTAATTAACATTATGCAAAGGATTTAAAATTTAAAAGAGGGATAAGATTATGTACAAAGGAGCTTATTGTCCAGAAGAGGTATAAGTAGTGAAAGGATAGCTAAGAGTATTCTTAAAAAGATGGGGTTTCAAATTTTGGAAAAGAACAAGAAGATTGTACTAAATGGAACACAGGTTTTTGAAGTAGACCTTATAGCAAAGGATGAAAGTGGGGATGTATACTGTGTTGAAGTTAAAGCAGGAAGAATTGGGGTAAGTGATGTGAGACAAGCTTACGCAAATTCTATGGTGCTTAAACTAAAGCCTCTGATCATATGTAAAGGTTATGCTGACAAAGCTACAGAAGTTTTGGCTGAAGAACTTAAAGTAAAAGTTTTTTTGTTTCCAGACTACTATTATCTAATAGAGCCTGAAGACTTAGATTATATTGTTAGAGAAGCTTTAAGGGATGTGTTAGAAGAATATGGGTTAGTAAGCTTAGCTGTTTTCGAAAACATAACTAGAAAGGAGCTAAAGATTCTTAAAGCACTTTCTGAAAAAGAAACTTTCGACAAATGTGCAAAAAGCTTAAACATTAGCTTAGAAAAGTTGGGAGAACATCTTTCTTTAATGAGAGAGAAGGGGATATTACGTAAAACTGAAGGATACGAGGGTATGAAGAAACAGGCTAAAAGAGTACTATTTTTTATGGAAATGGTTAATGCTTTTAAGAGCATACAGAAAAATATTAAAAGTATTCAAAAAAGACTTGAAGCTAAAAGTTAAAGAGAAAAAATTAAACTTTTAAGACCAATATTGTATAAGCTCTATTGTTGCAATCAGGAGAAAAGATATTGGATACAAGAAGAAGACCGTTAACATACATTCGTGAAGTTATCTTAGAAAATTTTATGTCATACGAGTATGCTCGAATTCCCCTAACGAGAGGATTGAATATAATATGTGGGCCAAACGGTTCTGGAAAGTCTTCAATACTTTTAGGAATCTCTGTTGCACTTGGACAAGTTTATACAGAAAGATCTAGAAGGTTAAGTGACCTTATTAGAAGAGGTAAGGACCTTGGACGTGTAACAATAGTCTTTGATAACAGTAGCTTCAACGGGAAAAGACCAATACCTCTCTCACACTCTGATACGTTTATGATTTCAAGATATTTGAGAAAAGATGGATCATACTGGTTTGAAATAGACTACAAGGAGACAACGTCTTCTGAAGTTAGAGAGATTCTCTCAAGCTTTAACATTAATCCAGACAACATGCTCCTTATAATGCATCAGGGAATGGTTGAAGAATTTGCTATAGTAAGTCCACAAGATAAGCTGAAGATGGTTGAGGAAGTTGTAGGTTTGACAGGTTATAGGGAAAAGATTATAGAATCGCAAAATAAGTTGAAGAGCTTAGTTAGCGAGGAAACGGCCATAAAGCAGCTTATGGACATGGCTAAAGAAACGCTCTCTCACTGGAAAGACGTTTATGACAGATATGTGAAGAAACAGGAGCTCATAGTTAAAAGAGACAGCCTATTAAGAGAAAAGTTTTGGGCTCAAGTTATAAAATTAGAAAAAGGAATAGAGGTGACTTCAAATAAGCTTGAGCTAAAGAGAAAGGAGCTAAGTGAACTTTCTAGGAAACTGCTTTTGTCAGAGGAAAAATGTAGCCTACTAGAAAAGGACATGTATTCTAATTTTAACAAGCTTAAGAAAAGTTACCATTCTCTTATCTTTTTAGATGCTGACAAAAAGGCAGTAGAGTCTAGAATTAAATCACTTTCGGAAATGATGACTTCATTCGAGAACATCTTGTCTAAGTTGAACAATATTTTACAGAAAATAAAGGAAGACAATAAGGATATAAGATTATTACAGAAGGATATTGAAATACTTTTAGAAGGTTACAAGAGGGAATCTGATGTAGAAACCAAGAAAGTTCATGAAATAGTGTATGAAATAAATTTGATTGAAAAATCTATTACAGAAATCGAAGAAGGCCTATTTACTTTGATAAGAAAATATTCTGAGGAAAAAGCGAATGCTACACTCCAAGCATATCAAAAAAGAGTTCACGAGAAAGAAGTTGCTGAAATTGAACGCAACCTAAATGAGCTAAAACAAGAACTAGAAAATTTAGAAAAACAAAAAGAGGCAATGGAACCAAGACCGCCTACAGTAAGGCAGTTAAACGATATAGAAAGTGAACTTTCTTCCATAAACGCTCAACTTGAAACATATTCGGATGTCCCAGATGAAGCAAAAAACATATTTGAAACATATTATTCAAGGTACATGGAACTAGAGGAAAAGCTTAAAAAAGTTCTAGAAAATAAAGAAGTAGTTTTACGGGAGCTTGAAGAAAGAAAGAAAGTCTGGCATGATGAAATTTACAGGATATTGGATTTTGTCAACCCAAAATATCAGGAGCTTCTAAGAGGGTTAAACGCATACGGTTATATTAGATTAACTAATGAGGAAGACTTTGAGAAATCAGGCCTTGAACTTTTAATAGGATTCAGAGGAGCGAAGCCAGCTGTCTTAGACGCTTATACATTAAGTGGCGGTGAAAGGAGTACCGCTACAATTGCCTTCCTTCTTGCACTCCAAAAGCTTTCAGCATCACCCATCGTTGCAGTTGACGAATTTGATGTGCACATGGACCCAGTTAACAGGGAAAGAATGTTTAGGGCAATATTTCAAATGGTTCAAGATGAACCAAAACAGTATATTGTGATAACACCAAGCCAAGTTAACGTATACGGCGACAATGTAAACTATATTGTCACTCAAATAGTTGATGGAAAAAGTGGTGTAGGCTCAATTGCAAGAAAGTGAAAGGGTTCAAAAAATTCTTAAGATAGTTGAAATTTTAAATAAAGTTATAGGTTTAAACCTTGACCCATTCAAGGTTGATGTCAAAGAATATGTTCTAAGGCTAAAGGAACTTTTACCAAATCTAAAAGAATTGGATGAAATTTTAATGGACGCTGAAGCTTTAAGACTGCTAGCCGGAATAGTTGAACTGCAAGAAAAATGGGTCAGGTATCAGGCATCATCGCTTTATGTTGACCCGCTTATAGTCGAACTAAAGATACTTACGTTATCGCCTGAAAGATTGGCTGAAATATTTTCAAGAAGCTGGCATCCTATAGTTAAGATAGAACAGGTAACATTAAATGAGATGATCCGTGCAGCAAACTACTGGAATGCACTACTACCACTTTCAGAAAGGTTTAGGGAGGAATTTGTCGAAGAAACTAAACTTTCAACCTTAGACAAAGAAGAACTTTTGAAAATGAAGATTTTGACAGAAGAGGAATTAAATAGGAGGCTTGAAGAATTGAGCATGGAACTTGATAAAATTTTAGAGGCTGAAGAAAGAGTGGATTACTGGAAAATTGTTAAAGGAAAAGATTATAATGAGACAATAATCAGAGCAGTGCTATTAGCGCACATAATTTCAATGGGATACGTGAGCCTAGAGATAAAACCACTAGAGGAAAAGATTGAGATCGTTAAAGGAGGACAAAAAAGGCAACCTAGATCCCTCGCAATTTCAATACAAAAGTTAGGTGAGAAACATTGAGTTCAGAAGAGGAGATGAAGATAAAAGTTAGGAAAGCTTTGCAGCTTCTACTATTGCCTAAAGTTAGGGCGCCTGGCGTTAAAGGATGGGAGCTAAAAAGAAGTCTTGGAAAAGATTATAAAAAAGTTTTAGAAGTGCTTTCGTCAGAACTTGAGAGAATAGGTTTAACCATAAAGGTTGTGAATGAGTCCGGAGAAATATTAGCACCAGCAGTAGGGGAGGAGGCTGAGAGTGCCAGATATTATGTGATCTTTAAGGACAGTCTCAGTTTAAGGGACGCTTCAGCATCTGGAATGAGCGTTGATGACATGGCTGCACTAACTATCATATTAAGCTATTTAACAGCAAAACATGGAAAAGCTCCAATAAATGAGGTTGAGAGACTTCTTAAGGAAAAACTTCCAAAATGGAGAGTGGAATGGAACATTAGACGTTTTATAAGAAAGGGCTACTTGAATAGGGAAGGTGAAATGCTTTCATTGGGATGGAGAAGTCTTGTGGAAGTAGACCTGAAGTCACTCTTAAATTTAATGCTTGCAGCGCCCGCAAAAGAAAGTTCTGAGAGTTAGAAGAATAGATTTAATGCTTTTAAATTCAAACTCTTAGACCTAAAACTGGTATAAAAATATGCTTACTACAGCAAACCAGTTTATTGCGTCAATTTTACTTTTATACATAATTGTAAGCTTGATTCTAAGGAGTAAGAGGGCTAAAATTCCAATTTGGGCTCTCATGGCATCAGCAGCATTTATTACAGTATTAACTGGACTAGTTCCAAGCGATGAAATAGCCAATGTTATAGATTGGCAGGTGATAATGTTTCTCATTGGAATGTTTTCTATTGTAGCATTAGCTGACACAAGTGGCTTACTAAACTATATATCATTCAAATGGGTTTCGATATTTAAGAGTAGGTTAACACTTGTAGTGGCATCGAGTATCCTGTTTGGACTCCTTGCTGCGTTCACAGTCAACGATACAGTGGCATTAATGGGTCCACCTCTTGCATTCTATTTTTCTAGGGCAACTGGATTACCTTTAACATTTATGTTCATTCTTCTAGCGTTTTCCTTAACAATAGGTTCTGTTACAACACCAATGGGCAATCCTCAGAACGTTCTAATTGCTATAGGCTCAGGTATGGATACGCCAATGATAACCTTTCTACAGTATCTTGCTATTCCAACATTCATAAACCTGATCATAACACCAATAGTACTTTTTAAGCTCTTTAATATAAAGAATGCAAAAGTGGAGACAGGCTTCATTCCAAGCGAACAGTTAAAAAATTTTAGAGACGCGATATTGGGGGGAACCGGTACCGTCCTTGTAGTTTGCATTTTACTCGCAAACGACATACTAAGCATGTACGGATTACCGCATGTACGTGAATATGGTTTTATACCATTTGTGATAGCAAGCATTCTTTATCTACTATCAAGTAGTCCGAGAGAAATCTTGAAGCATATTGATTGGGGGACAATACTATTTTTTATAACAATGTTTATAACAATGGATGGAATCTGGAGAACAAGCATAGTTAAAGAACTAATTTCATTAGTACCAGCAATAGGCTCTGGAATTATAGGCAAACTTTTTAATATAATACTATCTTCAATTATTTTTAGCCAAGTATTAAGCAATGTTCCTTTTGCAAAATTTTATGTCGAATACTTGAAGGCTACAAGCACTACTACACCCACTCAGATTGAATGGATTACATTGGCAATGGCTTCTACAATAGCAGGCAACCTTACACTATTGGGAGCGGCTTCAAACATAATTATAATAGAATATCTTGAAGGACATTATGGCATAACAATATCATTTAAGGAATTCTTTAAGTATGGTCTGATAATTACAGTACTCAACACAGCAGTCTACATGGTTTACATGATTTTCACACTTTAAAAAATTAAATCAGTTAGAAATGTGAATCAATTCTTTACTATTTATATAGTTAGAGATTACAGAACGGTTTGATGCTGGTAAATTATGGAAAATGTGTTTAAGCTATTTCCGTCAACAGTACAAAAGGCTATAGAAGAATTCGGGTTTAGAGAACCAACTGAACCTCAGACTAGGGCGATTCCACAAATATTAGGCGGAGAAAATGTTTTGCTTGTCGCACCAACAGGGACAGGTAAAACTGAAGCAGCCTTTCTACCAATTTTAAGCAAGATCATTTCCCAGGAAAGGTTTCCAGGCATCAAACTACTCTATATAACGCCATTAAGGGCGTTAAACAGGGACTTACTTGACCGTCTCGAGTGGTGGTGTAAAAGGTTTGATTTAAAGTTGGCTGTAAGACATGGCGATACAACCACTTTAGAAAGAAGTAAACAGTCTATTGCACCACCAGACATATTAATAACTACACCCGAAACATTTCAGGCAATACTTCCAGCAAAGAGAATTAGGAAACATTTGAAAGCTGTAAAATGGGTTATCGTTGACGAAGTTCATGAACTTGCTGAAGACAAAAGGGGGGCACAGCTTTCTCTTGGTCTAGAACGTTTAAGAGAAAACGTTGGTGAAGATTTTCAAATAATTGGATTATCCGCTACAGTAGGTTCGCCTGAAAATGTTGCAAAATTTCTTGTTGGAACAGATAGAGGCTGCAAGATTATAGATGTTAGAATTGATAGACAGCTTAAGGTTGAAATAGTTTATCCACGGCCTCAACCCCAAGACTACCTTCTCGCATCAAAGCTTTTCATGTTCCCAGAGGTTGTAGCCCGTCTTAGGTTAATAAGGAAGTTGATTGAAGAACATAACTCTACACTTGTATTCACAAATACACGAATAGAAAACGAGATTCTTGGTAGTAGATTTAAGGTCTGGGAAAGCGAATTTCCAATATCTGTTCATCATGGCTCACTATCTAAATCTTCAAGAGTTAAGGCAGAAAGGGAATTGAAAGAGGGCCTATTAAAGAGTATAATTTGCACTAGCTCTCTTGAGATGGGCATTGACATAGGTAGGCTTGATCTAGTTATACAATATAATTCACCAAGACAGGTTACCAGACTTGTTCAGAGAGTTGGAAGAAGTGGTCACAAGATTGGTATGGTGGCAAAGGGTATCATAGTAACTCAAGATTCTGACGACTTTTGGGAATCTGTTATAATAGCTAGAAGGGCTGTAGAGGGGGTTCTAGAGAAAACGCATGTCATAGACAAGCCTCTGGATGTTTTAGCACACCAGTTAGCTGGAATACTTTTAGATGGACATAAACTAAGTTTAGAAGACGTCTTCGAGCTAGTTAGAAGGTCTTTTATTTATAGAAATCTTACTAAAGAAGAATTTATGATGGTTTTAAGGTACTTATGTGAAAGGAGACCGCCTCTTGCAAGGGTTTTAGACAACAACTTTAGAAAACCTTTAAGGATTGGACCACTTTACCAATACTATTTCAACACACTTTCAATGATACCTGAAGAAAAGCATTATCTTGTTATAGACGAAAATGGTGAGCCAGTTGGAACTTTAGATGAAAGTTTTGTAACCGAATATGGTGAAGTTGGCCTAAAATTTATTTTAAGAGGAGCCATCTGGAGGGTTGAGAATATTTCTGATGGAAAAGTTCATGTTAGACCGGAAGATGATCCGTCGGGCGCGATTCCATTTTGGGTCGGTGAAGAAATTCCTGTACCATATGAGATCGCGAAGGAAGTCGGAATATTAAGAAGAAGAGTAGAGGAATATTATCATAAAAGTATTGGTAAAGAAAAAATAGTAAGCCTAATATGTCAAGAATATTCAATTCCCCCCAATGAATGTGAATACGGTTTAAAAGAGATATTTGAGCATATAGAAAAAGGTTTTCCAGTACCCACAGATAAAACTGTTACGATAGAAAAGTGGAAAGAATTTATTATAGTACAATGTTGCTGGGGGCATCTAGTAAACAGAACTTTGGGAAGAGCACTATCTTACATACTATCTAATAGGTTTGGGTACCCTGTTGGAGTCCAATTTGACCCATATCGGATTATTTTGAGGGCACCATGGCTTACACAACAAGATGTGGTAGACGCATTAAATGGCATTGAACCTCAGCAACTGGAAGAGATTGTTAGGAAAGAATTGCTTGGCTCAGGAATATTTAAGAGACATTTTGTTAATGTTGCAAAAAAGTTTGGTGCAATATCAAAGGAGGCAACACTTTCTGATATTTCAATACAGAAGTTAATGGAGGCATTAAAGGATACGGCTGTAATAGAAGAGGCTTTAAGAAGTACCTTAAGAAGTGAAACAGATATAGAAAATTCTATAAAGGTGCTTGAAATGATAAGGTCTAAAGAAATTAAGTTAGAAACTGTTTTGGAAGAGGAGCTTTCACCAATAGCAAGGGTTGGTATTGAAGAGTTAAGTAGGAGAACGGAGATTGTGCCCCCAGAAAGGCTGAAACATATTATAGTGCAGGTTGTGAGAGCAAGACTTTTAGAGGAAGCCTTTACAGTGGTGTGCACAGAATGCTGGAATTACGTAGAAAATTTTAGAGTAAAAAACTTGCTCTATGGAATAAGTTGTCCAAAGTGTGAGTCAAAAAAGATTGGATTGTCTCAAGAAGATGAGGAGAAAATTAAAAGATTGGCACATAGGATGAGGTTGGGGGCGGCAAAGCCGCCTAAACAATTAAAAAGAATCTACAGAAGGATTACGAAAACAGCTCAAGTTATTGAGAAATATGGTGGTATAGCATCGTTTGTGCTAGCAGAGCCTACCTTAACGTTGAAGGATGTAGAAGAAATATTGGAAAAGCATAAGATTTTGTCGGATGAACTTGTAAACAGAATTATAGAAGTGAGTAAAAGAAATCTTAAGAAAAGGTTTATTTGAAAAAAGATTTTATACTATCATAATGTAAGTATATTTTATGGTTCTAGCCTGCAAAATATTTGTTTCGCAAGAGTTTATTACATTTGAAGAGTTGGCTTTAAAACTTAAGGGGTTTAAAGTTGTTAACGAGTACACTGAAGGCCAACAGAAAATAGAGTTAGCGAACGAGATAAAGGACCTTGAAATCACTGGAAAAATGTTAAGGGGCACATATTGCTATGATATACCATTTCATGTACCAAGTAGAGGTGAAATGAAATTGATTCCGAGAACATATGAAACAATTTTTGAATTTCATTCTCATGAAAATAGTAGACTTTTTCTTTTAGTTTATGAAAAAAAGGAGAGAGCAAATAATATTGCAAATCAGCTTAGCAAAATAATCTTTTTGGTTCCAGGAAAGATTCTGGAGGCAAGAATCGACCCAGAAACTATTAGAAGGTATCATGAAGAGCATATGGAGGATGCTAAAGTCTTATTCTTTGACGACGTAGACATTCCCAACATCAACAAACTTTCACTATATGGCTCAAGCCTCGCAAACACTTCACTTTACAGAGAATATCTCACTCATGGTAAGCTCTGGTATCTTGTAACAAGGTCTAAGAAATTCGGATACGTAGTCGGGTTCACGAGGAACGGTATTGTAGTCTCTTTCACTAAAATTGATATCCCAGAACTATCAATGTATATTGTTTCAGAAATATTTCCATTAATTTCGAAACAAGAATAAGGTTTTGTAGATAATTTAAAATTTTAAAGGTTTAAATTCTTATTGTATCTTTAAAAATATGTTTGATGACTATTGGATGTTAAAATATTGTTTAAAGAACATGCTGTCTTATTGAATTGTAAAAGAAAAATTCTTGTGATTTCAGACATACATTTAGGCTATGAAGTTGAACTTATTAAAAAGGGTGCGAATGTGCCAGAAAGGGCGTCAATCTTAGCACAAGAGATCATAAATTTGGGGAAAAAAACGAATACGAAAACACTATATATACTCGGTGACGTTAAACATAAGATTGCAACAGCATCCAACTTCGACTTATATCAGATAACAGTATTTTTTGAAAAATTAAAAAAATGGTTTAGTGAAGTAAATGTTACATTAGGAAATCATGATGGAGGGTTAAAGAAACTTCTACCATCAAATGTCACTTTAACTGGAAGTAGAGGAGCAATTATTAAATGCAAATATGGAGATATTTCACTCTTTCATGGACACGCATTCCCACAACCGGAAAGTATCCATTCAAAATATATGATTACAGGACACGGACACTACTTGATTGAATTAAAGGATACAACAGGACTAAAGCTCACAGAACCAGTATGGATTGTTGGAGAAATTGATAGAGAAAAGTTTTCCAAAATTTTCCTAAAAAATAAATTTAAAGGAAACGTATCTAAAGAGAATATAAAATTCGTTATCACACCACCATTTAACAGAATAGTAGGAGGAATTTCTGTAAATAAGGCTGTTGAAAATTCAATAATTTTAAGGTACATGATAGATGAGAAGACAAAACTATTTTTAGAAGATGGAACATATCTTACAACATTTTCTAGTATAGTAAAACTTAATCAAATGCAATAGATTCTATAATACACCGAAATTGTAAAAGTACCTTAAGAAGATCAATATTATAAAAGCTGATATAATTGTGGCAAGGAAGACCCAATCTTCTTTCCGCATCCTCATTTCATTTATAAAAGTCCTCTTATTATATGCACCAAAACATCTTGCCTCCAAACTCATAGCCAGCTCAACATTCATCTTCAACATTCTCACAATCAATGGAATAAATATTGCAGTATACTTTTTTAATCTTACAAGAATATTACCTTTACTTAAGTCAAGACCCCTTGCAGCTTGAGCTTCAATTATAGTCCTTGTTTCAGTAAAGGTGACGGGGAGAAATCTTAATGCGATCGAAACAATAGAGGCAACCTTATAGGGCAATCTAAGTTTAATGAAACTTTGCACAATATCATACGGTTTTGTAACAGAAATATAAACTAAGAATGCTGTGATAGGTGTAACTATTTTGAACACGTTGTTTACCGCTATCATAAAGCCATAGTCCGTTACTTCACCAAATATGGGCAAATCGAATATAACAACTCCAACATCTCTATAATAGGAAGGCCACATAAGCAATGATACAATCAACACTACACCGAAGGTGTAAAAGGTTAGAAGAAGCCTTTTTACAGAAACTCTTGCGATAATGGCAGCAGGAAATATGCTTAAGTAGATCATGCCAGTGATTAGTGGATTTGTGAAAAAACCTATTATAGCAAAATAGAAGCCTAAGTAGGCAAGCTTTACTCTAGCATCAATCCTATGCATTATACTTTTTCCAGGCTTATAGAGACCGTATACCCAACTCAATTTGGATCAAAAAAATTTGAGGGGAGATTAAAGCCACTGCACTCTGTCAGACCAGTGTAGACCCCAGTTTTTAACCAAGGGAAACAGAGGAAATACTAGGAGTGGAGTAAATATTTCGGCAATAGCGTTATTGATTATTACAAACGGGGAGAATATGCCCCAAACGAAGAGTGGAGGAAGACCTATTACACCAGTTAAGGTGTTAAAGTATGATAGGAACCATGAAATGTAGAAGCTGCACCATACACTACCAAGTATAACTCCAAAAAGATAGTATTCTGCAATACTTCTTGCATCCCTAAGCGAATGGTCTCTTACAAACTTGTATGGTATATATGCTAGGAGGAAGTTTCCAATAAAACCTCCACCTAAGCTACCCCAGCCGAGATAGCCTGCCAAACTGTCTGCGAGAAGGTTACCTACAGCAGTACCTAAAGCACCTGGTACACCAAATAATAGGCCGAACAATGGTGCAAGGGCGTTCGCTGGCCTAATCCATGTGAAGCCAGGTATTATTGTAAGACCACCAGTAGCTGCTAGACCACCACCATATACTGCTGCAGATAATGCGGCTGTAGCTATGTCAACACTATCCCACCTTAACCTATATCTTACTACCTTGAAGCCTTTGATAGTGTAACCGAACATTTCCATAAAAAACAGTATGGTACCAACAATCCAGAATGGTGCTGCAATAATATGCCAAGTGCCTATTCCAATGGAAAGAAATGCTACTCCGAAAACCCAGTTTTTGGCGCCGAAACCTCCTGCCGAAGCAAATGTGATTGCACCATATATTCCCAGCGCTGCAGCTAATATTATGAAAACAACAGCCAAAATTTTCCAAAGAACACTTGTTCCCTTCATTTTCTAGCACCTCTTTTAATTGCAAAATATCCTATCAAAATACCAACCACGATTATTATCAAGGCTACAATGTTTAAAAGGAAATTGCCTTGAGGGCCAGCTAAAGCTGATGCACCGCCTGCACTCTGGACAGCAATATCCATTAACTCCACCACCAGCAGTAGTATACCTACAAGCATTAGAGCGCCAGAGTGAGCCTTCTTCGAAAACCGTAAAAGTACGCCAAGTATGAATAGGATTAAACCAAGTATTATGAAAGCGTAGGCATAGTCTGGTACAACTATCATGCATATCACAGTATATCTTTTACTCTATATATATAAACTTTATTTACTTAGTTTTGTTAAATTAACATATTTTTGTAAAAAATCAACCATTTCTTCAACTTTTATTATATCTTCTGGAACATTTAAGTCTTTAAGTTTTTTTGCAAGAAGATTTATTTGTGGAGGAATAAGGTTGCTTTTAGACAACAAAGACGCATCTGATAAAATCTTTTTCGAGCTTCCGTCTGCAATTATTTTACCATCCTTCAATATTATAACTCTTTCAGAATATTGTGCAGCAAGATTAACGTCATGTGTTACTAAAATTATTGTTTTACCTTCTCTGTTTATTTTTTTAACAAGCTCCATAAGCTCCAAAGACCTTTTATAGTCCAAGCCTGTAGTCGGCTCATCTAATATGAGCACCTTTGGCTCCAAGACAAGTATTGATGCTATAGCAACTCTATGCCTTTCACCCATACTCATAAAATGAGGGTTATCCGTTAAACTTTTTTTTAGATCAACCTTCTCCAGAACAACCTTAACCCTTTCTATGACTTCACCTTCAGGATATCCGAGGTTTCTTAAACCGAAACCTATTTCATCTAAAAGTGTGCTGCTAAATATTTGATGATCAGGGTTTTGGAAGACATAACCTACAATTTTACACAATTCAGCGGTAGTGTGTTTTGACGAATCTTCTCCGAACACGTAAACTTTCCCTTTAGTTGGCCTAAGCAGGCCATTAAAATGCTTCACTAAAGTCGTTTTGCCACTACCATTCTGGCCCATGACTGCAACAAATTCTCCTTCATTTATAGAAACGTTTACACCCTTCAATGCTTGGAAACCGTTTGGATACACATACTCTATTCCCTCAGCCCTTATCGCTTCAGTCATCAACTAACCACCTCACCAACCTTTCAGCTTCCTCAACATTTATTGGAAACTCTTCTATTGGAAGACCATTATCCCTTAATCTATATACTAGCTCTGTAACCTGCGGCGGCCTAAAACCTATACTCTTCACTAATCCATATAATTTGAAGACATTTGATGGTTTATCGTCAATTACAATTTGACCTCTATCCATTACAATAAGCCTGTCTGCAACATTAACGGCCCATTCAACTCTATGGTCTACAGCAATAACAGTGATACCGAACTTTTTATTCAAATCACTTATTATATTTGATACTAGAGCAGCACCGGCTGGATCAAGCATACTTGTTGGCTCGTCTAGTGCTAAAACCTTAGGCCTTAAGGCAATAACTGACGCTATTGCTAAAGCCTGCTTTTCGCCACCAGAAAGACTTGTTGTCGCAAAATCTCTTTTTTCCGTCAATCGTGCAATAGTTAATGCTTCCTCAACTCTCTTCTGTATTTCTTCAGTGGATAGGTTAAGGTTTTCTGGACCAAAAGCAACTTCTTCGATAACCGTTGAGGAAACAATCTGTGTTTCAGGATTCTGGAAGACCATGCCAACAATTTGGCTAAGCTTAGAAATACTACTTTCTCTTGTATCAATCCCGTCAACAATAACACGCCCATCCATTTTACCTCTGAAAAGATGTGGAATGATTCCATTAAATGTGTAAAGTAGTGTACTCTTACCACACCCACTAGGACCCATGATTACAACAAACTCGCCCCTTCTAATCCTCAAATTTACATTATTTAGTGCAAAAGAGTTTCCAGACATGTATGAGTATGAGAGGTTTTCAACAGAAATTATTACGTCTCCTATCATCATCTTGGCTTAAGAAGAAGACCCTTTAAACATTTACCATTAAATTTGAAAATATTCTCTAGATCATACAACACTTTAACACAAATGTGATAAATTTTATAGCCTGTAAAGTAGATCATATGTTTTTATAAAATCTGAAACAAATTTGCTTGCAGGATTTTCATAAATTTCTTGCGCTCTACCTACTTGTTCTATCCTACCTTCGCGCATGATCGCCATCCTATCTGCCATAGCGAAAGCTTCAGGTAATTCGTTTGTAACATAAATTGTGGTAGCCTTTAAATCCCTGTGCAAAGTTTTAATTTCTTCTCTAACTTTAAGTCTTGTTGGAGGGTCTAAATGTGCTAAAGGTTCATCTAAAAGGAAAATTTGTGGCGGTAGCGCTATAGCTCTTCCAACAGCAACCTTCTGCTGTTGTCCTGAAGAGAGTTCTCCAGGATACCTTTCATAAAGGTCTTCGGTTATACCTAATTTTCTGGAAACCATTTCAATCCTGCTAACAATATTATCCTTTAAATATTTCCTGATTTTTAGTGCAAATGTTAAATTGGAATATCCTTCTTGCTCGTAAACTTTCATATGAGGGTAGAGTGCATAGTTTTGGAAGACCATTCTAACATTTCTTTTTGAAGGAGGAAGGTTTGTAACATCCTTTTCATCAATGTATATCTTTCCTTCATCTGGTCTAATTAATCCTGCGATAAGCTTTAAAACTGTTGTCTTGCCACATCCGTTTGGTCCAACTATAACAAAAAGTTCGTTATCTTCAATGTCTAAGCTTAGTCTATCAACAGCGACGACATTACCAAACCTTTTTGAAACATTCCTTAAACTTACCCTAACCATCAAAGAATATATGATACAATTGGCGTTTTAAATTTTACGGATTAATATCCTCTAGAAAAATTATTTTTAAGATTGAGTAAGCTAACCTATAAGCATGCAATCAGATGAAATGCCTTGGAGATGGTTTGTTGAACATCAGACACCCTATACTTCAGTAATCCATAAGGTTAAAAGAATAATTTATAGTGGTAGAACAGAGTATCAGCAAGTCGATATTATTGAAACTTATGACCTAGGCCTATGTCTTGTACTCGATGGAAAGGTTCAATCTTCTACAAGGGATGAATGGATATACCATGAGACACTGGTCCATCCGGCACTTTTCACGCACCCTGAGCCAAGAAGTGTACTAATAATTGGTGGGGGAGAGGGTGCGACAGCAAGAGAAGTTCTAAAACACAAGTGTGTAGATAAGGTAGTAATGATCGACATCGATAAGCAAGTGGTTGAACTTTCAAAAAAATATTTAAGAGAAATGTGCGAAAATACATTTGAGAACCCTAGATTGGAGCTTATCTTTGCTGATGGAAGAAAATTTGTTGAAAAAACAAGCACAACTTTTGATACGGCCATCATTGATGTCACAGACCCACTAGGTGGGGGACCATCCTATTTGCTTTATACTAAAGAATTTTATCAAAAACTTTACCAAAGACTTTCAGATGATGGTATTATAGTGACTCAGGCGACTTCAACTTTCTATAGTATAGACTGTTTTTCAGCGATATATAATACTATGTCAAAAGTGTTCAATATTGTTAGGGCAGCACACGTTTGGATCCCCTCATTTGCTTCCACATGGGGATTTGTTATAGGTTCAAAAAGGTACGATCCAGAAAAAGTTGAAATAGAATACTTAGAGAAAGAGATAAAGAAAAGAGGTGTCACTACTCTAAAATTTTATACGCCAAAAGTTCATAAAAGCATCTTCACCTTACCACCTCATATTGAAAGAAAGTTGAAGGAAGAAAATAGGATTATATTCGACAGTGAACCAGTTTTTATGCCTGCTTAAAAATTAATAATATCAAGGGTTATTCTCCATCACAAGAATATACAATAACACCTTTTTCAACTTCTTTAGGAAAACTGCTGCCTGAAGATTTTAATTTTTCAAACTCATCTAATGTATATATGTGAAGTTGGACTTCAGGCAGCTGTAGAGTGTCCCAGATTATGTGATAATCGTCACTTAACCTATTACCTTTATATATTATGAGGACATCGATATCACTTGCTGCAGTATACCTATTTTTGGCATAAGAGCCGAATAATATGAGCTTGGCTAATGGTATTTTTTCCTTTAATTCAAGCGCCTTCAATTTTAGATATTCTATCAAACTTTCCCTATTAAATCTTGGATAATAGAACTTCACAGAATCCGACAATTTTTTTCCCATATTCAACCAACCTTTCAGCCTCCTCTCTAGTATATAATTCGTATGGTGCGCCTTCAGGATGAGCGTTTGGGTAACGTGTTGGAATATATGCTTTATCTAATTCCTTAGCAAACCTTATAAGTTCTGGGTCCAAATTAAAATGTTCAGAAAGTTTTTTAATTAAGCTTGCAACTGAATGACCAAAAGCTTCAACACCTATCTTCTGAAAAACGGCTTTAACAGCCTTTTCTGAAGCCTGTTGAGCCAAAAAACAGGCACATTCAAAGAAGCCGCCTTTAATTTCATATTCTGCATTTTCCAAGTCTCTTTTAGCCTGCTTTAGCCAGTCTAAACTCCTTTCCACCATAGTATATAATATGGGAACCCTTTAATAATAAATTTTTTAAATGGTTAGAGTGTAGTTAATATGAATGGGATGAAATCTAGAGAACGCGTTTTGGCAGCGTTAAATCATATGGAGCCAGACCGAATACCTTTAGATTTAGGAGGCAGTGCTGTAACTGGAATGCATGTTAGCACAGTTTATGCACTCAGACAGGCTTTAAAGCTTGACCCACCAGAAACGCCTGTGAAGGTTATAGAACCTTATCAGATGCTGGGTGAAATTGGAGATGACTTAAGAAAGGCTCTTGGTGTTGATGTCGTTGAATTGAGCAGCTGCTACACAATGTTTGGGTTTAAAAAGGAAAAATGGAAGCCATGGAGACTGCCTTTCGATGGAACGCCAGTACTTGTTCCAGAGGGATTCAATACTGAACCCTCAGAATCGGGGGAAGTTTTCATGTACCCTGAAGGTGATAAGAGTGTTCTACCCTGTGCAAAAATGCCTAAAAACGGATACTTTTTCGATGCAATAGATAGACAAGAGCCTATAGACTGGAAAAATCTTAGGATTGAGGATAACATTGAAGAATTTAAACCGATTTCGAATGAGGAGCTAGAATATTATAGGAATATGGCTGAAGAGCTTTATCATGGAACAGATTATGCGATATTTGCAAACTTTGGAGGAACAAGCTTTGGCGATATTGCACTCGTTCCAGGCTTAAACCTAAAGCACCCTAAAGGAGTTAGAGGTGTTAAAGAGTGGTATATGTGTCTTAAATTGAGACCTGACTTTATAAGCAAAGTCTTCGAAAAACAATGTGAAATAGCTTTAGAAAATCTTGAGAAAATATATAAGGTTGTAAAAAATCGTGTACATGTCGTTTTTGTTTCGGGAACGGACTTTGGAACTCAACATGGGCCAATAATGTCTAAGGAAATGTATAGGAAACTGTTCAAACCTCATCATAAGAAGGTTAACAAATGGATACATGAACATACGGAATGGAAAACATTTATTCATTCATGTGGTTCAGTTGAAGTTTTCATAGAAGATTTTATAGACGCTGGATTCGATATACTTAATCCAGTACAAACATCAGCAAAAAACATGGACCCCTCATATTTGAAAACAAAGTATGGAGATAAGATAGTTTTTTGGGGTGGAGGGATAGAGACACAGAAAACACTACCTTTTGGAACACCTGAACAAGTAAGACAAGAGGTTATAGATAGGATCAAAATATTTGGGCCAAAAGGAGGTTTCGTCTTTAACACGATACATAATGTTCTCGCTAGGATTCCGATAGAAAATGTTTTAGTAATGTATAAGACTGTTCGCGAATTCGGAGTCTATCCAATAAAATAAGTTTTGAACGTTACAGAAACTTTTATATAAGAACATCTTAAATAGTTGCGGTTCCAAATGATTCCAGAAGTAGGTGTTGCAGACCTTTCTGCAATAAAATCAGGATTTGCTCGAGACATCATATCTAGAGGAAATAATATTAAAAAGATAATTATTTCTGAGGTCGTATACAATAATATTAGAAGAGCTGCTGAGAAAGGAGAAAATGTTGGACTCGAGGAATTGAATAGATTAAAGATTATGTCAGAAGAAAAGGGAGTAAGTATTGAAGTTAGAAAACAGGATGGAGTTAACGATCCAGACGAAGCTGTTTTAAGACTTGCTCTAGAAAATGGTCTTTATCTTATGACTTCGAAGGAAAGTTTAGCAAAGTTGGCTGAATCTCTAGGAATAAGGGTTCTTAGAGATAGCAGAACAAACCTAAAGCCACCTCTCTATACAAGATACTTTTTTAACGATGTAATGTCTGTTCATTTGAAAGAGGGCGTTGTTCCAAAGGTTAAAGTTGGCAGACCTGGCAACTGGCGCCTTGAAGATATCGGATCACAACCAATCGACAAGAATGAGCTTGAAAAGATAGTTGAAGAAATATTTCAGAGAGTTGAAGCAGGTGAAGGATTCTTTGAAATAAGACGTGAAAGTTCAACTATTATAATGTTAAATGATTATAGGATAGTTATAACTTTTCCACCTCTCTCTGACAAACTCGAGTTAACAATAACTAAAAAGGTAGCTGAACCAGAAATTGAAGACTATAATCTCGATCCAGAGCTTATTAGAAGGTTTAGAGAGAGGGCAGAAGGTATACTTATAGCGGGTGCACCAGGCATGGGTAAAACAACATTTGCTCAAGCACTTGCAAAATACTATCTTAGAGAAAATAAGATCATAAAGACTATAGAATCGCCCAGAGACCTTCATCTACCACCTTCTGTGACACACTATTCTAAAAGTAAGTCATCTTCAGAGGAATTACACGATATCCTTCTTTTGAGTAGACCAGACTATACATTTTTTGATGAAATGAGGGATACTGATGACTTTAAACTTTTTACAGACCTTAGATTAGCTGGAATAGGAATGGTTGGAGTAATCCATGCGACCACACCAATAGATGCTATACAAAGGTTCATAGGCAGAGTAGAGCTTGGAATAATACCTTCGATAATTGATACAGTAGTATTTATAAACAGGGGGCTTGTTGAAACAGTCTACACCCTTGAAACATGCGTTAAAGTTCCTCATGGCTTGACTGAAGCAGATTTGAGTAGGCCAGTAGTATTAATTAAAAACTTTATGACAGGGAACGTGGAATTTGAAATCTACGTGTTTGGTGAAAGAACGTTCGTTGTACCAATTAAAGAAAGTGGTAAAAAAGTTTCAAGAGTTAATCTTATGATAAACAATATTCTTGACAAATATGTTCCAGACAGTGAAGCAAGAATACAGTCTCATGGTGGAACCGTGACAATATCGATGCCCTCACATCAAATGGCATATGTAATGAAAAAATGTAGGAAGAAATTTGAACGGATAGAGAAACAGTTTAGAGTAAACATAATCCTAAAGCCTTTAGAGATAGAAACTTAATAAGTGAATAGGGTTACTTGAAGGCTGTAGTATAAAATACAATCAACTCTTTCTCTGACACATTTTTCAAACCATGATGAACGTTTCCAGAAATATAAACAGCATCTCCTTCCATTATATTAACTTCATTATCTTCTATCATAAGAATACCTGAACCCGACAAAACATAATATATTTCTTCCCTTTCTGGATGAACATGTTTAGGGAATATACCATTTGATGGGATTCTTAAAAGTCCAAGACCCTCAAATCTACCTTCAGCAGAAGATTGGCGCATGAGTCTCTTTATATCAGCTACACCTTTACCATAAGGCTCAAAAGAATATTCTTTAGACCTAATTATCCGCCACAATTTTATCCACCCTATCGTTAAAATATAGACACTGCCTATAAAAAATTTAATTTTTTAGCATTAAATTGGTACACCAAGTTCCTTTGCAACATCTTCAATACGCTGCCAAATTTCTAAATCTATTGGAATACCTTCCTTAAGCCTTTTTTCCCTAATACCATATTCTATTTCACCTGGAACCACAACCCTTTGGAAGCCTTTCGCTGGAGGAGTACTATTAATCACCTTAAAGAATTCGTCGACTTCTGACTTGAAATCGTCAATTGGCCTAAAACTGGATATCTTTAACGCTATCAAAAGTGCATTGTTACCACCAGAAAATTCAGGATGTGATACAAAATGAGCGCCCGTCAATATACCTCCCAATGCGTCAACAGCCATTGAAAGAGCGTATCCTTTATGTTCTCCAAAAGGCAAAAGTGCACCATTTCTTTCATAGAAGTCGGCAGGGTCTGTTGAAATATTACCTTCTCCGTCGATTATCCAACCTTCAGGAACCTTTTCCTTCAACATATATTTTCTCCTCAACTTACCTTCGGCAACTATGGAAGTTGCAAAATCAAGCAGAAAGGGTCTACTATGACTAGGGAAGGCTATAGAAAGAGGATTTGTACCAAATCTTCTTAAGGCACCACCATATGGTGCTACGATACCACCTTTAGGACCACTATTGCAAAACATTAGCCCAACCATATCATGTTCTGCAACAAGAGTCGTATATTCACCAAGCCTACCAATATGATTTGAACGTACTATACCTACAACGCCAACACCATAGCTGTTCGCCTTTTCCAAAACAAGATTAGCGGCCTTTCTTGCAACAACCTGACCGAATCCAAAATCGCCATCAACTAAAATCGTTGCCCCTTCGTCTCTGATAACCTTTATTTCCGCTTTAACCTTAATTCTGCCCTCTTTAACCATCCTCACATAATCTGGAACCCTCATAACACCATGGGAGTCAACACCTAGAAGGTTAGATTCTACAAGAGATTCTGAAACAATTTTTGCTTCCTCACTACTTGCTCCGACAGACAAAAAGATATTTTCACAGAGAGTCTTCAATTCATTGGCGAAAACAATTTTCTGTGCCATGAAACATGCTTAACTATCGGCTCTTAAAAAATTTTATTATGAATGGTGTAAAACATATTATAGTGGGTCAAAATACATTTTAGGGGTTAAATTGTCGATTGTTAAAGTAGACAGCAGGGGAAGAATGGTTATTCCAAAAGAGGTTGGAATTAGAGATACAAATGCAATTGTGATACCAGCTGAATCATTTCTTGTCGTGATACCATTACCAAAGACACCAGAAGGTGGATGGATTATTACTAAGAAGAGTAGGAGAGAATTAAAGGATTTGGCTGAAAAAGTGGGTAGAAAGGATGCAATAGAAGGGGCAAGGAGGAGAAAAATATTTGATGATTGAAACTGACATTTTATATGCTTATCTAAAAAAAGATGATTGGTTAAAGGATACTGCAATAAAGCTAATATCAAAAGTCATGGAAGGTGATTTTGGGAAAGTTTTATACATCAAGAGAAGTCATTCATGAAATCTACTACGTTAGTATAGAGGAGGGATTAAAAATTGATGAACTTATTTCAAGGATAGCATCATTATTTGCAATAAGGAATTTAATCTTTCTTGATACAAACTATGAAATCGACCTTTTAGCGCTAACTCTAATGAGACAATATAATTTGAAATCCATCTTTGACGCATATTATGCGGCAACAGCATTAAATCAGGTTCCAGATCACACAATAATCTCCACAGACAACATTTTCGATAATGTTCCTGGAATAAAAGATTGGATCCAAGAACAATCCTGTAAAATTCCAAAAATATTAGTGGTAGGGATAGAGAGTTATTTATTTAAAATTTAAAATCGAAAAAACTGTTAGGTAATGAGATGATGAGGATTATTAAAAACTTTGATAATCTTATAGCCCATGGTAATATTGAAGGGAGAAGGACTGTTTTAGAGGTTTTAGAGGAAGGATTAAAGGCGTCAGATCCATACGATAATGTCAGAAAATTAATAAGACTCGAAGGAAACATATTAAAGATCGACTGCAAACAGATTCCAGGATTTACTTCAGAAGGGAACAAGATTACTGAGCCACTAATATTTGACTTAAACAAGGTAAGGAACATTTATGTTGTTGGCGGAGGGAAAGCTGCACAAAGAATGGCTAAAGCAATAGAGGACGTTTTAGGAGACCATATAACAGAAGGACACATTAACGCAAAAAAGGGTGAAAAGGTTGAACTGAAAAAAATCGAGGTCACCCTCGCAGGACATCCTTTGCCTGACGAAGACAGCGTTAAAGGGTCGAAGCGTATACTTGAGATATTAAAGAAGGCGCGGAAGGATGATATAGTATTCTTTGCCGAATCTGGTGGAGCATCAGCTTTAATGGCTTTACCTGGACCTGGAATAAGTCTTGAAGATATAAGGGAAACTACTAGGATGCTATATTTTGATAAGGGTGCAACCATGTGGGACACGAATGTTGTAAGATGGAACCTTATGATATTAAGGGGGAAGGAGAGAAGGTATGTTAATGATGCAACATTAATTGCAGTACACACTGACGAAAGACCGCCAGGGGTAAAAGTTAACATTAAGCCAATTATAAGAGGATATAATGAGGCGATCAAAATTTTGAAAAAATATGGTCTTTGGGATAAAGTTCCAGCGTCCGTTAGAGCGTATTTAGAGAAATCGGATCCACAATATGGCCCACTCAAGCTTGAGGAACTAGCTAACAAACCACACTATCACTTTCGAGTAATGGGTCCAGAATATATGCTATATGCTGCAAAAAGGAAGGCAGAAGATATGGGGCTAAATGTAACCATATTAGCGTCAAGCTTAAGTGATATTGAGGCAAAAAGTGTTGGAGAAACATTAGCCTACATAGCAAACGAAATTGAAGTTTATGAGAGACCGCTGAAGCCTCCAGCAATGCTATTGTGTGGTGGAGAAGTAGTTGTAAGTGTTGGTGGAAAGAAGGGGATTGGAGGTAGAAACCAGGAACTTGTCCTTTCTGCGGCTGTAAGAATTTCTGGAAGCAAAAATATTGTTATAGCGTCAATCGATTCAGACGGAACAGATGGTCCGACTGATGCAGCTGGAGGTATCGTGGATGGCTATACGATGGAAAGAGCACAGAAAGAGGGAATTAGTGTGCTTGAAGAGTTGGAGGAACATAATTCTTATAATGTTCTCACAAAACTTGATGACCTAATTTTTACGGGAGCACGGGGGACCAATGTTCAAGATTTAAGGGTTGTTTATGTTGGAGGAAGGAGTGAGGCAACTCATATTGGGCTACCAGACTATCTCAAAACATTAATACAGCAAAAATAGTTTTCTATCATAAACATTATCTACTGTGGCGATATTTTTCATGTACAAAGTTTTGTCTCAAAAGTTTTATGTTGATAACCCCGAAGATGTTGCCAAGAAACTATTAGGTAAAGCTTTAGTTAGAAGATTTGATTCAAGAAAAGTGGTTGGTAAGATTGTTGAAACAGAAGCCTATTATAGCGAAGGCGACCCTGCTTTTAGAAAAGAATTTTTGCCAAAAATTTCAAACTTTAAACAAGGAACAACATTCATTTACATGGTTCATGCAAACTGGTTGCTTAACATCATTGCATACAATAAAATTTTTGGCGGAGTACTTATTAGGGCATTAGAGCCCATAGAAGGCATTGATATGATGAGAAAATTTAGGGGAATAGATGACCTATCAAATTTAACAAACGGACCTGGAAAGTTGACTGTAGCATTGAACATTACAAATGATTTAAACGGAGTAAAAGTATATGATAGAAGTAGCAAATTAATAATCTGCTCTTTGAAAGAAGAAAAGATCGAAATAGTCTCAGCATATAGGGTTGGTGTTAAAGAGGATTTGGATAGAAAACTAAGATTTTATATAAAGGGGAACAGCTTTGTTTCAAAGCATTAAACCCTTATAATATTATGGCCTGAAGCCTTTCTTAACCTATTTTGTACAGCAAAAAGTATACCCTTCATAGGCAAGCCTTCAGCATATATTTTGTCAACATTAAGATCATCCATCATTCTCAAACTTTTAAAGAGATTATGTGCAATGGTATATGGTTCACTTATCGAACCTAATACTATAACATTTAAGGATTCGGGATAAAGTTTGCAGGTTTCTTTTGTAGCAAGAACGCCCACCTTCAATCCATTCAACATATCCTTTCTAGCGAGCTCAATTATTTTGGCGACAACCCTGTCCATTTCACCTTCAACAAGAAACATTGGCGCCCTAGGAGCGTAATGTCTATACTTCATTCCAGGGGCTTCGGCAATAAGCTGATAAGGCTTTTCAGCCAATGCAGCCTCACTAACATCCACACGTCCAACTACCTTCTCAATCTCTTCTAACGGTATAGCACCAGGCCTTAAAAGTTTTGGAGGATCTGATTGTATGTTTAAGATTGTGGATTCAACACCATACAATGTTTCTCCACCATCAACAATTACATCAATCTTACCGTACAAGTCTTTTATTACATGCTCAGCTGAAGTTGGACTCGGCTTAGAAGAAATATTCGCACTTGGGGCCGCGATAGGAGTTTTTGATTCACTAATTAATGACAATGCTATAGGGTTAGCGGGCATCCTAACAGCGATAGTAGGCAAGTATGCAGAAACTTCTGGAGGAACTTCATCTTTTCTCTTGAAGATTAAGGTTAAAGGGCCAGGCCAAAAGTAGTCTATCAGCTTTAAAGCCTTATCTGGAAGATCATAGGCAACCCTTTCAAGCTGTTCTAAATTTGATACGTGAACAATCAGAGGGTTATCGATAGGCCTACCCTTTACTTCAAAAATCTTCCTTACTGCACTGGAGTTAAAAACGTCGGCGCCTAAACCATAAACAGTTTCTGTTGGAAAAGCGACAAGCCCACCTTTTACAATAATTTCAGCAACATATTTTATAATAGATGGGTTGGGATTTAATGGGTCTATCTTTATAACTTCAGTTAACATCCGCACTCTACCAAATACTAATTTATAGTTTAAAAAATTTAAAGGCATTTAAAAAAGCGATTTTTACAAAAAGAATAAAATATTGTAAATTTAATGGCTAGGGTAATGAAGATTCGAAGAGTATTCGAAAATTTTGTTCCCTACGAGTGGGAAATTTCCAGCCAGGAAGTTGCTAAAATGGCTAATATTCCTGTTGAGAAAGTTTTAAGGCTTGACACAAACGCGTCACCTTTTGTTCCAAAAAAATGGTTAAGTAAACTTAAAGAAATATTACCAAGCTTACAGGTAAACCAATATCCTGATACAAGATATCCTGAACTGTTGGATAAAGTTTGCAAGTATGCCAATGTTAGAGAAGATTGTGTCGTGATAACCAATGGAGCAGATGAGGGAATAGATATAGTTTCAAAAACGTTCATAGATTATGGGGACAAGGTTATAATTTCAGCGCCAACATATTCTATGCTAAAAATATCTTCTCAGTTAGCTGGAGCAAAAGTTATTGAGGTTCCAAGAAAGACACATGGTTTTGAAGATGATGTAGAAAATATTATCCAAGTATGTGACAGAGAAAAAGCTAATGTCATATTCTTATGTAATCCGAATAATCCGACAGGAAACTTTACTGAAATAGAGAAGATAAAGGGCATCGTAGAGGAAACGGATAGCTTGGTTGTAGTCGATGAAGCATACTATGAATATTGTGGGAAAACGGCTGCAAACTTAATTTCAAGGTACCCTAACATAGTTATTATTAGGACACTTTCAAAGGCGTTTTCTTTGGCTGGAGCGAGAGTTGGATACCTGTTAGCTAACGAGGAAACGGTTAAAAAATTGAATCTTGTAAGACCACCGAATTCGTTAACCGTAATTTCTATCAAATTAGGTGCAATAGCACTATCAGACATTCAGCAAATGGAAGAATGGGTTAAAAAAATTGTAGAGGAAAGAGAAAGACTCTACAATCTATTGAGTTCTATAGAAAAAATTGAAGCATATCCTAGTGAAACTAATTTCATACTATTTAGAGTTAAAGACCTAGATGCAAACATTGTTCACAAAAAACTTCTTAGCAAAGGAATATGTGTAAGAAACTTAAGCGATGTTAGAGGACTTGGAAACTGCCTACGGGTAACAGTTGGGACAAGAGAACAGAATAACAGATTTTTACAAGAACTTGAGCATATGATTGGGCAATAAAAATTAGAGTTGGTTTAAAGAATTTTTATGAATCTAACTTTTTTATCGGATATTTTCCATACTTTCTTGCTTCATCTACCATTATGAAAATGTTTTCTGGCTTAACATCAGCATGAAGAGAATTGCTTGAGGTTAGTATGTATCCGCCTCCTTTTGCAGCAGCATCAATACACCTTCTAACTTCTTTCCTAACATCCTCTTCACTTCCAAACGGTAGAATATACCTGCAGTCAACACTTCCAGCCAAACATATCTTATCCCCATACCTTTCCTTAACATCCTTTAAGTCCATGGCTCCAGGTTCAATGGGATGTAATCCAGTAATGCCAGTCTGAATAATATCTTCTATTATCATGTAAAGGTTACCGTCTGAATGCTTCATAACAGGAACCTTATATTTTCTAGCGATTTCAACAATTTTCGCCAAATTTTGGAACTCATACTGTCTCAAAAGTTTTGGGTTTATTAGTGGACCATTGTTGTCAGCATAATCGTCTGTAACCCATATCACTTCAACACCAACCTTAATCATTGCTTCAGTAAGCCTCTGGAAAGCTTTAGCATACTTTTCTAAAAGCCTTTTAGCAAAATCAGGATTCTTGTAAAAGTCTATAGAAATCTTGTCAATTCCACCTCTCGCTTGGAAAGCCATATGCCATCCACTATGAACTTGACCCATAACAACAATATCCTCTTCTTTAAAAGGTCTTATTATTTCTTCCATCATTTCCATAATATCTGGATGAAAACCGTCTGGAAGTTCAAACTTCTCCAGATCTTCAGGAGTTTTTATTACTCCATCAACAAAATATGTTGTCTTCGCCCTCTCACTTGTCTGCATTATTCTACCCCACTGGTCAACAAACTTTCCTCTATCAACGAACTTTGGCTCATAATCTTTTGTCACAAGCGAGTAGTCAGAGATAAAGGGGGCTCCATCAAAGCCAAGTTTCATGCACGCTTCCACTAAAGCCCTCCTATAGCTTATTGCAGAATACCATGCTTTACTAGCACCCTTTTCAGAAACACCTTCACCAAACTTTGTTAATCCAAAGCCAAGTTTTTTGTTTAAGATAGCCTCAACAATAGGGGGGTCAATGCTTAAGTCTGCTATTGGAACATAATCTGGTTCCTTATGGTCTAGTGCTGTAAAAAATCTTTCCCTATGATCCAAAATATTACACCTACCTCTTCACATAATTTATAGCTTCAGGATTTAATGCAAATTTTGGAACTTCGCCTCTTAAAGCCTGCTCTATCTGCTCTTCAATAATGGCGTCACATCTCATAAAATTTTCTAAACTAGCACCTCCAACATGTGGTGTGATAATTACGTTCTCTAAGGTAAAGAGGGGATTATCTGGTTCAGGAGGTTCCTTTTCCATGACATCAAGTCCCGCTGCAAGAATCCAACCCTCCTTCAAAGCCTTATAAAGTGCTTTTTCGTCAACAATAGGGCCACGTGCAGCATTAATTAGTACAGCATTCCTTTTCATCATACTAAGTTCTTTTTCACCAATCAAATGTCTTGTCTCCGGAGTAAGGGGACAGTGTATTGTGACAACATCCGCTTCCTTCAAAAGCCTTTCTAAGGAAGTGAGTTCAGCATTAACTTCCTTAGCCTTTTCAGGTTTAGTGTATGGGTCGAAAGCTAAAATTTTCATATCAAGACCACTACATAATTTTGCAACCTTTGTTCCAATAGCACCCAACCCTATTATGCCCAAAGTTTTTCCATAAAGCTCAAATGGAGTGTGTGTTGAATAATATTTTTTCTGCACCAAACTCCAAGTTTCTGGTTTAGTTGATTTAACACAATCCACAATACCCCTTGCTACAGCATAAATAAGTGCCACAGTATGTTCTGCCACAGTTTCAGCATTAACACCAGGCAAAATTGTTACAAAAACACCATGCTTTGTAGCCTCTTGAATGTTAACATTATCGTATCCAACCCCAAACCTTGCAATAATTTTAAGTTTTGACGCAGCATTAAAGACTCTAGCAGTATATGGTTCACTTGCAGCGATGACAGCGTCAACATCCTTAATTACGCTAACCAGTTCCTCCTCATTTAACCATTTACCAAATGGATTCTGCCGAAAATCATACTTCCTTCTAAAATTTTCTGAGAAAAGTTCAGCAGGCTTGCCTAGAATCATATTTAATACGACTGGCTTTTCCAATCTACATCATCTATAAAGTTATAGAATCAATAATTTAAATTTTAAAAAAAGAAGAAAAGAAATAATTTATTCTATCTTTTGACAGCTCCAGCAGTTAACCCTGCAACAATGTACCTCTGTATTGCGAAGAAGAGTAATGTTGGAGGTAATGTTGCAATAAAACTTGCAGCCATAAGCCTATCCCATGGAACAAAGTCAGCCTTCATATAATTCAATATTCCAATAGATACAACCTGCAAGTCTGTCCTAGATATGAGTATAAGTGGAAATAGAACATTGTTCCAAGCCAATATGAACGCATATGTTGCTGTTGCAACAATTCCTGGAGTGGATAATGGAAATACTATTCTAATTATTGTCTTAATTCTGTTACAACCGTCTATAAAGGCAGCTTCTTCTATGTCGATAGGTATAGTTTGGAAAAAGCCTCGAAGCATCCAAAGCGTATAGGGTAGTGTATGAGATAATAGTGCTAAGATAAGGCCGGTGGGAGAATTTACAAGTTTCCACATGGAGAAGAGGTAGAAGATTGGAACCATTATAACGACTGTCGGAAAAACGTATGCGAAAAGGGATAAGCTAGACAGTATGTCTTTTCCAGGAAAACGTATCCTAGCCAAAGCATATCCTCCTGAAACACCAAGTATAGTTGAAATAACCATCACTATTATCGATATGTAAGTACTATTGATGATGTATGGTGTGATTGTACTTCCAACGGTTATATATTCTTCACCAAACCCAAAAATGGCGGAAATAGCGTTTAAACTAAGTTGTTTAGGAATAACTAGGCCCTCATATATTTCTTTTTCAGGCCTAAAAGCCGTTGTAACCATCCAGTAAAGTGGAAGAGCGGTCCACAAGAATACTATAACTGCTGAAACGTATATGAGAATCTTTTTAATTAGAAGTGAAGTGCTTCTTTTCAACTTATTCACCTCCTTAAAGCCCATAAAATTATAGAGATAAGTGCTAGGAAAATCGGTACACTGATAACAGAGGCAGCTGCTGCGGTCCCAACACTAAAGTTTGAGAAAGCTTGATGATATATGTATATGGGAACAATATGGGTAAGATATCCTGGACCACCTCTAGTCAAGAAAAATATTGTGTCAAATTCTCCAAAAGTCCATATGGTTGAGAGTAGGCACACGATTAGCATAACATATTTTATACCAGGAATTGTAATATGTCTAAACCTTTGCCAAGCACTAGCACCGTCAATCTCAGCAGCCTCATACAAGCTTCTCGGTATCGTCTGTAAGGCGCCTAAGAAGTTGACCATAAAAAATGGTATACCTTTCCAAACATTAACATAGATGATTGAAGGTATTACCCAATCTGGACCAAGCCAAAACAGTTTAACACCGAACAGTGCTTTTAGTATAGCGTTTGCTAGACCTAGGTTGTAATCAAAGAACCAGAAGAATAATGCTGCTACCACAAACAAGGGTATACCCCATGGAATAACAGCCACTGTCCTTACCACTGTTCTTCCTCTAAATTCTTGTGCAAAGAGTATTGCAAAGGCAAGACCTAGTATCAATTTAAATATCACGGCCACGACCGTATAAAGTGTTGAAATATAGAGAGAGTATTTGAATATCGGATCACTTATAATTAGAAGGTAGTTTTTAAGCCCTGAAAATACTGGTTCATATCCAAATATTTTTTCGAAGAAGCTTATGTAGATTACATATGCAAATGGAAAGAATAATACTAAAAATAAAAGAAGAAAGGCAGGCGTTGAGAAGGAGTAGCCTTCTAACGCCTCACGAGTTCTTAATCTCATAATCTATTGCCCGTAAGTCCGTCTAAATATTTCTTTTATCTGGTCTCCAACAGTCTTTACTGCAGTATCGACATCCTTTTTATCGATTAAAGTCATTGAGAATAAGTCTGCCACCAAATAATTGGCTTGAACTGTGTCCATAGCTTTAGTTGGCTCACTTAATGGATATGAATAGAAAGTAACAATAGGTATAGAGTCCTTATATACACTATAGAGGTGACCAACATTTTTATCATTAGCAAGTTCTTCAATTAGACTCTTATAGATTGGCCCTACAGCCAATAGACCACTTAGTATCATCTTCTTGTATTCTGCTTTATCCTTCATAAGGAATATCATTAGGTCTTTTGCTAACTCTTTGTTCTTTGAGGCACTGAAGGTGTAGAGTGGCCACTGTGAACCCCATGTAAATCTACCTTTAGGTCCCTTCGGTGGAACCTTCAAAATTGTGTCACCCGCCAATTCGGGATTTCTTGTAACTGCTGCATAATATGGTGTTGGGCCCTCTATAATGAAAGCAGCTGATCTAGTTAAATAGGCGTTATTGTTTAACATTTCATCAGCCTGCAACATTTGTGGATTGATGAGACCATCATTGTACCAGTTAATAATACGCTGTAAGTTTTCACGACTTTCTGGGCTGTCAAACTTTACAGCAGTGGAACTTCTACCAGTGCACATTTCACCACCATGTGGCCACCATGTTAAGTACCAAGTTTCAGTTCCATCATAACATTTACCTAGAGTAAAGCCCAATGGATACTTGTCAGGATGGCGCCTTTTGACTTCCTTAGCAAACTCAATATAATCATCCCATGTATCTAGTTCCTCAGGCTTTCTTCCAACTTCCGTCACAAACGATTTAATAAGATGTACTTGATTAGCGTGCAAAGCGAGGTCTACTGCATATTTCTTTCCATCAATTGTGTACCATTTCACTAGCTTTTCAACCATATCGTCTTCACCTAATTCTTTGTACACATCATCTACTGGTTCAATATGCCTTGCTTTAGGGTCTTCTGCGAGCAAAGCGACAAGGTCGCCGCCACCGAATACCAGGTCTGGCGGGTTTCCTGTTTCAACACCTGTTAGAATCTTTGGCTTTATTTCCATATATGATGCTGTACTAATTTCTACATCTACACCCCTTTTAGAAGCCCATACGAGCGTTCTTGCTGTTAGCCAGTCATTTATTGCTGGCGCATAAGTTGACATGAATAGAACTGTTAGTTTTGGTTTTTGGACTCCTGTTGTGGTTGTGATTGTTGTTGCTGTTGTTACTGTTGTTGCGGTTGTTGTTGGCACTGTTGTCGTTACAACTGAAGTTGTTGGTACGGATGTTGTTACTGTCTGTGTTACTACTGATGGGTTCATTGCATTATATGCTGCAACACCAATAGCAACTAAAGCTACAGCACCCAAACCAGCGTAAAGAAAGTTCCTTCTATCTACTTTCTTTGGTTCTCCGCTCATACCTTCACATATCCTTTTTAAGATATATAAAATTTTTTTTGTTTAGTTCACAATCATGGGTCCTTAAATTTTTTATTTAATTAATATTTTATTTAGTAAAAAAAAATTTAATTTTTTACTGGATAGAGTGGTTGTTCTCCGTGTAGGACTCTTAATATTTCTTGTGCTGCTGTAACTGCAAGTCTTTTTCTGTTTTCTATTGTGTTTGAGGCTATGTGTGGTGTTACTATTACGTTATCTAGTTCTAGTATTGGGTCATCTAAGGGTAGTGGTTCTTTGTAGAATACGTCTAAACCTGCTCCTGCAATCCATTTTTCTTTTAATGCAGTCAACAATGCTTTATGGTCTATGATTGGGCCTCTTGCAATGTTTATTATGTATGCTGATTTTTTCATCATCTTTAATTCTTTTTCCCCTATTAGTCCTCTTGTTTGCTCTGTAAGTGAACATGATATTATTATGAAGTCTGATTCTTTTAGTAGGTCTTCTAATGTTCTATATTCTATGTCCAATTTTTCTTCCAATTCCTTTTTTCTTACTATGTCTGTGTAGAGTATTTTCATTTTGAAGCCTTTTGCCCTTTCCGCTATAGCGTAGCCTATTCTACCTAAGCCTATTATACCAATTGTTTTACCCCAAACGTCGACTCCTTGGAAGATAAACGGATCTCTTACTGTCCACTTTTTTGATTTAACAAAATGGTTTGCTTCACATGTTCTTTTTGCTAATGTTAAGAGCAATGCGAAGGCTTGGTCTGCAACTGTCTCGCTTAATACTGGTGCTGTTGTAACCCATATTCCTCTTTCGCTTGCCGCCTTTACATCAACATTATCGTAGCCTACACCATGTCTTGCAATAATCTTGAGTTTTGGTGCTGAGTAGATTAAGTCTCGGTTTATGTTTTCAACATTCATTGTAACTAGTAGTGCGTCTGCGTCGACAACTGCTTTTTTAAGTTCCTCCACTGTTGGAGGTTTTGGAAAAATGAAGACCTCAGCCTCCTTTTCTAACAATCTTATTCCTTCCTCATTTATTGGAGCTGTTATAACAACCTTATATTTCATACTACTGTCAATTAGACTCAAATTTTATAGGATTTAAAAATTACTATAAAAAAATTATAGGGGAAGAAATTATTTTTAAATTATAAATTGTTGGAGAATTTAGTCAATTTCTGACGATGGTGTTGATGATGATTCACCAGCTCCGCCTTTTTCTCCCGAGGGCTTTGATTCCTTAAGTCTTCCTGCTGCAATAACGTCGTCTATTCTCAGTATCATTGTTGCTGCTTCGGTTGCTGCTGAAAGTACTTGTTCCTTTACAATCAGTGGTTCGTATACTCCAAAGTTCTTTACATCGTCTACCTTTCCTTCTAGTGCGTTTACCCCTGCTGTTACTTCGCCTTTACTGTGTCTTGCTCTTAGTTCAACCATTGTGTCTATTGGGTCCATGCCAGCGTTTTCTGCTATAGTTAATGGTATTGATTCTACCGCTTCAGCAAACTTTTGTACTGCCAACTGTTCTCTTCCAGAAAGTGTTTGAGCGTATTCAAGTAATTTTGTAGCAGCTTCTGCTTCAGGTGCACCAGCTCCTAACACGATCTTTGGTTTTAATACAACATCTCTTACTACACATAAGGCATCGTGGATGGACCTTTCTGCTTCTTCAACAATCCTCTGTGTTCCTCCCCTTATGAATATTGTTACTGCTCTTGGGTTCTTGCATCCTTCAACAAAAACCCACTTGTCCTCCTCTACTTTTCTTTCTTCTACGAGTTCAGCGTATCCTAGGTCATTTGGTGACAGGTCTTCAAGATTTGTTACAACTCTTCCTCCTGTCGCTCTTGCTAGCTTAGCCATGTCGCTTTCTTTTGCTCTTCTCACCGCAAGTATTCCTGCTTTAGCTAGATAATGTTGTGCTATGTCATCTATACCCTTCTGGCATATGACGACATTAGCGCCTGCAGAAGCTATTTTGTCGACCATGGCTTTTAGCATCCTGTTCTCTTCTTCAAGGAACATTTTGATCTGCTCTGGGTTGTTAATGTTTATCTTTGCATCAAACTCAGTCTTCTCGATCTCAAGAGGACAGTTTAGTAATGCGATTTTAGCGTTAGTAATTCTCTTAGGCATACCGCTATGAACAACTTCCTTGTCTAATGCGATCCCTTTTATAAGCTTTGTATCCAATAGTGAGCCGCCAGCCTTCTTTTCTACCTTCACGTTATCGATATCCACTTTAAGTTTGCCATCCTGTTCTTCTAATACTGAAAGAATTGCGTCAACAACTAGTCCTGCAAGGTACTCGCTTTCTGCTGAAACAAGTTTTGTTGCCATGCTGGTTTTAGCTACCTTCATTAGCCATTCTCTGTCCTTTGGATCTACAGTTATTGCAATGTTATTTAATATTTCTTTCGCCTTCTCAGAGGCCTTCTTGTAGCCGTCAACGATTACTGTTGGATGAACATTTTTCTCAAGAAGCTCTTCCGCCTTCTCAAGTAATGCGCCGGCTAGGACGACAGCAGAAGTTGTTCCATCGCCTACTTCACTGTCAGTAGCCTTAGAGATTTCAACCATAGCCTTTGCAGCGGGATGCTGTACTTCAATTTCCTTTAGTATTGTTGCACCATCGTTTGTTATAGTGACATCGCCTAAGCTGTCAACGAGCATCTTGTCCATTCCACGGGGTCCTAGGGAAGTTCTTACTATTTCTGCTATAAGTTTTGCAGCAATTATGTTATTTCTTTGTGCTTCTCTTCCTCTTGTTTCGGTTGAGCCTTCTTTTAAAATTAGGACAGGTTGGCCGGAGGCAGTAACAGCCGGAATTGCTGTTGCTGCCATAATTTTATCACCCACTATAAAGGGTTTAAAAGATTATTTTTAAATTTTTAGGTGCTAATTTCATGCAATAAATTTACAGTAAAATATTTTGTAAAATGTGGCCAGTAAACTTTAAATTGTTTAAAATATAGTCTGAGGGTTATGTGGTTTGGTTATAGAGGGAAAATTGTTAGAGTTAACCTTTCTACAAAAAAGATTTCTGTAGAGCCTTTAAATAAGCAGCTTGTCAAAGAATATGTTGGCTGTGTTGGTGCGGCTGGAAAGATATTGTATGACGAGGTTCCTGCTTGGGCTGGAGCCTTTGACCCACTCAATCTACTGATTTTCACCACTGGCCCAGTAACTGGAACAATGGTTCAAAGTGCTGGAAGATTTTCTGTTGTAACAAAGTCACCTCTCACTGGATGCTTTGGTGACGCTAGTGCTGGAGGATTTTTTGGACCAATGCTAAAGTTTGCAGGATACGATATGATAATATTTACTGGAGTGAGCGAGAAACCGGTTTACCTTTACGTTGACGACGAGAATATTGAGTTGCGGGATGCTTCAGCGTATTGGGGTAAAGATGCCAGAGAATGTGATAGGATGATATGTGGTGACATTGGAGATAAAAGGTTTGAGGTCGCATGCATTGGTCCTGCTGGAGAAAACCTTGTCAGATATGCTGCAATAATGCATGATGACGCTGGAAGAGCTGCTGCAAGATGTGGTGTGGGTGCAGTGATGGGATATAAGAGACTTAAGGCACTAGCGGTAAGAGGTACTGGTAAGGTTGAGGTCGCTGACCCCGAAGGGTTAAGAAGGGTTATGCAGGAAGTTCTCGAATTCTATAATACTGCTGCCATTGTTAAAAGGTTAAGAGATGGTGGTACGATGGCAGGATACATTACAATGATTTCTATTGGAGATAGTCCTACATACAATTTTGCTAATGAACAGTTTGGAGAATTCGATCAAAAGAGGGCTGAGAAAATCGGATGGCCTGGAGGGTTCGAAAAGATTCTTGAAAAAAATAGTAGCTGTTACATGTGTGCTATAGGCTGCAGAAGAGTTTCTAAGGCTGGTGAAGGAAAATATGCTTTAAAGGAGGGTTCAGTTGAAGGAGTAGAATATGAGAGCCTTTCGATGCTAGGTTCCGATTGTGGAATTGATGACATTTATGCAATCAATCTTTTGAACGACTTATGTAATAGATATGGATTGGACACCATTTCAACTGGCGCAACAATAGCGTTTGCAATGGAATGTTATGAAAGAGGCATTTTGGATAAAGGTGATACAGATGGTTTAGAGTTAAGGTTTGGAAACGCTGATGCGGCAATAGAACTTGTACACAAAATTGCGAAAAGAGAAGGGTTTGGAAATATTTTAGCTGAAGGGTCAAGGAGGGCTGCAACACTTATAGGCAAGGGTGCAGAATATTATGCAATGCACGTTAAAGGTCTAGAGATCCCAGCACATGATCCAAGAGCGTTCCAAGGTGGTGGGCCACACTATGCTTGCAGTCCTGTTGGTGCAGACCACATGGAAGGAATAAGCTTGTTCGTAGAATTTTCAGGACAAAAGTTTCCTGAAATTGGATTATATGAAGATTATGGCGATAGAACTTCAACAGAAAAAAAGGCGTTCATTGCCAAAACTATAGAAGATTGGTGGGCTTTCCTAACAGCAGCAGGATGGTGTCTGCTAGTTAACCCAAGATATGGTGCAGAAAACAGGTTTATTAGAGCATTTAATGCTGTTACAGGAGAAAACATTACAATTGAAGATGCACTAAAGGCTGGTGAAAGAATATATAATTTGAAGAGAGCGTTTAACCTAAAACATGGAATATCGAGGGAGGAGGACACATTACCTCAAAGATTGCTTAAGGAACCTAACAGAAAATCAAATAATGCAGTAGTATATCTTGATAAGACTATGCCAGAATACCTTAAATTAAGGAAATGGGAATAGCGTCAAGCTGGTCCATATTTTTATAAAAATTAAAATTTAGGGAACTTCTTCAAATGATGTTATGATATGTTTCTTAAGCTATAAAATTTTAATATTAGTGGTAGTACTACCAGTAACTGGTGGTTGTACCAGTTGCTTTTTGATTTAGCACCAAAAACGGATATTAAAGAGCTGTATAATTTTGAAGAAGAACTTAAAAGATTGAAGACAGGATTTGATAAAGGACGCATCATTCTATTGTTAGGTATGAGGAGGACGGGGAAATCAAGTTTGCTTAGATGCTTTTTGAATGGATTTAATGTTCCGAATATATTAATCGATAGTAGAAGAATTATTATGTCTGAGGGAAACATTACATTAAGAGGTTTCATAAAAGAGTTTGGGTATGCACTAAATTCTTTTTTAAGCAAAGAGGTAAGGGTTAGAGATAAGGTTATCAGTTTACTTCAGAATATAAGAGGGGTTGAAGTTGATGTGAGAGGGTTTACAATTAGTTTATCGTGGGGAAAAGAAAATAGGGTGGAAATAGCCTTCGTTCTAGATAAAATTGATCAAGTGGCTAAAGAGAATGGCTTAAAAATAGCTATCGCAATAGATGAAGCTCAAGAGCTTAGAGTATTGCCTATAAACTTTCCGACAATGCTCGCTTACATCTACGATAACCTTAAAAATATTGGTGTAATCATAACTGGTTCCCAGATAGGGCTGCTGTATGACCTGCTTAAAATTGATGACCCAGATTCACCATTATATGGTAGACTCCTATACGAGGTTAGACTTAGAAGGATTAGTTTTGGAGAATCCTTAGAATTTTTGAGAAGAGGATTCAGGGAAGCTAACCTTAACGTGGATGAGGAACTTATTAGAAATGCTGTTGAAAAACTTGATGGTATATTGGGTTGGCTTACATACTTTGGATGGAGCGTATGCCAAGGTGAATATTCGATAGAGAAGATTCTTGACAAAGCGGCTATACAAGAGGTTACTGAACTGCAAAGGTTTCTAGTCAAATCGAGAGCTGAAAAAAGGTATAAAACGATTTTAAGGACTATAGCAGAAAAACCTTCAACATGGAGTGCAGTAAAAAGGGCGTTAGAGGTTGAGGAGGGTATGGAAGTTGATAGCTCAAACTTCACTGAATTACTTGAAAGACTTGTTAAGATGGGGGTTATTGAAAAGGAAGACGGCTTATATAAGATAGTGGATCCGGTATTAAATTATGGCATAAACAAGTTCTTGAAATAATTTATTTTGAGTAGTTTTAGTTAAGTTCCCTCTCCCCCTTTCAGCTTCAGATAATTCTTCAATCTTTGAAAGAGGCTTTTCTATATCCTCCCTTTTTTCAAAAACACTCAGGTAATTAAAACTTTCAGGCCCAAGCAGATAAAGAAATGGGGCAAAAACAATATAGCTAATCTGAATGCCAACAAACGCTACGGGCTTTATAGATTCCAAAAAGAAAATGGCTGGCACCTCTAATCGTTTTTCTACAATCTTTTTCGCAATCTTTTCAATAAGCTTATTCTTCTCCTCCTCTCAAAAATCCTTTTACCAAAACATACTTTAACATCTTATAGGGTAGAGTAAATAAATTTTTAAGCATAAATGCTCTTCCATAATACTGTTACTTTACAGTATTACTATAAGAGAACTGATTTGAAACCAAATCATCTAAGTCGAAAGCCAAAAAACCTTCTCTACATAGTCTCCCTTTTTCAGACAGTCTTTTAGCTATTAGACCATACACTTTCTTATCTACTCTAATGTGATAACTTTTTTCAATAAGTCTTGTAAGGGTTCTTTTAGCGTCATCATAAGACAATTCTTTCCATTTTACTTCAAAAACAATTCCTTTCCCTTCTTTTGTAGAATATGCTATTAAATCAACTTCTTCACCACCATACTGCCATCTTCCAATCACATCAGCTTCTATGCCAAGGTCTCCAAACTTTATTCTAGATACAATATATTCTTTTGAAATTTTTTCAAAAACTTTTCCCAAATACGAATTAAATTCTTCTGAAATTTTGTTCCAAACATTTTTTTCCAAGCCAAGTTCTAAAGCAACTTTATTGGGCCTTACAAACTTAAACCAAAATTCGAAAAATTGGTCCACAATATAATATCTAGAACGTTTCTTTTCAACCAAGACAGGATATTCTCTTGAAATCAATTCCAAAAGTTCCAGTGAATTTAAGTAGGTGGTTAGATTTTCTCTTTTTATCTTTGTAAAATCAGCAATTTCACTTAAATAACATTTGCCTAAAGATATTGCTGTAAGAATATCCATATAATGTGTGGGAACCCTTAACTCTTCAAGAAGAAGGTATTCTGGTTCATCATATAGTACACTACCCTTCTTAAGTATCAGCTCAACTATATTCTCTTCAGGCGTACGTTTTTCATCAATTTTTTCAAGATAGGCAGGAATCCCCCCAAATGCTGCATAAATTTTAACAAGGTTTTCAGGAGCCATATTTGGAAAACATTCTCGAACTTCCAAAAATTTAAATGGAGTAACCTTAATTGAAAAGGTTCTCCTCCCATATAGAGGTGCGTCTCCATGAAAAGCAACCCTCTTAATAGAGCCTATTGAGGAGCCTGAGAGAATAAGCATGGAACTAGTTTTAGAAAACTTTTCATCCCAAAACTTTTGAATATAAGAAATGGCACCCTCCACCTCACTAAGTCTTTGAAATTCATCGATTACGATAACAGTTTTTTCTTCAAGCCTTTTAGCTAAATATTCTAAGAAGGCTGGAAAATCTTTAAACTTGAATCCTCTAAAAAATTCATCTTCTACAATCCTAGATAGTTCACCTAATATGGTTTCTTCACCGCCTCTTGGAATATAAAAGTAGAGAGCATTTTTCCCCTTCAAAAATTCTAAAAGTAGTCTAGTTTTGCCAACCCTTCGCCTCCCATAAACTATAACTAGTTGTGGTCTTCCCTCTTTATATAAGGTTTCTAAAGTTGACAGTTCATTTTTTCGATTAACAAATCTTACAAACATGATTGTAAGAATCTAAAATCTACATATATAAACTTTTACCTTATTAATCATTACAAACATCTTTCATCCAAAATCTTCCCTAAGAAAATCTTAACATTATAATAAAGTTTAAATAAACTAATGTAATTTCTAGTATGAACAAACTTGAAAGGTGCAGAGTTTGTTGCAAAAATGTTAAAATATAATGGAATAGAGTTTGTTTCAACCTTATGCGGTAATGGACTTCATCTTCTTTATCCAGAGCTTGTTAGAGAGGGAATAAGGCTTATAGATGTCCGCCATGAGCAGGCTGCGGCATATATTGCAGATTCTTATGCTAGGTTAACTGGTAAGCTTAGTGCCTGTATTGTAAGCAGTGGTGTTGCACATGCTATGGCTTTATCTGGTCTTGTCAACTCATATTTTGACCATGCTCCAGTCCTCCTTATCACAGGAGCAAGTAGTGGATATGGTAGTGGTAAAGGTGTCTTCCAAGAATTTGATCAGGAAGGGCTTGCTTCCAAAATATGCAAGTATTCTGATAGTGTGAATTCAGGCGACGAGCTAGCTTATAAGCTTGGAAGAGCAATATCTTTTGCAGTTTCAGGTACACCTGGTCCAGTGCACCTTACAATCCCTGAAAATGTTTTAAGAGAAGAAGTTAAGAATACGGGATTTAAAAATATTCTAGTAGAGGGTTTCTTGCATCTAGGAGAGGTGAAGGATACAACAGTTAATAGGATTATTGAATTACTTGATAAGGCAGCTAAACCACTTCTTATAGTTGGTGGAAATCTATTTTATTGTGGAATGGATTCTGCAAAAGAAGTTATAGAATTTTCTAGAACATTTTCTATACCATTAGTTATTCCAATTTGGGACCGTGGAATAGTTGATGAACAATATGATGGTTTTATTGGAGTAATTGGTGCTGCAAGTGGTGGCCCCAAAGTTCTGGATGAGGCAGATCTTATTATTTTGGTTGGAGCGCGTGTAGATTATAGGATAGGATTTCTTACCCCACCTCATGTTCGTGAAGATGTTAAGATTGTTAGAATAGATGTTGATCCGGTGCAAGTGTTTCAGGGAATAAAGCCCTACATTCCCGTGGTTGCGGATCCTGCTTCAGTTTTAAAAAAGGTTAGGGAGGAAGGCTTTAGACGTGGTGTGCAGGCTAGAAGGGAATGGCTTATTGAAGCTAGAAAGAGGTTCACTGATTTTAGAGAAAAAATGGAGAGGGTGCCTGAGAAGGTTGATGGCAAGCTTACTGGAAAAGGCTTGGTTAAAGCGCTCAAACCATTTGCTGAAGACAGTATATTTTTGATTGATGGTGGAAATATAGGACAGTGGGCTCACATGCTTGCTGACAAGTATCCTA
>CALHLD010000033.1 GCA_938034445.1 uncultured archaeon | reverse complement strand
TCTAGGGTTGATGGCTCTTCCAACGTTAGACTTAACCCATGTAACATATTCCTTCTGGATTTTGTCAAAGCCTATGCGTTTAAGCCTATCATAAAGCTCAAGCCAAGTGCTACGTGTGAATTTTTGAACAATTATCTCTTTGTTTTCTGTTTCTAAGTGGATGTAGCAACATTCATTTCCACGTTTATCTTCTTTAAACTCCCATTTAACAAGCCTAGCCTTAACTACGTCTGGAAGCTCTGAAACGCTTAGATATCGTGTTAGCTCTTCCACCTTCTCTTTAAAAGTAGATTCAAAACCTTCATCCATTTTACATCACACCCCTTTTATTTTCTAAATGGGTTAGAGGTTCCGAAATATTTAAATAATTCGAAAACTAAATTCAATTCGTAATTAAAGTAAATCCAATTTGAGTGGAAATTATATGAAAAGTGGAAGGAAAAAGTGGTTTGAGAGAAGCGAGCCAAAAAACCAGATAAGGCTGTTGTTAAAAGATGGAAAAAAGACATGGGCAGAATTGCTTAAAAATGTTGAGTGTAGTTCATCAACCTTAAGTAAAATCCTAAAGGAGATGATGGTTTCAGGAGAAATTATCAGTGAAACAAACCCTCAAGATAGAAGAATCACATGGTATCGTCTCAAAGACAAGAGTAAAGCTGAAGTTGAAATAAAGCGTTACTTAGCTGCTAAATTTCTTGAAAGCATGAAAAATCCTAGGGTTAAAGAGGAAATCCATAAAATTGCTGATTACAAGATTACTATTGGCTTGTATGTAGAAGGGAAAGAACTTCCCTCAGAACCGTTCCTCGATTTTACCCCCAAAATGATGGCTGAACTATCCCAATTTTTAGGATTCAAGAAAGCGGCTATTGTAATAACTGCAGAGAAAGAAAGTTGAGGTGTCTTTTGTGAGGGCTAAGGTTTTAACCATTAACGTTGAAGGCAACGGTTATTATTTAGGTATGGAGAAGGGTTGTTTTGTAATTAGGGATAGAGAGGGTAATGTGGAACGCATTCCATTATTTGAGAATGAAATAGGTGAGATAATTGTTTCTAGTGGGAATTTCATTAGCACAGGTGTTTTGGCTTCATGTGGTTTCTGGGATATTCCAATAATTGTTAAAACTAGAAATGGTAATCCTGTAGCGGTTCTACGTAGCCTTGATGATGACAGTCATGTTAAGACTCGCCTAGCTCAGTATGAAGCCTTACATAATGGTAAGGGCATAGCCATAGCTAAAACGATAGTGTATGGCAAGATTGAAGGTCAAAATATGGTTTTAAGGAAGTATGGTTTAAGAGAGCTTGATTTAGCCTTTTACAAGTCTAGGATTGAAGGTTTAAACTCTAAAAGCCTAGGGGATGTTAGGAGAAGGCTTTTACCAATCGAGGGTAAAGCTTCAGAGCATTATTACCGTGAAATATTTGGGCTGATGCCTTTCAAAGTTGATAAGCGTAAGGGTTGGAAAGCCTATGATGGTTTAAACAACACTTTCAATTTGGCTTATACCATGCTTAAGTTTAGGGTTTACATGGCTGTTTTAAATGCTCATTTAGAGCCTTACCTTGGCTTTGTTCATAGTGAACAGTTTGGTAAGCCTAGTTTGGTTTGCGACATGATGGAGTTATACCGCTATCTCATAGACGATTTCCTAATCGTGTATAGCCAAAACTTAACAGCTAAGGATTTCACGGTTAAAAATGAATGGTTCAGCTCTAACCGTCTAGGGAAAAGGCAAGTTTTGAATAAAGAAAAGACTAGGGAATTAACCCAGAAGCTTAATCAATTGTTTAAGGTTAAGGTTGATGTTCCAAGGTTTAAGTTTGGGAAAAGCCAGACAATTGAAACCCTCATAAGCGAAGAAGCCTATTTATTAGCTAAATACTTAAGGAATGAATGGGACTTGTGGAAGCCTAGGTTAGTTGTTGTTTGAGTGTGTGTGATGTGTGTTGTGTGTGAGTGATGTGCGGATATCTAAGTGGTTAGAGAGAGAGGGCGTGTTTGGGTTTGGGTTTGGGTTTGGGGATTAAATTTTAAAACTTTGAATATGTCAAAAGGAGGGAGAATTATTGAAAAAAGTAGTTACTGGAATAATGCTGACCATGTTGATTGTAAGCACGTTAACATTGGTGTTTAACATTCAAACAACCAGAGCAGAGTTTGTGCCGGAGGTATACTTAATTGACATTAATGGAGTAGGCACCTGGTGGTCATATGTAGATTCAACTTCTATTGCACAAGCAGCTAAAGCATTGTTCGAAGCTAATGGATATAGAGTAGAAATCGTTAATGACCTCGTCTCATTAAACTTCCTTGTTAATAATCCTCCAGACAACGTTATTGTCATTAATACACATGGAGAAATTATGCCTATGCCTCCCTCTTGGCCGAATTGGGACACATATTTTGTAAAGCTTGGGAATAATGTTAAAGATCATGGATGGATCTTTGTTTCTACTGTGGGTTATCCATTTTTTTATTACGACCAGGGTTCAGGCATGGTTGCGGTGGGAGGCAGCGGAGTTAACACTTTTCTCTCTGTAGTTGAAGGTTTGGAGGTTGCATGTAAAATTGTGATGCATTGGGATCCTCTTTATGGTGCCTATTTGACAGAAACTGGAGAAAAAGCAGCATCTAGAATGGGTATAAGCCTTCCATCTCGAATAATTACAGTTAGACCTGCTCGCTGGTCAGTAGACCCAGACTATGTTTTCTACATGCAATTCGATGATCCATGGGCACAAGAAGGTTTCAAGTATGGTGCTTCTGCCGTATCTATGGGAAACGGCTTCTTCTTACTTAATGGATTTGGCGGAAGAAACGTCGATCTTCCGCCAGGTGTTCCACCTTATACAAATCAAACTATTGGCGAAGCAGCAGCGGCCTTTTCTGCTTATATATTAAGTAAAAAACTGGGTAAACCACCGGTTATTATTCCTACAGTTGATATCAATCCAGATACTTTGAACTTACGTAGTGGTGGTAAATGGATAATGGCTTACATTGAACTTTCAGAAGGCTACGATGTAAATGAGATAAATGTCTCTTCGGTAATGCTAAACGATAGTATTCAAGCAGAATTCAGTCGTATTGCAATAGGAGACTACGACAACGATACAATTCCAGACTTAATGGTTAAATTTGACAGGGCTAAAGTTATTTCTTACATAATGGCTAATGTTGACATAACCAAACTATTTGAAGAAAGATTCACGACCATAACATTAACCATAACAGGCTGTCTGAAAGATGGAACATCATTCCGAGGAAGTAAGACTATCAGAATAATAATGCAAACGCCAAGATGCTGGAGATTCATCAAAACAACTGGAAATACACCCAATATGAAACAATAAATTTCCCCTTTTTCTCCTAATATCTAATTTATTCGTGAACTTTTCTGTCATTAGCTTACGCCTTTAGCGTATCCTATAATAGCATAACGGTCATAGAAGATTTCTCCGTAAATTTTATTTCCAATTTACTTTTAACATAAATGTTTAGGGTCAGAATGCTTTGAGAAAGGTAAAAATTGGCAAGTATTTAGTTCCATTATGGCTTATTGCTGCATTGTTAGTCTTTGGGATAGGTGCATCAACATACTATATCTGGCAAACGTTAATTATACCAGTTAAAGTGAAAGAGCCTCTAGAAATAGTTTCTTATCCAACGCAACTAAGCCTATACCCGGGAGAAAAAATAGAGTTTAATGTAACGATAATAAACCATTCTTCTGTGAATTACTTTGTGATACTGGATTTTTCATTAGATAACGCAACGTATCAAGCTAATTATGTTACGTTCAGTAATGAAATCTATAGGGTCACACGAGGACGACAAGATCTTACCGCTTGGTTAAAAGTAGAATCACACGCTCCACCAATAAGTGCTTCATTGTTTATTCAGCTTAGAAGAATAGGGATGGGGGAAGTAATTTTCTTTGATGATTTTAATGATGGAATAGCAGATGGATGGGCAGAACATCTGGGGTCATGGAGTGTTGTTAATGGAGAGTATTTTGTTGCAGTTGGATTGATTGAAAATGGCATTTCGACAGTAGAGGGATTGACTTTGACTGATTGTATTATCGAAGTAACGTTGAGGTTCAGCGATACTGAAGTTGGATATAGAGCAGGAATCGTTTTTAGATATATTGACAATGAACATTATTATTCCTTTGAAATAGGAAACGAGTATGACGAAATAGACATAATTAAATACTCTTCAAAGAACCCAAATTACGGAGAATCCAGAACTTTTATACAACCATCATTTGGAAATAGCAGCATTATTATCAATGCAAATGTTGATTATACCTTAAGAATCGAAGTTCGTGGGAACACTTTTACTGCCTATTTGAATGGTCAAAAGGTGCTTTCATGGGTAGAAGAAACATATTTAAGCGGACGAGTTGGATTGCGTGCAAGAAGAGCTCACGTATTCTTTGACAATTTCAAAGTAACTCAAATACCATGACCGTAGGGCTACAGCAACAGAATCCGGAGGGAAAGAAGGGCATGTGATGCTTTTCACTTCTGAAAAGTATGATAGTTCGAAATATGGTTATGAACATTAACTGGTCAGCTTTGAAGTGTAAAGTTCCCTTATATAGAGAAAAGGGGATAAAATATTTGGGATAAGTCAGCTATTTATAATAAGAAGCATGAAAGGCAGATTTCAAAATACAGTAATGATCATGATGGGTTGACAAGGCTTAGACAACACGTTAGTGGCTAAAGCCTTTATAGATAAAGGAGCAATGGTCTACATAAGCTGGTATCGTTCTGTGTCAGTAGGCCACACAGACGCAATAACTATAAAACTACTTCAATACTATCTAATAGAAAAACTTACACTCAAACAATCCATTCGAGAAACATTCCAAAATATGGGGATCGACCCAATACTATAAAAGCCTACTCATATATTACCCGCTTGAGGTAGGAGAACAAACAATAGAAAATATCTCAAAGTGACTCCAACTTCGTAACGAGTATTTTGAATCAGTCTTGTTAACTTTTTCTGTTATGGTCTTATGCTTTTACGTATATACCTATAAAGTTCTTTGATGTTCTATTTATGTTACCTTTTTTACGAAATGTTTATATTTTTCTGTTATACTGATATAAAATGATAATGTTATGTATGGGGTATTTTAAGATGAGCAAAAAGTCCTTTAAGTATGGAAGACCGATCAGTCCTCAAGAAATGCCCAAGCCTAGGAAAAGGCTGCCTCAATACGATGAATGCCTCAAGGAGTTTTTGGAGTCTGGGTACAGCCATTGGGAAGTTAACATGAATGCTTTGCCAAGCAAGAAGCCACGGGTTGTTTTGAGCTCTTTGAAATGGAGGGTTAAAAATAAACCTGAGTTTAAGAATATCCGTGTTTTCATGTACAAAAATCGAATTTACTTGGAGAGGGTTGACCATGAATAGTAAGGTAGGGCTTCTACATCTACTACTGCTATGCTGTGTGACATACACTCCTTTGTCATGGCTTAATTTTTGCTGGAGGCTAGCCTATGTCCAGTACAATAGCGGTAGAAGAACACAGTAGCTGTGTGACACACAAGAGTAGCAGTAGCAGAAATTACAGCAAAACGGTTGTAATATCCATTAGAATGCCGCTTTGGCTCTACGACAGATTGAAGGAAAGAGGCATTTCAAATCTTAGCGAATTTATCAGAAAACTGCTATTGATGGAGGTTGAAGGCGAGCTTACTAAAGAGGAAGGGCTGGAAGCCGAACTGGAACAGCTCAAATAGGGATGGACAAGCTCCAAGAGTATCATTCGACTCTCCTAAGGCATGGTAGCTACGCTAAACAATACCTCGACAGACTCAAAGACGGAATCATAGTGACCCACAAACCATTCCAATACTCCAAATCCGGACAGCTAGCCTTAACCAAGGAAGAACAACAGCTCGTAGATGAAACAGTAAAACTTCGTGAGGAACTGGCAAAACAATATGCCGAAAAACTTGGAGAGCTACTCTCACTAAAGAAGGAATACATCAAGAAGGTTGAAAATGACAGAACCAAACGAAACCAGTGAAAAAGATGGTATACCAAAACGAGAAAACAGGTTTCGCAACAAAAAAGAAGTCGAAAAGCATGAAATGCACTAACTGTGCATGGTCCACCACTGGAGCTAGAAAACATCCAAACATGACCTACACGATGAAGCGACTGTATATTAAGCAGAAAAATTCATGGCTTCCTATAGGATGGTACTGCCCTGTATGTGGGTCAATCGTGTTAGACAAAATAAGGAAACCCTCTTATGGATATTTTAAACCACCAGACCCAACAATAAAAGTTCTAAAAATCGAACATTACTAAAAATTTTGGCCGGACCGAAACTTTCAAAATAAAAGACCTATTAAATAGCATTCTGTCAAATTACTTGTATTGTAAAGGAATTCGCACATTTCATATAGTAATGTGACCCTCCCTTTGTTTTGTAAATGGATTTTATTTCGGGAGGACTCCGCTTCTAAA
>CALHLD010000032.1 GCA_938034445.1 uncultured archaeon | reverse complement strand
CGATATGATTTTTATCTTTCAATTCTCTTTATGAGATTCACAGCCTATGCCATAAAAATTGTATCAGGTCCCACACCTTTCTTTCAATTCTCTTTATGAGATTCCGACCCTATTTTTTGGTTTTCTATGCTTATAAACTTTATTTTTGGGCTCTTTATTCTAGAATTTTCCGCTACCCCATAACCTGCAGGAGAGTATATAAAGGGTAGAAATTTTTTTGCTCATGGTTTAATTTATATTGTTTTCATGTTTTTTATAGTCCTCTGCATAGGTGGTAGTATCCGCATCCTTTGCATTGTCTTTTTCTTTTTGTTTTAGGCATTTTTGCTTTTTCTATTATCTCTTTTATTCTTTTTATTGTCCATATTGTGTGTTCTTTTATTTGGTCTGTTATTTTTATTTCGAATATTTTATCGTTTTTTGTGTAATAGATTATTATGTTTTTTACTGGTTTTTTGAAGTGTTCTTGTGCTAGTATTGCGTAGGCTGTTGTCTGGTATAGGTATCCTGATGATAGTTTTTTCTTTGCTGTATTTTTTATGTCCACAACTTTTAGTCCTTCTTCTGTTTTGACGAGCATGTCGACTACTCCTACTATTCCAAGTTTTTGAGAGTATAGTTTTAGGTTTGTCCATTTTTCTATCACTTTTTCTTTTCTTTTCGCTAATAGTGTTTTTCTTCTTTTCTCTTTCTCTTCTTCACACTCTTCCTCCATTCTCCCCTCTCTCATGTATGCTGTCTCTCTTTCTCTTGCCCCCAATACGCCCATGTAATATATTATTCTTGGACAGTAGTGGTATATTTCTATCCACTTTGCTGGTATCAGTTCAGGCTCTTCCTCTGACATTATTTGCTTCAAACTAGCATCTCACTTTCTTCTCCCCTATATGGTTTTCCAAGTTCAACTTTTAGTGAAAGGTCTGGTCTGCATATTACGTAGATTTGTATATTGTTTCCTGTACCCTTTATTATTTCGTTTAATGTTGCTATAAGCTCTTTTCTTAGTGCACTCGAAATGTTTCCTAGGAATGCGCTTTTCTGTACTCTTGTAAGCCCATATCTTTTGCAAGCGTTTGCTACATCACTTCTGAGGTCATCTTCTGTAATATCATATATTACTAGAGTGAACATTTTCTCTCACAGAATAAATGGCGTATACTCCTCTCTTCCCATAATATGTTCTCCTATCCTCCTCGCTTGTAGAAGTATGTGGTCTTGTATTGGTAAGCTCCTGTTTGAAAAAGTTACTTTAGTATTCATTCTTTCAACATATGCTCTATAAAGCTGTAGTCTAGCATCCCTTTTAAGCCTATCATCCTCCAAAATATTATCTAATCTTCTTTCGAAGGCTGCCTTGAAAACCACTCTATCCACAACCTGTTGTCTAAACTCCTCCATCAAGTCCATCGCAAGCGCAGGCCTTCTCGAACTATCCACATGCAAGAATCCAGCATATGGGTCTAAACCACATATTTCAAGATATAGGCTACATTCTCCAGCCAATATCGTATAAAGGTAGTTTAGTGCAACATTTACCGGATCTTTAGGATTCTCAAACCTTTTCCTTCTCCCAGGAAACTCTATTATTTTTGAAAGTGCTTTTGCAACGTTTTCCCAGTAAATTTGTGCCGCCTCAGCCTCCAAATTCATGACATCTTTTCTCCCCCCTTCGATGCTTTCGCTTTCAAGATTAGATATCTTTTCACCCACATCCTTTATTTCCCTTGCGCCTGTGTAAAGTTCTTTTGCAAGTTGTGGGTCGCTTTTTGCCCTATTTTTTGCCATAGAATATAGTAGGCTGTATTGGTTTAGGACTTTGCCTACTGCAAAGGCTTTTGTTAACTTTAAGCTTTCCAAACTTTGTTGTAGCTTGTACTGGCTTTTTCTTAAGGCTATTGCGCCACTTGCAAAACTTTTGCAGACAGTTAATGGTGTACCATATGGTGAATAGAATATTATTGGAATGTTATGTTTTGATATGAGCCTTATTAGGGCTGAAGAAAATGATGCTCCACGTGTTAAAACGGCTATAAAATTTATCTTTGAAACTGAAACTTCTAAAATCTTCTTCTTTTCCTTATAGACTGTTATCATTCCACCTCTTGTTCCAACAAAGGTTCCTGGCTCGTTGACAATTAATCTCATTGATATCTTATATGATGTTGTCGATTATAAGTTTTATTAAAAAATTATCTTCTACATACAATATAATATGGACAAAATTCGGGACACCTACTCGGCATTCCAGGGTCTCTTCCAGACTCGACGATCTCGAAAGCCTCATCCCTTATTTCAAGAAATTCTCTCCTAAGTTCATCTCCTACAACAAAATATCTTATCTGGAAAGAGGGGATTTTTCGCTCAAATTTTAGGTATAATATGAACCCAAAATCTATTGGAATATTTTCATCACATTCAACCGCTAGAGCATATCCTGCTGCAGTAAGTGGATGAAATTTTCTAACTTCACCAGTCTTTATGTCGACGATAGCATTGTATGGTGTATAAATGTCTACACTTAACTCGCTCGATAGACCAACAAGTGTTCCATCAACCTTCCTTTCAGCAACAGGTGGAATGGCAATGTTAACGATCGAATCTGGTTCAGCGTACTTGTATTTTGAAAGGGTTTGATCATACTTTGCTGCCGCTTGTATTAGAAGAAAATTATATGTACCCAAACATTCCCTCACAAGAGTTTCATGCTCTTCTCTCGAAAGCTTTCCTATCGAAGATTCAGCCCTGTCTACTGCCATATTTGAAAGTTCTAAGCCTTTTCCTGTAAGCTCATTCAATAAGTCTAAACCTACCGCAGACGGATTGTTAAAAATAAACTTTTTAACCTCAAAAATAACATTCTTTATGATCTCATGTAACGCGATCCCTCTAACCATCTTTAAGCTGGGTGGCGGCTTAATGTTAAGAATTCTCTTTAAGTAAATGTCTCTTAATGTTTCACAGTATCTTGCAGCAAGTTCTCCTACACCAAATTTTATCGAATGTGAAAAGGGTTGAACTGGAGGCTCATCATAGTTCCAGCCTCTTAATTCTTCACTTGTCGGCCTCTGTGAAAGTTCATCCCTTAACAGCTTCAACCTTTTATCGACGTCAGACTTTTCTAAAATCAGCATATCATAAGTTTATTGTATCTCGAAAATAAATATTTAACAGAATTGAGTTATCTTGAATTTTCTTATATGCGGAAAGTTCCAAAAAAATTTATTAAAGAACGTTGAATCAACTATAAAGGGGTTGATTAGATGGGGAAGTGTGATATCTGCGGGAAAGAAAGCTTAAGCCTTTTATATGCTAGACACAAAGACTACAATTCTACCATAAAGATATGTCGGGAATGCTGGAGAAAAGCTTGGGATGAAAATAAGCTTATACCTTCAGGAGGTTCAGGTGGCTCAGGTGGCTGCTCCTGCGGTTGAACAAGAAATTTTACTGAGAAAAGTTCTTCATGTTTGGCTATGAAACTTTAATCTAATATCATCACACTTTCTTCAGCATTTGATAGAACATTATGCAAGATTTTCAAGTGGTGTACATCAAACTTGAACCTATACTATATTGGAGTGAAGAAAAAGGTGGTTATTCTTAACAATATAGGCGACTATCTTGGATGGCGAGTTAAAGACAAATAGAGTCTAGAGAAAATAGAATTCATAAAAAAATATTTTGTTATTAACGTTATATTCTATTATAGAAATAACTTATACCAGATACTATTTGTCATAGAATCATTGAAACACAGTGTGATGTCGTAATCTTGAAGTAGATGATGAAGATTAGCATGAACGTTCTAGAAATCTAAATTCAACTCACTGGAGTAACTGTAGCAGACGAATTTGAGCCGATAATAATCGCTTTTGTTGCATTCGGATTAGATGGATAATAGTTTGCTTATACTATGGATAAAAATACCTACTTTAATAGAAAGAGTCCGAAAAGATTAGGTAGAGGTGGATAGGGCAGTTATCAATGGTGCTCTTGTATATTTTGCTATAAAAGACTAAAAAAATTCTAAAAAAAATTAAATTTTTTTAGTAAGATTTATAAACACTAACATAGTAACTATGTATCTTGAAAAAGTATGAGCTCCGAACCTAAAAAGGTTGATAGAAGAAGCTTTCTTTATGCCGGTTTGGGTGCTGTAGCTTTAGTTGCTGTTGGTGTTGCAGCATATGTTGCATTGAACCCTCCAGTTGTAACTCAGACAACAACAGTATCCACTGTGGTGCCTACTACTTCATTAATTACTACAACTGTGCCAACCACTGTTCCAACAACATCGGTAGTAACAATAACTGAACCTAAACCTGACAAGCTGATTTTTCAGGGGCATGAAGTTCATAGGAAGGCTGCTGTTGGTGCAAATGCCCCTGGTCAAATAAACTTGATAGCACAGTTCGAAGAAGTTACAGGAATTAAAGTTGAATGGGTTACTTTAGCTAATCCTGAAAACTATGATAAACTTATGAGAGAATGTTCTGCTGCAGAAGCTACAATAAACTTGGCGCATTGCTTGACAACTTGGTGGGCGCCAAGAATGGCGAACCTATTCGAACAATTGAATCCATGGCTTGAGAAAGCACCTATAGAAGAATTTAATGATTTCATGCCTGCTACACTCCAAAGTGCAACAATCGGTGGAAAACTTTACGGTATCCCTGTTAGATGTTCAGGTTCTACTATGATGTATCATAAAGGCTATTTTGAAGAACGTGGTGCAACTCCACCCAAAGTTATAGACGAATTTTATGATGTAGCAAAACAGGTTACCTTCACTAAGTCTTCTGGTGAGAAAGTATATGGTTTCTCTTCTAATGCGAATGTGGGAGAATTGTATGAAACACTTACTTGGTTTGCCAGATCGTGGGATGCAGACCTCATTACCCCTGATTATAAGGTAGTATGTAATCAGGGGCCAGTTGTACGAGCTCTAGAAATTTTGGTAAAGATGTATAAAGATGGTATAACGCCTCCAAACTTTACACAACTTCAAAATCAAGATCATGTAAACTTGGTAAAAGAGGGAAGAGTATCTCTTTTCGCCCAAGGTGTTTCGTATATTATTACACATAACGATCCAAAAACTTCAAAGGTAGCTGGACAAATTGAACTTGCTTATCATCCTCCAGCCGCAGAGTTTAAAGATAAGTGGGAAGGAACATCACCTACATTTACTTATATTTGGTCAATGATTATTCCTAAAAATGCTAAGTATAAGTCTTGGGCTTGGGAGTTGATAAGGTTCCTTTCGAGTAAAAAGAGTAACTTAATACTTTCTATGCAGGGTACTGATGTTGCAAGAACGTCTGTTTATTCTAGTCAACAATATCTTGATTTTTGGAAAAATAGTGGTTTTCCAAAATATCCTGATGTTTTACAGAAGGTTCTAAAGTATGGTCGTCCACCTATACCTGGAATGGACAACTTTTCTCAAGTTGCACAGATTGTTGGCACTAAAGCTGAAGAAGCTATTCTAGGCAAGAAGACCGCCCAACAGGCTATGGATGAGGCAGCCGAATTACTTAAACCATTAATGCCTAAAGTGTAACAGCACCATCACCTTATTTTTTTGGTGACAGGGTTAATGGTTCTCCTCAAAAAAGAAGAAAGATTACCGATACTACTTGTAACTCCTGTCGTCCTAATTTTAACGGGAGTTCTTTTCCTTCCATCAATTTGGTCAATTTTCTTAAGTTTCGAACATTATACATTTGGATATCCACCTGAATTTGTTGGCATATCTAATTATATTGAAATTTTGGCTGATACAAAATTTTTGAGTGCCATTTTTCTTAACTTTGCTTTTGTCATCTTGGATGTTATGTTAGAGTTTTTGCTTGGTCTTGGTACAGCGCTCCTTTTGTCCAGAAGGTTTCCTTTACAGAAAATTTGGGTTGCTCTTATCATTGCACCCTTTGCTGTTAGTCCTGTAGTAAGTATTGTAGCATGGAAAAATCTTATTTCACCTCAATTCGGTCTTATAACATATTTGCTTTCTTTTCTTAATATTAGTACTGAAAAATTGTTGATGGATCCAGTAACAGCTTTTATTATATGTATTATAATAAATGTTTGGAGAGAGTTTCCTTTTACTGCAATGATTTTATATGCTGCAATTACTACGATTCCTCCAGATAGAATTGAGGCAGCTTTAATCGATGGTGCCTCAAAATTCCAACGTTTTAGATACATAACCATACCATCGATATGGACATCAATTGTTGTCGCTCTAACATTCAGAACGATATTCGCTTTTAGAACATTTGATGTTATCTGGATATTAACTCAAGGAGGACCCTTGGGTGGAACAACCATTTTATCCGTATACCTTTACCTTCAATCATTTAAGTTCTTAAGGTTAGGTGTTGGTGCCTCTGTAGGAGTTATAATGTTGCTCTTAACTTTCCTAATTTCAGCACCATATTTGCGAACACTTTACAAGCAGATTATGGCGAGGGGATATAAATGAAAATTAAGCGTCTTGAGGATATAGTTTCTTGGATTCTGCTTCTTCTTCTCACACTATGGTCAATGGTACCAATATACTTTGTAGTATCTTCTGCATTTAAAATGCCGAAAGAAATTTTCAATTATCCTCCTAAATTATTATTTATACCTACATTAGAAAATTTTGTTACATTATATTATGATTGGCCAAAATTTTTTTATGCACTACAGAATAGTGTTATAATAACTTTTACTTCAACTGTGATTATAATCTCAATTTCCACATTGGCAGCATATGCTTTTTCACGTTTTAGATTTAAAATAATAAATTTTACTGCATTCGTTCTTATAGCTGTTAGAATGTTTCCACCTATTGTTATAACAGTACCCCTTTACCCTATATTTAGCCAACTACATTTGCTTGACACACACGTTATTCTAATATTATTGTATGTATCATTCTATGTAAGTTTATCTACTTGGGTTATGATGTCATTTATAGATGAAATACCAATAGATTTAGAAGAGGCAGCAATGGTTGATGGTGCGACAAGGCTTCAAGCTTTTATTAAAGTTACATTACCGTTAATTACTCCAGGCATGGTTAGTATAGCTATTCTTGCAACAGTATTCTGTTGGAATGAATTTACATTCGCGTACATATTTAGTGTAACAAGGGCTGTAACAGCACCTATAACTTTAAGTGAAATGTTAGGTGGACTTTATGGTGCAGAATGGGGATCACTTTTTACTGCATCAACAATACAACTTGTTCCCATGCTAGTATTTGTTTGGGCAGTACAAAAATACTTAATCCGAGGATTAACAATGGGGGCAATAAAAGGCTAAAAGTATGCGCCTTGTTCTCTTGGTAGTCTTAGTAATTTTTGCAAATTCAATTGCCTCAGTGGCACGTTTTAATTAAATAATAATGCTGCAGCCATCCAAGCCGCTTGACCTACAGACATGCAAGCGGCTATTATTCTAATTGCCTCTTCTTTGGTAAGAAACATCTATATGTTATATCGAAACTCTTGACAGTGCCTCTCTAAAACGCTGCTGTTTTCCTCCATCATAGTGTAAAATAGGCACTTTCTTTTCTGGTTCAACCACAAACTGTTCAAACTATAATCTTTCTATAATTCTTTTTGGTAAGACAACGTCTTGCGAAATTAATGTTTTCTGCAATTCTTTATGGTCTAATTTTTTAGGTAGAATATTATTTTTAACTGATAATGCTGCAGCCGTACCTGCTGCTTGTCCTGTAACAAAACATGGTGGCATAACCCTCAATGAGCCGGCAGCCTCATGAGTTGCAGAAACACACCTGCCAGCTACTAGAAGATTGTTTATGTTAACTGGGAGGAGTATCCTGTACGGTATTTCATAATATTTGTTATTCTTTGGTCCCTCAAATCTTCCAAAAACTCCTGTAAGGCTGTGTATGTCGATTGGAAAACTATTTAGGCCTATCACGTCATGGAATTCCTTAGAATATAATACATCCTCTTCAGTCATAGTATATTCCCCTACTATATGTCTAGTTTCTCTTATGCCTATTTGTGGTGCGATTTGAACCAACTCAACATTCTCGAGTCCTGGAACATATTTCCTGAAAAAATCTATTAAAATCATAACTTGTTTTCTACCTTCAATTTCAGCTTTTGTTAAGTCATAAGGATCTGTCCCATTTATGTTATGAATTCTTGATACATTTACTAAGGCTTCACCCTCCTTCGGGGTTTGGAATAAAAGTACTGCATCACGAGCTATTGGGAAATCACCCTTCTTCTTTGCTTCTTCTACTATCCTCGAGAAAGGTCTTTCTCCAGGATGTGCAGCAATATATTCGCTTAACTTTTTTGTATCAACATTCCGAATTCTAAAGAACATTGACACAGGCTGCATAAGTCCATCAGAGTCTCTACCTTTCCTACAAGGTACTCCTGCAGAAAAGGCAACGTCAGCATCTCCTGTGCAGTCTATAACAATTTTAGGATGAATTGATTGTAGACCAGATTTATTTGCAAATACTATATATTTTATTGTATTATTTTCAGTTATAGTATCAATAAAGTATGTGTGCAGTAACAATTTTACTCCAGCCTCTTTTAGCATGTCAAATGCAACAATCTTCAGAATTTCAGCATCAAATGGTGTTACATGATCATGACCATAAACTAAAAAAGCTGAATACGGTGTTCCAGCTCTAACCTTTGAAGGATGTATTGCTCCACCCGCCTTTTCCATGCGAGTGACCAATTCATCGAATATGCCCTTAATTATCTGTTCACTACCATCTAGAGAATATGATGTCATAAAAGGACCTACTAAACCCGCTGTAGCCATTCCACCTACAAAACCATAACGTTCAATTAGTAATGTTTGTGCACCATTTCTTGCACTTGCAATAGCAGCAGCTATACCGGCTGGACCCCCTCCGACAACAACAACTTCAGACTCATGTAGAGGTACTTTTTTAAAATAGTCTATAAAATTATTTGACATATATTCGCACCTTATAGTCCCTAGATTAATGTTATATTGTATATTAATGTTTTGAACCATGTAGTTTAAAATACATAAGAATGTAAAAAATATTTCTCCTTTATTCATGTGCCTTCAATTAAAACATAGTATGTTAAAGCAAGCTACTATGATTATTTTTATTTCGCTTACAAACTAAGAGGTTTGGAATTAAAATTTAAAAGACTGAAATTCTAAATCACCGGTTAAAATTAATGTTTAAATAGGTGTTTTTAATGTAAAAATTTATGGATGACTATTCATCGGTTGAGCTTGAAAATTTGGCTAAGTCACTTGGCGCTGACATCTTTGGAGTAGGTGATATATCGTCTACATTAGATTTTATATGCGAACAAGGTGGTGAGCATTTAAGAAAATTTTCTCGAGGCATCTCTATTGGTATCCGTTTATTGGACTCTATTATCGACGAATTATATAGGAGAAATGAAGCTTCAGTGTTCTATACCTATAGGGCATTGTACAATACTGTTAATTCAAAATTAGACCAAATTACCTTTACACTTGCAAAATATATACAAAATAAGGGTTATCAAGCATATCCTGTTCCAGCTTCACAGATAATAGACCAAAATAAGCTTATTGGTGTGGTATCACATAAATTGATCGCTAACCTCGCAGGTTTAGGATGGATTGGAAAAAACTGTCTTTTAATAACGCCACAGTGTGGTCCAAGAATAAGATTGGCGACAATATTAACAAATATGCCATTAGATAGTAGTAAGCCAATAGAAAACAGATGTGGAGACTGTAATTTATGTGTTCAAATATGTCCTGTAAAGGCTTTTACAGGGGTACCATTTAATCCTCGAGAGCCAAGGGAAAAAAGATTTAATGCACATTTATGCCATAAGTATCAAAGAGAAAGAGAAGCAAAAATGGGTGATACACTCTGTGGACTATGTGTGTACATATGCCCATATGGTAAAAGGCAATCTAAACTATAATAGGTTACAGTCTTTTATGGTACTAGTACTGCCCTCCCAGCTATCTCTCCCTTTTTGAGCATCATCAGCACCTTTTCTGCCTCACTAAGCTTGTAAGTTGTATATTTTACTCTAACTTTTCCCTTTGAAGCTATCTTAAGCGTTTCCCTCATGTCCTGCCTTGAACCAATCACACTCGAGATAATCCTATGTTCTTCAGCAAAATTTACCCACACATTTCCCCTTACCGCCATAAGTATTGTTCCAGCCCTCTTCACAATACTCTGCGCTTGCTCAACAGCCTTCTGTGAAGGCGCATGAACCATCACAACATCAAACTTTCCCCTTTCAAGAACATAATCTTTCACCTCAACCGGATTAAGTGTCTGATCAGCACCAAGCTCCCTTGCAAGCTTCAAATTCGCTTCAGAAATGTCTATTGCAGTCACATCCGCTCCAGAAAGCTTTGCAAACTGTAGACTCATATGTCCAACACCACCAACACCAATCACAGCAACCTTCTGACCAAAGCCTACACCAGCCTTCCTAACAGCACGATATGCTGTTACACCAGGACAAAATAGTGGAGCCGCCTCCTCAAAACCAAGATTATCTGGAAGCTTATAAATAAAATCATAGGGTGCAACAATATACTCAGCATAACCTCCATCAACACTCTCACCAGTACCCTTTCTTTGAAGACATAAATTCTCATTTCCTGTCAAACAAAACTCGCACATCCTACAGCTTTCATATAGAACCTGTATACCAACTCTATCCCCCGAACTAAATCCAACCACACCCCTTCCAACCCCTTCAACAACACCAGTAATCTCGTGCCCAGGAATAATAGGCAACTTAGCGGGAATACCGAAGTCCCTAAAATCACCTTCAATCATGTGAAGATTAGAATGACATACACCACAAGCTTTAATTCTAACAAGAACCTGATTAGCTGCAGGACTAGGGTCAGGAACATCCTCAAAACTCATAACACCACTTTCAATATCGCCAACACGAGTACACAAATATGCTCTCATGAAAAGTAGTATTAAACAAATATTATATAAACTTATGCACTATACTACTTCCTTGAATAACTTCTTAATTAAAGCATATTACAAGCCAAAAGCAATATTATTCTCCTACATGCCATCATTTTATTCTCAATATCTTTATCATAAAAATCTATTCTATAAGCTTAACGTTAAGTTTATAACCAAATATTTTAAATTTTATTGTTCTGTAAAATTAGCCTTCTATTAAGGAAATTTTTAGAATTTTTTGTCCTTGTTATGAGGAAAGTTTAATAGCTTATATGTTTTGCTTTAACTCAACCAACACATTTTAACTCTATTATAAGACAAGTTAGTATGAAAACTGGTGTTGGTGGGATAATTGTTGCAAAGAGGGGGAATTATTGCCAACGTCACCAAACCAATCTCAGCAACTTAAGTATCTTAAGAAATTTTAGGGTTTTCCTTATTTAGTTAGTAATTTTTTTTAGGAATAAGATTATCTTATCTACTTTGAGTTCACATATTTTCCTTATACCTCTCTTCCCTGGAGCATAGCTTACTTTGATCAAATTTAAATCTTCTAAATTTCTAACTTCTTTGCTAATGTGTGCTTCGCTAAGATCAAGGCGGAGGGCGATTTCTGTGACATCTAATTTTTCATTAGCTAGTAATTGTAGTATCTTAAAGCTGGTTTTTGATGCTAGTACTTGAGCTATCTTGAGGATCTCTTCTCCTTCAACGCATATTTCATTAAGCGGCAATCTTGCTCGCTCAACCATACAATTTTGCCATATAAATACTTATATTTATAATTATTGTTATAACTATTTAGTAATATTTATAAGCTATGTTCAATAAGTATTGGTGGTTGAAAAACTTATGTCGAAAAAGGAAGAAGTAAAAAATGAGTCGACAACTGAAGGAAAAGATATCGAAGCTTATGGAGCTGAAGCCTATGCTGAATCTGCAAAGGCTGTTCGTGAATTTGGTGCCAGAGTAGCTTTGTCCATAGTTGCAGCAATAATAATATGGCTCTTTGGAGAAATGATTTTCTTACCTATAGCGAAGTCTCTGGGGCAAGTGTTCTACGGCTATCCAGTGCATTCAATAATTAGCTTTATCATCGCTGTCGCATTAGCGATCATCATATTTTCGGTCTTCTTCTATATAAGGAGACTGACTAATGGTATCGCTGGGATACTGGCTTTCGAAATCGGGAAAGCGAGTGGAGAAGTTAACATAGAATCATTCAGACACTACAGGATAGCCTTAGATGGCATAATATATGTGATTGTCGTGTCATTGGCGTACTTGCTGTTTGCAAATTACTTAGGGCAGATTCATCCAGCAATACCTGCTATACTATTGATCTTGATCGTAATATGGGCGGTATTTGCCTTGTGGAGAAGTACAAGAGCTATTGCATCTGAATTAGGACGCTATACATCAAAGTGGGCTGAGGAGCTTGAAAAGCATTCCAAGAAATGAAAGCAGTCCTGTAGAGGAAACCCCCCTCTTTTTTTTAAAAAAATTGTTGGTGAATTATTTTTGAATGCTAGAAAGGAGTCCTCCGGAACAGGTGAAACGAATGTAAAAAGCAGCGGACATAGTGTAACACATTACCTTTCTACTGCTCTCTTAATATGGCTCTTTGGAGTTCTGGTATTTATTCCTATAGCTGATACAATTAGTGCTCAAACAAAAGTTTTTGTAAGCCTAATTGTGTTTATTTCATTTACAATTCTCTTGCTAAAAGCTGTTCCTAGGGTTAAAAGATTGTTAGAGGTTTTTGCGATAGTTTTAGCTAAGAAATTTAAATTTATGAAGGAAGAAGATGGTCAAATTATGGTCTTTAAAAGTTTTCTTCAAATAATGTTTATCATATTCGTGTATTTGTTCTATTTTCCCTTTTTAAACAATTTTCATCCTGCAATAAATGGTATAGTGCTTATTGTTGTTCTACTTTGGTGCTTCTTTCTATTCTTTAGAATATTACAAATAATACTTTAAAGTACAAGGTAAAGGTGTGTTGTGCTATTTGAAGAACTCGGTTTTTTAGTTAATGTTATAATCTTATTATTGTCATTTGGTATGCTTGTAGTTTAAATAGTATTGATAACATGTGCCCGTATGCCTATATGTTCCACCACTCTAGAAGGTAATGTGAACATTCTTGTGAAAAGTTTAAGCATATTAAAAAATGCCTATGTAGGTATGGGTAGAAGGTATTGATAAAAAGAATGGACAGAGGGTTAAAACAGAAGTCAAATGCTCGTAAAGATAGAGGCCGACATATTGGTATCATCCATTATACTGCTCCCCCAAATGAAGTTGGAGGGGTTGAAATTGTAATTTCAGCGCATACAGATTTCTTGGCTAAAAGAGGCTACAAAATCCATCTAATCTATGGCAGTGGAGGGGGCTTTAAAACAGAGAACGTGTTCGAACACCAAATACCACTCTTATCTCCTAAAAACGTTGAAATCGTAAACGTACAGAATGAGGTGCTGAAGATGGGGGTAGAAACAGAATCATTTAATAAGGTTAAAGAAAGGATAAAGTCCCAATTAAGGGATATTCTAATAAATCTTGATGTATGTATAGTTCACAATATACCTTCTATGCCCTTCAACTTTGCAGCCACAGCAGCTATTAACGAGTTAGCGGATGAACTCGAAACCAAGTTTATCTTTTGGGTACATGATATCGCTATTGTAAGAAAAGAATGGCATAGTAGAGCAGGCAAATTCCCATTAACACTCCTTCTTCACAAAAATCCAAGGATAGAGTATGTTACAATAAGCTATTATCGACTTAAGCAATTACAAACAATACCCCTTAAACATTCGTTAGGTAGGATTCACGTAATACCTAATGGAGTTAAAGCAGAAGACTTCCTAAGATTTGACGCGCTTACAAAAGAATTAATGAACAAATTAGGAATAGACTACCAAGACCTTGTGATCCTTATACCGGTAAGGGTTACGCCGAGAAAGAACTTAGAGCTTGCTCTAGACATAGTATATGAATTAAAGATGCTTCTAGGAGGAGAACGTAAAGTTAAAGCCCTAATCACAGGCCCACCAGATCACCAGGCAGTCGCTATGGGAGTTGAATACTTAGAGTACCTTAATATGAAGACCAAAATGCTTGGGTTAGAAGACAATGTTCGCTTCTGTCACGAACTTATCGGATATGAACGCACCTTTTCAAAGGGAAAGATCGTCAAATGGAACGTTGCCGACGCATACACTATTTCTGACCTAGTACTTGTGCCGAGCAAGGAAGAAGGTTTCGGACTACCAATCATAGAAGCTGCAGCAGCGAGAAAGATGATGTTTGTGTCAAAGATTCCTCCATTCGAAGAGTTGATTTATGCGGGCATAAATGGGTACATGTTCTACCTAAACGACTCTCCAAAGAACATCGCATACAAGATCTTTAAAGAATTTACTCTACAAGCACCTGATACCAATATTGTTAATGTAGCAAAGAATGTTGCCTATAAAATCTATAAGATGCTTCTCATGGATGCTGTTGAACCTAACTTAGGCGATATTGCAAAAAATATGTTGAATAAATTGTACAAAGTGCTAATAATGAACTTTGTTGACCCAGACTTTAGCTATGTCATGGACAAGTTCGCCTGGAACATAATACTGCAAGAAAAATTAGTCCCTTTACTATAATACTTTAATGGTCTCAGCTTTAGTCACTTAATGGTGTAAAAGGGATCAATATACTGTAGCTATCATAATATTTTAAATGCGATAAGGCTCTTTAATTGCAGTATATGGTGTCAATCGAATAATAAAATATAAGTTAAACTTTATACAAGTTAATCTTATTATTATTGATGAACAAATGGTTAAAGTTGTACTAAAACTAAGGAAAAGGTGTTCTGATACTGCCAAAGTCTTTGAGAGAGGCTGCTAACATAGATGAAGGTGAAGTCGTTGCCGAAGTTAGAAGTGGGGCGATGGTGATAAAACCTCTTAGACCAAAAGTTGTCGATATAGATCCCCTTGTCGTTGATGAAATACTTGGTGAGGAGGGTAAGGTTGAGGAAGAGAAGTTTAAGAGAACCTCTTAGAGAAGTATGTAGTTGACACTGGAGTTTTGGCAGAATATATAATAAAGAGCTCACCTCATAGAAATGTGATCAATAAACTATTTAATGATGCGATAAAAAATACTGTTACATTATATGTAACACCAATTACAATATCTGAGCTCATATACGCAGCATCTAGGATTTATGAGATAGCGGCTGTTGAAAAGCCTAACGAGGACGCCCAGAACTATGTTGAATGGCTTAATGCGAGAATTAAGACTGTAGAGTTGACATCAAACATACCAGTAATGCATAATAAGATGGCATGGTGAACACAGC
>CALHLD010000031.1 GCA_938034445.1 uncultured archaeon | reverse complement strand
TATCGCGTTCGTACTTGTTGCAGCATCACTAGCATTCGTAGCACTAAACATGGGAATGTTCGCAACCCAGAGAACAAAAGAGGTTATAGGAAAGGCATATGAGTCATCAAGTAGGGCGCTTGAAGTTTCAGGAAGCGTACTAGCAAATATGAGTGGTAACCCTAGTTCCAGCGAGAATCCCACACTACAAATACTTGTCCCAATAAGGTTAACTGCAGGTTCTAAAGCTTTAGATGCAAAAAAATTCTTGATAGTAACAACAGTACTATATGCTAATGGTACTGCAAAGAGCTATGCGTGCAACCTTACAAATTCTCAATTTGTAGATGTAACAGGACTTGACCTTAATGATGCTATCAAAACCGCTAATCTAGAAGGTGCTGGTAATGCGACTTTAATTAGTGTATCAGGAAGCATCACGGATGGAAAACTTGACCCTAACGATTTAGTATACCTAGAGGTACTAATGCCTGGGGAGGTTTATGCATATAGTTATATTACCATAGAGATACAGACACCAACTGGGAATGCTCTAACTGTAAGTAGAACCGTTCCTGCAACAACAGCCGCCGGCTTAATCAACTTAGATATGAGCGGGTAAGGTAACCCCCCAAATTTTTTTTAAAAGATTATTTCTATGTTTTGCTCATGTCTGATGGAGTGTGCGGGATATGTTGGGGGAAAAAGAGGTTGTTGTTGTGATGGTTGCTTTTGCCCTTACTTTAGCGGCTTTTGGTGGTGTTTTATACAATTTTTTAGGTGCTTCGATAAGTAGTGAAAGGGTTTTTGATGTTTTAGAAACACGTGTTGAGTTAGATGGTCTCCGTAAGGTTTATGTTTTAAGGCTTAATCGTGATGTTTCTTTTGAAGATTTTTCTGTTTCCCTTTCCTATAAAAGGGGTGAAAAGATTTTTTCTTTACTTGATAATTGTTCCGTTAACAATAGGTATTTTCTTTATTCTTTTGATGGGGTTTCTTCTACAGTTTGCATTGGTTATAATGTTATCGTTAAATACGTTCCAGATTATGGTCTTTCTATAACATTTGAGGTTGGTGGTGATGAAGTTGAGTTTGCTGGAAAAGGTGCTTCTACCCTGTCTTCATTTGGTAAGAACATTTATTTAGAAAAGGATAAGTACTCTATTCATGACCTTGTGTATATTGTTTATGGTGCAGATGTGCTTTATATTGGAAGAAATGTTGTTGATTTAAAATGTTTTCTTAAAAATTGTGTTAGAGAACCTTTAACACTTGTATCTATTTCTTCAAATAATATTTTAGGGTCTAAAATTTTAGCTAAAAGTGTTGTTGAAATAGTTGTCTTTGGTAATGAAGCTGATAATGCAAGGGCATACTTAAAGATAGGAGAGAATAGGTTTCCGCTTGGATAGTGGTCTATCTTGAAAGAAAGAAGTCTAATTTTATTCTTTGGCGTCATCGGATTATTGTTTGCTTCTGGAGGTATCCTCTACCTAATACATTTACTTGATTTAGGTTTAAACGAGATTTTTTCCGATTTAGCCTCGCTAATAGGCTTCATTATCTCATGCGGTATAGCAATTGTTGGTCTTCACCTGTTTATAGTATCAATTTCTTCTTTAAAAACATAGGTATTTTAAAAAAAATTTATAAACATCAAAATTCTATGAAAATGGAAAATGCCTAAATGGCGCTGTAATTGTCCAATCTGCCGCTTGATAGTATCACCGATATTTAATCAGATATCAGAGAATATACAAGAGGCTACTGTAAGTGTACCTTTAATTGCTGAGGCATTACCTACAAACACTATAGAAAACTTGCAGGAGGAAACCGGGTCCGATATGGGAGACAGCAATATTTCCATCTTAGACAATAGAGTTTCTTCTATTGTCACACAATCAGTTAACAGTGCGGTTGAAAAGGTTGAAAAAGATATTTTAAATAATTTGAGCAAAGTCAGCGAGGAAATAGCTCAGCTTAGAAGTGAACTTTCTGAGACTATAAAAAACTTTAATGATGCCATAAAGAGTCTTAACGAGCTAGCCATTGAACTTCGTACTTCAATGTCTGATATAGGTAATCCCTTTTTTGTACACGAATCAAATGGTAATGGTTGGGGTAAATCTAATGGGCATAAAATTAGCCCTAAAGTTTTAGAAAAGGTTCTAAGAGATCTTTGGAAATATTCTGAGAACATGGATGGTAGTACCTTAAAAGAGCTTTTACAAGATTATGTTGAAAGTGGAGTTATAGATAAGGAAACTGGTGAAGTTATCCTTAAACTGGTGGATCACATGTACCGATTGAAGCCTAAAGGCTTTACAATAGAAGATAGTATTAGACTTCTTCAGACAATAAAGGGTGTTGGAGGCAATGGTAAATAAAGTTCCATATAGGAAAGGAAGTACAAGCATTTCTATGACCTTTTTGATAATCGCATCCTTTATTATTGCTTCAATGGTTGCTGGAACAACATTTTATTCTACAAAAATAATTCTCGAGTCAGTTGAAAAATTTCGAAAAAATGTTGAATTAAGATTAAATTATAAAATATTATTTATTGGGGGAGGATTTAATGAGTCTGAAGGATGCATTTTTATCCTGCTAGAAAATCGTGGCAAAACGCCTATTAATGCCGTAGATAAAATTGTTATAGTTTATGGTGGTGTAGGAGTCACATTTAAAGCAGATTATAGCAGGAACATGGGATCTGGATTCTGGAATTTTAGGGAAATCTTCTATGAAAATAGTAGGTGGGATGTTGGTGAACCTATTCTTATTAGAATCTATAATACTTCAAGTCTTTTGCCACCATATTTTGTTGAATTACATCTAGAAAACGGCTTAATCTATTCATTTCGTTTTGGTGATAAGATTGGCTAGCGAACTTTCGACATTCCTACTTTTAACTTCCCTAACAGTAATGATACTTTCAGCTGTATTCGCAATAGGAACATTATATCTTGAGACAGGGAAACTTTATCTTACCTTAAATAAACAGCCACCCCAAATTATTATAAAAGATTTTATAATAGAGGAGAACAGTTTAAAAATTTTAGTCTACAATTCAGGAACATCCAGTTTAATATTTAGACAAGACGATCTCAACATTCATGTAATATTTTATGGCAATAATTCTGCGGAATACAAAGTTTATAGGTCATGGACAGTATATGGTAAAAAACTTAATGCCTTTGAACTACTGCCAGCAAATGAAGTTGAATTGGAGACCAGGCTTGAAACATTACCGAATGAAGGGTCTTTGATAAATATTATAATAACTTCAGGTGAGAGTAGAGTTGAGTGGAGTAAAAGGATTTAAGGAAAATAGAATTATTTCAACAGGTAATGAGGAACTTGATAGAAGAATAGGTGGGGGAATACCTAAACCATCTCTTATAGTTATAGAGGGAGAAAATGGTTCAGGTAAAACAACCCTTACTGCACAGCTTGCATATGGAGCCTGCAGCTCAGGATTAAATTGTGCAATTTTAACAACAGAAGAAACACCACAGAAGTTTATTATTTGGGCTAAAAATATTTCAATAGATCTTACACCATTTTTCTTAAAAGGCAAATTGATTATCTATTCTTTACCAAGACTAGTTAGTAGTCTTACAAAAGATAATTTGACAAAGGTTGTAGATAATACAATTTCCTTTATTAAAAAAAGAGGAAACACATTCGATTTTATAGGATTAGATGCACTTTCAGTTCTTGCCTCTAAAAGTGAGAAAGATGCCTTAGATCTGTTTCTAGCAATCAAAAAAGTTACGTCCGTGACAAGAAATATTGTGGTACTAACATTACATAAAGAATCGTTAGAAGAGGAAAGCAGAAAGTATCTTATATCATTATGTGACCTTTACTATGATCTAAGCTTAGGGGAGGTTGCTGGAAGATCAGTTAGAATATTGAAGATTTTAAAGGCTAAGGGTTCACCAGTTGTTCCAGAAACAACCATAGCATTTGAAGTTGATCCAGCATTTGGTATAAAGATTGTTCCAGTGGCTGTTGCAAAGGTGTAGAGAAGATGAGTAGGGAACAGTTGATTTCATTAAACAGGTTCCCTCATTTAATAGCCTATATTAAGAAGGTAGAGAAGGAAGTCGGTACACCAGCATATGTTGGCACGGAAATTCCGGATGCATTAAAGAAGAATCCTGTTGTAAATGTTATTTACTTAGTTGATAAAAATAATGGGATATTTGTTCATGTGTATTCTAATCCAGGTATTACAACAGGCTATAGAAAGTATGTTGTAATTGAACCGCCTCGACCACCTCAGACACTTTTTGACCTTATTGAAATCAGATTGGCTGAAGTAATAACTGACAGGGATTTTGCAACTTCACCTGAGGACAGAAAAAAGATACTTTTGGAGAAGGTTTCCAAGATTATAGAGTTTACAGAAAATTTGGTGGACTATGAACGTTTTGTAACAAAAAATAGGGTACCTAAGAAGATACCTGTGCAAAGAAACATTTACAATATTTTCGAATATTATTTGATTAGAGACAAAGTTGGTCTAGGAAAGCTTGAGCCTCTAATAAAAGACCCTTATATTGAGGACATAAGTTGTAGTGGGATAGGATGCATTCATATAGTTCACAAGGTTTTTGGTTCACTGGAAACAAACATATGTTTTCATTCAATTGAAGAACTTAACAAGTTTATCCAAGAACTTGGTGAAAGAACAGGTAAACCTGTTGGAACAGCAAGACCAATAATTGATGCTACATTACCGGATGGAAGTAGACTAAATGCTGTATTTGGAAACGATGTAAGCTTGAAGGGAAGTAACTTTACGATAAGAAAATTTACTGAAACACCAATTAGCATAACAAGGTTAATCGGATGGAATACGCTTGACTCAAAAGTCGCAGCATTCCTTTGGATGTTACTTTTAGAGGGAATGAGTGGATTTATTTCTGGAGAAACAGCATCAGGAAAGACAACAACATTAAACGCCTCACTTGTATTTATAAGACCAAATGCCAAAATAATTAGTATAGAGGATACAGCAGAGGTAATGGTGCCACATCAAAACTGGGTAAGAGAACTAACCCGCGATACTGGAAGCCCTGAGACAAGCGTAACAATGTTCGACCTACTTAAGGCAGCACTAAGACAGAGACCAAATTATATTATTGTTGGAGAGATAAGAGGCGCTGAAGGGAACATAGCATTTCAGGCGATGCAGACAGGTCACCCTGTTATCGCAACATTCCATGCAGCTTCTGTTGAAAGGCTCATTCAAAGAATAATTTCTCCACCTATAAATGTACCAAGAACCCAGTTAGATAACTTGAACTTTATACTAATTCAAAGCGCAGTCTACAGGGAAGGAGTTATGGTGAGAAGAGCCCTCAGTTTAAATGAGATAATAGGATATAATCCAGTGGAAAATAATGTCATGTTTGTTCCAGTATTCACATGGGATCCTGTAAAAGATGCATTCATCTTTAGAGGAAAAGGTTCCAGCTATCTTCTTGAAGAAAAGATTGGAGTAACAAGAGGATTAAGTAAAAGAGACATGAGTATGATATATGATGAGCTTGAGCTTAGGGCTAAAATTTTAAAGGGGTTAACTGAAAACAAGGTTTTTGACCATTTTACTGTATTCAAGTTTTTAACTCAACTATATACACAAATAGATTCTAAGGCTAAAACTAGTAAGAAGTCAGAACTACAGCATGTTATACTAGAAGGACTAGAAAAGGTTCTGGTAGACATATCATATAATAGGTTAAAGGACTGGTTAAAATGAGTAAAGAGAAGAAGACCCGGTTATCAAAAATATTACCAGTAATCGCGTCAATCTCATCCTTTATAATATTATACTTCATGAATTTTGAAATAATATTTTCATTAGTTCTTACAGCATTTATTACAGCTTTTGCTTCCCTACCTCTAGTTTACAGACTTTTAGCAAGAAAACTACCAAGAACCTCAATAAGTGAAGACCTACTTTTTACGATAATACAAATGTATGCGGTTTCAACAGGAAAACCAAGTAGAAACAGGATCTTAGAAATTAAAACATTAGTTGGAGACTATGGAGAGTTTCAGGCAACATTAACAAAGTTTTCTACACTCTCAACAAATTGGGGATATGGGCTTGTTAGGGCAATACAACTTTTAGCAAAAAATGTTAAAAATATTATATTTAGGAACTTCCTTCTAAGACTTTCAGAAGTTCTAAGAGTTGGAGAGGATCCAGAGAACTATCTTGAACTTGAGGCAAGAATGCATAGTAGACTTTACGAATACAACTATTCCAGAAGCCTAGACTTTGCAAGAATCCTTCTCGGATTATATAGTTCAGTCATGAGCGCATCAGCATTCATAATAATAACCTTAGCGCTTCTTTCAATGTTTATGGGAGGGGACACGATACTGCTTATATTCTCTATTATTGGTTCTGTTGCAATAACAATATTTTTTGGAATCTTTATAGTAATAATTATGCCAAAGGATTGGGCAATATGGTATGGTGCAATAAAACCAAATTATAGAAGAACATACATAATCATAACCTTAACAGCAGTAATGGCATCTTTTGTAATATATTTTTTAACTCAAAATTTTTTAGGAATATCGCAAAGTTATGGACTTCTTTTTTCAACCCTACCACTCTTTATACCAGGAGCATATGCCCTCATAATAGAGGACAGGATAAAGAAGGTAAGCAATGTGATACCTGTTTTTTCAAGAAGCTTTGGAATGACTTATTCAGTACTTCAAAATCAGCAGAAGGCTATAGAATCCACACTTCAAGGTGAACTTGGACCACTTAGAAAGTTTATAGAAAATTTAAGAGCAAGGCTTTCGACTGGAATAGATCCTAAGATTGGATGGAGACATGTATGCTTTGACACGTGCAATAAAGACTTCATACATTTAACAAACATTTTAATGGATACAATGGAGGTTAATGGTAATACAGCTAATGTAGGAATATTTTTAAGCGACCACTTCACAGTTTTAAATAACATGAGAGTAAGTAGACTAGGTATAGCCAGAACATTCGAGTCAACAATATACATGCTTCACGCACTACTTGTAGCAATATCTTCGGCACTAATGACAATATTAAACATATTCTCAGAATATTATAAGACGATGATGGAAATGATGGAGACTTCAGCAGAAACATTTTCGATGATAACAGAATTTCCGATAAGATTTTTTGAAATAGACGTTAACCTAGTAGCAAATTTATTGTTTACTTCAATAATAGTTTTGGCTATAATGAACGCTATAGTTTTAAAAATTGTGTTCGGTGGACTTGTAGAAACATTCTGGACACATGTTGCAACACTATTCACACTAACTTCTGTTGCATGGGTTGTAATGGAAGTGCTTTCAAGACAACTTGTAATTCCAATCTTAGTTTAAGGAGGTAAAGTACAAATGGGAATATTTGATACAAAAAAATTGGATGAAAAAAAGTTAGCAAGACTAACTATTTTAATAACTTTAATGCTTCTAACGCTCATATCATCTTACCCTCATCTAGGAAAAGTTCACGGAGGCCAGGCGAGTATAGTGAAAGTTGAGAGAGATCTTCCACCAATCTTTATAGGAAAATCAGTACTTTCTCTAAGAGTAAGCTTAGAAACAAACGAGATACTATTAGCTGGAGCCGAATACGACCTTTACACGAGGATTTCTTCAGTATATTCTAATTATGTAGGCAATATTGCAGTATACTTGCAATTAAAAATTGGAAAACTTGATTCAGGTATATGGTATGTTGGAGTAATAAATAAGAATATTACAGAAATTGTTTTAAAAACAAAGTACACAGTACCACTTTCAATAAACACTGGTGACAAATTTAACATTACATTAACATTGATACCTGTAGAAAGGGGAGAGACAATAAAAACATCATTTAATTTAGAGCAAATAAAAACATTCGGATATGATACACTATTTAACAAGGAACTTGTAAGAATAGATATCGGATATCCCGATGGTGTAAAAAATAAGGTAATAATGCAGGGTTCAGACATAGAACTATATGTTAGAATAGAAAATCTCTTCCAACTTCAACTAGAAAATGTTAAACTTTTCATATATTTTAACAAAACACTAGTATACACACAGAACATTGGAAATATAGACCCGCAACAATTCTATAGTACAAAGGTTTTAATTAAAACATTAATTCTAGAAGAGGGAGCGTACTATATTACATCTAATATAACATATATGATGGAAAATCTTTACTTCTCATACGGAAGCCTAAGCTCAACAACCCTAGACCTAGTTAGACCAGAACTCAATCTTTCAATAAACAAGACAACAATAATAAATGGAGACCAAATAATTGCAAAAATAAAAGTAACACCCTCAAAGGCTCTATCGACCATAAGTACGCTTACAATAGAAATAGTTAAAAATGGCAACCTATTAAAAAAGGAAACAGTTTACATTATTGAGCCCATACTTGAGATACCTCTAAGAATTTTTATTTTAACAGAAAACCCAACAGAAGTTATAACGTTAAGAGCATATGTTACAGCTGAAGAAAAAAACTTTTACAGTAACGAAGTTAAAATTAGAATAATTAGCGCTTCAGCTATTTTAAATAATCTGATTCTAAAAATAGATGGTTTACCAGAAAATGTATTTGAGGGAGAAACTTTTAAAGTAAAGGTTACAACAATACCAAAATTTAATCTAACACTTCCAATTACAATAGAAAAGTATACGGGGGGAATATGGATTGCGTTAAAGAGTATAGAGGTTTATGAAGGGGAAGCATATTGTGACCTAGAACTACCAGCAGGAACAAACATATTAAGAGCAGTAATAAGAATTGGCTTAAATGAAGTTGAAAGCCAACGTGTACAAGTTAAAGTTATTCGAATGCCAACTATAGTAATAGAGGGGCCGGAAAAAGTTTTAGCCAACACTACAACAAAATTCAAAATAAATGTGTTAGGGGAAGAGGGTTTAGATTTAAAGTTTAATGGAAGACTAATACAATATTACGGAAACACATTAATTTTAAACAAAAGTATTGAGGTTAAAACTGGAGAAAACTTAATCGAACTAAAAATAGAGAAACAAACGGGAAAAAATAAGATAATCTTTACTGTACCTTCTAAAAAGTTAAAGGCAGAAAAGGAATTTGAAGTCATAAGCCCAAAATTTAATATATTATTGCCAAAAAATATAGAGGAAAATAGTGAATTTCAAGTAAAGATTTTTTCCTCTGAAAAAATAAGTTTAAACGTAACACTACTAGTTAGAAATCAGGAAACAGGAAAGAATGTTCAAAGTAAAGATGTAGTAATATTGGATGGGGAAGCATTGACCACACTGAAAAATTTGCAGATGGGAAAATATTTTCTAGCAATAGTTTATCAAAATAGTACAATATCAACTGCACAATTTTCTGTTATAAAAACTATAATAAATGTTGACCTTACAATTTCTAAAACAAGAGTCAGCCCATCAGAGAGTATTCCTATAGAAATAAGATTGGCACCACCTCCATTGGGAACAACCGTTGCATTAATAGAGATTAACAGGGACGGAATATCAACTCCCCTTAAATCTATTCCAATAGGTGCATCTGGAATAGTAAAGGATGAGATAATAGCGCCAGCAGAAGTTGGAAAATATAAAATAAGAGTGAAAGTCCAAGATGCAGTCGACGAAGAAGAGTTTGAGGTGGTGAGCCAAAGTATACTGCCAGTTGAGAGAATAGAAACCTTTTTAATAGTTGGAGCAATAGTTGGAGTTTCACTAATACTTTATATTATGGGGCGTAGAAGATGAGCATGTTACCTTTAATATCAAGTATATTAATATTTTCTGGAGTAATATTATACGTTGTTCTGTTACTACTGACCTTCTTCAAAAAAGGAAACAAAGGACAAAAAAGAGTCAATAACATTACAGATAACATTACACCATTATCATTTAGCGGTGTGCCAGAGACAGCGTTTCCAAAACAAGCTTCAAATGAAGTGTCCCAATATTATGGTAGTGGAACAATTCGATCAACTGCACAATCAATATTAACGATACTCTCCACTATGGAGAGTATAGGATTAGAAGATTTAATAGCAAAATTAAGTGATAGATCAAAAAACTATGTTACAGATGCTCTAAAAAATTTGGAAAGAGAAGGATTGATAGAAATAAATGCTGGAATAATAATGCTAACAGACAAAGCTTCAAAAACTCTACTTTCATTAAGTGAGAAAAAGGTTGAGAAAGAAGTATAAAGGTAATATGTAATTTAACTAAGATATTAGCTTATTTAAATAATGTTTAAATAATTAAACTAGATTCTGTTTTATTATGAATGCGGTAGCCTTCAATGAGCCCGGTTTAGAAAATTTAAATTTTGTAAATGTTCCAGTACCAGAAATAGGCTCAAATGATGTGCTTGTAAGAGTAGTTTTGGCAGGTATAAATCCTATTGACTATTTTATAGTTAAGGGACTCCGTCCAGTAACAATCTTTCCACACATTCCAGGTTCAGAATTTGCTGGAATAGTTGAAGAAGTTGGTGAGAATGTAAAAAATTTAAAAAAATCTGATAGGGTTATTGTTTACCCTAGAATTTTTGACGGCGAATGTGACTTCTGCTTAGAGGGAAAAGAGATGTTGTGTAGAAGTGGTGGGTTAATTGGCCAAGTTTCACAGGGAGGTTTTGCTGAGTACACGGTAGTACCTTCAAAGAATGTGTTTAAGATTGGTGATAATATTAGTTGGGAAATTGCCGCAAGCGTTCCTATTGCTGCACTTACAGCATATCATGCGCTTAAAGAAGCAAATGTCGGATTTAATCATCTTACTGTTGTAGTTGGCGCTTCAGGAAATACGGGAATGTTTGCAGTACAGTTTGCAAAAATGATGGGAGCAAAGATTATTGCGATATCAAGAAAAAATTGGGTAAAAGATTTTGGTGCAGACTATGTTACAGACATGGAGAGAGCATATGATGTTGTTAGAAATGTGAGTGGTGGGAAAATGGCTGATGTTGTATTAGATTCTTTAGGTTCGGAAACTTTCGCTAAAAGTTTAGAACTTGTTGGGTTAAATGGGAAAATTGTAATATTTGGAGCCCTTACTGGAGGGGAAGCAACAGTCCCACTTTTCAAGGTATATAGTAAGCATCTAAGCATAGTAGGGACAACAGGTGGAACTAGGAAAGAGATGATGGAAATCATAGCAAAATTGGATAGACTTAAAGTTAAAGTTTGGAAAAAATTCGGGTTAAATGAAGCTAGAAAAGGTTTAGAGGAACTATTTTCTCCGCAAAGGGATGGAAGAATATTTTTAGAGATCAATTGAACTAATCGAAAAATATAGAAAAATTTAATGCCATATTCATATGCCTATTGTTATGCAGACAACCAATTCTTAAAGAATATGGTTTCCCGCTTCCACGTCCGGACTAGATCTTTAAAAATTAGTATTGCAAACAATATTCAGCGAAGCCATTTTCTGAAAGCGATTGCAGGAGACATGCTAGTGAGACTTTAGTTTCTACAGACATTACTTCCTTACCATACTTGACGGGAAAGAAGTGTGGCAACATGTTGGGGCAAGTTCTTTATTTTCAATTTTAAATGGTGTGATATTCCTCACTTACCTCTGGAGGACTTTCTTCTTTTAAAACTATTATTTCCCTTCCTTCAATTATTGCTTTGGCAAGCTTTTCTCTAGCACCTTCAACAAGCCTCCAAACAGTATTTCTTGAGACGTTCATTCTACTTCCAGCTTCCTGGCAGGAAAGTTTTTCAAGTTCAATAAGTTTAAGTGCTTCAACTTCAGCAAGGTCTAAGTAGATAGGGTCTACATTTTTGGCTGGAACTGGTTTAAATCTTTCAGAGGATGGTATTGAAGACGTTATTACTGGCTTCGGTATTCTACCAGCCATACCTCTTCTTCTTCTTTTACACCAGCACGGGCACATACTTATAGGATATATCACAAAACTTATATACTTTTATTCTAAAGCTATGTGTGATGTATCACAAAATATCGTTTGTTTTAGAAGGGGCTGCCAAAAGGGTTCTTGAAAAAAATGTCAGTGGACTGAAATATTTTACAGTTTTTGGAGGTGAATGGTTTGAGTGAAAAGAATTTTTTTAGAAGATACTTTCCAACAGTAATACTATTGGCTACTATTGGAATACTTATGGTAGTAACCTACTTGTCAGGAAACTGGGTTCAGAATAGTGCACCTCAAATTTCGTTATTTGATGGAGCCCTGTTGATTGTTGTCGGATTCGCAGCTGGATTGCTCGGAGGACTTATTGGCACTGGAGGATGTAGTGTAATGCTGCCCATATTACATTTTTGGCTAGGCTATCCAGCACCATTAGCCATAGGGACAACACTTTTCGCAGTAATCTTCACAACCCTATCTGGAGCCTACGGACATCTTGTGAGAAAGAATCTTGACAAGAGTGCAGCATTATGGGTTGGCGGTTTAGGTACTTTAGGCGTGCTTGTAGGATCATGGCTTTTCACAATGCTCGTAGAACATGTTAGCATACTGAACCTTATTCTCGGTGTTGTATTCCTTTGGCCATCCTATAGAATGATAGTTGAGGGTGCTGGCATAGCTAAACTTAAAGCTGTGGAACAGGAGGGGAAAACTATTCCAGGGTCGAGATTGGGAATGGGTGTTTTCGGTTTTATTGTTGGAATCCTAACTGGTATTGTTGGATTAGGCGGCGGATACGCTCTCGTTCCCGGTCTAATATACTTGTTTAGTGCACCAGTTTATGTTACAATGGGGACATCTTTGGCTTCAATGATACCCTTAGCCGTTGTTGGTGGTGGGATAAAGGTGGTTCAAGGATATGTTGCTTTAGGCGCTGGACTTATACTTGCTGCGGGCACAGTTGTAGGCGCACAGGTTGGAGCTGCAATAATCAAAAGGTTTAAGCCAAATATTTTGAAACTGATATTTGGAATCTACTTCCTCTATGTTGCACTCAAGTTTATAACAGGGTATTTTGGTATTGTGATATGGTAGAATTTTATGACAGATTTAGAGGCGATAAAACGTTTTCAAGAAAACCAGAAACGTGTTAAGGAAAGAATGGGTAAGGTTAAACACAAGATTGCAGTTATAAGTGGTAAAGGTGGAGTTGGAAAAAGCACTTTCACAGTAAACCTTGCAATAGCATTCGCGTCAAAAGGGCACATGGATAGAGTGGGCATACTTGATGCAGACTTTCATGGGCCAAGTGTTCCAAAAATACTTGGAATAAAGGGGCAGCTGACCCAAACGGATTCTGAGGGAATACTTCCAGTCACGGGACCTTTAGGAATAAGAGTAGTTTCTACAGAATTCATATTACCTGACGAGAACACTCCAGTTATATGGCGTGGGCCACTAAAAATGAATGCAATAAGAGACTTTCTTGCAGAAATTTCTTGGGGTGAACTAGACTTTCTACTCATAGACCTACCTCCGGGAACAGGCGACGAACCCCTAAGTGTAGCACAGCTTCTACCAGACTTAGACGGTGTAGTGGTGTTAACGATACCATCACAGGTGTCTCAGATTGTTGTTAAAAAGGCGGTTAACTTTGCCAGAAGACTTAACCTTCCAATAATTGGGATCGTGGAAAACATGAGTGGATTCATATGCCCAAACTGTGGTACAAAAATTGACATATTTCAATCAGGAGGGGGTAAGAAGATTGCAGAGGAACTTAATGTACCGTTTCTTGGAAGCATACCAATAGACCAGAGAATATGTGAGGATTCAGACAACGGTAAACCGTTTATTTTAGAACATAAAGATTCTCCAGCAGCTGAAGCCTTTAGGGAAATCGTTGACAAAATCGAAAAATTCTTGGAAACACCAGAAAATTTTGATAGAGCCAAGGAGTTGGGTGAATAAGATGGCCAAAATCGTTGTTCCCATAGTAGAAGACTGTGGATTAGATTCTAAGATAGCGGAACATTTTGGAAGAGCGCTATATTATGCACTTGTTGAATTAAATGATAAAGGTGAAGTCATAGGTTTTAGAACAATATCTAATGTTGGAGAACATTTTGGAGGACCAGGATATGCACATGATTATATTTTAGATTTAAAGCCTGATGCAATAATCGTGTATGGTATGGGACCAAGAGGTTTAAGCACCTTCCAAAGTTATGGGATAGCCGTGTTCAAGGCTGAAAATGATACATTAAAGGATAATATTATGTCATATAGTAGGGGAGAACTTAAAGAATTGACTGAAGGCTGCAGTAAAGCACGCCATCACTAGATCATTTTGTGATATATCATAAAATATAAATATTGATTCAATAGCACCTACTAAGGGGTGACAATAATGTGGAGATATTGGGGTAGAGGGTGGTGCCCAAGACACTCGTGGCCACCAGCATGGGCAAGATGTCCACCATACTATAGAGAGGATGTTGAAGAAGAAATAAGATATTTAGAGTACTTGAAAAAAGACCTGGAAAGGGAGATAGAGGAAATTTCAAAGAGAGTAGTGGAGCTTAAAAAGATGCTGGAGGAAAAGAGGCAGTAAAAATCTTAGAAACTTTTCTTAAAGCCCAACATTTTTTAAAGTCCTATGAATAGTCGAATAATGTATGCGATGAGCAGCGCTATTACACTAGGAAAAGCGCTTTTAGCCCAAGAAAGGTTTGAGAGGACGCGATTTGCTATAGTACAGAGGAGGGTTAACCAAGCGAATATGAGCATTTGCACATAGTTTGCAATCGTGGAGAAGAGTGATGCTTGCTCGTTTAATTTTGCTGTTGCGATAGCCTTTTCTGATACAGTTCCACCCAAATATTCTAGTGGATAGTAGAGGTTATCTAAAGTTTGGGATAGGACAATCGAATTTATTACGTTCTGGATAGCAAGGGTTATAAGTGTGAGACCTACACAAATTAAAAGAGGCTTCCATGAGATTTTCCCTCCAAAAGCGTTTAAAAAGATGAATATTATGCCAGATATTATGAACAATTGTATGAGGAACTGGAATAGGCCGAAGATGGAAATTATTGATGCATAGCCTGTAGGGTCCTTACTCATCTGATTTTCGAATAGGCCTCGAAAGTATAGGCCGTCCAAAAGGACTTTAATGTCCACATTCTTGGGCCAAGCAAAACTTAGGGCTACACCAGAAATTTTGTTCCAGTCACCATCATGATTTTCCCATAAACCTTCAGTTAAGGATATTGTAAAGTTATTCCATACACCAACTTTGGAGGCTAAAAGAGATTCTGTAAGATTATAGAGAAAATATTTTGATGTATCACCAGAGAATAGGATTAATGAGGCTGTAGAAGGTAATGTCTGGGGGCTAACAAACTTTATTCTAAAAGACAGGGCTTTAAAGCCTAAAGCGCTACAATTTACGGGACCAACATCAACTAGCTGTACAAAAATATTTGAAGTATTGTTTGCAGAAAATTTTATGCTTCTGTCCCCATAATAGCTTCCATTAATGTGATCACTATAGTCTAATGTGATGTTCACATTCGATGTAGAGTGCCAGAAGGTTGAATTGTCAGTCCATAAATCAAATTGGCCTGCTAAAAAGTCAACTTTAGGGAAAGTTTCTTCAACATAGCTTTTAGAGAGAACCATGTAACCAAAAAATGTGTTAGATAGAATGAAAAGCAGTAGCACAAAGATTATTGAAATATAACGTGGTTCACCGGCAACTTCCTTAAAAACCTTATAAGGTGAGTAAAGAACCCTAATAAATTGAAGAAGAAACTGTTTCGGCCTAGCTTCAACTATTACATGAGTGGGTTGCTCATTCTCCAACAAAAATCACGTCCTCCAAAAATTTGGACAAACATACACTCTGTCAACTTTTAACACACCATATTTAAACTTATTGAAAAATGTCTAAAGTACAAAATCGGAAAAATGTTGCAAAAGAGCTTACATATAAAATTCGTTTTTACAAAATTCTCTAAGCAAAGTAGTAGCGTAACAGCCCTTTTCAAGCCAAAAATGAAAGCATATGGAGCCGTCATTGCTAGTGTATCTTAAATCTTTATAATTCAAATTCAACTTTCTAAGAGAACCTTTAACCTTCAAGCCCAAATCTTTATTCCTAAACTTTGAAAGATCCAAATTTTCTACTTCTACAACACTTCTAACAATTTCTCCAGCTTCTCCAGTAGGAAACTTCGACTTACAGCCTAAAAGGGGAAAAGCAGGCGCTCCAGCCTTAACAAAATCACCTTCAACACACCTATTCAGGGGAAGACCTCTTCTAATCCTCTCTGAAAGCATAAGGTTAAAGAGGTAGCTTTGGTAAGCGTTGACATAAAATTTTATGAGACTCCTTCCAAGAATTCTAACAATCTTTTGAACTGGAAGATTCTTTAACATAAGACCTAAAACTTTTCTTTCAACCCAAAGAGATTTTGGCATCATATTATACGCTTCTCTAAGGTAGCCCTCCTTAGCGAGGATCCTAGATTCTTTAGCTAAACTCGATTCACTAGGATACACTTTGTAGACAAGCTCTTCAAGAAAGGAGACATAATCTTCTCTCAAAATATGATATCCTATTAAATGAGTATTATACCTTCTTGTTCCAAACCTTTGGTACCCAAAATAGTTTGGACAACCTAAAGAATCCAGTTCACTTAATGTAGCTTCAACCAACTCCCTTCTAAAATTACAGTTCCTTAGAATAATCTGGAAAACGTTCCCTTTAAGCATGCCAAGCCTAATTTTTCTTGAAGACGTGTAAGTTTCAATAACCCTAACCTTTCCTTCAATATTAAGTTTTCTAACATCAATCTCACCATTATAGGGTATAGAAAATTTTTGTACGGCAACAGCCCTAGAATCCTTTATTCCAGCAAAACCAATAAATTTCCTATCAAGGCCAAAAACTCTGGAAATATACCTTATAACATAGTCTGTAGTAACATTCCTCTTTTCTATAACAAGAACAAGATGTGAACCACTAGCATCCAAAGGTATTTCAGAATCCTCAAAAACCATAAAATCTTCAACAGAACCTCTAATAATACCACCTATACCTTCAGTTGAGGAAACATAGTATAATATGCCCAAACGCTTTTCCAGCTCAATCTTAGATGGAGTCATAGAAAACCACAATACAAATTTAGTAACAAAAATCAAAATTTAAGGTTTAACCAATATCGTAAACAGCCGAGACGTTATCTTCAAATAAGATTAAAGGCACAGAGTGTGTAAGAAAATTTTAAATAAAGGTTTTCTGACCCCCAAATCACCTATCAACCTTTTTAGGTTCTTGGCTCACCAGATGAGGAACCAGAAAAAGGGTTCCGATGGAAAAACTTTTCTACAAAAGTTTCAAAATGTTATCGATACTAACATGGTCATTGAAAACCAAGGTTATTGTATGACTCAAGTTTCTTAGTATAAGTGTTTTCTGCAAGCCTATTAAACGCCCTCTTGGCACGTCTAACATTACCTTTAAAAGACCTCTTTATAAGGTGGTCGAAAAGCTTTCTATTTTCTCTACTAAGTCTTAGATAATATTCTATCCTTTTTAAAACACCATTAAACATTCTAATCTCATCAGAGACTTTTGAAACATAGTATTCTTTTGAGGCAACACCGAAAATTGTTTTTGAAACATGTTCCAGAAACTCTTCATCATCCATAAACTTTATTCGCTCAAGCCTTTTTTCCAGCAAAAGAATTTTATCATTAACTAAACTTTTTAGCTTCTCCAAATCATAGTCGGATTCCTCCATCAATGACAAAATAAGCATTCCCTCATCCATGTTAACCATCTAATAAAAGAGTAATAGAGTTTATAAAAGCCAATAAAAACAAATTTATACCTCCATAAGAGATTAAATTTTTGGCATGGTTGAAGGACCCACAGCTAAAGCATATGCTATAAAAATTTCAAGAGAATTTTATGGAGAGGTTGTAAAAAATGTTTTCCTCAAATCAAGAAAAGTGCTTTTGGAGCCTAAAGAACTTCTAAATAAAAGGTTTTTAGGCTCAGACTCACTTGGAAAAAATATTCTACTATTCTTCGAAAACATTACAGTTAGAGCACATTTAATGATGTTTGGAACAATACACGTTTATGAAATAAACGAGCTCCCACAAAAGCCTATCGAGAGAATAAGGTTTTCGGTTGAAGGATTAAAGAGAAAACTTATCATATACAATGCACCAATTATAGAAATAGACAAAAATGAGATACTGTTAGAAAGGTTAAAGAGTATACTTGGGCCAGACCCATTAAGTAGAGAATGGGATAAGGAAAAGGCTGTAAACAATATTTTAAAGCATAAAGGAGAAAAGATTGGTGTAATATTATTGGATCAGACAGTTATTGCAGGAATAGGGAACATATTAAGAAATGAGATACTATATAGAATTAAGGTAAGTCCTGAGAGAAAAATTGAAAGCCTAAGTGAGAATGAAATTGAAAATATTGTTGGAGCATGTGAGATATTAAGCAGAGAGTTCCTAAAATTGAAGGTTGAAGGTAAAGGTATTAGAGAGATTCTTAACGTCTATAATAGGTATAGAGGAAGGTGCAAGTATTGTGGAGGACCCATAAAGTTCTATATGCAAAAACCTATAAACAGAAAAACATTTGTATGTGAAAGCTGCCAAATATAAACTTTATTGCCAGAGAAGATTTTATGGGATCCTGAAGTTTATTATAAAAAAATTTTAAGGAAAAGAATAGAAGGAATTTTTGATGATAGAATTTTATAAAGTAAGAAAAATCGGTAATAATTGTACTAGATGTGGCATATGTGAGTATGTTAATAAATGTGTGAATAAAGAATGTGTTGGATGCTTATCATGCTTTCACGCATGCCCAAATAATGCTAAGGAGGTGATATTAGATTATAGTAGGAGAGAAGGTGTAAAAATAGTTGTTAACAAAAATACATTTGAAGTCCCAGAAAATGTGACAATAAAGAGAGCCTTAGAATTTATAGGTTATAGATTTGGAGTTTACCCAAACGAGGGAGACATTCAGGCACCATGTAACTTGGGGGGATGCTATACATGTAGTATACTAGTTAATGGAGAAATTGTAAGGTCATGTATTACTGGCGTATCTGATGGAATGAAAATAGAAACTGACACAAGTTCTATTGTACCCACTAGAATTGTTCACGGCCCAGAACCTCACACTGTAGGAGGAAAGGCTACACCATGGACTGAGAAAAGAGAAGGAAGGTATGTTGAAGTTGCAATATGGGTTGCAGGATGCAATCTAAGATGCCCACAATGCCAAAACTATAGAGTTACATATGATAATGTGACAAAACCGGTTTCCCCCATGGAGGCAGCCTATAAGTTGACAGTTTACCGTAGACGATATGGCGTCAAAGGCTTAGCTGTAAGTGGAGGTGAGCCTACATTAAATAGACGTTGGCTGATCGAATATTTTAGGGAATTAAAGAAACTTAACCCAGACGGTAAGGCAAGATTACATTTAGACAGCAATGGAACACTACTTACACCATCATATATTGATGAATTGGTTGAAGCAGGCTGCAACAATATTGGTGTTGAGCCGAAAGGAAACAATGTCGAAACATTCAAAAAAATCACGGGAATATTTGATCATGAGCTTGCAGAAAGATATCTTAAAACAAGCTGGAATGCAGTGAAATATTTGGTTGACAAGTACTTGGATAGGGTTTATGTTGGCGTAGGAATACCATACAATTCAGATTTCATGAGCTTAAATGAATTGTATGAGATAGGTGATAAGATAGCTTCAATCAACAACTCTATACAAGTCTGTGTACTCGACTACTTTCCAACATTTAAGAAAAAGGGCATAAAAAGGCCGCCATATAATGAGATGGTCAAGGTAAAGAATATTCTAAATGGTTGTGGACTAAAGAATGTTATAGTTCAAACAGAAGTTGGTTATATAGGACCATAGTATATAAGCCATACACAAATTTAAAACCAGAAAATTCTATCAAAGAAATTTTTTCACAACCATTAATGTTGCAGTAAAAATTTTAATAAATAAGAAAAAATATATTTTATTGATTGTCATGATCAGAAAATATCAGAAAATAGTTGAAGAATTCAAAAGCTTGAAGGGAAGAGGAAAACTTATCCTATTTGGTTCTGTAGTTGAAGACAGGAGTAGGTTTGACTCTGACATTGATATTGCAGTAGTATCCGATGATATCGATTTTTTAGCTAAAGCTGAAGAAATAGCTGATGAAATATTATTTAAATATAATAAGGTTGTAACACTTATAAAATTTTCACAGAGGGAATTTGAGTCCGGAATAGAGCCTATTATTAAAGAGATTAGAAAAAGAGGTATTACAATTTATGAAGGAAGCTGAGTCGATAAGGCTTGCAGAGTTAGAGATAAAGAATTCAAGAGAAAGACTGGAGGCTGCAGAATTACTTTTAAAGAACGGTAAGATCGCAGATTCTATTAACAGAGCTTACTATGCAATGTTCCATGCAGCACGCGCACTTCTATTCCTTTATGGTATAGAACCTAAAACACACGAAGGCGTTATACGGGAGTTTTCTAGGATTATAGTAGAAGAAAAGATAATGGATAGAAAGTTTGCAAAAAACTTTAGACACGCCTTCGAAACAAGGGAGTCAGTTGATTATCGTGTAGGAGTCTTCTTTGACCAAGAAGAGGCTGAGGAAGCATTTAATAAAGCAAAAGAATTTATAGAGAATGTTATAGAAGTTATAGAAAAGATAGTGAAGGAAAAATTTTAATCTTCATCAGGGCTTATAAAAAATAACTTGCTTTACATTCTCACCTACATTATAAAAATATTTTATGGAATAATTTGTCCATAAAATGTTATATAGTAGCAGCCTTCACAGCTTGCAACCCACCTACCAAACGGAAACCACATTACTTTATAATCACATATTAGGATCCCATCTTCAACACCATGAGCTCTACTATATTCTATCATTTCCTTTAACGCTTCTTCGCTTGCAATAATTTTTTCAATTGGTACAATTGTACCATCCTTTCTACCCTTATCTTTGAGAACCCTATCATGTATCTCTTTATCGTTGAGCCACGGAGCCCAAGCTAGCAGAAACAAAATTAGTACAGAAAATATTATTGCAATAGATTTGATACTTTTCCGCATTTTTTACAAAAATTAATTCTATTTCGCATATATAAATTTTCTCTCACACTTTTTTAGTGTTAAAATAAAGTGTATATATTATGGATTAGATTATATATGGTATGGGAATGGAAAGGCCATTTGGTGTTACAATACTGGCGATCCTTACTGCTATAAATGGAATTATATCTTTTGGATTAGTAGCATTTGTTGGAATAATTTTTGCTTGGATTGGAGAGTTCGTTCCAAGGGCATTAACCGGCTTATTCGCTATTATTGCAATAGTTGTTTCTGTTGTGGCAGTAATATTTGGTTTAATCTATCTTCTTTTGGCTTGGGGATTATGGAGTGGTAAAGGATGGGCTTGGACAATAACATTAATACTAACGATCTTAAGCTTATTTGGTAGTCTTATTACTGTCACGTCAGGAATTGGAATAGTATCACTTATAATTGATATACTGATTTTGTATTATTTGACTAGACCACATGTTAAAGCATTCTTTGGGAAGGGGCCTCCGCCTGAAATGCCCCCTCCACCACCTCCCTAAATTTTTTTAGAATATTGATTTGCTTGCTTGCTTTTGAAGGTAATTGTAGAGTTCTTTAGTATAGTTTGCTATGCTTTCAACTCTCTTGCTTAACTCTTCAACTTTAACTTCAAGCCTCACAACCCTTTCACGGAGTTCTATCAGCTCTTTCTTCAATTCCTCTTCAGACATATTCTTTCACATAGGGCAATACTTTAAACGTGTATTTATACTCTTTGCAGTAAAATTTTGGATAATATTTTATTGGCACTAGAGAAGGGGTTATGAGATTTTTAAACTATTATTGCTTTTATGTTTTCCTCCAAAGCCATTTTATACTGTTTTTCGTCTGAAGTTATCAATTCTAAACCTTCTTTCGCAGCTAAAGCCAAATATAATGAATCATAAATAGTAATTTTATATTTTAAAGAAATTTTAATGGCGTCAGCCAGATAATCATTTTGCTCAATCGTTTTAACAGGAAGATTGTTTATAAACTCTAACATAATTTTTTGTGCAAATTCTTCAGTGAAGTCGTTTCTGAGATGCCTCTTCCATATGGAATTTAATACTTCTTTTACAGCAAGACCTAATGTTATGCAACCTTCAAGCAAATGGGATTCAATAACCTTCCAACCTTTTTCACGATTAACAAACTTAGCTAATGAGGAAGCATCAATTACTTTCACGGTCTTCTCTCACCGAAGATGAGGAAAAACCTTCTTCAGCCGATAAAACATCATTCAATATAACATTTAACCTTTTAACCCTTTTTTTAACTTCAATATTCCATGCTAGATCTTCTAAAAAACGTTTTACTTCCCTACTAATATTTACACCAGCTTCCTCCAAAACCTTCTTAACCTTTTCATCAACTCTCACACTAACAACGGACATATACGTCATTGTAAACTTTTTGTATACATATATTTAAACATATTGTTTATGAAATTTTTTCTTGAATGCGATAATTTATAATTTTATTGCTACAGTTTATATATTATCAATTTTTTATATATGGGGTAATGGAACCGATAATTGCTGCGTCAATAGTTGCCTCAAGTGTTATAGGCTTGATGGCGTTGGGTTTCACGTTACAATTTATTACATTAAAGGTGCCTAATTTAGCTCATACAACGATATGCTTTAGTTCAGCATATATGCCATTATCCTTTTGGCTTTTTGGAATCAACCCTTATCTAGCACTTCCTCTATCCTTTTTAATTGGATCACTTTTATCTTGGTTTCTCTACAAATTTTTGGCATTTCTAAGAACACGTGGTACTGGTCCAGTGGGACAGATGATGTCCTCACTTGCTTTTGGTTTGATAATTTATGGTATAATGAACATTTACGCTGACTATTTATCTTATGTTTTAAAGGCTTGGGCTCGTACTTTTACACTTGCTAACGCAGATATCATCTTGTTCGGGGAACCTGGTATTGTTTTTCTATCGCCAACTTTGCTGTTTTCCCTTACAACTTTCTTTCATCTACTGTTAACTAGGACTAAATTCGGGATTGCTATAAGGGCGATTGTTCAAGATTATTCTCTTGCAGCCACCCTTGGTGTTAACACTGATCGTGCCCTTGGCATTGCTTGGTTTATTGTAGGAGGTATTGGTGGTCTGGCTGGTGCAGTTTGGCCTTTCTGGTTTAGTGTAGACCCTTGGACTGGACCTAGAATGTTAAGTGATATATTTGCTGCTTGTGTTGTTGGCGGTTTATTCAGTGTATATGGTAGTATACTGGGGGGAATTATTGTTGGTGGAATGGAAATTTTATTGCTGTGGGGTATCGCAATTAATGTTGGTGTATGGATAACTTCTTATAGGCCAATAATACCTGTAATTATAGCGGCTATAACATTATTGATCTTTCCAAAGGGCATTATGGGAAGCATAGAGATGCTCAGAGAAAAGAGGAGGAAATAAGAGATGGTTCTTGAAACGTTGTTACCATTAGCTATCGAAACTTTAACATTCTTCGCCATCTACCTGATCTGCAGTTCAAGCCTTAACCTACAGCAGGGATATACTGGTATCTCCAACCTAGGACTCTTCTTCAGCATTTCTTCTGGAGCATATGTTATTGCAGCCTTACCTACACGTTTAGCGGTTTGGCTTTACGGTATAGATATGGATTTTGTGTACCAGAACGCTTTAGTAGTATCCTTATTGAATGAAAGATTTGCACAAGATGCCTTCACGCCAACATTTTTGCTTATAATAACCTTTTTTGCTGCAATGGCTGTTGGTAGCATTCTAGGATATGTGTTCACATATTTATCATTAAGGTTAACTGAAACATATTTGGCTGTCTTTTTCTTATGTGTTGCTGAGGCCATTAAAATTTTTGGAGAAAACTTTATTCCATTAGCAGGGGGACCTAACGGTATCCTCCTACCAAATTTCTTTATATGGTTAGGCAGTTATAGTTGGATTGTCCAATCAACATTTTTCATAATTATTCCATTCATAATATTTGCTGTATATGAAAAGATTGCCGGATCTCCCTTTGGAAGGCTTTTGAAGGCTATAAGAGAGAATGAGCTTGCTTTACAATGTTTAGGAAGAAACACTATTAGTGTCAAACTTAAGGTCATGACTTTCACATCCGCATTTCTAGCAATAGCTGGAGTATTGGTTTCCCTTAGAATGAGGTCTGTTGTAGCTGGAACATTTGATAGGGTGGATTATTCTTTCTGGCCGTGGCTGATGGTAATGTTGGGTGGAGCAGGGAATAATCTAGGATGTCTACTTGGAACATTTGTATGTATTATTATTAGGAGAATCGTTTATTGGCTAAAATTCTATCTATTATTTTTGCCAGTAGATATAATGTGGCTAGAATATATTTTACTAGGGTTAGCGTTCATGCTGGTAATGATATATAAACCAGAAGGAATCTTGCCTGAAAAGGTTCACCAAATCAGGCCTCTAAATAGATCAGATCAAAAAGGTTAAAGAAGAACATGTACCATGCTTTAAGCTAAACGTTTCTTATAAGGAGAATATGATAGTGATCACAACCATTATAAAAAATATTTTTTAAATAAAATTAGTGATGTAAATTAAATTTTTTACTGTATATAAAAAATTGTATTAAAAAGTTTATTAATGTGAATGTTAAATACAAATCAGTTGGTGGATTAAATGCAAAAGGGAATAGCAATAGTTGTAGTTGTTCTAATTGTAGTAGCAGCAATTGGAGGATATCTCATCTATCCATTCCTCAACCCTACTCCAGCCGTAAAGCCAAGACTTGAGGGAGAAATTCCTATAGGGGTCCTTTACAGTTCATCCTCTGAGGCAGGATACTTTAAACCTTCATACGATATAGCATTTGAGGAAGTAAATGAATGGTGTAAAGAGGCAGGATTGCCTGTAAAATTTGTACCACTAGAGGAAAACGCTGAAGAGTCTACTACAAAACTTGTAGAAAAGGCTGAAAGTCTGATAGCAAGAGGGTGCCAGGTAATATTGGGGACCTCCTGGAGCACACACGTTGCAGCCCTAAAATCGACTGTGGATGAAAAAAAGATTGTACTATTTTCTCCAAGCTCTGGTTCACCGGCTGTTGAAATAGCAGGAGACTATATTTTTAGAAATGTTGCATGTATCCCACAATGGTACAGGTCCCATGTTGTATTAGCTAAGAGTTTAGGAATAGAGGCAATGATAGTACTTTACTCCCAAGATTCCTTCGGCCAACCGGGTAATGAGGCAATGCTAAAATTATGTAAAGAATATGGAATTACAGTTTACAAGAATTTTGGATACGATCCTTCCGCCAAAGACTTTACTGCAGAAGCCTCTGTTCTAGAGCAAGCATATAAGGAGGCTGTAACAAAATATGGTAAGGAAAAGGTTGGTGTTAATATAATTGGTGTAGGAGGAATGTGCACACCCTGGCTTACAACCATAGCCAAGTTTCCAAGCTTATGGGAGATGGCCTATTTCCAGGGACCAAATGCTGCAGGAGCTACTGACGTGCTACAGTATGCGGGAGAAGTTGCCTCTAAGACAGGTTTCCTTAGTGCAGGCCCAATGGCAGCAATGACACCTAAGACTCAATCGTTCATTCAAAAGCATTTAACAAAGTTTGGTTCTAAACCATATACATATGGATACAATGCATATGATACTGTATGGATTACAGCACTTTCCATTCTAACAGCCGGAGAATACAAGGGTGAAAGAATAAAGTCTGTCCTGCCTAAAGTTGCAGAATCATATTTTGGAACATCAGGATGGTGTGTTCTCAACGAATATGGTGACAGGGTTTCAATAAACTTCGTAATCCAAAAAGTTGTTTATGAAGGTGGAACATATAAGTGGAAGGACTTCGCATACTTTGACTCGTCAACAATGTCAGTTACAATAGTGGGAAAATAGTTCCCACACACATTTTTTTAAACCTTTAAAAGAGAAGGTGAAAAAATGGGGGTAATACTTAAGGTTGAAAACCTTGTTAAAAAATTTGGAAACCTAAGAGCCGTCGATAACGTTTCACTCGAGGCTCCAGAAAAGAGCATTACCCTATTAATAGGCCCAAATGGGAGTGGGAAGACAACTTTACTAAATTGTATTGCAGGAATATATAAGCCTGATGAGGGGAAAATATGGTTCAATGGCAGGGACATTACAGGAAAACAGCCTTACGAGATAGTTAATATGGGAATATTGAAAACATTCCAGATACCGGCAATTTTTAACCGCCTATCAGTATCTGAGAACCTACTCATATTTTATAGAAAAAATCCAGGCGAGAAGCTTACAAACGCTCTCTTTAGGAAAAAGTGGCTGGAGGAGGAAACACTGGCAACACAAAAACTTCTTGAAACCTTAAAAACATTAGAAATTGACTCACAACACGATAAGAGAGCGAATGAACTCAGTGGTGGACAGCTTAAACTTCTAGAATATAGTAAACTTTTAATGTCGGACGCCACACTATGCCTTCTAGATGAACCTGTAGGTAGCATAAACCCTGTTTTAGCTAATAAAATCTTTACATACATAACAGATGCAAGAAATAATATGGGAAAAACCTTTATCATTGTAGAACACAGACTTGATATCGCAGTAAAATACGTAGACTACATTTATGTACTGGTAAATGGTAAAATACTTTGTGAAGGTTCACCAGAGGAAGTCTTAAAACGGAAAGAATTATATGAAGTATATCTTTCTCCTCTACCAACCTAAAATCTAGTCTAACAACAAATTTTAAATACTTGGAATCCGTTTTAACCGTGATACAATGACACTCCTTAATATAAGTAACCTCAATGCGGGATATTCTAGGATACCAGTACTCTCGGACATTAATTTAACTGTACCAGAGAAGTCAATATGTGCAGTAGTTGGACCTAATGGAAGTGGTAAGTCAACATTATTAAAGACAATATTTGGCCTTACAACAATCTATAATGGGACAATAAAATTTAATGGAAAAGATATAACACACCTAAAACCGTATGAGAAAGTTAAACTTGGCATGGCATATCTACCTCAAACAGGAAACGTTTTCCCAAATTTAACAATAAAAGAAAACATGATTATGGCAGGATATCTTCTACCAAAAAAAGAGATAGAAGAGAGGGTAGAGAACATACTTAAAATGTTTCCTATAGCGAACATACCATTAGACAAAAAAGTGCTAACATTAAGTGGAGGAGAAAGACAAATGTTGGCCATGGCAATGTCACTCATGAGTAACCCTAAAATTATGATGTTTGATGAACCCTCAGCTAACCTGTCACCAAAACTAGCTCATCAAGTCTTTCAAAAGATTAAGGAACTTAACAAGTCGGGCATAACCATTATTTTAGTAGAACAGAATGTTAAACAAGCCCTTGAAATATCAGAGATAGTATACCTACTTGTAAGTGGAAGAGTAAGATTTCAAGGCGAATCAAAACAACTACTAGAACATCCGGAATTAGGAAAACTATATTTGGGAATAAGCAGTGTATCATAGACTTTCAAACAAAGTAATAGTATATGAAATAATTGGAGAATTGTATGCTGGCTTTTGTTCATTCCATCGACAATCTATTAGGAATAGAGACAATTAGTGAACTACACATAAAACTAAAATGTGATAGCCTCCCACCTATATCAGTTTAAATGTAAAAAGTATATAATGATAGCTCCTATGATGATGTAGAAAAATGTAGTTGGCATAATATCTATATATTTGAAAAGATGAATTCTTAGTATGAGAAAAAATAGACTTAGAGAATTAATTAGAAAAGATAAACCGACCTTGGGAACACATATTATGAGCACATGGACGGGTGTGATAGAACTTGTTGGCTATACTGGTTTATTTGATTACATCGAATTTCTTAGCACGTACACTCCCTGGGATTTACATGACTTTGATAATGTTGCAAAGGCTGCAGAGTTAGCTGGAATTTCGTCAATGATTAAAGTTGATCAGGAACCTAGAACTTTTATTGCGGAAAGGGCTTTAGCTGCAGGAATACAGAACTTTCTTTTCGCGGACATCAGAACAGTAGAAGATGCAGAGCAGGCTATAAAGGCTGTGAGAGCGGAGCCGAAGGGTTTAATGGGGATGGGTATGTTCAGAAGTGTAGAGTATGTGTTTGCGAAGTCTTCGCCTTCAGACTATAGGAGGACATGTGATGATGCTGTTATAGCTTTTATGATTGAGAAAAAGAGTGCTGTTGAACATTTGGAGGAAATACTGTCTGTTGAAGGTGTTGATATGATACAGTTTGGTCCATGGGACTATAGCTTAAGCATAGGATTATCAGGTGAGCCTGGAACACCGTGGGGACTTAATCATCCGAAAGTTAAGGAGGTAGAATTGAAGGTGATAAAGACAGCATTGAAAATGGATAAGAGGCCAAGAGTAGAACTTGACAGCCTAGACAATGCTAGCGAATACATAAACATGGGTGTGAAAGACTTCTGTATTGGAACAGATGTTTCAATATTGTTTGAATGGTGGAAAGATAAGGGAGAAGGTATGAGAAAACTACTTTCAAAGATAGAAAAAATGTGATAGAAACTTTACATAATATACATAAATAGAAAAGTAATTTATTTGCAAATATAAAAAAGGGGTGTGCAAAAATAGCCCAAATAACTGATCCAATATCATCCTAAAGATTAGTCGGAGTTCTTCTATCTAAAAAACATGTATGATTTGAAGAAAAAAGTTTGCTTGTGTATGTTAAAAAAGAGCTTTCTAATACAATAACACTTCATATGCTGACTCTTTTCCTTAACATTGTCATTGGATTACATAAGATTGCTTATATATTAGTCTATGGTTAAAAGAGGTGGAGGTTAAAAAATTGAGGCTGGTTGGCAGAGTTGCTGATGGTTCAACAGAGTCTTCTGCAAGGCTTATTTTGATGAAGGATTTTGAGAAGAAGGTTGCCGCGGAAGAGCTTGTACTTATAGAAAATTCTGTTGAAGGAAGTGTGAGCAGAATTCTTGGAGTGTTAAGGGAAGGTTTGGGTAAGAATGAGTTTCTTAGTGCATCATCTTATAGGCCTGATGTTGCATACATGAAGCTTGGAGGGGAGCCTTCTGGAGCAAGAGAAGTATATTCTTTTGCGATCAAACCTATTGGTGTAGTTACTGAAGAGGGACTTGACCAGAATAGGCTCATAATACAGCCTAGGGCTCCAGTCTATATTCTTGAGGATGAAGATAATCCTATGGAGTGGATTGTTAGAGGATTGGATGTAATTTGGACTCAAGCGTATATTGATAGGCATGAGAGTTGGAAGGTGCCTGTGGTTAAGAATTTTATACCATATCATGTTGGAGTTTACGGTACCACAGGTAGTGGAAAATCATGGTTTACAAGACATATTCTAGTACCACTGTATATTTCTGCAGGTTACAAGATTATAGTCCTAGACTGGAGTGGAACAGACTATGCACCGTACTATCGAAATTCTGATGAAATAGAAGTTGTTAGGATTAATGATATTGCAATGGACGAAGAATCAGTGCTAAGCTATTTCGAAGACAAAACCCATGACTTTGCAGGAAACAATAATGTAGAGGATGCATTCGATGAATTTATTGAAGGATGGACTGGTAAGGTTGAGAATGCTAAAGAGGCAGCAAAAGAAGGAGGTAATCCTGAAGAAATCCTATATAAGATGATAAGGAGACATGTGGAAAATGTGGCTAACTCGTTAGAAACACGAAGTAGGCAATCAGCATTAAGGGCTACTAGAAGAGTTTTTAGAAGATTAAAACCTGAAGATTTACTCCCACTAATGGGAACAATTTCAGTTGAAGAAATATATCAAAGACTGAATGAAAAAAAGTTGATTGTTATTGACATGAGCAGCGCTTTAAGTGAGGGGAAGCTTGGATTCTTCTTGTCTCTATCAAATTATCTATACGGTCTAATGGAGAACGGCACAAACCTTAACCTTTCCCTAATAATTGATGAGGCACCACAGTATGCACCATGGTCCCCAAAGGGAATACAGGAGGATACAACAGAGATGATAAAGAATCTTGCTGCCTTGGGGAGAAAGAGGATGTTTAATCTAACACTAATTTCACAGGGTGTTAAGGGTGAGATTGGTATAAATGCAGCAGTAAGAAGGAATTTGACATCGAACTTTTTTGGAAGAATACATCCACTTGATGCTTCAGGAGAGGGTGGAGCATTAGAGTGGTTGGCGCCATATGGTATAACAGCGGACCAGCTTCTTCAACTTAAGCCTGGAAGATTCTATTTTACTGGCCTAATGAATCCTTCACCAATACCATTACTTATAACATACAAGGTTGAATCACATGCATGAAGAGTATGTTGATTGGCTAAAGTTTCCGCCAGACATACAGCACCAGTTTTTCCAATGTGCTGAAGAAGAGGCGATTAAACTTGCTAAGGCTATAGAAGAGTTTGTTTCTAAGGTTAAGGAAGTTAAAAACACAATAATACCTCATATACATTCTCTAACATTACATGATGAAACATATGATGTCGCAGCAGTAGACAGTTCAAGAAGTGCAAACTTAAGCGAACGTTTAGGTGTAAGATATGGAGTATTTGCTACAGGACTAATACTTTTGAAGGGAATAGAGAAGAGGGGGGAACTTTATAGGGTTGGAACTTTTAAGAGAAAACAGGCTTTCTCCCAAGATAAGAGCAAATACTTTTTCAGCCTATTAACGACATACTTAGAGAGAAAACTTGCTTTAGAAGCATTAGACAAATGTGACCTCCTAATTTTGGACGGAAGCTTCTACAGTTTCCTCATACCGGTTGAAAGGATGAGAAAGTCTGGACTACATGGTCCAGAAGAAGACAAGATTGTAGACGAAACCTTTAACCTAACAGAAGAGTTAAGGAAGAGTGGTAAAGCTGTTGGAGTGATAAAGAGAAGCCATACTAGGGCAATAGGAGGATATCTTGCTCAAAAAGATAAAAGGACACCATTCACGACAATAATAGACAAGCATCTCCTTTCAACAATGATGCCCGAAAACACATACTTCAGCTACCAGGAACTTTTAGGTGATAAGCCAGTACAATTTTACACAATGCTTGCATCACTTATTACACCAGAAACAGATATTGAGAAAGTAAAAGTTGAAGTTCTCGATAAAACATATAGGCCTTTCGAGATACTAGGATACGATAAGAAGATATTGGATGAAATGAGAAGAGTGCAGGTTAGAGCATACGATCACATTCCTCCAGCAGAAATAGAGTATCCATCATCAATAAGCTTAGAAAAACTTCTAAAGTTTCTTGGACAAAAGAACTTCTTCAACGAGGCAACAAACCTCCCACTATGCCTCGACCTAGTAGACAACCTAGTAAGCGTGTCACAAAAGTTTACAGGAGAATTCGTTTCAGAAGTTGAAGGAAGGGTATTAGAGAAGATAACAGGAAGCAAAGAAAACATTGAAAGCGTAAAAATATTCTTCACACTACTAAACCCACAGAAAGAATACTAGTAAACTAGAATTGTTATTTGCTCAAAAAATTTTGATAAAAAATTGATTTCCTTGAAACTCCACCATTTGCTAGTTTACAAGAATGAAGAAACATTTAAAAAATTTTAAATGGGATTCGACTCATAATTCCTTTTGCAGAAGCCATTTCCATAATGGTTTAAACACAATAGTTTTATCATCAAATAGAAAAATGTCTTCATAGGTCCAAGTTATTATCATCAGGTTTTTGCACCCTAGCTCGTTAGAAGCCTTTTTTAAGCTCTCAACCTCCCTCCTTTCAACTTCATCTTTACCTGAAGCGTATGTTACTTGAATCAATTGTTTGACATAATTGCCCTCTTTTACAACAAAATCAACTTCCCTCTGCTGGTAATCCCTCCAGTAAAATATTTCTAAATTTTTAAACCAATAATTTTTCCTTCTAAATAGCTCTATCGCAACAAGGTTTTCCATCAACTTACCAAAATTTTCTGAAACCTTAAAACCTAAAGCACTAAAGAAACCGTTATCAATACAGTAAACCTTTTTCGGAGCGAGTATCTGCTGTGCAAGTGAAGAAGAAAATTTTGGCAAAAAAAGGAATAGCCTTGCAGTCTCCATATATCTTGAAAACCTTTCAACAGAATCCAACGATAACCTAATAATGCCCTTTAACTTGTTGAAAGATTGTAAGGTTGAAATGTTAGTTAAATAAATCCTGGCTAAGTTTTCAATCTTCTCAATTTCTCTAACTCTAAACCTTCTAACTATATCCTTAACTATAATATCACTAAAATAATTCCTTAATAAATCGACTTTCTCTCCCTTATCCCCCGATAGGACTATTTCAGGAAAACCTCCATAATTCAGATATTCTTCAAACAAATACAACACTTTTGGCATACTCTTATAGACTTCAACTTCAGACAATCCTATACTATTCCATGATAAAATTTCCCTGAAACTTAATGGAAATATTTCAACATCGATATGCCTTCCAGTCAACACTGTAGCATACTCTTCACTCATTAGTTTGGAAGAAGATCCTGTGGCAATAACCTTAACGTCTTTTGCATCAACAAAGAGTCTAGCAACATTTTCCCAACCACCAACATTCTGCACCTCATCCAATACAATCAGCCTAGGCAAAGAGGGATTCACCTTTCTCTGATAAACCTCCACCACCCTTAAAATGTCATCAGAGGACAAATTCGTTAATCGCGGATCCTCAAAATTAAGGAAAAGTGTTTCATTTGCACTAAAATTTTTTGCAAGCAAATAGGATAGAAAAGACTTCCCACACCTCCTAACACCTTTTATCGTAAGTATAAGGTTACGGGTAGGCAACTTTACATCACATTCTCTACTCCTTACCTCTTTCCTAAAATTACCCCATAAATTCCAGTCAACTAAAGCCCCAAAGACAAGACTTTCGTCTACCATATACCAAGCAAGTAATCCAAAACTTATAAACTTTATCGGTAAATTTTTATTAAATTTTACCGATATAATCAATAATATTTCTCTTAGATTGGCACCCTCACAGTAAAAGCTGGCACAATCATATCAGGCGATAAACACCTTCTATAATTAGGTGAGTTCAAAAACATAAAAATTCTATAACCAATAAAATTTTTAAAACTTATGAACGGGCTAAAGCATAAAATAAGTTAAAAAATAGAAAAGTTTATAGTAAGAAAAAATCAAATCTAATATAGATGATAAATGGAAGAATTCATAAAAGTTGCTGAAACATCAGAAATTCCAGCAGGAAAAATGAGGAGCGTAAAAGTAGTTGACAAAGAAATTCTGATAGTGAACATAGAGGGAAAATATTATGCAATAGGAAACAGATGCACACATAAAGGAGGAGACCTTTCAAAAGGGAAACTAGAGAACAATACAGTTACATGTCCACTGCATGGAGCAAAATTTGATGTAGTCACAGGAAAAAACATTTCAGGACCAAAAATAGGCTTTATTAAAGCAAAAGCAAACGATACAACAGTATATGAGGTGAAAGTTGAAGGGAACAATATAATGATTAAACTTGGCTAAACATACTTCTAAAAAATAATTCCAACAAAAATAAATTATCTAGAGATAAAATAAAATGAGGCCTCTTCGATAAAAATAGGTATTCGAAAATTAGAGTGAAATAATAATTTAAGATACTTTAATAGGAATAAATAGATTCATCTCATTTTACCCTCCTAATACATAAGGTAACAATAAAATCTAAACAAAGTGGTGAAAGCTTACCAACACTATTCTCTCTAACACATAAGAAACTTAAATCACATTCTGGACAAAAACGTTTTCTAATCTCATTAATATCGAGGTCGAGTAAACCATTTTCCTCTAAAACTTCATAAACAAATTTAAGATATTTACCTTCAGCAATTCTTGGCACACCATACTTCGCACCCTCTAACCCATTTTTCATAGTCCAGAACTCGTAAAGCCTTCTTGCACCCTTAGAGGAATTGCATTCCTTACAAACAAAAACTATGTTCTTTTCATCATCAGGCCCATTAAGACAACGAGGAAAGAGATGGTCTATAGTTAAATC
>CALHLD010000030.1 GCA_938034445.1 uncultured archaeon | reverse complement strand
GGCTAATAGAACTCTCTGTATCAGTTGAAAATATCACTCAAATAGTTCCAAAACTAAGGATGAATCTAACGAAAGTTGTTTCGCCAGAGGAATTAGAAGCATGGCAAAAACCGCAGGACTTATCTTCTAAGAGAGGATATGATTACGAAGAAACGCTCACTACCACTTCTACTTTACGAAGGAGTGGTGGGATATGGTTCCTTTCGTTATACCACCAGGAAACGCCACCATTTGGGTTAAGTACAAACACAACGATAATTACGAAGACAAGTATCAATACCCGCTTCAGTTTAATCTTCCATGGGAGATACCTTTTGGAGGGTATGGAGGAAACCATCAGAACCAAAAGATCCATACTCATGAGAAAAGAAATGCTCTTCCCCTAAGTATTGAAATGTAAGAGGGTGCCTTTTCACTTTGAGTTTTTTCAGAAGGCCTTTTTATTTTAATTGAATCTTGACACAATGTTAATGACCGCGCTAAATTTAAATTTGGTTCCTGGATGAAGGATGGATGAAGGAGCAAAGGAGGGAGAAGAATCGAAAGAAAATTTTTGGCATCGGCTTTAGCGATACTATTGCTTTGCCCTCTGAGCTTTACCTGGACACCATGCGCATATACAGAAGAATCAAATGAATACAAAGAAACAATGTATGTTACTGTCTTCTTCGCTGCTCCTCCGGGAGAATTGAGACTTATAAAAAACATTGGGATAACTATAGAAAATTCAACTATTGGACCGCCAGTGAATGCAAGCTTAGAAGCATTTAACAACAAATTAATTGAACTGATATGTAGACTTACGCCTTATGGAAATAAGTTCTTCATCTCTTTTGATATTTCCTTTGTTTCCTCTATAGAAAACGAAACTGCGAATTCTTATGTGGACATAATCATTCGAGAATTCCTTAAAATTTTTGGCCTCGAAGGCTTAAAATTTAAGGATAGAAAGCAAGAAATTCAGGAAGCGAGGGTTTTGTTTCGGCTTAATTTTGAATGTGGTGAAAATAAGGAGCGAGCGTTAACATTCGCTAAATATGTGCCTACTAATGGTTTCGGAAAATTTATTGAAAAATTGATAGAAAAGCATGTACCTGGAAGTCTAGTTACAGGATTAACATCTATTTCCTATCGAATTAAAAAAGTGGGCTTTAAACTCATTTGGGATATTGATTTTTTTATCACCGTGTCCTCCGAACTCTTACCTTGGGATGTTTGTGGGCATCAAGAGCTAATAAATATTAATGAACTTTTAAGCAATGATGGCATTTTAATAGATGAACCTCATCAAAACCAGCGAATAATAATTTTGATTGAGCAGAATCACACTGAACGGCTTACAAAGGGGCTTACGAACTATACTGTCCACTTCAAGAATATTCAACCTGATGGGTATGTTCTTAGACCCTCAACTCAGTGGCCAAATTGGGTTGAGATTAGGTATGAGCCATTGTTCCCTATGGAAAACATTGTTATTGAGATTACTGTAAACTCTTACACCCAGACGCAAACTTCACCTTTGATGTGGATTATTGCAGCTGTAATAGTAATAGTTGTCTTATCAACTTTTATGACACTCCTATTCTATGTTAAGGAAAAACGGAAAGGAGGTGAAAAGCTTGATAGGAAAGATCTTCAATAAGGGGTTAAGCGTTATTCTCCTAAGCTTTCTGATGATTCTACCGCCATTCACTAACGCCTACCTCTTTAGAGATCTAATTCAGCAGCCAAAGGTTTTCACTTAGAGCTTTACGAAGACTGTTGAGGTTGAGGGTAAGAGATTTGACCTCCAATTCATTGGCAAAGTAACAGAATACTCCAACGGAACAAAGTTAATAGAATGTTCGGTGACTGTTGAAAATATATGCCCAATGATTCCAAAGATAAGGGTGAACATGTCAAAAATCGTAACAGAATCCGAGACTGAAAATCTAAAATTATCATCTGATAAAACCCCTATTGCTTCTGGTGGATATCCTGGTCCTCTCATTGTCTATCTATGGGATAAAATTCCCTTTGTTAAAGCACCGGGCAATTACACTATCTTTGTAAAATATGACCATGACGACAATAATAATAAATATGACGAATACCCTAAGCTTCATCCATTAGAGTTTAGTTGTCCTTGGGAGATTCCACCGGGAAAGTATGGTGATGAGAAGTTGCATACTCATATGGCTATTAGCGATGTTTATGATTGGAAGACTGGTGCTAGAAGTGAAGAGGAGATATTCAGGAAGTATGTTAAGGGGACTCAACTTGGTGTTTCTATTTTGGGGATAGGATTAGTTGCTTTGATCGCTTGGAAGTTTGGCTGTTTTTGGCTGAAGGATGGATGAAGGAGCAAAGGAGGGAGAAGAATCGAAAGAAAATTTTTGGCATCGGCTTTAGCGATACTATTGCTTTGCTTTTCCAACTTTGCCCGGATGCCTTGCTCATCTGCAAAATCAACTGAATACAGAGAAACAATGGAAGCATCGGTGTTCTTTTCAGGTCATCCTGGAGAGTTAAGGCTTGTGCAGAACATACACCTTATATTCGAGAACATGATGACTGGACCACCGATAAACACAAGCATACGGGCTTTGAACGATAGATTCTTAGAATTAAAATTCGAAGCTGGAGCACCGGGTGAAGGGGGGAATACGTTTTATGTTTCCTACAGCATATTCTTTGATTCAAGCGTGGATAATGAAACAGCGAGCTATTATACTAATGAGATAGTGAAGGAATTCTTTAATGCATTCGGTTACACTGGTCTAAAAAGTGTTCTCGGAGGCAGAATTCAAGCCATTCGAGAGGGAAAGGTGTGGGTTTCAGAAGCATTTGGATACTTGCCACTGACACATGAGGCATATTCAAATTTCCTAAAATTTGCCCCAAAAGATGGTTTTGGAGTTTTCATCGATGGATTAATAGATAAGTATATGCCTGCTCTCACAATCGGGCTCTACCCATACTACATTCTTAAAAAGGTAGGTTCTAACTTTTACTGGGATCTTGTGATTACTGGTGCGAGAAGTGATTTGATACCTTGGTATCCTCGTGATTATGAGTATACATTAAACGTTAAGGAACTACTAAACACTAATTTGCCGATAGTGGAGCATCCTCTTGAAAATCAACGAATAATAATTTTGATTGA
>CALHLD010000029.1 GCA_938034445.1 uncultured archaeon | reverse complement strand
AGAACCAATTCTAGGCAAAAATGCTACAGTGGAAGAAGTGACAGAAGATGAATTCACCCGCATAAACTTTATGTTAGAAAGGAATGGTTTACCAAAATATTATGGGAAAATAAGAAAAATTGTTCCATGGAACAGGAGACCATTCTATAGCCACAAAAAGGCTTTAAAGGAAAATGTTAACAAAAGCAGGATGAGATACCAGATAGTTTTAGACCATAATATTTGCAAAAGCTGTGAAACATGCGTTAAGGTCTGCCCTCAAGAAGTCTTTAAAAAAGTTAAAGAAAATTATATTACACCATTAAATGAAATAGACTGTGTTGGATGTGAAACATGTATTGAATTCTGCCCAGTAAAGGCAATAAAAATTTATCCTATAACAGAAGATCCAGGCCTAGGATGGAAACAGAATATTATAAGAGAAATACAGTTAAAGGCATTAGTAGGTAAGCCTATTGTTAGAGGAACAAGTGCATGGAGAAACTTTCCAAACTTTGACGACCTTATAATATTATGCGCTCAAACATCAAGGCCGCCAATAGACCATTATAGGGAACCATGCGAAACTGAAATTATTTTGGGTAAAAGGTATGCTGAAAAACCGTTAAAGTTGAAAGCGCCAATAATAGTTGGTGCAATGTCTTTTGGCGCAATAAGCAAGGAAACAAAAATTGCAATAGCAAAGGCAGCCACCAGAGTGGGTATAGCAGTAAACACGGGAGAAGGGGGAATAATTCCAGAAGAAAGGGAAAACGCATCAATACTTATTGCACAATATGCATCAGGAAGGTTCGGTATAAATGCAAAAAATTTACAGACCGCTGACGCTATAGAAATAAAAATTGGACAGGGAGCAAAGGCTGGACAAGGTGGACTTTTAATGGGTGAAAAGGTTACAGCAGAAATAGCTGCCGTCAGAGGAATACCTATAGGCACAGACGCAGTAAGTCCAGCAAGGCACTTGGATATAGTTGGACCAGAAGATTTGAAGATGAAGATAGAACAGTTAAGAGAGGTTGTAGACTGGAAGATTCCTATAATCGTAAAATATTCGGCTGGAAGAGTATATGATGATGTTAAAATTGCGGCAAAAGCTGGCGCCGACATAATTGTTGTAGACGGAAACAGGGGGGTACAGGGGCAGCTCCAGACATAATATTAGAACATGCCGGTTTACCAACTTTACCAGCGCTTGTAGAAGCTGATAGGGCATTAAAGGAAATAGGGTTAAGGGATGAAGTTAACCTTGTGATATCAGGAGGTATAAGAAGTGGTGCAGACATAGCTAAAGCACTTGCACTTGGAGCGGATGCCGTCGCAATTGCAACACCAATATAAGTTGCCATCGGATGCAAAGTTTGTGAACTCTGTAGTACTGGAAGATGTCCAAAAGGTATAGCTACACAGGATCCAATGTTAAGGAGAAGGTTAAATGTTGAGGAGGCTGCAGAAAAGGTTGAAAATTATCTAACTACTCTTGTTGAAGAGCTTAAAATGCTTACACAATTGGCTGGAAAAAACTCATGTTAAAAATCTTGAAAAAGACGATTTAAGAGCGTTGACCTTGGAGGCTTCAAACATTACTGGAGTAAAACTTGTTGGAACAGACTAGACAGGGACTAAGTATTACATTTTTAGTCTTTTTCAATAAGTCTCGCACACTTTATCCTAAAAACACCAGAATAATGACTATATTCTAACTCATAATCTATTATTTCAATCTTTTTGGAAAAGAATGGTGCATCCAATACTGTTGTCTCGATCTCACCACCCTCTCCAGCTGGATTTAGACCGAATCTTCTATTGTAATCTTCTAAAAGTGAGACAATACCTTCATCGATCTTCTTTCCTAAAAGATCTTTACTAAGGGGGTAAGCGAAAACGCCTGAGATTATCACCGTATAATCTTTAAATAAAATTTCCTTCAAAACTTCAATTTCGTCCTTTAGCCATAAGGGGTTAATAGAAGACAATCCTATTTCATCACATACCTTCTTAATACGGTTTACTTGATAGCTTGATCTAATAGCCCCAGAAACAAGACCTTCAATATTATAGTCTCGCTTGCATGCCATTAAAACATTCTTAAGGTCATCGACTTCTTTCTCCCTAACACCCTTAGTATAACATTTCACGAGAGGAATGTTCATGGCTTCAGCCTGTAAAGGTGTCAACTCAATATTTGGCACATGGAACATGTAACTTTCCTTATTTTCAGAAAAAACGCTAACCAAACAGACAATTTCATGCGAGGACATAGCCTTATCTAGAGCAAGACAGGAATCTTTACCACCAGAAAATAGGACAGCAACCCTCACAGTCAAAGATTATAGAAGAGTATAAAATAAAAGTTCCTCTACACACACTTAAAGCTATGGTACAATAACATGCGGCTCACTCATTTTAGATGAATAATATCCTCTCGCCATACCGGACGTATTATATGATATGCCTATAGAACCATTTTTGTCCAAAGCAATCATACCACCACTATTTTCTCCAAAATTTAAAGTTAAAAGCTGGACAACCCTTTCAGCAACAACATTCGCCGGCAAACCATTTTCAGCATAATGTGAGGCACGTACACCAACACCCAAAAGTATAATGTACTCGCCAACACCCGTTGCAGAAACAGCAATGTTCTTGTCAGCATATGTTCCTGCACCTATTAGCGGGGAATCACCAACTCTACCCGGAAGCTTTAAAGCTAAACCTCCAGTCGACGTAGCTGAAGCAAGGGCCCCTTCACAGTCTAAAGCTACAGCACCAACTGTTTCATGAAAAAGGCTAGGATACTGCCTGTATAAGGTTAGATTAGATTTATATCTTGTATCCCCTTCCCCAAATTTTCTAACCAAATCCCTATATTTTGAGAGGCTAGCATTTCTATCAAAATTTAATACAGGCAAACCCATTGAAATAGCAAACCTTGAAGCCCATTCTCCTACCAAAAGAACATGATCAGTCTTTTCCAAAACAAGTTTTGCTGCAAGAACGGGATTTTTAATGTTCCTAATACATCCGACAGCACCAGCCCTCAAACTTTTACCGTCCATAACGCCAGCATCCATTTCAATTTCACCAACAAGATTAGGATAGGAGCCAACACCAGCATTTAAGACGCCACTATCCTCTAAAACCATAACAGCTTCTACAACAGCGTCTAAAGCAGAACCACCAGCCCTTAATATAGATGCGCCAGCCTCCAAACTCTTTAAAAGGAAACCCTTTACGATAGAGAATTTTTCTCTTTCAGACCATAGGCCAGCACCACCGTGAACTATAATACACCACATGAGAGTAGGGAGATAATAGACAGTTTATAAACTTGAAAAAATATATTTATCTTAAATGTAGACTAAAGTTGGAGAAACTTTGAATGGTGCAAACAACATTAACACTATTATATGAGCTCGGTTTAATTATAATAATAGCGTCAATCGCATCTGAACTATTTAAGAAAATTAAACTACCAGGCCTTATTGGAGCAATATTAGTCGGATTATTTTTAGGAGGCCCCGGGGGAATAGGGTTTGTAACAGATTTGAATTCGATTAACATGCTTGCGTTAATTGGATCAACCCTAATACTTTTTACAACAGGACTGGAATTTGATGTTGACGCATTCTGGAAGGCTGGAAAAGCAGCATTCCTTCTAACAACTGGAGGTGTAATTATGTCCATTATTGCTGGATATGTTTTGGGAGAATATTTTGGCTTTGATCCCATTAAGTCCCTTCTTTTAGGTGTAATCGTTGCACCAAGTGGAACAAGTGTTATAGCACACATTCTTGCAATGAATGATAAAGTGAGCACAAAAACAGGGTCAACACTATTAACAGCATGTATAGTGGACGATGTTGAAGGAGTGCTTCTCCTAACAATAGCACTTGGGGTAGCTGTTACAGGAACAGCTAACTTTATGGAAGTAACAAGGATAGTTTTACTTTCAACATTCTTTATATTTGCATCAATTTATATAGGAGGAAAAATTTTGCCGAAAATAATTTATCAAGCGAATAAAATATTTTCGGATGAAATATTTTTTGCAACCTTATTCGGTTTCGGATTAATACTTGCCTTTATAGCATCAAACTTTGGTCTAGCAGCGATCACAGGAGCGTTTATAATGGGTGCAATAATCCCATACAAAAAGATAGGAGAAAAGATAGGGTACAGACTTTATATGATGAAAGAACTTTTTTCAACAATATTTTTTACAAGCATAGGATTGAGCGTGAACCCCTACACTATTGCTGAAGAAAGTTTAAAAATATTGGTGATACTATGTTTTGCAATATTTTTCAGATTCATAGGTGGAATAGGAGGGGGTAGAATAGCGGGATTAAAAGGAAAAAATTTGACTACATCAGCTCTAGGCTTAAGTGTGAGAGCCGAAATGTCATTAATAATAGCGAGAGAAGCCTTTATAGAAGGAATTGTTGAAGACATCTTCCTTTCAGTTACTACAGCTGTTGTTGTAGCAACAATTATTGTAATTTTACCAGTCTTTACAATAATGTGTAAGAGAATAGAGTAGCCAATTAATATTTAGAAGATGGCGATTGACGCCACCAATGATAATGTTGCAACAACATCTGATACAGAGGCAACCAACGGTATCACAAAATTGTCAGGGTCCAGCCCATACTTAAAGGTTTGAGTTGCAACAGTTAGAGAAAAAACTGAGATAAAGAGAAAACTGATTATATTAGAGAAGAGGGTTATAGAAACCATGTAGAAGAGAAAAGAAAAACCTTGTAAGCCACTTATAGCAAAACCTATAATAGCAAATTTTAAATGTATTATTGCAGCTGCACATTCAACTGAAACGAGGTCAGCAAAGGTTTCCTTAAACGTTTTGGCTAAAGATGTAGTATAGCCTAGAGCAAGTTTTGTTGTCTCCATAGAGCCAAGTATTGAACCAATGTCACCTAGAGCGTCAATCATTGCTGGATAGATGATTAATATGGAAGGCATATTCTCAATCTCCTTCTTGAGACTGCCTAGGCCCATTCCACCAAAAACTCCTAGAAAGCTAGCGAATACTACAGTAGGGGCGCCTTCCAAAAGAGTTCTTCTAAAAACATTCTTCCCCCTATTTCTAAAGATTGTAATAGAAAAGTAGACTGCAATGAAAGCTAAAACGAAAAACATTAGGGGCAGGTTATCAAAATATATTATAAAGCCTGCAACAGTGAAATAACAAAATGTGATAAGTATGTCGTCAAGAGTTGACATGACTGGGTAAATGAAAATGTCAGGGTCTAAACCACGTTTAAACACCTCAATACCTACAATTGAGGCGATTGGAATAGAAATCACTACAGCCAACAGGCACGTGAATGGAGGAATCAATATAAAATATGGAAGATACTCCAATGAAGTCAAGCCAAAGACATAATTTAATGTAAATGATATAATACCAATAGCTAGTGTGTCAAAGAAAGTTAGTGAAAAAATGGCTTTAATCAAAGAATAAAATTCACTTGTGTTTTTGAAAAGGCTAGGTTTAGCTAAACCAAGATGAAGCATCGTACCAAGTTTTCCAGAAAATATACCACCAATATTTCCTCTAACTGTTAAAATTGGTGTAAAGAGTAATAGAATCCATACAAGATTACCAAACCTTGGATAATAGTATGCGGCAACAGAACCAGCAAGTAGACTTCCTAAGTCGAAGAATAATGCAGTAATAGATTGCCTGAAAATACTGGGTTTGAAAAAAGTTGGCAAAAAGACCAGCCCATACTACAACTACTCTTCCTCGCTTTCATGTGATGCTATCTTTAAAAATTTTGATGCACCTTCAACATATCCTCTAAAAATTATGGTATCTCCACACAAAAGTTGAAAAGAGTCTGAAGGATGATAGAACCATTTCCCACCACGTCTTACAGCAACAATCCTTATACCAAGATCGTCTTCAAGACCAAGTTCACCAATAGACTTACCACAAAGGATAGAATCTTCATGAATACTAGCTTGAGCTATTGTCTCATCAGCTTCTTGGAATGCAATATTAACTATAGGATGGGCTCTAACACCTTTCTTAACAAGCATCGCAATCCTTGTAGCAGCATCAGCAAGCTCTTCAGCAGCCATAGCTAACCTAATAGAACCCAACACTTCCTCAGGCTTCCATTTATCCTTAACCTTAACCAACCCAATCTCAAACTCTATATGTAGTGTGTCAACAACATCCTCCATCTTTAAAACCTGCTCCGCAATTTCCTCACTACCACATATGAATGCAGAATGTGCAAGGTCAACCATCATTTCTGAAAGATCCTTCAACTGAGCCAACATGTTCGCAAGATTAGCTTCCTCCATATTCACCACTCTTCTAGAGAAAATGATGGCTCGGGAATAGATTTTAGTTCGCCCTTCGCAAGTTTATCTAATTCAATAACACCAACATCACTGCCCCTAGCAATAAGAACATCACCTTCAAGTAAAATAAAATCATCACCAAAATTAGTAAAAACTTCACGGCCACGTCTTATAGCAATAATCTTTACACCAATACTAGTTTCAAGCGAAAGCTCGCCAACACTTTTTTTCACAAGAATCGAGTTTTGAGAAACCTTTACCCTAACAAACCTTTCCTGAGTCCTAGCAAAAGCACTTAATATTTCTGAAGGAACACCCAGACCAAGCAAGACTATATTTGAAATATTTCTAGCAGCATGTGATATAAAGTCTGACACTGCACCCATTTGGAGAACGCCAGAAAATGCTTCAGCGTCCTCCGGGTCTTTTATAACTATAGCAGTATGCATAAGCAATGCTGTCTTAAGCTCCTTAATCTTATCATCAAGCTCAATAACTTCTTCAGCCAAATCCTTATCATTAAAAATTACAGAAGAATATGCAAGGTCAACCATTAATGTGGTCGTATCATGCATTTCCTTCAAAATTTCTCTAACAGAAACAGGCCTATATTGCATACCTTCACCCATACAAGACACCACCTAAACAAAAATTTGAGCAATATTTAAATCTATTAAAAAAAATCTGGTAACAAAATTTTTTAGAGAAAAGGTTAAGAAAAACAATTTTGTCACCATATTGATGGTAAATGAGTTTAAAGGCTAAATTGAAAGAGAAAAAACCTAATTTTGGAACATGGATAACAATAGCGCACCCGGAAATTGTTGAAATCGCTTCAACAGTACCATTTGATTGGCTAATGTTTGACATGGAACATTCACCATTAGACATACAAACCCTAGAAATAATGCTTCCAGGCTTAAACGGTTCAGAGATAGCGCCCCTCGTTAGAGTGCCATGGAACGATTTCGTTACAATAAAAAGAGTACTAGACCTAGGGTTTGATGGAATACTCGTACCATGGGTAAACAGTAGAGAGGAAGCGAAAAAGGTTGTAGAAGCATGCCAGTATCCACCAGTAGGGATAAGAGGCACCGGGCCGAGAAGATGTATAAGGTATGGTGCAAAAGACATACTAGAATACTATAATAGGTTCGAGAAGGATACGCTTGTAATAGCGGTACAGGTTGAAACACAGAAAGCGTTAGATAACTTAACAGAAATACTTTCAGTAGAGGGAATAGATGTAGCATTTATTGGACCCAACGACCTTTCAGCATCACTAGGCGTGTTCAGACAATTCAATCATCCAAAGTTTATTGAAGCTTTAAAGAAGGTTGTTAGAGCATGTGAGGAAACTGGGAAGATGGCTGGAATAATGACGTCAGGCTCAGAGGATGCGAAAAAGAGGCTTGAAGAAGGTTTCAAGTTTATAGCATTAGCACACGACTTCTCAAACCTAAGAAGAGCATTCCAAAATGAGCTAAATAGTGTAAAAATATTCCTAGAAAAAGGAAGATAGCCTTTAACTCAAACAACTTTTTAACTTGAACACATCATCCTAACACCACCTAAAAGTCAGAGTAACCAACAAAATGGCTTTAGGCTAGTGAATTTCAAGAGCCACATATGTCCATCAAGGACTACATAGCTCAGAACTCATTAAGTATATAATGACAACATCCCATAATACAATCCATTTGGCTCAATTTTTCAAAGTTATCTAATTCCACAAACTGGCCTACCTTAAAATCTAGTGCTCATTGGAGGCTTTAGGAAAACCTCTTGACTCAAACTGTATTGTAACATGATCTATTCCAAAATCCCTTCTCAAACCGTCGATAAGCCTAGAAAGAAGAATTTTCTGGTCAACATCCCCGCCAACAACCACATGCGCAGTAAGAACACACATTTTATCCGGTGTAACACACCAAACATGTAGGTCGTGGACACTTTCAACACCGTCTTCACCTAAAATTTTTTCTTCAACAGCCCTTAAGTTAATATGTGATGGTACACCTTCAAGTAAAACGTTCAAAGATTCGTGAATAAGTTTACCGGAACCATACAATATTAGTAGTCCAATAAAAATGCTAATTATAGAGTCAGCAAAAAACCAGCCAGTAAAATAGATTATTAAGGCAGCAGAAATAGCGCCAATAGAACCCAACATGTCAGAGACAACATGAAGAAAGGCACCTCTAACATTCAAACTTTTCTCTCCAGATTTATGGAGAACATATGCTGAAACACCATTAGCCAAAAGACCAGAAAAAGAGACAATAAGCATACCAAAACCTTCTACAAAAACAGGATTCATAAGTCTCAAAAAAGCTTCATAGAAGAGGAAAACAACTATAACACACAAGAATACACCATTCAAAAATGCAGCAATTACCTCAGAACGATAGTAGCCAAAAGTCTTTCGCTCATCTAAAGGTTTTTGAGCAACCCAAGAAGCTAGAAGTGCGAAAAATAGTGCAAAAACATCATTTAACATATGCCAAGCATCACCAATCAAAGCAAGACTATTAAACAGAAAACCACCAAAAAGTTCCACAAAAAAGAAAACCAAAGTTACAGTAAAAGAGACCTTTAAGGCACCCTGCCCCCAAACGCCACCAGTATATTTCATCAAAGTACCATCTCAGCCTACAAGCAAACTAGAAAGTTCGATAAAATTATATAAGCTTTCTGTTACACAACCTGCTCATAACAGTGTGATATAAAAACTGAAATTATTAAAAAATTGGAAAATTTTAGCTTAAAATTTATATAATTTTCCCCTGAGGGGTTGATAATGGAGGTGGCCTACAAATGCCCTGGAGCGACATAGACAGAATCGAGGAAGAGCTAGGCCTAATGCCTCATGTAGAGGGGAAGAAAAAGAAGAGAAGACTACTTTCCTTCTAAATAACTTCTTCATACATAAACTCTTATCTTGTAAAAGATATCCCAAAATTTTTTGTTTACTATAAAATATAACTTTTTACCTTAAAAGTATGTTTTCAACCATAATTCTATTAACTTATGTTCAATCTTTCTCGCATATTCTAACATTTTCTCCTCAGAGGCTATGACACCGACCATGAATAATAGTCTGTTAAAACGAAAGATTGTATAGTGAAAGTTGTTTAATGGATCATAAAAGTGTGAAGCCTCTTCGCCGAGACCACATAATATTTTTGGATGATTATTGTATAAGGCTGTTATGAAATGGTTTGCTATATCTTCAACATTATCCCATTTTGGAACCCACAGATAAGGGAAAGAATCATATGTTCTCCTCCAACTTAAAAACGAGATAAGTTCCTCATATGCAGCCTTTGCTCCTGAACTGTTTCTAAACAGAAATATGATCGAAACAAATTTATATTCTCCTAAATCAGCTTCCTGTGCAACAGAACGTTTAAAGCCTAAACCTTCAAAAAAGCGTGCGTCTACCTTAACACCAAACTCGCTTATGGGATAGTCTATAAGTTTAAATTCTTTAGCGTAAGACCTTGCCTGAAACCTATAATAAAGAACATTCAGCCCAAAATCTTCGGGAGTAAAAAGGAGTTCCTCAATTCTAACTTCAGAAAAGTCAGCACTTCCATTAAAAGATAAAACTGTTACAGAAAAGACCATGGTAACAATTAAAATAGGTAAAAACCTTTTACAAATTGCATACAGACAGCATCCCATTTTCAAAGAGTCATTCTTATATTAAATGAATCAAGCATTTAAATTTATTCACATAATTCAGTCTTACAGCTAGATCATCCTAAGAAAAACTTGACTGGTAAATCAGTAGTGTAGGATACAATATACACCAGGCTTAAAACATACATCATTTTTCTGAAATGTTGTATAGAATTTTTTAATCTAAACAATCGTTAATTCCATCAACTAGAGAATTTGCTGGAGGATTGTATATAATGGCTTTTCCACTTCATGGCTTCCATTCTGCTGTTACCAAGATAAGCTTTTTAATGAACTTTCTTGCTTCAACCGCGAGGCTGTTAAGGTTTCTTTTTCTTGGGAAAGGTGGGCTTTCTCCACTACTATGAATCCAATGTTTTAGTTCATCAGACTAAAAAATCTTTAGCAATCTTACTATTTGGACCGCACAGCTTACGCTCTATTGGAGTAACCTCTTAAGGTAAAAGTGAACATCTTCTACGCTATTCATCATATTTAAAACATCATTTTTTATTTCATCAAAAAGGGGTATCATATCCAACAGAATAGCGCCGGGAGTGGGATTTGAACCCACGCCACCCGCGATGGAGTGACAGGCTCTCAAGGCCTGCGCATTGGTCCACTCTGCCATCCCGGCTTCCTTGTTCATAGCTTATTCTTTAAGTATAAATATGGTTTTCTTCTTTATATTTTGTATGTGCTCGTTCTATAGGATTTTGGAGCATGTTTCTGATGCGTATGTTGAGATTAGTGGTGGGAGTTTGGAGGAGTGTTTTTCTAGGGCTGGGTTGGCTGTTGTTGATATTATGGTTGATTTGGATAGTATTTCGCCTTCATCGAGTTTGGATGTTAAGGTTGAAGGGTTTGACTTATATTCTCTTTTATATAATTTCCTTGAGGATGTGCTTGTTAAGGTTAGTTGTGGAGAGTTTTTGCCTTGTAGGATTGATGTTAGGATTGATAGTGTTGGCGAAGGGTTTGTTTTGTATGCTAAGTATTTTGGTGAACCGTTTGCCTTAGGCAAGCATAGGGCTAAGGTTGAAGTTAAGGCTGTAACATATCATTTGATGGAAATTGTTGAAAAAGATGGTGGGTGTATTGTTAGGTTTTTGTTAGACCTATAGTTTATTTTTGATCTCGTTTACTATGTAGGAGTTTATGCTATATGCTAAAGTCCTCTTCCTCTTCTCTAATGAAACCTTTTATCATATTATCTAATCTTCCTTCACTTACAGCACCAATTAAGACTTCTACTACTGTCCCTTCCCTGAATAGTATGAAAGTTGGTACGGCTAAAACAAAATATTTTGATGCAATTTCTGGATTGGAGCTTACGTCTATCTTTCCTATGCTAATTTGATCTTCATATTTTTTCGACAATTTTTCGACAATTGGTGTCATATGCTTGCATGGATTACACCATGGAGCCCAAAAGTATACGAGAGAATACATCTTCCCATTTACAAACTCTATAAAATTGGATTCATCCAGTTCTATTATTCCTGTCATAATGCTCAAAGTACTTTTATATTATAGAATATATAATTTTTATCTAAATTTGATGGAGTGAATAATTTTTTAGGTAGAGGGTTTCCCAATTATAGGTATTTTTAGTCCACAGTTTGGGCACTCGTTTTTACTGGTAAGGTTCACATTTGAAATGTTAAAGTTGTGTCTTGATATCAATTGCATGTGACAACGTGGACAGTGTGTGTCCTCTAGGCCTTCAAAGTACACGTTTTTCACGTAAACGTATTCTAGTCCATGTTCGTAGGCAAGGTTGGCTGCTGCCATAAGGGTGTCAGCAGGTGTAGGTGGCCTATCTTGGAATTTGTATGCTGGAAAGAATCTTGCAAAGTGTACTGGAACACTTGCATTTAGTTGGTCTCTAACCCAGTCAACAAAGCTTCCAATTTCCTCGAGTGAATCGTTTAATAGTGGGACTATAAGGTATGTTAGTTCAAGATGAACATTGTTTTCTATAAAATATTTTGCTACATTAAGTACTGGTGCAAATGTACCATTACAGTATTTGCTATAGAGTTCTTCAGAGAAGCCTTTTATGTCGAGGTTTACTGCATCAATGTATTTTACTAAACCCTTTAGTGCATCAATTGTAATGTATCCGTTTGTAAAAAGTATGTTGTTCATACCATTTTCTTTACTTAATTTTGATACGTCTTTAACAAATTCGTACCAAACTATGGGCTCGTTGTTTGTAAAAGAGATTATGTTAACACCATACCTTTTAGCAGATTCAATAACATCTTGGGGTGTCATTTCAAATTTTAATGCAGAGCCATGCCTAGTCTGGGATATACCATAATTTTGGCACCAGGGACAGTTGAATGTGCACCCGACAGAAGATATTGAAAAGGTTTTTACTCCAGGATAGAAGTGGTATAATATCTTTTCTATTGGCTGAATAGACTGTGATGTAAGTAGGCCATAGGATATTGTATATAGTGTACCATTATAGTTTACTCTAACTTTACATGCACCTTCTTCCCCATCTTTTAGTATACACATTTTAGGACAAAGCGTACATTTTATACTACCATCTTCTAGGTTTTCAAAGTATTCTGCTACCTTAATCATACCCTAACACTTATTTAGTATTCTGGTTGCTTATAATAGTATCTATGAGCGGGAGAGATTTTGCACTGTTAGCTGGCCCAAGCTCTATCAACTTTGCAAGGTCTATGGCTAAACAGATGGAATGTGAGGTCGTTGATTTTGAGTTTAAGGAGTTTCCAGATGGAGAAAACTATTTTAGAATAATTTCTAATGTTAGAGGAAAGACTGTTCTTATTGTGCAGTCCCTTTATCCTCCAGTCGACCACCATCTAGTACAACTTCTTTTTCTTACCAAAAAGATTACAGAATTGGGTGGATTCGTCTACGCAATATGCCCATACCTAGGATATGCGAGGCAACATAGAGAGTATCTTTCAGGAGAAGTTGTAAGCTTAAAAACTGTAGGCCAACTTATGGCAAGTGTTGGAGTAAGAAGATTGCTCACAGTAGACATACATAATGTTGAAGGGTTAGGGCTGTTTCCGTTTCCAGCATTCAGTGTCTCAGCAATCCCGACCATGGCAGAATGGGTTCAAAAGAATGAGGACTTAACCGATGCAATAATAGTTTCTCCAGATTTCGGAAGCTCAACAAGAGTAGAAACATTCTCAAAACTCGTTAATAGACCATATCATGTTTTTGAAAAGGAAAGGGATAGAGTTACCGGAGAAGTTAAAATCAAGCCTATCCAGCTAGATTTAGAGGGGAAAAAGGCCTACATTGTAGATGACATGATTTCTTCTGGTGGAACTGTGGTCAGAGCTGCAAAGGTACTGAAAAGTTTTGGTGTAAGGAAAGTGATTGCAGTCTGTGTCCATCCTGTTTTAGCTTCTGGCGCTGTCGAAAAAATGTTTGAAGCAGGTGTAAGTAAAATTATAGCATCCAACACTATAGAAAACAAGTATGGTATAGTGGATGTTTCAAATACGATAGTAGGCTACCTAAAGCTTCTCGGTTGAAGTATAATGAGCTTAAAAGTTGTCTTTTTAGGGACTTCATCAGCAATACCAGTATCACATAGAAACTTTCCAGCTATAGCGGTCATAAGAAAAGACGAGGTTATTCTTGTAGACTGCGGTGAGGGGGCACAACGTCAAATGGCTGTTGCAAAAATAGGATTTTGTAGGAAGATGAAGATTCTGATAACTCATCTTCATGGAGACCATGTTGGTGGACTTCCGGGACTTTTGCAGACAATGAGTATGCTTAAAAGGAAAAGAAGGTTACAAGTTTATGGGCCAAAAGGTATAGTAGGCTTCATCAAAAGCTTTCTAAAATATTTGAAGGTCGAGTTAGGATATGAGCTAGAGATAAATGAGGTTAGAGAGGGCCTTGTTGTCAAAGAGAAAGAGTATGAAATTTATGCAAAAAGGACAATACATTCTATGAAGGGATACAGTTTTCTTATAAAGGAGCTTCCAAGACCTGGTAGATTTAATGTTGAAAGAGCTAAGGAGCTTGGAGTACCTAAAGGCCCTTTATGGCACATGCTTCAAGAGGGGAAAAAGGTTATAGTAAACGGTAAGGTCGTAGAGCCGGAAATGGTTTTAGGCCCTCCTAGACCTGGAAGGATGATAGGATTTTCAGGAGACACCGTCGCCTACAAATCTCTTTCAAGCTTTTTTAAAAACGTGGACCTACTGGTATTTGAGTCAACATATTCTGAAAAGGATGTTGAAAGGGCTAGAGAAAACATGCACTCTACTTCAGTAGATGCTGCAAAAATAGCTTCAGAAGCAAATGCTAAAATGCTTGCACTTGTGCACTTGAGTGCAAGATACAATGATCCTACAACAATACGCCTAGAGGCGCTTAAACATCATAATAATGTGATAGTTCCAGAAGACTATGACGTTATAGAGGTTCCGTATCCAGATTCTAATGAAGGGTTTAGGGTCTACAGCCTAAAAGAGTTCTTAAAAGCTTGAGAGCTCTAAAGGGATCTTGAACACATTCTATAACATATGGTCCACTAAAGTTTGAAGCCTTAAGTTTACTTATCACATAATTCCAGTTTATGTTGCCTGAACCTATAATCTTATGGTTGTCTGAAACACCATTATTATCATGCACATGGACAACACCAATTTTACAATCAAGAAGCTCTAGAAAACGTTTAACGTGAGAGCCCACATTTGAATGGCCGACATCGAAAGCCATTTTAAGAGAAGAACCCGTCCGCTCATAAAATTCGATAAACTCTTCAGGTGTTGTTAGCATATGTCCCATACCTGGGACATTGTTTTCTACAAAAACTCTTAACCCTAAAGAGTTAGCAAAATCATTTATTTCTTCAAGAAAATGGTAGTGTTCAACCTTTAACTTGTTAGGAGAAAAGCCTTTAGGAACAGTTGATGGATGGAAAACGTAAGCCAATGGAGAAAACTGAGCAGCATTTTCTATGGAAGCTTTAAGCTGGCTTAAAGACCTTCTCCTAACATTAGAGTTGGGGTGAAGGTAATCGGTTGAAAGGAAAGGACCATGCACCGTAAAATTTACGCCAGAAGCCTTCAACTGCTTATAGTGTATAAGATTATACTTTTTTGAAAAAGAATAGTCACCTTCATCTAATATATCCCAGGCATCAGGAGCATCTTCACTCTCAATTTTTCCATAGATTTCCTTTAAAACAAGCTTAAACGGCTTAGGCCAAAGATAGAGTATTGAAAGAGAGATTATGTTCATTAAATAAACCCTTTATATGCTAAAAGTGTTCACCAGCAAGCCACTCTATCACATTATCAATTTGCGGACTTTCTATTTCGACAAAGATTGGACCTAATGGGGATTCGCCTTCCTCTTCACAGACGACAATATTACCAATGTATGCAACCTGCCTATTCAACATCAACTTTGTAGACAAACCGACCTTATTTAAGAGAAGAAGCCTTTTTACAGCAGAAACAATCTGCCTATCCCTAACTTTACTGTAAATGAAATAAAGTGCATTTTCATCGTCAAACTCGTAGAGTATGAAATTTTCTTCAACCTTAGCGTTCTTAGGTTCAACGTGGCCTACAGCATTTTTTATAGCAAGTTCAACCTTTTTAGGATCTTCGTATGGTTCAACTTTAGCATAAACCCTAACCCTAACACTTGCGTCAAGACGAGGTATACGCCTCATAACATATCCTCCTCCAGCCATAACTTGATCTGATTTCTAACCTTCTCAATAAGCTCATCCAATGTGGAATTGTTAGAAATTATTTCGTCAGACAATGCTATAGCATCACCAACACCAACCTCAAGCTCCCTCCTATCTCTTAAATCAAAGTCCACCCTAGACGATGGTGCATCCTTCCTTCCCCTCGACAAAAGAAAACTATACCTTCTATCAGGTGAAGCATGTATAGCCAAAAGTTTAGTCCTGCCAATATTACGATAAACTTGAATCTCATAAATACTTCTTATACCATCAACTACAATAAAATCCTTATCCCTAGGAAAACTTTTGAGAGAAAGCTGGGCTACAGCATGTGGACCAAGTTTTTCACGTAAATCCTTCATTACAAAACCACAGTTTTTGTCATTTACTTCAAGCCCTCTAGAAACTGTTTCCTCCCGGACAACATCACCTAAGCTAATATAGTGGAAGCCCATACCTTTAATAGCATGGGCAACAGTAGTCTTACCTGAACCAGGCATACCAGTCAAACATACTATAAACGGACGCTTCAAGACAGAGCACATAAACCTTAAGAGAACATAATATTATATTCTTTATCCTAATCCTAAGAGTAAATGTAATCTTTATCAACCAGCAAAAAGATTACACAAATGGTATGAATAGGATAAGAACGTTTATCGCATTAGACCTGGAAAATGGATTAACAAAAAACAGGATTTTAGAGGTTCAAAAGGAAATTTTAGATACTGGAGTAGACGCAAAACCTGTTGAACCAGAAAACCTCCACTTTACAATAAAGTTTTTAGGTGAAATTGAGGAGTCAAAGGTTTCGAAAGTAATTGAAGGCGTTTCTAGAATAAGGTTTGAGCCTATAAAAGTTAAGTTTAAAGGATTAGGAGCCTTCCCTTCACTTTCACACATTAACGTGGTATGGGTTGGTGTCGACAAGGATTCTGAGGAAGAGATAAAAAGATTATGGGATTCAGTTGAAAGAGAACTTGAAAAAAATGGTTTTCCAAGAGAAAGAAATTTTGAACCTCATATGACCATAATGAGAATAAAAAGCGGCATACGTAAAAATGAACTTGTTTCAAAGATCAGAATGTATGAGAAAACTGAGTTTGGAGAAGAAGTTTTGTCGAAACTAAAGGTTAAGAAGAGTGTGCTAACAAAGGATGGACCAATATATTATGACCTCTATGTCGTCAGCAAATAGTGTGGAAAGAATGGATAGAGTGTTAGAGGAGGCAACAGAACTAGTAACACCTTCAAAGGATGAGGTTGAAAGGGTTGAGAATGTTGCAAAACTTGTGCTGGAAAAAATTGGGAAATCTATAGAGTACAGCAGATTTTCGCCCGAGATAATATTAGGAGGCTCGTACGCTAGAAACACTTGGCTTCCTCTTGAAGCGGACATTGACATATTTTTAAGATATCCGACAAACGTTAACAGAAAGGAACTGGAGGAAGACAGTTACAGAATATCGAGTAAAGCGTTCGGGGAAGAGAATCTTGTTATAAGGTACGCTGAGCATCCTTACACTGAAACCTATATTGAAAACGTTAGAATCAACGTTGTACCATGCTATAAAGTTGAATTAGGAAAATGGATCACAGCAGCTGACCGCTCACCATATCATCTAAATTTTGTTAAAGAAAACATAAAACAGACACTAGATGTAAGATTACTCAAAAAGTTTCTTAAAAGCCAGGGAATATACGGTGCAGAAATTAAAGTTGGAGGATTCAGTGGATACATGTGTGAAACGCTAGTATACAGGTACGGGAGCTTCAAAAATTTGATTTTAAACGCTTCAAAATGGAGACTGCCTCTAATAGTAACAGAAGAAGACAAAGTTAAAGAAGTTAAAGAAAAGTTTAAGGGAGATAAGATAATCATAACAGATCCAGTAGACTATAATAGAAACCTTGGAAGAGCACTTTCAATAAAAAGTCTTACAAAATTTGTGCTAGCATGCAGAAGCTTCATAAAAAACCCGTCAAAAGAATATTTTATGCAAGAGGAGAAGAAGATCAGGTTAGATTACATAGAAAATAGTATTCTGCTAGAAAATGTCATGGCCTTAGAAATCGAGCACGAGAAGTTTAGTGCTGACATACTCTGGGGAATGCTGTATAGAACACTAAATCATTTTATAAAACAATTTAATGAAAATAATTTTAAAATCGCTAGAACAGTAACAGTAAGCGACGAGGAAAGCTTCAGCGCATACCTATTCCTATTCGAGACAAAACAGGTTTCAGAGTACGAGTGTAGAATCGGACCATATGTTTTCGATGAAGAAAACTTCGAAAAATTTGTTTCAAAAAACATAGGCAGTTCATACCTACTCTGGATAAACGATGAGGGAAAGATATGTGCATTAAAAAGACGAAACAACAATACTGCGAAAAAGTTGCTTGAAGAAATTTTAAAAGATCCAATAAAGTATGGTGCGTCAAGAAAAATAGCTGAGGCACTGAAAAAGGGCAAAATTTATACAGGAAAAGAAGTCTTAGAAGTTAAAAGGGATGAGATAGTTAGGGGAGTGATGGAGCTACTTGAGCCAGGAGAAAAAAAGTATTTCAGTTGAGGAACTAAAAAGAGAACCATATAGGATACTGCTTTCCTACCCAAACATTGTTCAGGAAAGAGTGGAAATTTTAGCTAAAGAGCTTTTGGGGGCAGGAGTATCACAAGTCCTTTTAATAGGGAGCACTAAATTAGATGGACTTAACATTCTGGGAAAGGGGTGCACGGCAATAGTTTTTGCGGCCGAAACAGTTTACGGTAGGGCAGCGGTAAAGGTGCTGAGAGTCGATGCAAACAGAAAAACTTTAGAAAATGAGGCAAAATTCCTTAAAATAGTTAACGAACACGATATTGGGCCAAAACTATATCATACATCAAAAGAGTTTATTATAGTAGAGTATGTTGAAGGTAAGAGGATAGGCGAGTATATAAGAGAATTAAGGGGAAAGGGAGTGAGCAAAAGGCTAAAGAAATTGGTAAAAGCGATGCTAGAGCAAGCATATGTTCTTGACCAAAACAGAATAGCACACTGTGAACTAAGCAACCCACTAAAGCATATAATAATAGACAAAAATGAGAAACCAGTAATAATAGATTTTGAGTCAGCAACATCGAACAAAAAATACTCTAACCTAACAGCATTAGCCCAAAGCCTATTTATTGGAGGAAAAATTTCTCCAAAAATAAGAAGAATAATGAATATAAGGGATACAGAAAAAATAGTTACAGCATTAAAAGAATATAAGACAAAAATGGATTTTGAATCCTTTAAAAGGGTCCTAGAAAGTGTAAAGATAAATTTTTAAAGAATACGGCGAAAGTAAATGCTGTGTGGGACTGTCGTCTAGTTTGGACAAGGATGCCAGCCTGGGGAACAATCCAGTCCAGAACGCTGGCGATCGTGGGTTCAAATCCCACCAGTCCCATTCCACATTATCTCCAATTTAGACTTGATTCATATCACATACATTTTGCGCACAAATAATTTTATAAGCATTATCCCCTACAGTGAACACCTATGATAGATGTTAATAGTTTATGCAAAAAAAGGGCAAAAGGATGCCTGCTCAGGGGGTGATGAATAAATGGCCGTCATAGTTTATATAGACGGTCTATGTTAGCGAACCTACCAACCCTAATGGTATTGCAACATATGGGTATACAATTTATATGAATGGAAGACATGTCTTAGAGGGGTATGGTGTTGTTGGAGAAGGTGAGGGGATGTCAAATAATGTGGGAGAATATGCAGCATTATGTGAGGCATTAAGGACTCTTGTTAAATTGAATTTAACTGGAGAAGAGGTATTAGTTAAATCTGACTCTAAACTTTTGGTTAATCAGATGAATGGAGTTTGGAGATGCCACAGGGGGTACTATATCCAAAAGTATAATGAGGCAAGAGATTTGGTTAAATTGTTTAAAAACATTCGTTTCCTATGGGTTCCAAGAGAAGAAAATAGTGAAGCAGACAGCCTAAGCAGAAAAGCATACGAGGAGTACCTGCATTCTAATAAAATGTAAAGTGTAAATCACAATGGCTTCATGTAATCCCATAAGCAAACCCATTCTTCCTCTAAAATGGTTTATAACATATTTCCTGGAAAAATGGAATTTAAAGAATCTTTTAGTTTTTTAGCTACAAAGAATAAAGTAAAAATGAGATTAAATAGAGCGAAATAATGTTCATATTAGGTGATCATATATCAGAAAATTTAATAAACAGACAGAGTTATATGTTTGATTATGAAAAAATCTGACATTATATTAGTTAGAAAAAGGGGTGTGATTGTATTGCCAAAAAAGATTAGAGATGCTCTGAAAATAGAAGAGGGCGACATTCTTAGGATTAAAGTCGATAAAACTAACATAATCCTGTGCAAGGAGGATTTATGGAATAGGCTTTTTGGCTGCGCTAAGGGACTCTATAGCCCAGACGAAGCGGAAATCGAACTTGATAAGGGTGAAGTAATTGAGTAAGGTGATCGTTGACACATATGCGATCCTTTCTGCTGCCACAGATACTTTGACATCTACAGCTAAGAAATGCATGCTTGAAATAAAAGTTGGAAAGATGAAGGGGTTCATACACTATTTAATATTTTATGAGATTATGTATCATTGGCGTAGAGGTAGATTACCTGGTTTTTCTAGTGAGGAAGACATTATAACGTATCTTACGCAAAGTTTTAGGGAAATAAAGTTGGACGAGAGAGTTGCTACAGAGGCATCTAAGGTTAAAGTTTTAGGAGACAGTATGCTTATGAAAAACGTCTTGTTACGTGATAGAAGACTTTCAGGATGCGATGCTACAACAATTGCAGTAAGTAAAATTTTGCAGATACCTATTGTTTCTGGTGATAAAGATTTAGGATATGTTGGGGAACAGTTTGGTGTTAAAATTATTTGGTAATATAACATTGTTAGGAAGATATAAATTGCTAACTTGCCTTAAACTTTAATATTCTTTTAAATTTATAGAATAGAGTATGGAAAATGTTGTAGAAATATCAGTGGAGGGAAAACCTTTTCATGTTGGTAAAGTTTATGGTGAACAAGTTAAGGGACTTATTTCTAAAAATATCAAAACCTACAAGACAATATTTTTACATAAGTATGGTTTAGGATGGGAGAAACTTATAGAAAGAGCTTACGATGGTGTGGAAGAAGTTTCCTCCTTTAATTCTGACGCTATAGAGTTTATGAAAGGAATAGCTGAGGGCGCTGGTGTTCCATTTAACGATATTCTGGTGCTAAATTATAGATATGAGATTATCTTTTCAGAAAGATCTTCTTGTACTTCAATAGGCTTTTCAAACGGAGAGGATACTTTTATTGCCCAAAATTGGGATCTGTATGCTGGAATTGAAGCTAATGTTGTCAATTTAAGATATAGAATTAGTGGGGGACCCACAGTTTTTACTCAGGTTGAGGCGGGAGCATTAACACATAGGGGATTAAATTCTGAAGGTATAGGATTATGTATTAATGCATTGAGGTCGAAGGATGATGGAGGAAAACTTGGTGTCCCAGCTATCACAGTCTTAGGATGGAGCATTTTAAATTGCACAAGGCTATCAAAGGTTTTTGAACTTGTGAAAGATGCAAAGAGGAGTTCGTCAATAAACTTTTTGCTAGCGAAAAAGGATTTTATAATAGACTTAGAGCTGACTCCCAAAGATTTCGAATACATAGAAGTAGATGATGATGGAATTATTGTTCATACAAATCATTTTATAAGCGACAGGTTCAGAGGATTAAATGCAGGTCTCAAAGGATTGTCTGGAGACACCTTCGTTAGAGAAATTAGGGCAAAACAGTTAATTAGAAAAATGGGTTCCCAATTAAATGTTGAAGTCGTAAAAGAAATTTTTAGAGACCACTTCGATTACCCATCATCGATATGCAGACATGTTAATGGACAAGATGATGATTCAATTTCAAAAATTAAGACACTTGGGTCAACAATTCTAGAAACCTGCAAAAACATATACCATTACACGATAGGCAACCCATGCAAAAACGAATACATAACTGGAAAAACTTTTTCATAAAAGTGGGCAGCTTGAAAACGGATTCAGGACGCATTCTAAAAAAATAAACCATAAATAGCGTACATTATTCTTTTAAAGACGTGAGAAAATGAAAGCAGCTGTCTTTTATGAGGCACTAAATTTGAAGGTTGAGGATGCGCCAAAGCCGACTGTCGGATCAAATGAAGTTTTAGTTAAGGTGAAGGCAGCAGCAATCTGTGGAACTGATTTAAGAATCTACAGGGGTACAAAGAAGATTAAGACACCGAGAATAATAGGACACGAGTTCGCTGGAGAAATCGTCGAGTTAGGTGGAAATGTTGAAGGCTATAGTGTAGGAGATAGGGTGACGGTTTATCCTGTTATTGCATGCGGGAAATGTTACGCGTGTATGATGGGTAGACCGAACATTTGTGTAAGTAGACCAACTATAGGGTACGAATATGATGGAGGATTTGCAGAATATGTTAAGATACCAGAAGAGGCGATATCATATGGTGCAGTAATCAAATTGCCTGACAAGATATCTTATGAGGAGGCAGCGATAACGGAGCCTCTAGCAGCATGCTTGAATGGAATAAATAGACTTGATATAAGACATGGAGAACATGTTTGGATAGCTGGAGCTGGACCAATCGGATTAATGCATGTTCAGCTTGCAAGAATTGCAGGCGCAAGCCTAATATTCGTGAGTGAGATGAACGAGTTCAGAGCAAATAAGGCTAAAGAGCTTGGAGCAGACATCGTAATAAACCCTCAAAAAGAGGATGTTTATCAAAAGATAATAAGTGAGACTGGAGGAAAGGGAGCGGATAAGATAATAGTAGACGCTGGTGTTCCAAAGCTTATAGAAGATTCTCTAAAATGTGCTAGGAAGGGTGCTAGAGTTGTAATATTTGCTGGATGCCCTGAAGGTTCAAAGATAACAATTGACCCAAACTGGATACATTATAGGGAGATAGAGTTGACGGGCTCATCAGCATCAACCCCATATCTGCACAGGAAGGCTGTAGAGCTTGTGAACAATGGAAGAGTTAATCTAAAATCTCTTATAACCCATAAGCTTAAGCTAGAAGAAGTAGTAAAGGGTCTTGAAATGAAGGAAATGATTGAGGGACTAAAGACGCTTGTTATACCATAGCTTCGATAATAATTTTTATTTACCTAAAACTCGGCTATATTGGTTATGAGCACAAACTTAGATGAGCTAATAGAAGAATGTATCCAAATATCTCAGGAAGCATATAGAAGGGGACTGATCTCTGCCTCCGGTGGAAACATAAGTGCAAGAGTTTTAGGTGAAAATAAGGTTATAATAAAAAGAACTGGAGCTTCTTTTAGGAACATGAAAAGAAGTGACATCATTATCATAGACTTAGATGGAAATGTTCTGGAGGGAAAGGGGAAACCTTCAAAGGAAATAAACATGCACCTTGGAATATATAAGGTTAGAGACGATGTTAACGCAGTATTTCACACACACTCTATAGCTGCTACATCCTTTGCAGTTGTTGGAAAGGAGATCCCCCTGGTCACAGTTCAAGGTTTAAAGATTCTAGGAAAATGTCCAGTTGTAGGATACGGTCCCCCAGGCTCGATAGAGCTGGCTGAAAAGACAAAAGAAGCTTTCAAGGATAAAAGCGTTAAAGTTGCAGTCCTACAGAGCCACGGAGCAGTCGCAGTGGGAAAAGATTTAGAGGAAGCATACAATTACGCAGACCTACTCGAAGCTACTGCACAGATAGCAATATATTCAATGCAGATTGGAAAACCATTACCAATCCCCTACTGAATCCAAAATGCCATACCTACTTGGAATAGATGTTGGAACAAGCAGCACAAAAAGTGAACTATTTGACCTCGAAGGAAATTCTGTAGCGGTAGCACAAGAAGAGTATCCAATAATAAGCCCAAACGTTGGATACGCTGAAGAGGATCCAGAAAACGGGTGGTGGAAAGCATTACAGGATACAGTTAAAGCGGTACTGAAGACATCTAAAGTGAATCCAAAAGAAATTTTAGGAGTATGCGTTAGTGGAACGAACGCTTGTGTTGCAGTAGACAGTGAAGGTAAAGCTATAATAAATGCTATAATGCAGCTAGATAACAGGAGCATAAGGTATGCGGAAAAGATTAGAGAAATAGTTGGAGAAAAAAAGGTTTTTGAGACAACGGGAAATAGGATTGCTTCAGGAACATTTCTTGCACCAACAATATTATGGATAAAAGAGAACATGCCAAAGGTCTTCGAAAAAACGTACAAGTTCATGGTTCCAACAGGCTTCGTAACAATGAAGCTTACTGGAAAATATACAATAGACCTATCAAGATGCTCAACCACACTACTATATAAAATAGGAAAAGAAAAAGGGTGGTCAGAAGAGCTCTGCAAAATGCTTGGTATTCCAATAGAAAAGCTGCCGGACGCATATATTTCAAAGGAAATTGTAGGAGAAGTAAGTGAGGAAGCTTCAAAGTTAACAGGACTCGCAAAGGGAACACAAGTAGTAGCAGGCTGTATGGACACAGTAGGAGCTGCAGTCGGCTCAGCAATACTGGACGAAGGTGAAGCATTCTATACATTAGGAACACTTGGAAGACTCTGCTGCTGTATGAACCAACCAAAATTTGATAAAAGGTTCATCAACATACATCATGCAATCGAAGACAGGTGGCTGGCGATGGCGCTAATGCAGGGAGGGGGCCTTTCAATGAAATGGTTTAGGGATGAACTTGCAACATTTACCACTGAAAAGGCAAAAATTTTAGGAAAGTCAGCGTACCAGATGATAGATGAGGAGGCGGAAAAGGTTCCGGCAGGATCAAGAGGAATAATATTTTTACCATACCTTTCTGGAGAAAAAAGCCCCATATGGGACCCATACGCTAGAGGAGTACTATTCGGTTTCACTGCAATGCATAAAAGGGGAGAGATTGCGAGAGCTGTAATGGAGGGTGTAGCATACAGTTTGAGACACAATATTGAGGTATTCGAGGAAGCAGGATTTTCTATACCAAAGATTAGAGTTGGAGGGGGAGGAGCAAAAAGTAGACTTTGGAGAAAGATCATTACAGACATTACAGGAAAAAAGGTTGAGGTTACAAGAATGCTTGCAACCGAAACATTTGGGGATGCACTAATAGCTGGATTAGGCGTAAAAGTCTACAAAAGTGTAGAGGAGATTAAAAGGATGGTTAAAATTGATGAGGAGCTTATACCGGATGCTGAAAACCATAAAAGGTATACTAATATGTTCAAATTATATAAGAGAATCTATGAACATCTTAAAGAGGATTTCATTGAACTTTCAAAAATAGAATTTTTTAAATAGATAATTTTATAAAATAATATGTTAAGGATTTAGATTATGGTAGATGACAGAATCATAAAGCTTGCCAAACTTCTTATAGAATATTCTACAGAAGTTAAAGCAGGAGATAGGGTGCAGATATCATGTGATGTACACGCAAAAGATTTGGCCCTCGAAGTCTACAAACAATGCCTACTAAAAGACGCTTATCCATGGATAAAGGTTGACATACCAGGAAGAAACTACATATTCTACAAGTATGCAAGCGATAAAATATTGAACTTTTTCCCAGAACACGAACTTTACGAGATAAAAAATACGGACGTCTACATTGCCCTAAGGGCACCATCAAACGTTAAAGAGCTTGCAAACATTGAAGCTTCAAAAATTTCACAACGTGTTAAAGTTCTTAAGCCAATCTCAGACTGGAGGGTTGAAAAAACAAGATGGTGCGCCTTCTACTATCCAGTAGAATCTCTGGCACAAGAGGCTGGAATGGCGCTAGAGGAATTTGAAGAATTTGTGTACAATTCATGCCTAATAGACTGGAGAAGCCTATCAGACAACCTATATAAGTTGAAAAAAATGCTGGACAAAACAGACCAAGTACATATTATAGGAGAGGATACGGACATAACATTTAGTGTGAAGGGAAGGAATGCGAAAGTAGGTGATGGAAAAAAGAATATGCCAGATGGTGAAGTGTTCACAAGCATTGTAGAAGATAGTGTTAACGGCCAAATCTTCTACGACATACCAGCAGTATATTTGGGTAACGTTATAGAGGGAATAAGATTAAAATTCAAGGATGGAGTTGTTGTAGAAGCTGATGCAGTATCGGGAAAAGATTTTCTAAAAAAGATTCTGGACACAGATGATGGTGCAAAAAGGCTTGGAGAATTCGGTATAGGCCTAAACTATAGTATAACAAGGCCGGTAAAAAACATATTATTTGACGAAAAAATAGGTGGCACAATACATACAGCCCTAGGAAACGGTTACAAGGAAACATTAAGCAAAAACGTTTCAGCAATACATTGGGACATAATAAAGGATTTGAGGAAAAAGGGGAAAATCTACTTTGACAGCCAACTTGTAATGGAAAATGGACAATGGAAGATAGTATGAGAACTATATTTCTTTAACCTTTTTCGCCAGCCTCCTTCCAAATTCAACAATCTTAGCAATTTCAGTTTCATTAGCCCTACCATTAACTTCTAAAACATCTAAAACCTCAACATTAGCACTAACCGCATCTTTAATCCGCTTCACCCCACCACCAGCCCAGCCAAAAGAACCAAGTATAATACAGTATTTTGTAGGCGGACGCAATGCATTAAAGAGGTAGAGAAAATAGACCATTAAAGGATGGGCGCCATTTAATACAGTTGGAGCAGCCAAAACAATAGCTCTTGCATCAACAAGATCCTTTATCAAGTCACCTAGGTCAGCATAAGATAGATTATATTCAACAACATACACACCCTCGGACATTAAAGTTTTCGACATTATGTGAGCCATATTTTCAGTTGAACCCCACATACTCACATAAACTATAACCACCTTTTCTCTTGTGAAGCCTTCAATCCAACTTCGATAGAGATTCAAAATCTTATTCGGATTCTTATATATTGGGCCATGACTTGGAGCAATAACCTTTATTTCAAAATTTTTTAACTTCTCCAATGCAGCCCTCCCCATGACTTTAAAGGGCATCATAATTTCTCCAAAATATTTTTGCGCAAAAACAGGCAAATCTTCAACTTCATCATCAAAAAATCCTTCAGCCAAATGTGCACCAAAAAAGTCACAGGAAAACAGTATATTATCCTCTCGAAGATATGTGAACATTGTTTCAGGCCAATGTAGCATAGGTGCCTCAATAAACTTTAAAGTCTTTCCACCCAATTCAAGACCATCTCCATCTTCTACAACAATTATCCTATCATAAGGGACGTTATAGTATGTTTGAGCAATCTTTGCACCCTTTAAAGTTGCCAAAATCTTAAGCTTCCCATTTAAGCTCATCAAATATGGTATCGCGCCAGCATGATCGGGTTCAGCATGATTCATTACCAAATAGTCTAAATTTTCTAATCCAACTATAGCATCAACATTCTTTTTCAACTCGTCCTCAAACCCAGGATTGACAGTATCAACAAGAAGCTTCTTTTCACCAACAATAAGATAAGAGTTATAGCTTGTACCACGTGGAAGCGGAATTAGAGCATCAAACATTCTACGACTCCAATCCTTAACACCAACCCAATACACGTTCTTGGAAAATTCGAAAAACCCCAATTTTATCACTATAAAAAATTATATCAAATATTTAAATGTATCTAAAAAGATTAGTCTTTAGTCTTATAACAACCTATTTTTTAGAAAATAAACTTTCGCCTCTTCTAGAATTTTGGGATCTCCAGCCAATATTATCCCATATTCTAGCACTTCCCTCACAAACATAGTTTTTTCTAAAGCCATACTATAGAGTTCGTTTCTAGTTAAAACTCTTGGCTCAATGTCTATGGGACTCCTAGATTCAATATAAGCTGAAATTCTATACAATGGAATTTTTGGAACATTTTCAGCAACAATAAGAATGTCCGCATCAGAAAATGCTGTATAGTCCCCTCTAGCAAGAGAGCCTATAAGTACAACCAATTCAGCACGCCCTTCACATATAAGCCTTTTAGCATATGCTCTAAGAAATCCTAGAATCTCTTCCAAATTCATCTTAAACAATCTTATTTCTGCAGAATTCAACGATTTCTTTTGCATATCTAATCGCTCTCAAGGCATCATCCCTTGTATAGTAGTCCATAGGAGCGCCTTCAGGATGAAAATTAGGGTATCTTGTTGGAATATAATGTCTATCTAACTCCTTAGCCCTATCCACTAGCACATGATCAGGCTTAAAGTTATCGGGAAGAGATTCAAGCATCCTTGAAATAGAGCACCCCCATACTTCAATGTTAAGATGTTGGAAAAGCGCCTTAACATCTTTTTCTGCAGACTGCTGCGCAGAAAAACAGGCCCATTCAAAGTACCCATCCTCAAAAGCTTTCTCTGCATGCTCCAAATCCCTTAAAGCCTGCCTTAGCCAATCCCTAGCCCTTGCAACCATGACATCACAAATACATTAATCGTGCATATAAGCTTATTTTTCCACAAGTTTGATAGCCTCCACGTTAATAGGTGAGCATGTGCATTATATTGTTCAGTTTTAACATGCGAATATACAGAGTGTTCTCCATTAAAGATGGAGAAGGGTTACTGAAATAAGTTGAAGACTAGAAGGAAGCTAAAGCATAACATATTGAGGGAGAATAATCCGTCTGTGGACACAACTATTGGATGATGCTACAAACTTTTAACAATATAATCTAATTTACTATAAGTTGGTATTCCTTCTGCTGCACCCACACACTTCCATCAGGAAATATAACCTTAATATAGTATACAGCCTTTTCTGGGGGAATAAAATCTTGTGATAGAATACCTGAACCTTGATACTGGATTACGGGCTCACCTGAAATACCCTCTTTCCATATTTGAACTACAAAGTTACTATTCGCTGCCTTAACCACGAATGTTACAGAGTCACCTAACTTTACATTTGTCTTCAACCAATATGCGTTAACTGTTACAGGAGAAGTCGATACTTTTGGAGGAAAAGTTTGGTACACAAAATAGTTGGATATTAAAATGATCGCCATTAAAAGAATTACGGAAACAGTTACCTGTCTTTTAAATACCATCACATGCTTTGATTTAAGCTAGAATTTAAGTGTTTAATTAAAATCTTTACAAACTAATTTATGATAGTTTTATCTGCCTTAGTTTAAAAAATATATGTGGAAGTTTAGAAGGCTTCTTTCTTACTGCGTATGATTACAATCGCAAGTACTATGAGTAGTAGTAAAGCTGCTAATGAAGTAAGTAGAATATTTTCTCTAAACTTTATTATTATTGGTGCAAAGATTAAGCTCACTAAGTTTATTACCTTTATCATCGGGTTCAATGCTGGGCCGGCAGTATCCTTAAGTGGATCACCTACAGTATCGCCGATAACAGCGGACTTATGCTGTTCTGAACCCTTTCCACCATAGTATCCATCTTCTATCTTCTTTTTCGCATTATCCCATGCAGCACCAGTGTTCGCCATAAACACTGCAAGCAACTGGCCAGTAAGTATTACACCAGCCAAGAAGGCGCCTAAAGCAAACTCTCCCAAAAGTAGGCCAACAGCTATCGGAGTCAATATTCCAAGCAATGCTAAACCTACAAGCTCCCTTTGTGCAGCTGATGTGACAATTGAAACTACTTTTGCATAGTTTGGCTTAACCTTACCCTCCATCACACCAGGTATCTTGAACTGCTCTCTAACCTCCTCTATAACCTTAGAGGCAGTCCTTCCAACAGCTCTTATCGAAATCGAACTAAATAAGAATGGTAGAGCACCACCAACTAGAAGACCAACAAAAACTATTGGTTCTGCAATATCCAACGTTATCGTATGACCAGCACCGATTGATTCAGCATAAGATGCGAAGAGCGATATCGCAGCAAGAACAGCTGAAGCTATAGCTATAGCCTTAGTTACAGCTTTTGTAGTATTACCTGCTTCATCAAGGGCGGCAAGAGCCCTCTTCTTCTCCTCCTCAGCCCCAGCCATTTCAGCAATACCTCCAGCATTATCAGCAATAGGACCGTAAGTGTCCATTGAAACGTTGTTTCCAGTGTGAGTGAGCATTCCTATACCAGCTAAGGCGACACCATACATGGCAAAAATGGGTCCACCGCCTGTGAAGAATATTGTTGAAGCAACTATTGTTGCAGCGATAACAGTCAAAACCCAAACAGTACTCTCAAATCCTAACGCAAGACCAGAAAGAAGAAGTGGTGCAGCACCAGTATTAGATGATTTGGCTATCTCGTCCACAGGCTTCCTATGTGGGCTTGTGAAATAATCTGCAAGTTTATTGAAGCTTATAGCAAGAAGTACTCCAACTGCAACTGCATAAAATACTCTTAAATCTTGTGCATAATATAATGCTAGAAAGAAAGTGCTTGCCACAGATATTGCAGAAGAAAGATCGTATGAAAAGTCCATAGCCTTGAAGGCATTACCTTTAGTCCAACTTTCAGGCCACAAGGAAACACAATATGTTCCAACAATTGTACTTATAACACCAATCGCCCTAACAAGAAGTGGGAAGACAATCCATTTGTAGTCAAATGGAGTAATAGCTAAACCAAGTAGCATTGCAGAAACCATAGTAACCTCATATGATTCGAAAATGTCTGCAGCCATACCAGCACAGTCTCCAACATTATCACCAACAAGGTCAGCTACAACAGCAGCATTTCTCGGATCGTCTTCTGGAATACCCTTTTCAACCTTACCAACAAGGTCGGCTCCAACGTCAGCAGCCTTAGTATATATACCTCCACCAACACGCATGAAAAGCGCTAGAAGAGTCCCGCCAAAACCGAATCCAAGCAGCACTTCAGGAGAATCCTTTAGGAAAAGGATGAAGATTAATGTTCCACCCAAAAGGCCTAAGCCATCAGTCAACATACCAGTTACAGTACCAGAACGATATGATATCCTTAAAGCATCCCTGAAACTTTTGCCAGCAACATTAGATGTCCTTATACTACCCTGCACAGCCATATTCATTCCAAGGTATCCGACCATCGCAGAAAAGAAGGCGCCCATCAAAAATGCAACAGCCCTACCAAGTGAAATTGAAAATGGTGCATTCGCTAATGCTGCAGAAGCATATAATATGATTGCCAAAATTCCTATAAGTAGGAGTATCGACTTAAACTGTCTTTTCAGGTAAGCGTTTGCACCCTCCTTTATGCCAGCCCAGACTTCAACCATCTTTCCAGAACCAATGGGCTCCCTTAGAACCTGTTTCGCAAGAAGCGCAGCATATATTAGTGCACCAATTGCAATAAGAATTATGCTATTTAATGCAGTCTGTTCGAAAGGTGTGGGAACTTCCATATGTCCATCACAGTAAGGCCATCAAAACGAGGTATATAGAATTTTTGATATTTTGAAAACATTTTTAAACAAACTTTAAGAAAAAAGCATTAGGTTTGCCTCTTCTTAAATGCCCCTTATGCAAAAAGGAATTGGTCTTAGAAAAGGATGTTAATAGAATAAAATTATACTGCTACGAATGCAATTACATGTTCTCCTCTAATGAAAACAGGGTTGAGAAAGCATACCTCAAGCTTATGCTAGAATATGATAAAATAGGCAAGGGGGTCAAAGAAAAGTTTGCCCTAAAAGCTGAAGATAAGCCGATAAAAACATTGGATGAAATTAAAAAGTTGCTTAAAAGGTATGAAGTAGATTTTGATGAACTTAATCCTGCAATAAAGCTCATACTGCAGGAAAAAAGAGCTAACATTGTAAAATATGAACTTTTTCCAGAAAGAATGCCGGAAGAAGGTGACGATGTAGAGAAGGTTGTCGGTAAAGAAGTTGGAGAATGGATAAGAAAAAAATTTTTTGAAAAATTTTTCAAGTTCCAAGTTGAAGCAGTAAAAGAAATTTTGGAAGGAAAGAATGTGGTCCTTTCCGCGCCAACAGGAAGTGGAAAGACAGAGGCATTTTCGATACCGATCTTTATAATAGCTAAAAAGTTGTTGGAGAAAATAGGGGGTAGTGATTTTTGTAAACCAATAATCTTGTTAATATATCCTACAAAGGCTCTTGCACGTGATCAAAGAGCTAGGCTTAAAAAGCTGGCTGAAGGTTTCGGATTCAATGTTGAAGTATTTGACGGTGATACGACGAGAAGGGAGAGGGAAAAAATATACGATAATCCTCCCGAAGCTTTGATAACAAACTTTGATACAATAAACATTCATCTTCTATCGAACACCAGATATTCTAATCTATTTAAGAGAGCAAAGATTATTGTAGTGGATGAAGTGCACAATTATATTGGAAGTTTTGGAGCACATGTGCATTATATTGTAAAGAGACTAGAACGTTTTACAGGCACCTTACAGGTTGTAGCATCTTCTGCAACAATATATAATCCAAAAGAATTTTGTGAAAAACTTTTTGACAGACCATTTGAAGTAGTACATGAGATTGAAGGAAGACATGGTAGAACACATTTTATAATGTTGTACCCTACAATATCCACCAACAGGATCTTGAGGACGAACGCTTTAAAAACACTTGTAAAGAATGGTTTCAAGGTTCTATCATTCTCAAACAGTCATGTTGATGCAGAAATCCTCCTAAGATATGCGAGAAGAGAGGGGTTAAATGTTAGAATACATCGAGCTGGCCTAACAAGAGAATTAAGGGAAAAAGTGGAGCAGGCGTTTAAAAGGGGTGAAATAGATGCAATAATAGCTACACCGACACTAGAACTAGGAATAGACATAGGCCACGTCGATGCAATAATATCAGACATAGTTAATGTGACACACTTGATTCAAAGGGCTGGAAGAGCTGGGAGAAGAGGGCAAGAGAGTATCATACTATTGGTTTTAAGAGAAGATGATCCAATAAGCAGCTACTACAGCAGACACCCCGAGGACTATTTCAAAGACATTTCAGCATGCTATACTGACCCAATGAACCCTATAGTTAGAGAAAAACAGATTTTATGCACAATATGCGATAAACCTCTAGCTTTTGATGAAAAGCTCTATGATGAAGAGGTGGTTGACAGACTCGTTTCAGAAAAAAAAGCATTTTATTCAAAAAACAAAGTTTATCCAACAAGAGAAGGAAAAAAATATGCTTTAGAAACAAATATAAGGGGAGCTGGAAAGGTTATAGAAATATATTGTGAAGGAAAAAATATTGGATTTAGAGAAATTCCAGTTGGAATAGGAGAACTTCATCCAAAGGCAATATACATGCATGGGGGAGAAAACTACATTTGCAAGGAACTCAAAGTTTTCGGAGAAAAGTGGGTGGCTGAAGTGGAAAAACTTCCACAAGATTACCCCTATTATACAAAACCATTAACTACAGTAGAGCCTACAGTTATAAGGGTTAATGAGATAAAAGACGTTTTTGGGATAAAGGTTGCATTCTGTGACCTAAAAATTGTTAAAATTGTAACAGGCTACATGCAGTTCAAGATGGGTGAAAGCGAAGAAAGAGGAGAACAGTTTCTCCTAGAAACGCCAATAGAATACTGTTTCGAAACCAAAGGCTTTGTCTTCAAAGCGCCTGAGCCAGAAAACCTCCTAAACAAGGTTATAGAAGAAGGTGGAAGAGTTGATGAACTCTTGGCAAGCAGCTTCCATGCCACAGAACATGTTATAATAGAGGGGTCGAACATGATAACAGGAGGAGCTTCAAATGAGATGGGGGGAGTTTCTATAGGTGCGACTGGAATGATATACGTGTACGATGGCACTGAAGGAGGAAACGGCGCATCAAAACTTCTATTCGATAGGATAGAAAAGGCGCTTTCGAGAGGGCAGAATATTCTAGAAGAATGTCCATGTGAAAGCGAAAGTGGATGCCCAAGATGCACGTATTCATACCATTGTGGAAACAATAATAGGATGCTGCATAAAAAAGGTGCACTAGAGGTTATAAAAAGAATATTGGCTGGAGCTTCAACAGAGCCAGACTATAGCCTACATGATAAGACAATCGTATGATATCGTATCCTTCAAGCCAATTTTATAGACAATATTTAAGAATATGTGAATAATTATTTTATTGGCGAGGAAAAGGCTTTGGGCAGGATAACAGATATTTTAAAAAGCAGGTTTGCAATAATATCAAACCTTTATACAAACAGCGCTCAACTTGCAACAGCCTCAGAAGAAGGTGGTGCAGACGCTATAGAGCTAAACTTGAACCTAGAAGAAAGCGGAACTGGTGTAAGGTATGGGACAATAGATTTAGAGGAGCACGCGATTTCGGAGGTAATAGGTTCAGTTAAGGTGCCCGTAGGCATAAGGATAGGGGATTCTCCGATGATTAGAAGAGAAGAGTGGGAAAAGATTGTTTCAACAGGAATAGATTATGTTAAAATGATGGCACATCATATGCCATCATTCATATATAATGATGAAAGAGTATCCAAAATTATTTCTGTGGGAAGCGGATATGTGCTTGAACAGGTTGAAATATTAGCCCACGACGGTAGAATCGGAGCCATCGAGGCAGCAATCATTTCACCTCAAGTTTTCAGGCTGCCTCTAACACTACTAGACATAACAACATATGCACTAATAACAAGGAGGGCGGCAAAACCGGTTATAGTGCCAACACAAAAGTACATTGAACCCAATGATCTTAGAATATTGAAAAAGATTGGAGTAGAAGGTCTAGTAATCAACTATACCGTAACAGGTACAGAGCCCCTAGGCTATACTGAAATATTGTATGAGTATAAGAAGGTTGCAGACGAGCTATAGAAAATATAAAGGTATATAAGAGGCATTAGAAGAAAATTTATTGACTTTTATGGCCCGCAAAGCTATCATATTGGGTGCAGCAGTAAGAGACTTTCACAACTTTAACGTCTACTTTAGAAATAGAAAAGATGTAAAGGCTATAGCCTTTACAGCAGCACAAATACAAGGAATATCTAACAGAATATATCCTCCAAAAGCATGTGGAAAAAGATATCCAAAAGGTATACCAATATATGATGAAGAGCTATTAGAGAAGATTATAAGAGAACATGATGTAGACGACGCATACTTTTCATGCAGTGAAAAGTTGCATCTATAGTAAAGATTGTTACATCTATAGTTTAAGTAGAGGTTGATTTAACAAAGTATTTATGGATTCTAAGAGGCTTTGATAAAATTGGAGGTCTGCTTCTGACTGAAAGAGAGCTGATAATCACGTGAAGAAAGAAGTTGAGCCAAAGGCTGAGGACTGGGCATCATTTGACGTGAATCTAACAAACGTGACTGCGTTCATAGATGGAGGGATTGAACGCTATAACTTGAAGAAGCTTTATCACATTCATAGAGTCTATGAGATTAAAAGACAGAAGATTCAGAAATTGGTAAAGTTTAAGCCGAAGACTTCCAGAAGACTTCTCATGAAGTATTCTAAGCGTGAAAGGAGCAGAGCTAAGGACTTTGTGCATAAATTAACTACTAAAATAGCGAGGGAACTTAAAGAGAATAACCGTGGAGCAACACTCGAGAATTAAAAGAAACAAAGAGACGAGTTCTTAATGGCTCAAAAGAAATGAATAGGAAGCTCTCAAAGTGGAAAGCTCGAACCTTCCAATCCATGCTAGAATACAAGCTTAAATGGCTCGAATTAGATGTGAAGTATGTTAATCCAAGGAGCAGCTCTAAGATCAGCCCCCTCTGCTCTGGAAGCATGGCTTCCTATGAGGGCAGGCTAACTAAGTGTGAAAAATGCGGCTTGACAATGGATAGAGACATCGTTGCTGTATTAAACCTTCAAATGTGGGGAATCGGTTCACTCTAAAAGCCCTCAATGAGCTCATCGAGAGGGAAGAGCTACGTATGTCTATCAAAGACTACGTGGCTCAGAACCCTTGAAAAAATTATTAGAATTGATAAACCAATTGTGAAGGTAAGATTTTTTGCAAAAGAAGTGGAGGGAACCTTTAAGGGGAAAAAATAATAGAATTTGTAAAAAATAGGGTTAATAGAGTATGAGAATCCAATACACTTAAAATCAAACCCATTTTTAGGAGGAGACATGGAAAGAGAACATGACATTGTCATTGTTGTAGACTTCGGTGGACAATATACCCATCTTATAAGTAGGAGGGTCAGGGAGCTTAAAGTGTATTGTGAAATTGTATCTTATGAGCATATTATGGAAAGTTTGAGCAGATTTCCTAATGTTAAAGGACTAATTTTTTCAGGAGGACCTTTAAGCGTCTATGATGTTAACGCTCCAATGATTGATAAAAGAGTTTATGATACAGGTTTACCTATCTTAGGCATATGCTATGGCCACCAGATGATAGCATTACAGTTTGGTGGAAAAGTTATTAGAGGAGAAGCTAGAGAATATGGTAAGACAAAACTAGTTATTGAAGACAAAAACATATTATTCGACCAATTAAGTAAAGAAACAATAGTTTGGATGAGCCATGGAGACAGTGTTCTAAAGCTTCCACCAAACTTTAAAAGCCTTGCCAGGACAGAAAACACATTACATGCAGCCTTCTCACATAACATTAAAAAAATTTATGGTGTACAGTTCCATCCAGAAGTAGTGCACACGGTAGAAGGTAAGAAGGTTCTAAAAAATTTTCTATATAAAGTGTGTGAATGTAGACCAACATGGAGAACCAGCTCATACATCAATTCATCATTGGATGAGATAAGAAGAAGATATTCTGGTGGCAAGGTAATATGTGCTGTTAGCGGTGGACTAGATTCAACTGTAACAGCATTCTTGGTTAAAAAGGTTGTTGGAGAAAATCTGTTATGCGTTTTTGTTGACAATGGACTACTAAGAAAGGGTGAGGCAGAGACTGTGTTAAAAACACTTACCAGTATAGGTTTAAACCCACTTTATGTTGACGCTTCAAAACAGTTTATAGAAAAATTGAGAGGAATAACAGACCCTGAGGAAAAAAGAAAAGTTGTAGGTGAAACGTTTGTAAAAATCTTTGACGAGATTTCAAAAAAACATGGGCCATTTAAGTATCTTGCTCAGGGGACACTATATCCTGATGTGATAGAAAGCGCTAGAGTGAGTGGGCCGGCTTCGATAATAAAGACACACCATAATGTAGGAGGATTACCCCCTAATATTTCATATGAGCTTATTGAGCCACTAAAATTTCTTTACAAGGATGAGGTTAGAAAGATGGCTAAGAAACTTGGCCTACCAGAAACTATTGTTAAAAGACATCCGTTTCCGGGACCAGGTTTAGCTGCAAGAATAATAGGGGAAGTTAATGAGGAAAAGCTGTACATATGTAGGGAGGCAAGTGCCATTGTGGAAGAGGAGCTTAGAAGGGCTGGATTATATGATAGGGTCTGGCAAGCCTTCGCCTTTGTTGGAGACGATAAGGTTGTATCAGTCTTAGGTGACACAAGATACTATGGATACATTGTTACAGTCAAGATTGTAACATCCAAGGATGGTATGACAGCGGACTGGGCTAAAATACCATATCATCTTCTCGAAAAAATAAGTGTGAGAATAACGAATGAGATAAGAAATGTTTCATCAGTAAGCTACTGTGTTTCAAGCAAGCCTCCAGCCACAATAGAGCCTCAGTAGATTAAACTTTAAAAAAGATTTTTTAGAATGATAGTGCATGCCAGTAAACCTTGAATCAATAAAAAAGGATAGCTTAATGGAAGTTGCAAAGGAAATAGCTCTTTCTGCAAGAACTGCTCCAAAGGCAAGAGGAATGGATGATATTATAATAGCAATATTGACTGAAGAAGAGAAGGAGGAGGTCGCAAAAAAGCTAGAAAGCTTAGCAATTGAAAGAAACGTATGGTGGTTTAAAAGGGACGCTGATAACGTTAGAAACAGTTCAATTGTACTAGTCTTTGGAGTAAAGGGTTCAAAGCCTAGAGAGCTGAACTGTGGAGCATGCGGGTACAAGGACTGTACAGAGTTCAGGAAAGCTGAAAGAGGGGAAAATGATTTTGTTGGACCAAGCTGCGTTTACCCTATAGTTGACCTTGGAATAGCTTTAGGATCAGCAGTAAAACTTGCTTCAATGCTCGGAGTAGATAATAGGATAATGTATACTATTGGGTTAGCCGCTAAGAAACTTAACCTCATTGATGCAGACTTTATTCTTGGATTACCCCTTTCAGCAACTGGAAAAAGCATCTATTTTGATAGACCTAGGCAAAGCTAGCTACTCATACCTAAGTGCTACTATTGGCTGAACCTTAGAAGCTCTATAGGCTGGAATCAACCCTCCAACACTTCCAACAAGAACAGCCATGCCAAGAGATTGGAGTAAGAGTTGAAGGCTTATTAGTGGCTCAGCCTTTATAGAAAATGATATTGCACCAGATACTGTAAAAGACCCTGTAGTAGAGAGGGCATACGCTCCCACTGTGCCCAATAGAACACCGATAACACCGCCGATAATGCTCATTATAATCCCTTCAGCCAAAATTAGTATAAGCACATGCTTACTTGAAAAACCAAAAGCCTTCAAAACACCTATTTCTCTAGTCCTCTCTATTATGGAAGTAAACATTGTAGCCATTGTTCCAGTTATCGCTACAGCAAAAGCGGAGGTTGAGAGGGTGAAGAGTAGGAAGTCCAGCACATCAACTATAGAAGTTACTGTGCTCGCAATCTGTTGAAATGCTATAACTTGAACTAGGTCACGATACCTACTCTTAATCTGACTAGATATATAGTCAACCCTACTATTATCTTTTGCGACAATAAAAAGTCCAGAATATGAGGATAAGCCTAGAACAGACCTGCCAGCACTTAATGGAAGAAATATTGTTAGGTCAGGATTAACCATTAGCGCATTACCATACTTTTGCAGAATACCGACAATTCTTATAGAAACACTTTTAAACTCGAATCTATCCTCCTTAAAAACAGGTATCTTAACAGTTATAGCGTTCCCCACATCATACAATCTTTTACCATCCTTAGTTCTTATAACATCATAGCCTACTACAGCAGAAGTTATCATAGTCTTCTGAGGCAAAGTACCGTCTTCAAACCTCAAATTTCCAAGAGTCTTGAATATAACTTCAAGTTCAGTAGCATAAATTTGAACCCTCTCCTGTGAACCGTCAGCCTTTCTAAAGACAGCTTCAGTAACATAGAATGGTGCAACTTTATCCACACCATCAATCTTTCCAATATTCGAGATCATCGTGTCGGTTATAGAATAGCTTTTCTGGGGAAAAACAACAATAACATTACCTCCCAACGAAGTAAGCTGAGACAATATTGTCTGGGAATATCCTTGGGTAGTTCCAATTATTGTAACCATGGAGGCAGGCCCTATAGCGATACCTATAATAGTTAAGATAGCCCTAACCTTCTTTTCCTTGAGAATACTTACAGCGAAACGGAGAATGTCAAAAAACCTTATCATAGCATAATTTACACCGCAGCCCTTTTCACCCTCTGATAAAGTCTGTAGATTAATATTCCACTAGCGATAAGAAAACCTAAAATCAATATGATAAAAACTGCCCTGTACGTGTCTATAAATTCTATTATTGGAATAGCTGTAGTGGTTGTTGCAGTAGGCCTTGGACTTATGGTCACATTTACTGGATAAACTTGAGTTATAGGCTCATTGAACACGTTCCTATATCTTATCACCAGATAAAGTGTCCTTTCACCAACAAAATCTTTTACACGAGCCTGCAAGCTTACAGGAACTTGTGCCCCAACATCAACATCACCTACAAAGGTGTAGCTGCCAGTCACATTTTCTAAGAAACTTCCAACAATGTTTGCTTCAACATTTCTTGCCTTATAGGTTCCAAGATTCAATATTGTAGTTGAAACTGTTAAAGTTTCACCAGAATATATTACTTGAGGAGAAACTGAAGTATCCATTAAATTGAGTTCGACGACACCTTCGACATAAACTATTGCAGTCTGATTAAAAGTCCTTCTATTACCAAGCGAGTCAGCGAAGCTGACGACAACAAGTATTGGGAGAGAGCCTGTGTAAGGGGTTTGAGGGTTAACAGACGCAAACCATGAGAGATTAACTTCTTCTCTTGGACCTATTTCGGTAACATATTTTATTGAAGATGATACGGAAATGCCCTGTGGAGCACCTCCAATTGCAACATAAACATCCTTAATTGGTGCAGTACCATTATTTTTTACAAAAAGTTCTATGACAGAAGACCTTAAGCCTATAACAAGCTTAGACTTGCCCTCAATTATTTCAATCATGTATGTTGAACCCATCAACATGAATTGAGCATCAACTTTCGCCCTCCTAACATTCGACCACTGGTCTATGAAACTGAATTCTGCCACAAGATAATGTTTACCAAGACCAGCATCAGGTTCAACATCAACTTGAACAGGAACGGCGATAAAGTCCCCAACACCAACCTGAGCCTGGGGAGTTGGAAACGTCTGGGCAAAAGCCAGCCCCTGACCTGATAAAAGGTTTATAATATCCTGTATTTGAGTTGTTGAAGAAAAGGATGAAGGGGTAACATTAACCTTTTCCGATCCAGTGACAGTTGATTTGAATCCTTTAGGCAAGGACACTGTAACATACGTGCCCTTCATGAGAGGAATTTCATTGTTTCTAAAGATAAGTAGTAGTAGAGCGCCCTTGTTTCCAGGACCTGGGCTGAACCTAATCCACCCAGAATAAACATGCTCTGGACTATTTAATGCATTAACCTTAAGATTTATGGAATGTTCTTCTTTAACTCTAACATTATTGCCTCCAGATAAAAGTGTGTACTCTATTGTTAAGCTCATGTTATAGTTTCCAGGAAAAGCCTTTGGGTCTACATTCAATTTAAAGGATAATGTGGCCGTCTGCCAAGATGCTATTGGACCAGAAACATATGCTTTGAAGCCTTCAAAGCCACTTTCACTAAATATGGTGAAAGATTTTATGGTAGCCTGTACACCCGATATAGGATATGGAGCCTGATTGGAGACCACTACATTGAATGTTGCATTTTCGGTTCCCGGATAAACTGGATAACCATTACCCCACCCGCTTGAGATAACTTTTACATAAGGTGGTTTAACAGCTGGAGGGAAAACATTAACTTGTACAGTAAGATTTCTTGTTTTCAGAATCTGGGCACCGTACAAGCTTATGAAATAATATTGTTGTAGAGTAAGATTATATGTTTTAGGTGAAGCGTCAAACTTTATATTCAAATAGAAGGTTGATGTGGAAAAGGTTCCAGGAGGAATGTTTGCTGAAAGATCAGATTCGCCTACAATGGTTTCAAAAGCTTCTGGAGTATAAAGTTTTAAGTGAACACCATGAACAGCATAGATGCCATTATTTAGAACTTCTAAAGTTAATGGAACAAACTTTGAACCAGGATAAACTACAAGAGGATTACCTACAGTCCCCCAAAACACGCTAACAATCTTAAGGTTCGAGTCAAAGAATTTTGGGTCCTCAACCCAAACAGGAACCAGAACACCCGAAGATGCTATAATGTTAGATGAGGAAGGATTAACATTAAATGTTAAAGATATGGGTATAATATAGTTTCCTGGCCTAACATTCTGGCTTATGTTAAAGTAAAAGGATATGGTAAAGGATGAAGCTGAAGGAACGGTGCCACCGTAAACGCTTTCACCCAACAACTTAAAGCCTGGAGGAGCATCAGGAGAAGCAGATAATCCAGCCAAAGTTTCCTCACCCCTATTCACCAAAGTTATGGATAGCTGAATATTCTGTGCACCAGGTAATGCTACAGCAGGTTGACCATTATAAAGCCATTCAACACTTGAGACATCAAAGTTTGATACATACCTACTTACTATTAATGGTATTGACATGTTCTGGCTTAAAATAAGCTGTGAAGCATCCCTTAAACCAATACACTGTATTGTTGCATTACCATAATATACGCCAGGATTAACGTTTGAGGCAATATATATTGGGCCAATAGAAAATAAAGCGAACTCGCCATAGCCGAAAGCAGCCTGAGATGTCGAGTTTACAATATTCTTTCCATAAATGTCAGTAAAGCCTTTTGGGAGTTTCACTACAATTAGGGTGTCGCTTAATGTATATTCACCAAAATTTTGTACTGTAAAATCTAAAACTATAGCACGTGAACCCGGATAACCTTTCTCATAGTTTCTCCAACCGACTTTCACAAGCCTAAGATTTGGTGAAGATTGTTCCATAACTCGAATATCGACTGGAAGAGTGTATGATTGAACATTTACAGCATTACCATAGCCTACAAAAGTGCAGTTTAGTTTAAGTGATAGAGTGTAAGTTCCTGGTAACACTGAGATCGGTATTGAAATCTGATTAAATGTTATAGTGAACACTTCACCTTTTCCGATATTATTGATTGTTGCAGTAGACGTCCTAGGATAAAGTACGTTTCCCGAATCCAGTTCAGCATATATTCTGTTTATTGAATCTTCACCCAAATTTTTTAACACAATGTTGAGGTTAAGGTTTCTTGCACCAGTTGAACCATTAACCCTATAGCCTGCAGATGTTGTCCAATAAGATTCAATAAGATCAAAACTAAATGTGGGGAAATCGTTTACAGTAAACAATACACTAATATTTTCACTTTCAACATAATAGTTTGAGCCACTAATGTAAGAAAATTCTATTGAAGCAGTACAATTATAGTCTTTAGCTTCAGCATAATCCAAAATATTTAATAGAAAGTTTGATTGAAAAACTTCTCCGGAATTTACGCTATATCTTATTGAATCGCCATCTCGCACAAACCCCATCGAGGTAATGTTGCCTTTACCATCATAACTTTCTATTCCAAAAGGAAGATACAATGTTACATGAACACTAACCAAATCTAATCCAAAATCGTTTCTAACAAATATTATGAGATTAACATTAGAGCTTCCAGGATAAACCTTTTGGGGACTATCTAGAGAACCCCACTGTGACCCCAAAAACTTAAAATGTGAACCCCCTTGAGCTTCAACAACAAAATTTAGGTTAAATACGCCTAATAACATGTTCTGCAAAAGCAATAAAATAAAGACAAGTGAAATAGCCTTCTTAACCTTCATAGCATCACTCACCAACAGTACATCAGAATAACCTATATACATTACTTTAGACCTAACATTATTTCAAAAAAGAACATTTTGTTGGATCAGGCACCTCCTCTCCACTAATCCGCCCATCCCTGATATACAAAATCCTCTTCGAACACAAGGCTACTTCAGGATTATGTGTAACCATAACTATTGTCTTACCGAGAACATTTAGCTTTGAAAAGGTTTGCATAACAATCTTCGAGGAGGCAGTGTCGAGATTACCTGTAGGCTCGTCAGCCAATATGATTTCAGGGTCGCCTACAATCGCCCTAGCTATTGCGACACGCTGCTGCTGTCCTCCAGAAAGCTGGTTAGGCTTCTTATAAAGCCAACTCTTTTCGCCACCAGCCATCTCCAAAGCTCTTACAGTCAACTTAACACGCTCACTTCTAGGCAAGCCTCTTAAAAGAAGCGGGACCTCAATATTCTCTAAGACAGACATTCTATTAATAAGATTATATTGTTGGAATACGAATCCTATTTTCCTATTTCTAAGCTGGGAAAGTTGGTCATCATTTAATTTTGCCGTGTCAACACCATCGATAAGAACCTTTCCAGAAGAAGGTTTATCAAGTAAACCTATTATATTCATTAAAGTTGTTTTGCCATGACCAGAAGGGCCCATTATAGCCAAAAATTCTCTTTCACAAACATCTAAACTTACATTCCTAAGAGCCCAAAACTCATTACCACCACCAATCCTATAAACCTTCGACACATTTATTACCTCTATCAACTTTTTCCTTTCCATACAAATCAGCTCTACAATCGACCCTCCAAAAAATATATCGCAGCCTCCTAACACTTCACCCATATCCTATATTATAATAAGTTTTTTATATTAAAAAATTATAAGGTTTCACGATAAAAATGAATAAGAAAATATTTTTGGATGGAGACATCTCCTTGTTAAAAGATAAGACCATTTCAGTAATAGGATATGGTAACCAAGGAAGAGCACAGGCAAGAATTTTGAAAGAACTTAATGGATTAAATGTTATAGTTGGAAACATAAGAGACAAGAGCTGGGATCAGGCGGTATCAGATGGTTTCAAAGTTTATGACATTGGTGAAGCTTCAAAGTTAGCGGATGTTCTAATGATACTTATACCAGATGAGGTTGCACCAGAAGTTTATGTTAAAGAAATTTTGCCAAATGTTGAGAAAAAAGAGTTTTGTATTATGAATTTTGCAAGCGGATACAATATAACATACGGGTATATAAGACCTCCAGCTAACTCAGACATTATCCTTGTAGCACCTAGAATGATTGGAGCAGGTATAATTGATGTTGTGATGGTTAAGAAAAGAGGTTTTCCAGTACTTTTAGGAGTTTACCAGAACATTTCAGGTAAGGCTTGGGATTACGCTCTAGCAATAGCAAAGGGTATCGGAGCACTCTTACCTGGAGGGGTTGCTGTAGAATCGAGTTTCGAAGAGGAGACACTTATAGACCTTTTTAGTGAACAGTTTCTTGCACCAAGCCTAATAGCTTCTATGGTGGCATCCTTTGAAGTATTAACTGAAGAGTTCGGTGTTTCACCGGAAGCTGCGCTTCTAGAACTTTATGCCTCAGGAGAAATGAGTGAAGTTTTTCAGGCGATGGCTGACCTAGGATTCTTTAAACAGCTAAAATATCATTCTAGAACAAGCCAATATGGGCAGCTAACAAACGCTTTAAAAATGTACAACAACCCAGAACTTAAAGAAAACATTCGAAAAACATTGTATAAGATATATGATGGAAGTTTTGCAAAAGAATGGGCTATGGAACAAAATCTTGGAAACCCAGTATTCAATAGGCTATGGAAAATATTTGAAGAGTCAAAAATGTCTAAAGCTGAAGATAAATTGTATAGAATCTTGGGGAGGAGAGAGTGAATTCATTCCTTAAATTGTCTACCATAACTTTTAATGAGACAAGAGAGGGCTAAAGCCTGCATTAATATAGTATAAGAGACGATGTATAATATTCCAGCACCAGTGTCCAAAAATAGGCCGAAGACAGCACCACTTAAAAGAAAACCTACACCATAAACAGTATTAAATACACCATATGCTGTTCCACGAGATTCCTTTGGAACATAGTATGATACTGCAGCCCTATAAACGGATTCTTGCATACCCAAAACAATACCATAAAAAATACATGATATAATAAGATAAGTTAAGTCTATCGCTTGGAAAGCGAAGAAGCATGTGAATATAGAGAGAATAAAGGATACTGTCAAAACTCTTGTGCCAACACGGTCAAAAACGATTCCAGAAAATAAGGCAGAGGGAGCATCAATCAACTGTATAAGCATAAAAAGCAGTGGCACAACCCATTCCATATTGGAGGATGATAAAATGGTTGAAGCCTTATATAGAATAAGTGAGGCTGGAACAAGCCCTAGAACGTTAGCGAAAACAGCTAAAGAGTATAGGTAAAAATCTTTAGAAAAGGGTTTGGACAAAATTTTATCCCCCACACTTTGCCCTTCAGAAACTTTAACTCTAATCTTAGAATACACATAAAACAGTGTAGCAACAAGTATAGTGTAGGGTACAAAGAGTGATGCAAAAGTGATTGAATAATTGTTGAATGTAAGGTACAATATTATGGAAACAAATAAAGGTCCTAAAACCGCACCAACCTGGTCAAGAAGCTCATGCAAGCCAAAAGCTTTACCAACACCAACACCCCTACTAACAATAGATACGATAGCATCCCTTGCTGGAGCCCTAATAGCCTTACCAAGCCTTTCCATTAGAACAAGAAAGGCTGCAGCAAACCAGAAATTGGTTACAGAAAGAAGAGGTATCGCAATAATAAGACCATACCCCAAGAACATGAACATCCAATATGTTCCTATTCTGTCAGACAAATATCCACTAACAAGCCTTATAGCATATCCTATAAAATCTCCAAGGCCAGTAACAAGTCCTACAATAAAGGCTGAAGCGCCTAAAATTTGGAGATAAGATGGTATTATTCCTCTACCACCTTCATAGACAATGTCACCCATCATACTAACTATTCCAATAAGTGTTATCATAAAATATATGGATTTAGTCTTATCATCCATATCAAATTACCTTATTTTTTTACGATCGCAGGCTTCTTTTAAGTTTTCTAGAAAATCTTTTCTTTTCAAATAAATGTTTTTGTGCGAACACACATAGTTTTTGGAGAACATATAAGAGAACAGTAATGGTGCTGAAACAGTAATATCCATGTAGACGGTAACCTTATTCACATCCTCCCGTGGCCTAATCTTGCCCCAAGATACAGCCTCCTGTAAGGTAGCGCCAGATAAGCCACCATACTGTGGAACATCAACAGTAAGTTGTATAACATAATCATGGCCGCCTCTACCAATACCAAGTATTTGATCAAGCATAGGCTGTGTTTGAAAGTAAAAGTTTTTAGGAGAACCGCCACCCAAAACAATAACACCATTACTTCCACTACAGTACACTATTGCCGCAGTCTCAAGAACATCAAGGTCAGGGTCAATAAGTACACCCTGCCCATCAATTTTTGCCTTTGCAACATTCATTCCAATACTCGAGTCACCTGGCGAAGGAGTGTAGATGGGCACATTATATTTTGCTGCTGTAGCGAGAATCGATTCTTCAGGATTCGGAGCATTTTCAAGAAGCCACCTTCCAAGAAGATAGTGGAAGTCTGAAGTTGAAAGTGGTGTATTAACTTTTTCGCTAATTTCATAAACAATTTTTTGAACAACCTTATCTGTTTCAAAAAGAGTCTCATCAGGAATAAAGATATCGTATATTCTAACAATACCATGCTTCAAAAGCTTTTCATCATCAACACTAGGAGAACCTTGATAAAGTGGAAGGTTTAAAGCAAAATGCATGTCATGATAAAGGTTTGCGCCAGTTGAAATAACCATGTCAATAAGACCCCTTTCTATTGCATTAATAATGTAGCTTCCTAAGCCTGTCGGTGTGAAGGCTCCAGCAAGTGTTACCGTAATAGTTGAACCAGCCCTAACCATCTTCTCATAAACTATACATGCTTCAGCAAGTCTACCAGCATTATATGCTCCAGAAAGGTCGAAACCTTCTATAATATCCAGTATATTAGAAAAGGTTTTTGGCTTAACAGCCCTAATCCTCTTACCAGAAAGAAAATCTTCCCTCCTCTCCATCAAACCCTTTGCATTACATAATACATTTAAACTTATATAAAAAAATTGGAGTTAGAAATGATTTTGGTTGCGACTACTTGGGGAGAGGAGTTTCTACACCTTCAACATGCCAGTCCATATTCCAGAGTATGTCATGTGTAGCCCTTTCGCCATCCTTTAATCTAACATTTCCATCCATATCCTTTATTGGACCGGTAAAGGGTTCAAACAACATTTCCTTCATCTGCTGCCATCTTAAAGCAATCAAGGCTCTAACATTTTCTGGAATCACAGGATTTAGGGGTGCAAGGTAAACGGCTCCCTCATATTCGACCTTCGGATTTGAGAGATTAGCCCACTTATATGGCATATAGTCACCTACTCTAGCCCAAATGTCGACACTCTTCCAACTTTTTGCATAAACTTGTGTGACAAAATCAACGTATATTGGACCCCAATTAACTATCTGGCCCGTAAGATGAGCGTTTGGACCCTCCTTGCTCATATCACTATAGTGGCTGAAACTCCAAACCTTTTTACCCTTCTTCTGATAGGATTCAGCAACCTGTAAAACTGTTGGAGTATCTTCTGTAAAAGCTAAAACATCAGCATTATTATTTTCAACGAGACTGGTTGCAGCTTTATTAGCTCCTTCTGGGTCAAACCAAGCGTTTAACCATTGAACATAAACTTTAATATTTTTACCCCTAGCCTTAGCAGCCTCCCTAGCACCCAATACAAAAGCATTTATGTGTCTAATAACTTCAGGAATAGGTATAGCACCCACATACCCTAGTACACCTGTTTCTGTTACAGCACCAGCTGCGAGACCATTCAAGTAATAGAGTTGATAGAATTCGGCAAAATATGCACTAAGATTTTGAGGCGCATTCCCAGCAGCACCACTCTTGTACCCTGAACAGTGTGCAAAGTATAGGTCAGGATGCTTTTGCGCCGCTTCAGCAGTGCCTTCCATGAAACCGAAACTTGTTGTGAAGATTATGTTACAACCTTGACCTATCAATGTTTCTATAGCACCCTGAACCTTAGCCTCCTCCACACTTTCAACTATTTTTGTTTCAAGCCATGGGCAAACACTTTTTGCGTAAGCCCTACCAGCGTCGTGAGCGTGGGTCCAACCGTAGTCTGAAACTGGACCAACATAAACAAACCCTGCTACAACCTTTTTTTCAGCTGCAGCCTGAGTTGTAGTTTGCGTCACAGTTTTTGTAAAAGTTTGGGTTGTTGGAGCCTGTCCACCTCCAGCGGCGATATAACCTAATCCTGCACCAACTGCAATACCTCCTAAAGCGAATGCAGTATCTCTTAGAAAACTTCTTCTAGATTTTTCTAGACTCATATTTAACTCATTATAGTAAAAATAATTGCACTATTTAACTTTTATTTACAAGATTATGTTAAAGTTCTCTTGTGTAGGGTTTGCCTAGAGAAGCAGGCATTTTACGCCTACGAAATCTTGTAGAAGAAAATATTATCAGCACAAGTATCGTTAAAAGATATGGGAGTGTTCTAAAAAAGTCTGTGGGTATTGCTCTAAAGCCTATCGATTGAAAGGTAGCGTTTAATGTTCCAACTAGACCAAAAAAGTATGCGCCAAAGAAGGCGTACAATGGATTCCATGAAGAGAATATTACTAGAGCTACAGCTATCCAGCCTCTTCCAGCTGTTATACCATCATACCAGCTTGGATAATATCCTAGAATCAGCAGAGCACCTGAGATACCACACAATGCACCTCCTACTGAAGTTGCAACATATCTTGTAAGAAAAACATTTATGCCGAGAGAGTCCGCCATAGAAGGATTTTCTCCAACAGACCTTAGGTTTAGGCCAAAACGTGTCTTATATAAGATGAACCATAAAACTATAACCATAATATATGAGAAGTATACTAGTGGATTCTGGTTAAAGAAGGATGGGCCAATGACAGGTATTTCTGAAAGTAATGGGACCCTAACACTTTCAAGAGGATCTATCCTAATTCTTGAGAGAGCAATTGGTCGTCCTATGAAACTACTTAACCCAAGCCCAAGTATTGTTATTGCAAGGCCGCTAACAGTCTGGTTCGCTTTTAATGTTATAGAAACAAACGCATGTATAAGGCTTAACATGAGGCCGGCCGAGGCCGCTGCCAAAGTTGCAATAATCCAATTGCCCGTAAGATAGTATACAATAAACGATGACAAGGCTCCAAAGCATATAAGGCCCTCGACACCTAAATTCAATATTCCAGAACGTTCTGTAAAGATTTCACCTAAAGTAGCTACAAGCAGTATACTACCTTCCTGGACCATAAGAATGAACATTGTAGTCAATATTGTTAATGGGTCCACTTTTATCGCCTCCAAACAAGCCTATATCTTTTAAAAAATTCTCCAGAAAGGGTGGTGATTAATAAGAGTGCTTGAAAAACATCTGTTATGCCAACCGATAAACCCATTGAACCTTGTAAAACTTCACCTCCAACCAATAGTCCCCCAAAAAATATTGAGCCTAAAACAATAACAAATGGATTCAGATTACATAACCATGCAACAATTATTCCCGTATAACCATATCCTGGTGAAAAGTCAGGCCTTAACCTGCCTATTACGCCACTTAATAAAGACATTCCAGCTAAACCAGATAAGCCTGCACTAATAGCCATGACCAAGCACACAACCTTAGTATAAGATATACCCGCATACTTTGCTGCAGAATAACTATCACCAACAACCTTAACTTCAAAACCAAATTTCGTCTTAGCCAAAATAATATAGATTAATATAGCCGCAAATATTCCAATAAATATGCTTGAGTTTATTGTTGTTCCAGGAATCAGAGGAAATCTAGCATACTCTGGAAAGGCTTGAGAATGTGGAAAACCATAACCTTTAGGATCCTTCCATGGGCCAATAACAAGGTAATTGGATACAATCTGTGCAATATAGTTCATCATAAGAGTAGTTAAAACCTCGTTTGTTTCAAACCTTGCTTTAAGAAAAGCAGGTATAATACCCCATACACTAGAAGATAGAAATACGATTATGATTGCAAATGGCATAAAAAATGGGTCAGGCAAAAACCTATTCTGTGTGTTCCATAACACTAGGAAGGTTATAATCATACCGCCAACATAAATTTGGCCTTCACCACCGACAGAAATAAAATTAGCCTTATACGCTAGAGCAAGACCTAAAGCAACAAGCATTATAGGTATTGCCCTAACTATAGCCTCAGAAAGTAATGCTACGTTTGTAAATGATTTAAAAAGGTTATAGTATGCTAAAATTGGATCAACATTCGAGAAAACAAATATAAGGCCTGAAATCATGAAAGCCAAGATTATGGAAGCTAAACTTATTGCAAAAGACATTGGACCCGAAATCCTTTCACGGGGAAAAAATTGTATTCTGTTCAATAAAAATCACCTACGATGCAACAGATCCAGCCATCATTAACCCAATCTTTTCAACATCAGCCTCACTTGAATCAATTTCGCCCACAATTCTTCCATCAAACATTACAAAAACTCTGTCAGATATTGAAAGAATTTCCTCCAAATCTTCAGAGAAAAAGATTATCGCATTACCTTCATCTCTCATCTTTAAAAAAAGCTTTCTAACATATTCGGTCGCACCAACATCAAGACCACGTGTAGGATACATTGCAACAATAACATTACCACCAGCATTATTTATTATGTTACCTAATTCTCTAGCCAAAACAACCTTTTGCAGATTTCCACCAGAAAGAAATTTTACAGGAACATTAACAGAAGAACATAATATTTCAAAATCTTTAACAAGCTTTTCAGCAAACTTTTGAATAGCATCAAAGTTTAAAAAAACTGGGCCAGAAAAAAGCTTATTATCATAACTTTTAAGAATAAGGTTTTCTGCAATAGAAAGATTAGGAGCAGTACCAACACCAAGCCTCTCTTCTGGAATAAAAAGGACACCGTTATCAAAAAACTTTTTAGGAGAAGCGTTCGTCAAATCCTTGCCTCGAACAAAAATTTTACCACTTGAGACACGCTTTAACCCCGTTATAGCTTCAGCCAACTCCTTCTGCCCATTTCCAGCAATACCTGCGACACCAACAATTTCACCACCATTCAAACTAAAGCTTACACCCTTAAGCCTAACATTTCCTTCCTCATCCAAAACTCGAACATTTTCAACCTTCAAAACTAAACCAGACAATTTTTGCGGATTTTTAGAATATTCGAAAATAATCGGCCTACCGATCATCAAATTAGCCAATTCAATCTTATTTGTTTCTTTCGTAACCTTTGTTGCAACATTCTTACCCCTTCTCAAAACAGTTACTCTATCACTAATTTCTAAAACTTCATCAAGCTTATGTGTAATAAATATTATACTCTTACCCTTAGAAGACATTTCCCTTAAAGAAGAAAAAAGTTCCCTCTTCTCTTGTGGAGTTAAAACAGCAGTAGGTTCGTCAAGTATCATGATACGAACATTCTTGTATAGAAGCTTTAGAATTTCAACCCTCTGCCTTTCACCCATAGAAAGTTTCCAAACCTCAGAAAATGGGTCAACTTTGAGACCGAAAGATGACGCCAAATTTTTAATTTCTTCACCAGATTTTTTCAGATCAAGAATAAAACCATTCTTTTCAGAACCTAAAATCACATTTTCTACAACAGTATGGGCTGGAATAAGTTTAAAATTTTGGTGAACCATGCCAATTCCAAGCTTTATCGCATCACGTGGAGAACGAATAGTAACTTTCCTACCATCAACTTTGATAACACCACTGTCCATCCTATAAATTCCGTATAGAATGTTCATCAAAGTAGTTTTACCAGCGCCATTTTCACCTAAAAGAGCATGAATTTCGCCAGCCTTCAAAGAAAAGTTTACTCTATCATTAGCGATAACACCGGGGAAAACTTTAACTATATCCACCATCTCTAGAACATTTTCATCCATCACAACAACACCTCAAACACCATCATACTTTGGAAAAAGAGCGGATACAAAAGTTTAGACAAAAACATGAGAATAATTTACTTAAGTATGAAAATAAAAGCCTAAACTTTAAATTAAAAAGATTATACGGAAGCCTATAAAAAGAGATTCCAGAAAAAACCAATTTCCCTCGTTTACGCAATTTTAAAAGCACATATTTAATCCTTTTTAACAAGAACTTGTAAAATGTTGATATAACAAAATACTTTTTAACCAAAAAATACAGTCCTATCCATATGAGTCAAGAATATTCAGTTGAAGAATTCTGGAAATTTGACATAAGAGTCGGCCAGATTGTGGAAGCTGAAAAGGTACAGGGCTCACAAAAACTTATAAAACTTACAGTAGACTTTGGAAAAGAGAAGAGGACAATTGTGACAGGCGTCGCTGACCAGCATACACCTTCAGAGTTTAAAGGGAAAAAAATGGTTTTTGTACTAAATCTTAAACCTAAAAAGGTTTTTGGAATAGAGAGTAAAGGTATGCTTCTTTTAGCTGAAGACGAAAACAAGAAAACATATTTAGTTTCAGTTGAAGATGCGCCTATAGGTTCACGCTTCTACTAAAAAATTCTTTGAGGTGAAAAAAAATGGGGAGGCTTACGGTGGGCATAGTTACGGCAGGAGGGGATGCACCAGGAATGAATGCAGCAATAAGAGCCTGTGTAAGAAACCTTTCAGCCGGAGAAAACAAAGTTGTAGGCATTAGAAGAGGGTATAAGGGTTTAATTGAAAAAGATTTTGAAACACTCACTTCAAGAAGTGTTAGTGGGATCATAAACTTGGGTGGAACAATATTAAAGACGGCAAGATGTGAGGAAATTCGTACAGAGGAAGGTTTAGAGAAGGCTGCAAGAAACTTAAATGAGCTTTCACTAGATTATCTAATAGTTATAGGGGGAGATGGGACATTTCGTGCAGCCAAAGAAATATCTAGAAAATCTGGAGTACACTCTATTGGAATCCCGGCTTCAATAGACAATGATATAGGTGGAACTGAGGAGACCATAGGATTCGATACTGCAGTCAACACAGCTTTAGATGCTATAGACAAGATAAGGGATACAGCAACCTCTCACGAAAGATTTTTTATTGTAGAAGTTATGGGTAGGGGGAGCGGTTTCCTGGCAATAGCTGTAGGCTTAGCATCGGGCTCCGAATTCATTCTCATACCAGAAAGGCAGCCCAACGTAGATAATCTAATAGAAAAATATAGGGTAATGAAGTCTTTAGGAAAAACTTCGATGATCGCTGTTCTAGCAGAAGGTGCAATCGACGGCCTAACATTAGTTAACATTCTAAAGAAAAGGATAGACGCTGAAGTCAGGTTCTCTTCAATAGGCTATATACAACGTGGAGGAACACCTACCCTACGTTCGAGAATACTTGCAAACCTATTCGGCGCCAAAGCTGTTGAAATGATATTTGATGGAAAAAAGAATGTTATGGTGGGCATAATAGATAATAGAATCAGGGAAAGTGAACTTTCAGGAAAAAAGAGAGTCATTGGTGAAAGAGAAATTTATATGCTTAATCTGGCGGAAAAGCTTGCAATATGAGTAGAGAAAATTTTAATTAGCTTCTTATAAAAATATTTTCCGTGGAAGATTGGCAAACATACTTGAAGTTAACAACTTGAATGCAGGATACGGTAAATCTCATATACTTTTTGACGTATCATTAAATATTGAAGATGGCACAATATGTGCAATACTTGGCCCAAATGGTAGTGGGAAGTCTACAGTTTTGAAGACAGTCTTTGGACTGACAACAGTCTACAGTGGTTCAATAAAGTTTAAGGAAAAAGATATCACGGGAATGGAACCATATAAGGTTGCAAGATTAGGAGTAGCATACTTACCTCAAGTGGACAGTGTGTACTTAAACTTGAATGTCAGAGAAAATTTGATGATGTCAGGATATATTCTTGAAAAAAATGAGATTGAGGAAAGGATAAGGTATGTTGAGGAAGTCTTTCCAGTACTAAAGGATTATATGGATAGAAAAGTTTACACATTAAGTGGAGGGGAACGTCAAATCCTCGTAATGGCGATGGCTCTCATGAGGCAGCCGTCTCTTATGATGTTTGACGAGCCAACAGCCCATCTTGCACCAAAGATAGCGAACCAAATATTCGAGAAGATAAAGGAATTGAATAAAAGCTATGGAATTACTGTAGTTTTAGTGGAACAAAATGTTAGAAGGGCACTAGAAGAAAGTGACATGGCATACCTTCTAGTTTCAGGTAGAGTAAACTATTATGGCCCATCAAAGGAACTTATGGCTAACGAAAAGTTTGGAAAACTCTTTTTAGGACTCTAACTTAAGGACTCTTCGCACATAATCTTTTATGCTTGGAGACTTTTCAGGCAAGATACCTTCAGGTCTAAAGACTAGTGTAATCATAAGCATTATGGCCAAAAGTATTGGTTCAAACCAGACAACATTAAAGGGCAGAAACCAGAAATAGTGCTTGCCAACAATCATTATCCTTCTCATGATAACTAGGCCGAATGTTCCAAGAAAAACACCAATATTGTTTCCAGTACCCCCAATTATCATCATAAGCCAAGGCCAAAACGAGAAGTCTACACGAGTATATCCTCCAACAACAACGGCGCCCATCATAAAAGCGTGCAACACACCAGCTAGACCCAATATCATGAAGGAGAATGCTAGGGTAGTCCTTTTAATCCCATTCACATTCTTACCCACAGACTCAGCCGTTAACTCATTTTCTCTAATACTCTTAAGAAGCCTTCCAAGAGGAGAATCACACATCCTCTGATATAAGAGTATGATGCAAACTGTGGCCAATATTGTGAAAACTGACATCCCATAATATGAGAAGCCTCCAAGCCACCAGAAGGGGTTTATTATTGTTATACCCATAACACCGCCAGCAAGCCAGTCTGTTTGCATACCAATAACCCTAAGACTTTCACTAGCACATAACATGAAGAGGGCAAGATAGTCTGCTGGAAGCTTAAGAGCAGGATATGCACTCAAAAAGCCTAGAACATAACATGTTAACGCTACAACAGCCAATGTTATAGCCAAAAGCAGTACAGACATAAGGGGGTCTGAAGAAAGTTTTGACCTAAGAATACTTACTACAACAGCATTATTTGCTGAGAAGTCGAGTTTTGAATCTATACCATATACTATCATAGCAAGCCTACCAGGCAAGTATGCGGTAATAATTGCACCAACAATTATTGGAAAATATAGGCCAAGATTAAATATTCCAGTATAGCCTTGCTGAAAATTTAACGATAATGTTATGATAGCATATATGCAGAAGAAGGTGATAATGTCCATTATCAAATCTATCAAACTCATCTACCACCTCTAAATTTCTGTATCAGGCCAGCAATACCAGAAGGCATTTCAATCAAAGCGACAGCCGCGATAACCATAGAGGTTACAGAACGATAAGCCCAAACCCATGGAAAGTATATTGAAATCAAGTATGTTACAACAACTTCAGAGAAAGCGATTATAAACCCGCCTAAAAGACTACCATAAATACTTCTCAATCCACCAACAACACAGGCGGCAAATATGCTTATGAACATTCTAGCCCCAACCCAAGGGTCCATAGCAAACCATATAGGATAAAGTGAACCACTTAATCCAGCTAAACCGCCAACAAAAAACCATGCAATAGAAAGTATTTGCTCAGTATTTATTCCATGAACCGAGGCAAGACTATAGTTTTCCATGACAGCCCTCATGGCAACACCGAACTTTGTCTTAACAAGCATCAACGTGAAGAAGGCCACAAGACTTATGGAAGTTATTCCAGAAACAAATAGCACAGCTGGAAGAGAAAATATTTTGAAATCGAATTCGGAAAGAGAGAAGGAGCCAGCATATATTTTGAAAACAGTTGCAAGGTAGTCTGCGTAAATGTTCATGCCAGCATATATTATTAGGTCGAAAACAATTGTAGCCATCATAAGTCCAACAATAGAAGTACCCCTATCCCTAAGAAAAGAAACAAACTTGTAGAGCATAAAGCTTATTGCACCACCTAAAATGAAAGCGAAGGGCATAGTTATATAGGGTGTTAAACCCATAAGCGAGAATGTTAAAGTAAGATATGTTGAGGCAAAAGCTATGGTAGCATAGGCTAGATTTGGTACACTCAAGGTAATATACTGTAAAGTGAAACCCATGGCAAGCAAACTAAGTATAAAGGAGTAGACTAAAGCTGTCAATAAGATAGGTAAAGGTATCATTTCATATCACGCCAAATAAACATCATAAAGTTCCTTCCTTTCAACAATATCTGTTGGGGTTCCAGATGCAATAAGATTGCCTTTAGAAAGAACATACACGTAATCAACATACTTCATTACAATGTCAAGCCTATGTTCTACGATCATAAAACTTGTACCAAACTCGTTCCTAATATCAATAATGTGGGACAGTATTTTGTTGGCTAAAACAGGGTTCACACCACCAATAGGTTCATCAAGTAACATCATCCTTGGATTCATCATCAAAAGCCTACCAAGCTCCAAAAGCTTAAGCTGCCCACCGCTAAGTTCTCCAGCCAAAGTATCAACCTTATCTTCTAAACCTATAGTCTTCAAAACCTTAAACATCCTTTCCACCTGCCCCTTTTCAAAAAAACGCCACCTTTGCCGATTAAGTGAACCTAAAAATCCTTCACCAGGATTATTTTGGCCACATACAAGAAGATTTTCTGCAACATTTAATCTTTTAAATGGAGCAGGCACCTGGAAACTTCTTACAAGACCAGTCTTAACAACATCGTGAACAGGCATTCCAGTAATATCCTTTCCATTAAAAAAAATTTTACCATCATCAGGTTTATACACGCCAGAAATACAGTTTATTAGAGTAGTTTTACCACTACCATTTGGACCTATTAGAAGAACTATACTTTTTTCCGGTACAGTTAAAGAAATATTTTGGAGAGCATAGAAGCTACCGAAGCGTTTTGAAACATTGTCTATGATTAGTAATGGTCTGCTTTCTTTTGAGCTAAGATTTTGTCCAACTGATAGAGTCTGTGACACCATCGTAGAACCCTATGGTCTTCCACTTTATATTACCGTTCTCTTTTACAATCTGGTATAGGTTGTATGTTGGATACTTTCTGTCACCAGCTTCGTTTAATGCAGTCCATCCCCCAACACCAAAGTAGCTGTCAGCAACCTTTGGCAGAACCTTAGCTATTGCTTCACCATCATAAGATTCTGCGAGAAGAATTGATAAAGCAGCTATCCAGAGACAGTCATAAATGTTTACAGCAGTAAAGTAAGGTTCATATCCAGCCTTATTCTTGTACCTTGTAGCAAAATCAAGATATTTTGGTGAAACAGCAGGCCCAAAAGCGTATGCCGTGAATCTAACCTGAACACAAATGTCGCCAGCATATTCTATGTAACCTGATGCACCACCACTATCAGAGTCGAACACTCTCAATTTAAGGAGGTCAGGATATTTAGCTAAGCTAGTAAGCATGGGAATGATTGGACCATATGTTCCGAATAGGAAGAGACCTATCTGGTCAGTTGAATACTTTTTCAACGCATCCTTTACCTTCGAATCTATTGTAGAAAATTCACCAATATACTCTTTCTTTTCAGGGTCAACACCTAACGATTCTATAATTTCTACACCACTTTCACGCCACTTGGGCTCACACTCTTTCCACAATCCTTCAGCATAAGCTTCCTTAGCATAGACTACAGCAACAGCCTTCAAACCTAAGTCGACAGTTAATCTTCTAATAGCTAGAGCCTGTCTTGTATCATCTGGCTGAAGTCTGAAAAGAAGGTCACCGGGTATAGATAGAGAGGGTGAAGAAGAACTTTGGCTTAACAATACAACCTTTTTCTCAGTAACTAGGGGCAGCACAGCCTTACAGTGCGAGCTCCATTCAGAGCCGACAATTATTTTAACACCCTGTCCAATCAATGCTTGAGCTCTTTCAACAGCCTTTGTAGCAGACTCTTCAGCATTTTCTTCTAGAAACTTGAATCTAACGTCTAGGCCCAGATCTCTACAGAAATTGTTGATATCCTCTCGAGCCATTTCAATAGCAGGTGCTTCAGGCCCAACTTCAATAGGTGCAGCATGTAATATGCCTATTGGAATCTCACCAGACAACATGGGTTTACCAACCTTTGGAGTCGACGCTTGTCCAGCAAAGTATCCTACAACACCTCCAACAGCAAGTCCTGCAACAGTACCGGCAGCAACTTTAACAAAATCACGCCTTTTAACTTCGCTCATACACTTCACTTACATATACTTTAACAAAAGGGTATAAAAACGTTTTTTATAAAATGACAACTGGACAAAAATTTTAAATATTTTTATTAACAAAATTTTAAATTTTAAAAATTTTTAACCTTTAATGCTATGCTAGAGAGAGGATAGCCTCTACTGAGGAACCACTTTCAACAAGTGGAAAATGTCCAAAAATATTTTTAACATCCATAACATCCTTAAGACCAGAACCCGTAACTACAGCAACAACCTTTTCGGAGCGGTCTATTTTTCCACATTCAATCAACTTTTTTAATCCCGCAATAGATGCGGCAGCTCCAGGCTCTGAAAATATGCCCTCCATTTTACCAAGCAAAACCACAGCATCAAGTATTTCTTCATCACTAACGTCAACGAATGTTCCACCAACTTCTTTTACAGCCTTTAGAACATCATTCTTTTCTAAAGGACTCGAAACCTTTAAAGACTTTGCGATAGTTTGAGGATTGTCTACAGATGGCACATAATCTAAGCCTTCGCTTACTGCCTTAACATATGGGGCTGAACCGGAAGCTTGAACGCCTATGATCCTAGGAAACTTATCAACTTTTTTCATAGCTGAAAGCTCTTTTATCGCCTTCCAGGTGCCAAGTATGTGGCCACCGCCTCCAACAGGCAAGATTATTGTGTCAGGTAAGTTGTAAGCTATCTGTTCAAAGATTTCCAAGAAAGTTGTTTTCCAACCCTCTAATGTAAAGGGTTTAAGATCCCAGCTGGCTGATAGTATGTTCTTTTTTCTAGAAAGCTCTATAGATAATCTTCTACATTCGTCGAAGATGCCTTTAACTCTTATAACTTTGCCCCCGTAAGCTGCTATCATCACCATCTTTTCATCAGGAGTGTCTTCAGGAACGAGAACAATACATTTTATGCCAGAAACTGTGCACACCCTCGCTACTGCTGAGGCAAAATTTCCACTTGACGCAACATTCAAAAAATTATAGCCTAAAGCCTTTGCAGCAGACACTCCAATAACAGCACCTCTATCCTTAAATGAGCCAGAGGCATTACGTGTTTCATCCTTTATGTAAAGGTTTTCCAGCCCAAAAAACTTTTCAAGGTTCTTCGCATGAACCAATGGAGTGTTCCCTACATTTACGTCAATTATCTCGTCAACTTCCAGGGGCATAATTGGGAGATACCTTAATATTGATTGAACATAGCCTTTTAATGGAAATTCTTGAGGCAGTTTACTGTACCTTATCTGAAAGAGGGCAGAAGGGTAACCACATCGAGGACAATCGATCCTAAAATATTTAACATCCTTTTCATAACCACATGAGGGGCATTCAAGAAAAATATCCTTTTTCAAGAATATACTACCCTTTTCTAAATCCAAGCTTTTTTAAGGCACCATCTAAGGCCACTACAGTACGTTTTACAAACTTATTGTTTGCAGTGTAGCCCATATGGCCAACTCTAATTATCTTTTCAGAAAGATCGTCCATTCCACCTGCAACCAAGATAGAATAGTCTTCTCTCATAACCTGCCTAATTTGTTTCCCTGTTATGCCTTCAGGAACTTTAAAGGCTGTAACCGTTGGAGAGGCAAGAGCTTCTTCTGGAAATAGTTCAAGCCCAATTTCCATACCAAGTTTTCTCATCTCTGAAGCCGCTTCATCATGCCTCCTAAACCTATTCTCTAAGCCTTCATCAACAATTATTTTAAGCGATTCATTTAATGCTAAAATTAAATGTGTTGGAGGAATTACTGGAAAACTTCTTCTTCCACGCAAAAGCAGACCTCCACGCTCCTTTTTCACCCACATCTGCTTCCATCTCAACAAGTCTAGTGTGAAACTTTTTATTACAGGCCTTTTAAGAACCTTATCCCAAGCCTTTTGACTGACACTTACAATAGATACACCAGGCAAGCCTCCTAAAGCTTTTTGAGCGCCTGTAATACAGACATCAATATTCCACCTATCAACTGGAACATTTGTACCACCCATTGAAGAAATGGTGTCAACCATAAAGAGTTTGTCAAATTTTTTTGCCAGACAACCTAGCTCCTCAACCTCTCTACTGTATATTGCTGCTGTAGAAGTTTCATTATGCACCATCACAAGAGTTGTAATCTTCTTATCTTCTTCCAAAACTTTTTTAACATGCTCTAAATCTATATATCCACCTTTTGGAAAAGATAATGATAGAACATCTGCACCATATACCTTTAAAATTTCAATAAACCAGTTTCCAAAAGTTCCACATGTAATAGCTAGAACTCTTTCACCTCGCTCTATAAAGGACAGTGAGGCACACTCTATACCAGTACGTCCAGAGCCCGGTAACATTATAACATCATTATCCGTCTGAAAAACAGTTCTAAGAAGGTCCTCTGTTTCATCATATAATGAGATAAAATCTTGGTCGTAGTGGTAAATGGATGGCCTAATCATCGCCTTAATAATTCTTGGATCAACTTCAGTTGGGCCAGGCGTCATTAAAAGTAATTTTTCATCCATATACTTGGGGTTTAGTTGAAGCTATTTATACATTTTATTAACTAAAAGAGTTAAAGCCTATACCTTTTAAGCTTAGAAAAAACGTCCTTGAGCCTAAAATATGATTCCCTATAAACTTGATAAATTTCATCATAAAATTTTTCAAGACCCTTGTCAGGAACTTCTTTGCCAACAGACTTTACAATAACATCCTTTGCTTGCCTAAAGTCTTTAAAAAATCCTATAGATTTGAGAAAAAGCATAGTATTGCCTAAAGCTGCACAGTCAATAGGATTCTCTAGAAGCAGACCATCAACCTTAAGATTCGATACAATAATCTTTCTCAACATAGCATTCTGTGCACCTCCACCACAGAAAGCCAGGTAACTTATTTCAACACCCATATCCTTAATGTAAACTTCATAATTTTCTCTAAGTGCAAACCCAATTCCTTCCAAAACAGCCTTATACATGTGCTCGATACCATGATTTACATCCAAGCCTATAAAGGCAGCCCTAGCCAAAGGATCCATTAGAGGACACCTTTCACCAATAATATAAGGAAGATAGATTAGGCCACCTGAACCAGGTGGAATGGTTGAGCACCTTTCATTTAAAAAATCGATAGGGTTCAAGGCATGCTTTATCCCCAAATTCTTGCCAAACCTATCAAAAAACCATCCTATAGAGTAACCAGATAATGTTGTGGCAGAAGAATACCATTGATTTTTAAGCACATGACACCTTACTGGAACCCTAAATTTAGGGTCCAGCCTAAGCTCCTCTAAAGTTAAATCAACTTCAGGCGCAGTGCCAATATAGATATCGCCAGTAGCATCAGATATCGCACCGGCACCATATAGTGTTGCAGCACAATCACCTGCACCTACAGTAACTGGAACACGTTTGACCCCAAGCTCCTCTGCAATATCTCTTCTCAAATCTCCAACTATTTCCGTCGACTCCTTAACATCAACCATCTTATCAGCTGCAATACCAGTTTCTTCAAGAACTTCACTAATCCACTCCTTTTTCCTAATGTCGTATGCCATTGTTGCTGAAGCATCACTATAGTCTGTAAAAGGCTTACCTTCATCAATAAGGTTTTCTACAACAAAATCCTTGTGAAAGATAAACTTTCTTGTCCTCTCATAAACTTTATTCATGTTTTTTTTAATCCAAATCATCTTTAATAATGTCGGAACAGGAGTCAAAGGATTACCTGTTTTCTCATACAAGAATGATTCGCCAAACCTTTCTCTAACAAACTCAGTTTCATCCAAAGCTCTCATGTCAGAGTACATTGGAACCCTATCAACAGATGCGACACCCCACCTTTCTATTGGAACAAGAGTACCGACAGTCGCATCAACACAAAGACCGGCAACATCCTTTTTCAAATCACTATTCCTACACAGGACCTTAAGACATTTTATGGAAGCATTAACCCAGTCGATCGGATTCTGTTCAACAACATTACCTGGGCCAAAGTAAGTTTTATAACCAACCTTCGCTGAAGAAAGAATCTTTCCGTCCGAACTAATCATATAGCCCTTGCATCCACTAGTCCCAATATCCAAAGATAATATTATCAAGCGATTAGAGTATACAAGTGAAAGCATTATATATTTTTAGGAAACAATTAAGATTAGATTAAAATTTTTTAAAACCTTATATAATTTGGAAACAGCCTAAGATGGTAATGAAAAAAACATTGTATATACCAGGACCAAGTGAAGTTGAACCTGAAACATTACTTGAGCTTGCAAAACCGGTTATGGCACATTATGGTCCAGACTGGCACCAACTCTATAATGAAACATGTGAGGTTGCTAAAAAAATTTTTGGCACAAAAGAATACGTTACACTATTACCATTACCTGGAAGCGTGTGCTTAGAAATGTCAGCCTTCAACCTAATAGAGAAAGAGGGGGAAAAGGTTGTTGCAATAACAAATGGATTCTTCGGAGACAATATGGTTGAAATGCTTTTATCACATGATGCCAACGTTTTAAAGGTTGAAAGCGAGTGGGGAAAAAATGTTAACCTAGAAAAATTAGAGGAAGTTCTCGACGAAAACCCTGAAACCAAAGCAGTGTATCTGGTACATAATGAGACTTCAACAGGAGTTTTAAATGATCTGAAAAGGGTTGCAGAAATTGTTAAGAAAAAAGATAAAATTCTTGTTGTCGATGCAATATCATCGTATGGTGGGGTGGAACTTGATTTCGATCAGCTTAAAATAGATTTTGCTGTAGGTTATGCAAGCAAGTGTATGAGTGGAATAAATGGCATATGCCCCGTCGCCGTAAGCAAAAGATTTATTGAAGAAGTTAGAGAACGCAAGATTCCAGTCAAAAGCCACTATTTTAATCTAATAAAATATATTAAACTTTCAGAGGAATGGTCGAGTATAGGCCATCCTCATCCAACATCGATGCCGACATCAGTTGTGAGGGCGTTCTATCATGTTGCTGAAAAAGCTTTGGAGGAGGGATTAGAGAGAAGATATCGGAGACACGCTGATGTTGCAAAAGGATATAGGCAGGCTATAAGGGCTCTTGGATTAAACATTTTACCAAAAGAAGAAGATGCATCACCCACTGTTACAACATTTATTGTCCCAGAAAATGTGAACGGGAAAGTTCGATCAGCATTGTATAAGGACTTTGGTTACATGATAAGTGGAGGCTTAGGAAAACTTGAGAATATAACATTGAGGGTGGGGCACATGGGCTACACGGCTAACCCAGAGTTTCTAATAAAGCTTATCACAGCGCTTGAGACAGTATTAAAACGCTTGAGAACAATTGACAGGAGCCTAAACATTTCTGATGAACTTGAAACCATATGGGATGGTCTAAGACAGTATGTGACCTAATTACAGAGTAGACAGCTTATAAAGGATAATGTTTTTATTTATATGTTTAGAAGGTAGGATTCGTTTGATGATGTGAATGTCCACCCAACCTAAAAAACCATTAAATGTGCTTCAAAAGATGCTTGACAAGGAAGTTTTCGTGAGACTCAAGAGCAACGTAGAATATCATGGTAGAATGGTAAACGTAGACATTTACATGAACATGATACTAGATGATACAAAAGAATTTTATAATGGGCAGCAGACAGCAAGCTATGGCACAGTCATAATACGGGGAAACAACGTCCTCTTTGTAGGACTAAAGAATAGTACAAACGTTTAAAGAGGAGATAGAGGATGACGGTGAAACGGTTTATTCATACGGAAGTACTTTCAGGAAAACCTGTCGCAAAACAGGAGGTTGAAATTGTAGAAAGAAAGGGATTAGGGCATCCGGACACATTAATAGATGGTGTGTGTGAATCAGTTTCACTTGCACTATGCGACTACTATGAGAAACAGTTTGGTAAAATATTACATCATAATGTTGACAAAGGGCTTCTCATTGGAGGGGAGTCCAAGCCAAAATTTGGTGGAGGAAAGGTTGTTAAACCGATACAAATTATAGTCGCTGGAAGAGCAGTTTCAAGGTACATGAGAGAGGGGACAAGGTATGAGATACCGGTAGAGGTTATCGCAAAAAGGGCTGCGAAAGAATATATAAGAAAGACGATAAGAAACTTGAACGTTGAAGAACATGTGAGATTAAGTTTTAAAATCAGAAAACCTTCAAGTGACCTAAGCTATCTTTCAGAAAAAGGCATAGCAAACGATACCTCAATAGGAGTGGGATTCGCGCCCTTTACTGAAACAGAAAAGATTGCATTGGGTATAGAAAGTTTTCTAAACGACGCTAATACAAAAAGAAGGTATCCGGAAATTGGAGAAGACATTAAGGTTATGGCTATGAGGAGAAAAGATGAGCTTGATGTTACAGTCGCAATGGCTATGGTGGACAAGTATATCCCAGACAAAGACCATTACATCAGTGTGGTAGAGGAGGTTAGGGAAACATTATTAAACAAGTTTACAACAGGGAAACTAAACCTTTCCATCAAAATAAATAGTGCAGACGATTATGAAAACAACAGCTTCTATTTAACAGTAACAGGAACTTCAGCTGAATCAGGTGACGATGGAAACACTGGAAGAGGGAATCGGGTAACAGGATTAATAACGCCTATGAGAATGTATTCTATGGAGGCTACAGCTGGAAAGAATCCGACAATACACACGGGTAAAATATATAATGCGCTTGCACAGATTATTGCACAAAAGATTTCTGAAGAAGTCAAGGGAGTTGAGGAAGTTTATGTGAGGATTCTGAGCAGGATCGGAAACCCGCTTACAGAGCCTATGATAGCAAGCGTTGCATTGCGTTTACAAGAGAACGTATCATATAATAGTGTAAAAGATGATATTGAGAATATAGTTTTAGAAGAACTTTCTAATGTACGTAACATAACATCAATAATTCGAGAAAGAAAAGTGCCACTATTCTAGAACCTACTATAGGGTACAGTAATAAACCTATATGCCTTCTCAAAAGGATAGTCAACATTAAACTTCTTTCTAAAAAACCTTAGAATATTATTGATGTCTCTTGAAAGAAGAAACTGGCTGTTTGGAGAACTTGCATCAACCGCCTGAGGCCAGTCAATAACATAATATTTTTCTCCATCATATAATATGTTAAATTCGCTTAAATCACCGTTTACTATCGAAGCTTTAACATAAGCCTTTTTTAAAGTGAAAAAGATGTTCTTTAACCCCTTTAAAGGTGATTCAAGAAAATTAACCTTATTCAACATCAATCCCTCAATCTTCTCCATCAAAACCGCATGCCTTTCCCTTGCAAAAAATTTTGGAACCATACCGCAAACAGAATAAACTCTAGAAAGAGCCCAAGCCTCCCTCTTAGCTGCATTAATGCAAGCCTTAAGCCAAACAGAACTTTCTTCAGCCAACATAATTCTCCTCTTCCTACGAACATTTCTAAAACTTGTACGACCAATCCTATAAAATTTCAAAACATACATACGTCCTCTATCATCCAAGACGTCAAAGACGTCAGCTTCCTTTCCAACTCCAACATTACCACCAAAAGATGATATAAATCCTCTTTGCACAAGAGCATTTAATGCTATCACATCAAGCCCGCTTGAGACAAGATAGTAACCGGATTCACCCTTAGCAATCAAACCCATTTCCCTAAGCCGCCTAATACGGTATGTGACCTCATCCTCATGCAAACCCGTTACCTTCACAATATAGTCTGCTTTAACCTGCTCAAAATAGTCTAAAGCCTTCTCTAGAGCATGAAGCACCCTATAATCTCTAGCTTCAAGCAAACGGACAAGGTTTGCCGCCACCTCAGCTGCAGACATACATGGAAAATTAGGAGAAAGTGTGTAAAAATATTTCGGTTAAGTTTAAATCCATTGCAAACAAAATATTCGCAGATGAAAGCTAAAAGCGTCGCATTTCTTAGCATAATGACACCACTAGTCACCGTAATGACAATAATAGTTAGGGTTCCGATTCCCGCAACACAAGGATACTTCAACTTTGGAGATGCGATGGTAATTCTTGCAGGGATAATGTTCGGCCCACAAATTGGTTTCTTGGCTGGAGGAATAGGTTCCTCACTGGCAGACATAATCTCAGGATATCCACATTATGCGCCTATAACATTATTAGCCAAGGGTGGAGAAGGTGCAATTGTAGGAACATTATTTAAAAGATTTTCTCAGAGTTCTAAAACTTTGGGATACATTTCAGGGTTGGTTGGTGGAACATTCATGATAATAACATACTTTGTCTTCGAGCTTTCCTTTTTCGGGCTTGGAGCAGCGTTGATAGAAATGCCTTGGAATATTCTACAGTGTACTCTAGGAACTGTTATAGCATATATGGTTCACTTGATTTTAGAGCCTACACTTTTAAAGATACTCCGATAGCCTTTCTTCTCATCAAGCTTGCTTCAATAAATCCCTTAAATATTGGATCCGGCTTACCGGGTCTACTAACAAATTCAGGATGATACTGCGAAGCCATATAGAATGGATGTTCCTTCAACTCTATAATTTCAACCCGCTTCATATCCTCGCTAAAGCCTGAGAAAACCATTCCAGCATCCTGTAGAACATTCCAATAGCTTGGATTAACCTCATACCTGTGCCTGTGCCTTTCTCTAATAACATTTTTTCCATAAAGCTTGTAAGCCAGTGTACCCTCCTTCAAGAGAACATTACACCCTCCAAGTCTCATCGTTCCACCAAGTTTGTCGATTCCCTTCTGCTCAGGTAAAAGGTCTATAACAGGATATGGCGTGTTCGGATCAATTTCAGTAGAATTTGCACCCTCATATCCTAGTACATGCCTTGCAAAAGAGACTACAGCAAGCTGCATTCCGAAACATAGACCAAGGTATGGTATACCCTTTTCTCTTGCAAAGTTTGCTGCCAAAATCTTTCCTTCAACACCTCTACTGCCAAAACCTCCGGGGACAATTATACCATCATACCTTTCAAGCTCAAGGAGATTACTACTGTCACATTCAAGATTCTCAGATTCTATCCAATGGATTTTAACCCTACATTTTAAAACTCCACCCGCATGATAGAGTGCATGATTTACACTAACATAGCTGTCAGCAAGTTCAGCATACTTTCCAACCATCGCAACATGAACCTCATCCTTGGACTCTAGCATGTCTTTAACAATATTATTCCATTCACTTAAATCAACCTTTTTTGGAGGAATCTTTAGCTGTTCAAATATTATTTTAGAGAGACACTGTTCTTCAAGCACTTGTGGAACAAGATATGGGGATTTTAGGTCAGGGCTTGAGAGAACATTTTCTTTTGGAACGTTTGTGAAAAGAGAAATCTTTTCCCTGTTCGCTTCAGTCAAACGCTTTTTTGACCTGACAATTATCATGTCAGGCTGGATGCCTATTCTTCTAAGCTCTTGAACACTATGCTGAGTTGGCTTAGTTTTCAGTTCACCAACTTCCTCTATTATTGGGGCAAGAGTAACGTGCACAAAAAGTGTATTATCTTTTCCCTCCTCAAACCTCATTTGCCTCAGAGCTTCAAGAAAAGGTAAGGCTTCGATGTCTCCAACCGTTCCACCAGATTCTACAATCATAATTTCAGCATCATCTTTTTTTGCAGCATATTTTATTAAACGCTTTATTTCATCAGTTATATGAGGTATTATTTGAACACATTTACCCAAATACTTTCCTTCACGTTCTCTCTGTAGAACATTAAGATAGACTTGGCCGGTTGTTATATTGTTTGCTCTAGAAAGGTTTACGTCAAGAAAACGTTCGTATGTACCTATGTCCATGTCAGTTTCAGCACCATCATCGCAGACAAAAACTTCACCATGTACAAGAGGGTTCATTGTTCCAGCGTCAACATTAAGGTAAGGGTCCATCTTCATAATAGAAACCTTTATACCAGAAGATTGGAGAATCTTGCCAATAGATCCTGCTATAACACCCTTACCAATACCACTGATAACCCCACCAGTGACAAAGATGTATTTGGGCATAAAAGGTAATCTAATCAATAATATAAATAATTATCGCATCCTCATAATTCAATCAATTCCTTTGTAAAATGCGTTAAACATTCTACATTTTCCCCAACATAGACTGTATCCTCAATACGTACACCAAACCTTTTAGGAATATAAACGCCAGGTTCTACGGTAACAACATTCCCTAACTCAAGCAGCTCAGACTGGTTCACTGAAAGAGTTGGAGGCTCATGAACTTCAAGACCAACACCATGGCCGGTGCCGTGGGTAAAATATTCTAGATAACCTCTTTCACCAACAACCCTCCTACATATAGAGTCAATGTCACCAGCCTTAACACCCGCTCTAATAGCCTTAACACCCTCCTCCTGAGCCAATAGAACAGCCTCATAAGCAGTTCTAAATTCATTTGTTGCACGGCCAAGAATAAATGTTCTAGTCTCGTCAGAAACATAGCCTCTATATCTAAAGAAAAAGTCTAACTTTATAACATCACCACGCCTGAACCTTCTATCAGTAACCTGTGCATGAGGAAAACAAGAGTTTTGACCTGAAGCCACTATTATTGGCGTAAAGTCAGTGTTAACATGTGATGTGTCAAGACCTAAACCTATAGCTTCACCAACAATTTTAGAAGCAACCTCCCTCTCACTAACACCCTCCCTTATAATCTTCGTAGAAAGATCGTAGAGCATGTCAACACGCTTAGAAGCTTCTCTTAATAGGCTAACCTCATACTCGTCCTTAACCCTCCTGAGGCCATAGAAAATTTTTGGCTCAACAGCCAAGCCCACACCCAAACTATTCTCCAAACGCTCCTTCAAAGAAAACGAGATTTCGTCTACAAGAACATTGCCTCTAACATACCCTTTTAGGAGAGAAAAAGCAGGTTCACCTAAGGGTGCAGAAAAAACGTCGGTTTCAAAAGAATTTTCAGAAGCCCTATCCTTTTCAAGAAGGCTTGTGAAAAGTCGGACACCATCCTGGGTTAAAAGAAGGTAGCCTCCACCCCAAAACCCAGTAAAGTAGTAAATGTTTTCAACACCAGTTACTAGAACCTGTTTAAAGCCGAGCTCTTCAGCCTTTAAAAGAATCTTCTCCCTTCTCACCATAATGCTAGAATTCATATGCTAGGAGGTTTCCTTTTAACCAAATATAACTTTATCCAAAAAGAAAGCTCATCTCCTAACATACTTGCCTCTAATAGGAACCTGTACACCACACTTAGGACACCTTCCATCACCCGAAAGATGGTAGCCTAAAACTTTAAAATCTGACCTTACAATAACCCTTTCACCACAATTATGACAGTATGTGTGAGAAAATCTGTGACCTGGAACATTACCAACATACGGATACCATATACCAGCCTTCTTCGCTAAACTGTAGGCCATTTCAAGAACTTCAACTTTAGTTGGAGGGGCATTAAACTTGTATGCTGGAAAGTATCTGGTGAAATGTATTGGAGTTTCAGGCCCAGCTTCTCTAACATGCCTTTCAACAACCCACCTAACACATTCTTCACTATCATTTACACCCGTAACAATAAGATTAACTACCTCGACATGTAAGCCAAGCCTTTTAGCTTCCCTGACATTTCTCCACACCACCTCAACATCAAGACCTCCAAGATACTTATCGTATGTGATAGCATCACCTTTAACATCAACCTTTAACCCATCTAAACCCATATTCTTCAGAAAATGTAAAGCTTCTATGGTAAGATAGCCATTACTCACATAACAGCAGTACAACCCTAGTTTAGAACCTCTACTAAAGACGTCTCCAGCCCATTCTGTTAAAAGAGTCGGCTCCTGAAAGCTTGCACATAAACCCATGTCACCATATTTTAAGGCAAGCTCAACAACCTTTCCAGCATCAAGATAAGATGCCCTAGCTGGGAAAGGGGATGTTCTTGAAAGATGAAAGTTTTGGCACCAAGGACATGTGAAGTTGCAAGACCATGTTGAAAATGTTAGAGCGGTAGAGCCGGGCCAATAATGGTAAAATGGTTTAATTTCTATAGGCCTACTCTCTATAGCACTAACATCACCATATACGAGTGTGTAAAGTTTCCCGTCAATGTTAATTCTTGTACCACAAAAACCCTTGTCTCCAACAGCAATAACACATCTTCTTTCACATAAAGAACACTTGACCCTAGCACCACCTAATTTTTCATAAAATATCGATTCCCTCACCGAAGGATATTCTAAAAAACTTGTGTTCATATTCAAATTAAATTGTTTACATTAAGGCCATTTTATAAATATTCCTCTAACAAGGTAAGGTTTGAAAAAACTTTGAAATTTTTACAATGGAAGAGTTATAGTGAATGTTGTACCAGCACCCTCTATGCTATGAAAAGTTATTTCCCCACCCAATGACTCTACAAGCCTTTTACACACAGCAAGACCCAAACCCATGCCCTTAGACCTTGTCGTAAAAAGTGGTTCAAAGATTTTGTCCTGTAATTCTTTAGGAATACCTTTACCAGTATCTGTGACAGTTAAAATTACATTTCCACCCTCCATCTTCCCCTCGACAACCAATTGCCCCCCATCAGGCATAGCTTGTACAGCGTTTATTACGATGTTCGTAAGAACACGCCTCAAAATCATTGGATCAGAGACTACTTTTAATCCTTCCTCACAACGTATTTCAGTCCTTATGTTTTGGGGTATGGGTGTGAAAGAAACTGTGTCCCTTATAAATTTGCATAAACTAATATCCTTCTTAATTACCTTAAGGTTGCTTCCATAATAGTAAAGGTCTGAAATAATTTTATCCATATACTTTATTTGGAGCTTTATAGAATCCAATTTTTCAAGGACATCTGGTTGAACTGTTTTTGAAGACCTAATCTTTTCCTCTATCAAATATATGTTATTAACTATCGATTGAAGAGGATTCCTAAGGTCATGTGCAACAATTTTTGCAGTCTCCCCAATGACAGAAACACGTTCTTCTTGGAGTTTGATCTGAGCCTTTTCAAGCTTATCAAGCATGCCGTTAATAATCTTGCACATGTTAGCTATTTCGTCATCACCCCTCACATTTAATCTTGCAGAAATATTTCCACTTTCACCAATCATCTCTAACTCTTCATCAACACGCTCAATATCCTTTAAAATACCATACTTAAACAACAAAAATGCTCCTATACCAATTAAAATTACACATAATATAGTTGATAAGCTATAGTAAAAGACATGAATAATACCCTCCCTATAAATCCACCTAAACTCTATAAGCTCAAAGGCCAGAGCATCTTTGCCATAAACATCCTTAAAAACAACATATCCAATAATATTTTCATTATGCGGTTTAACATAAATGTTTTCATATAAAGGTTCACCTTCAACCTTTTCAATTTCAATTCCAAGACTGTAAACAGAAAAATTTTTCCCTAAAGCAGATCTAATGTGATCCAATTGACTAGAGTCAAGATGTCTTCCCATCACCAAAAACCCCATTGATGACCCTTTCCCCACACTTGTCAGAATTGGGTGTATAGAAAATAATGTAGGCTTCTCCAAAATAATGATTCCACTTAAACCATTTTTCTCTAAACAACCTTCAAAAATTGTTGAATTAGCTTTTAGTTTGGAAATTAGGCTTTCAGGCAATGGCGTCATCTCTTTTGTTGTTAAATTATATTTGGCACCCCAAAAGACTTCTCCACTATTATTTATGAAAATGATAAGGTTTACCTTTAAATTTTCAAAAGTATCAGAGACCAACTTATTTTCAATATAAGCACTACTTTTTGTTTTCATAAAATCATAGCTTTCATCAGAGTACGCCCAATCTTTTACAACCACATCCAATTCTCTAATCTTCTCTGCAACACAATTCTTTATTTCTTTAAGGTGTTCAGCAAAATATATCTTTTCTACTGTCCCAAAGTGTAAAAGCATACTATAGCCTAATATAAGCTGTACTATTATTAGTGGTATTATTGAGAGGAAAGTTATTAGTAAAACCTTTTTCACTTTTCTTCAAAAAAATTTCACGCTATTTATTAGTTAATGTTGTTTAAAAAGGTTATGTTCGCCTACATTTGAAGGTATCTGGTAGCCCATTTCATTTTCTTTTCAACATGCACACCTATCTCCTCATGGCCCATTCCATGATATACTTCTATAGCCTTTTCCTTAGAAGCTAAATGATTGTATGCAGCAAATATTGTTGAAGGCGGACAAACGGTGTCTATTAATCCTACAGAAAATATTGTTGGCTTATTGATTTCTGGCGCAAAATTCATTCCATCAAAGTACGAGAGAGTCTCCATGATCCTTTCCTCTTCTTCAGGCCTTATTCTAAGATAGTTTAATATTTCAAGATATGGTCCTGCTTCCGCAACATATATGGCCCTATCGAAATGGCATAGGTATGGTACACTTGGCATTGCAATAGAAACTTTTGGATGTAAGGCTGCAGCTGCTGTGGATAAACCTCCACCTTGACTCATTCCAGAAACGCCAATCCTATCTTTGTCAACATCACTTCTTTCTAGAACGTATTTTATTGCCCTATAACAGTCCATAAAAACGTACCTATAATAGTATGTGCTTTTGTCTTGTATACCCTTTGTCATGTTACCCGTAATGTTTCCGAAAGGATATCTTGCATAATCTGGTGCCTCACCAGCTTGGCCTCTAACATCGACAGCTAAAACTGAGAAACCGAGCATTATCCAGCCAAGATAGTCTGTAATGACACCCTTACTTGAACCGTATCCGTGAAAGAATACTATTGTTGGAGATGGTTCCTTGTTCTTTGAATCTTTCGCAAAAAATGCTGTTATTGGAGTTCTATCAATATATCCTTCAAAGACTATCTTATAAACTTCAATCCTGTTTGTAAAATATTCTATTTTCTTTTCAACAAAATTTAGTGGCTGCTCTTCAGCAAGTTTCACATTCTCTTCCCAAAATCTTTTGAAATCACTTCTCCTTGTTAGAGGGGGTTTGTACTCTTTAAGCTCCTTTAACGCTAAATCTACAAGAGGCATACATCATATTCTATATGGTTTAGTAATAAATTTTTCCAAAAAATTATTTGCACAAAAATTGTTCTAACCTTCTTTCATTAACTTCTAACCCAAGACCAATCCTTTCTGGAACCCTAACATATCCTTTAGAAAATATCTCAACAGGCTCATCACATATAGGGTTTGAGAACGGATTTGGACTCTCCTTTATATCATACACCTCATATGTTAGAAATGTTTCTGGAGAGGTTGATGCTGAAAGATGTAATGTTGCGGCCCTGCATCCTGCACCAGACAAACCAATATGTGGAGAAAATTGTATATTATAGGTTCTTGCAAGATGAACTATCTTTGAACACTCAGTTATCCCTCCAGCCCTTGCAACATCAGGCTGAATTATGTCCACAGCACCATTTTCGATATAGTCCTTAAAATCGTATACAGTGAAAAGGGATTCACCGCAAGCTATTGGAACATCAACCTTCCTCTTTAAAGTAGTGTAACCTTTCAAGTCATAGGATGGTAGAGGCTCTTCAAACCATCTTACTTCAATCCTCTCAAGAAATCTTGCAAGTTTTAATGCACTGCTTAAATTGTAGGCTGAATTCGCATCAGCCATAATTTCAACACCCTTTCCTACCTCCTTTCTTATTGCCTTCAAATTCTCGATATCACGTTCAACACCCATACCAACCTTAACCTTAATCTGATCATGTCCCTCATCAACCCACTCCCTAGCCCTTTTAGCCATCTCCTCAGGCTTGCCAAAAACAATTGATGAAGCATAAGCCTTCAAACTTTCTCTAAACCTTCCACCAAGAAGCTCGTATACTGGACGTTGAAGAATCTTCCCCTTAAGATCCCATAGTGCGATGTCTATTCCAGCCAAAGCTTCTATAAAATATCCCCTAGTATGACCTCGATTTTTAAGGGAAGCAAACATTTCCTCCCACAATACTTCAGTTTCTAAAGGACTTTTTCCTACAACAATATTTTTTAGAAGCCTTCTAACAATTTCAGCCGTAGCTTGAGGGACTTCCCTAACCCAGCATTCTCCAAAACCATATAAGCCATCATCTGCAACAACCTTAACAAAACATGAAGAGTAACCACGTCTAACAGTTTTTTCAAGCGATTCCTGAAATGGTAAATATCCTGACAATGCAGAAGTTGCCTCAGAATATACAGGATATACTATAATATCAACGATCTTCGACATGTTAATGCTATATCTAAAGCTGACTATTTAACCTATTCTATCTTTTCCAAAAATATTGCAGAAACAGGACAGACTTCAGCACCCTCCTTAGCACATTCATAAAGTTCGTCTGGAATTATTCCAACAGACCTTCCAGGCCCAAGTTCCACACTATATTTTTCGACAACCCTATTTTTTCCATTATCATTTCCTAACTCATAAACTTTAGGACATATTGCCGGAGCAGCACCGCAGGATATACATAAGCCTCTATCTATAACAATTCTATATGGCATAATATGATTTAGTAGTATGCCATTAAAAATTTTTCGAACATTAGCAGTCTACTTAGTAATGTTTTAATATAACGTAGTAAAAACTTATTTTATGCTTAATGTTGGCTCAACCATTCCAGAAATTGTAGCATTAGACCAAAATGGGGAAAAAATAAATTTTAGAAGTTTTATCGGTAAAGTGACAGTAGTATACTTTTATCCAAAAGATTTTACTCCAGGATGCACGAAAGAAGCCTGCTCTTTCAGAGACAATATGAGTAGATTCAAGGACATAAATGTTGTTGGTGTAAGTGTTCAAGATGTCGATTCGCATAAAAAATTTTACCTTACACATTCGCTAAATTTCACGTTAATCGCGGACTACGATAAAAAGGTGTCAGAGACATTTGGTGTACTCAGACCTTCAGGATTAGCGGAAAGAGTTACATTCATATTCGATAAAAATGGTGTTCTTAGACACGTTTTTGAAAAAGTTAAACCAGAAAACCATGCTGAAGAAGTTTTAGCAAAAATTAGGGAACTAGGTCTTTTATAACAAAAGGAATGGAGACGATGTGATTATGGTTAAACGCCTTTCTGTTCTAGACGCTAACAGGTGTACTGGATGCCAAAGCTGCATGTTCGCATGCTCTAGAAGATTTGGTGTTGGTGGGTTAGCCTATTCAGCAATACATGTACGTTCTGTTGGAGGTATAGAACATGGTTTTGTTGTCATAGTTTGTAGAGCCTGCCCAGACCCACCATGTGCAAAAGTTTGTCCAGTTGACGCACTAAAGGTTAGGGTCGGAGGGGGAGTAATATTGGATGCTGCAAAATGTATTGGATGCGGATTTTGTGCTAAATCATGCCCTTATGGAGCAATTTTTTGGAATGAGAGGGAAAATAAACCGAACATTTGCGTATACTGTGGATACTGTGCAGGATACTGTCCCCACGAGGTTATAGCATTAGAAGAATTGGGGTGAGAAGAGGTTTTGGACGAATACCTAAAAAATATCTTGTATATTGATCTTTCAAGAAAGAGATTCTGGGTTGAAGATAGAGGGAGCCTTTTCGAAGAATATTTAGGTGGTGTTGGAGTTGCTTCAAAAATTCTATTAGAGGAATGTCCAAAAAATGCTGACCCACTTGGGCCAGAAAATGTAATAGTTTTTGCGGTCGGCCCATTAAATGGACTCTTTCCACTTGCATCAAAAACTGTAGCATGTTTTAAGTCACCTTTAACAAAATCCTATGGAGAAAGTCATGCGGGGGGAAGAAGTGCTATAGCGATAAGACAGGCTGGATATGGTGCAATAGTAATAAAGGGAGCTAGCGAAACACCGGTGTATGTTGCAGTACATGGGAAAAATATCATTTTCAGAAACGCTTCAGCACTTTGGGGGTTAAGAAATAGTATAACTGTTGGAAGGGTGCTTAGGGAGATAGAGGGAGGTGCTGGTGTAAGGACGATAATGAGAATTGGTGTTGCAGGAGAAAATCTTGTTTCATATGCTTCAGTTAATACTGAAACGTATAGGCATTTTGGGAGACTTGGATTAGGAGCTGTTTTTGGAAGCAAAAAATTGAAGGCTGTTATAGTTTCTGGGAAGACGATGATATCAGTATCTAATGTTAAAAGGTATAGAGAATTATATGATAAAATCTATACAACATCGATTAAATCTAGTGTAATGAAAAAATATCATGACCTTGGAACGGCATCCAACATAATACCGCTGAACACAATACATGCCCTACCAACAAAAAATTTGAGAGAGTCAAGTTTTGAGTATGCAGAAAACATTTCTGGAGAAAGGCTGGCTGAAAAATATCTTGGTAGAAGAGTTGCATGCGCACACTGTCCAATAGCATGCATACACCTTGCAGCCTTAAGAGAACCATATGTTACAGAACCATACTTTTACAAGACTACAATGATATCATATGACCATGAGCTATTGTATGCTCTCGGCTCTATGATCGGCGTAAAAGATACTGAAGGAGTCCTAAAGCTAATAGATGAGGTTGAAAAGTGGGGTGTTGATGCTATGATGACTGGTACAGTGCTAGCTTGGATGACAGAAGCTTATGAAAGGGGAATAGTAGGAGAAAATGAGATACTTGGCTTAAAATTGGAATGGGGATCAGTTGAATCATATACTAAAGCCATAGAATATATTGTAAAGGGAGTTAACGAATTCTATAAGACAGCATCAAAGGGACTGGATGCTCTCACAAGTAGATATGGTGGAGAAGAGTTTTCCCTCTCATATGGTGGAAATGGTATGCCAGGATATCATACAGGACCTGGAGCCCATTTAACATATCTAACGGGTGCAAGGCACAGCCACCTCGACAGTGCAGGCTACAGCCTCGACCAAGAAACTTTAAAAGGAAAACAGCTTTCGGAAAAGGAGATCGCGGAAAAACTATATCATGAAGAATCTTGGAGACAGATACTATCGAGTCTAGTGGTCTGCTTTTTTTCGAGAGGAATATATACACCAGAAACTGTATGTGAAACACTAGATATTCTAGGTTACAGTTTTAATGAAGTAGAGTTAAAAAGATTAGGTGAAAAGATATTGAGTAATAAAAACGATTTTAAAGAGCGTGAAGGATTCAATATGCTTAATCAAAGGTTTCCTAAAAGAATATTTGAGACACCAACACCCTTCGGACTCCTTGAAGAGAAGACACTTTACGAAAGCGTTAAAGAATTCTACAAGATACTGAAAGAGCGTGCTCGAAACTCCTAGACCTCCTCTTCCGAAACAATTTTAATAGCATTACGTTTCAAAAGGGCTGTAGTAACACCATCACCTGAAACTAGTCTTTTGGAAAAGGTTCCATCATAGACTTTACCATTGCCGCATGAGGGACTGCCCTGCTTAAATATGGCTGAAGTGATTCCATAAAGTTTTGCAATCCTTAAAGTTTCCTCCGCACCTCTAACAAAATTTGATGTTACATCTTTTCCAGAAAAAGTTACGACCTTCGCCTTACCGTCTAAAACCATGTAACCATCACCGATTATTTCAGAGCTTTCCCTTGGAGTTGGAAGACCTCCTAACTGTTCAGGGCACACGGGGATCAAAATTTCATGTTCAAGAAGCTTTAGAACTTTCAAATTCAAGTTATCTTCACCCCTATAATTGCACTTTATTCCAAGAAGACATGCACTGCAGAGTATCAAGATAATGTTCACCAACACTATATAGTTATATGTGAGTTAAAACTTTTTAATAGCCTACAGCAAATCACATATACTATGAAAAAGGACATTGAGGCAGCCAACATACCATATTTACTTCATCCCAAACCAGCACTATTAATAACATGTGGGCCATTTGAAAAAAGTAATATAATATCAATAGCATGGTCGATACCGATTTCAAGAAAACCACCACTTGTTGCAGTCGCAATATCTCCAAAAAGATACAGCTACAATTTAATTGAAAAGTACAGGGCTTTTGCAATAAATGTGCCAACAAACGAACAATCGAATGCAGTAAAAGTATGTGGAAGCATTTCAGGTAAGGATAAGAACAAATGGGAAACAGCAAAACTTACAAAAGAGAGAGCTAGAAAAATTGATACAGCAATAATAAAAGAATGTATAGCCCACCTAGAATGTGTGTTAGAGAAGAAGATTGAGCTAGGAGACCATGACCTGTTCGTTGGAAGAGTTGTTGAAGCATATGGTGAAGAGGAAGCATACGGTCTTGGAATCTTGAACACGTCAAAGTTTAAGCCAATACTGCATTTGGGGAAAGACAGTTTCACAACCACAGTATAATAATTAACTTGGTAAAGTTGAAATAGTGTTAAGAGGAAATATTTTGGAGAGAACGTTTGCATATTGCACAAATTGGTACAGGGAGGGTTGGTCGACCTACAGCATACACAATATTATGTGAGAATCTAGCGGAAGAGATAACAGTATGTGATATAAAGCCTGGCCTAGCAAAGGCGTTCGCTGAAGAATTAAAGCATGTTTCAGCCAGCCTTGGTGTAGATGTTAAAATAAACTCTTGCGAAAGGGATGAGGATGTATATGGTGCAGACCTTATACTTATTTCAGCCGGAAAGGCGAGAGTGCCTGGAGTTAGTATGAGTAGAAGAGACCTGGCTATAGAGAATGCTAAAATCGTAAAATATGTTTCTGAGACAGTTGCACCATTAAATCCTGGTGCAAAATATGTTGTTATAACAAATCCAGTGGATGCTATGACAATGGTTTGCAAAAAATATTCTAGGGCAGAGTTTGTGATAGGAACTGGAACATATCTTGAAAGTTTGAGGCTAAGGTCTAAGCTTGCAGAATATTTTCAAGTTCCTGTGTCAAGAGTTAATGGATGGGTAGGTGGAGAGCATGGAGATTTAGCAACCATATTATGGACAACGGTCAAAGTCTATGATATGGCAGTAGAAGAGTATTCGAAAATTAGAGGAAAAAGTCTAGAAAAGTATGTTGTAGAAGATTATATTAAGTCAGTAACTAGGTTTATAATAGATAATGTTGGTGGAACAGAATACGGTCCAGCCGCAGCATTTCGAGATATCGTCAAATCAATAGTCGAGGATGAAAGAAATATTTTTCCCATAGATGTGCCGATAAGATTTGATAGCATACCTGAACCCGTTTATGTTAGTGTTCCAACAAGACTTGGAAGAAGTTTAGGAGAAAACATTTACAGCAAACTATCTTTTGAGGAGAGGGAAAAAATTTTTGAGGCTGCAAAGGCCGTCTATAAAACATATGTTGACGCTATTTCAAGCATCGAGAAAGTTTAAATAATGTCCACGGAATAGGCTAAACCCACTATATGAAACAATATATAGGAAGGTTCGATTAAGAAAATGTCTTTTGAAGTACAAGATCTCTACGATATAATAAAGATAGTTACACTATTGATTTTGGGAAAAAGTTCTAAAATTA
>CALHLD010000028.1 GCA_938034445.1 uncultured archaeon | reverse complement strand
TCGTCTACGCCTCCTTCTCTCATTTGCCCGGTGTTTAGTCCTACTGCATAGTCTGCTATGTCTGCACCTTCTCCTCTGCTACTGCATGGCATTACAGCGTATCCGTGTCTGTACGCGTATTCTACCATTTCGAATGCTTCTGTTATTGTTCCTATCTGGTTTACCTTCAAAAGTACTGTGTTGCATGCTTTTGCTTCAATTCCTCTTTTGACACGTTCTATGTTTGTTGTGAAGAAGTCGTCTCCTACTATTTGTATTCCCAATTCTCTTGTTAGTAGTGCATGACCTTCTACATCGTTTTCTTCGAGAGGATCTTCTATAACTATAAATGGATAGTCTTTGACCATTTTCTTGTAAAGTTCTATTAGGTCTTCTTTTGTCTTTTCCTCTTTCGAGAATAAGCCTATGAACCGTTGCTTTTTCTTGTCATAGTAAGTTGTAGCGGCTACGTCGACTTGGAATCCCACTCTATTCCTGTAGCCTAAGTTTTCTACAGCATCCATCATCATTTGCCAAAGTTGTTCATCGTGTGTTATTTTGGGATGGTAGGTTATTACTAGATGAGAGTGTGGTGTTGGATGTGTTCTGAAGCCTAATCTTTCTTTAACTATTTTTAGGAACGCGTTCCTTATTTCCCAGCATGCATAAGATGCTTCTGAAAAGTTTTTGAAACCATATGCTAGGAACGAATAGCTTGGTTTGTCGCCTGACCTTTCACCGCCTCCATATCTATCCTGTCCTACAAAGGATATCACTCCTGGTACGGGTAAAACGCGTGCAAAGACGCCGCCTATGTGCTGGTATAGTGGTATTTTTAGGCTGTTTGCTGCAGCCTTTAATACAGCCGCTGAGACACTGGCTATCGAGTTTCCGCCTAGTTTAGACTTGTTTGGGGTACCATCAAGCCTTATCATTAAATCGTCTACTGCATTCTGGTTTGTTGCATCCATACCTTTTACAGCTGGGCCAATTATTGTGTTTACGATTTCAACAGCCTTTTTTAAGCCTAGCCCCTTAAATCTTGTTCCACCATCATGTATGAAGAAGACTTCGTTTTCTCCAACAGAAACGCCTGCCGTCACGATCGCGGTTCCCTTCGATCCGTCTTCAAGTTCGACCGTCGTTTCAATTCCAGGATGGCCTCTCATAGAGATTATTTCTCGAGCATAAACATTTTTTATACGCGTACTCATTTTTCTCACTCCCATTCTTTTTAGGTTACTTTAATATAAGTGTTACACCTAAATCGTTTAAACTTACACCTTGAGTGGTTATAATTCCACTATTTAGTTTTAGTAAAGGTATTGTAGAATTGTGATTTTTGAGCTCCTCAAATAAGTTTATACCTTGTGCTTCAGCTTCTTCAGCAGTGTGTCCGTCAACTATGCCTCCTGCTAGACAGGGTATTGGCCCATAGTCTTTAACAAATTGTGTTCCAGGACCATCTGTTCCATCTGTGTCGACTGCACCTATAACCACCTTCTTGCTTCCCCTTATTTGTAGGGCGGCTGAAAGGGTAAATTCTTGATTTCTTCCACCTACACCCTTGCTTTCTCCCACTGTTACAATAAGTTCTCCTGTTGTTAGAAGAACACATGGTGGCTTAAATGGTCTTTCTGAAAGTTCTATGTTTTTAGCTATGCTTGCTATAACTTTACCAGCTTCTCTGGCTTCAGCCTGCAGCCATTCTGTTAATATTATTGGTGTATAGCCTAAAGATTCAGCCTTCCTGTATGCTTCGGTGATTGGGCCTCTTCTAGGCAACACTCCAAAAACTCTAAAGTTTATGTCTCTAAAGTCTTCTTTTTTTGGAGTCTCATATTTTGGGTCGGCTTCTTCAATATGTCTTCTTATAGAAGGTGGAATCTTGTCTAAAACATCCCATTTTTTGAGCACATTATATGCGTCCTTGAATGTCGTGCTATCGGGTAGGGCGTGAAGCCAACGGTTCTGTGTAAGAAGCTTTTCATAGCTGGACACACCAGTTTCTGATGGTAGAGGATCACCTGCATCCCATAAAAGTATATGTATTTGAAGTGCATCCTTCATTAACATGGACATTCTTCCAACTTTAAGCAAATCAATATGATTTCTTATAACATTTAAATCTGCTGTAGGGACTCCTCTCTCCACTTGCATCATATACGTTAGTTCACGCACATCTTCTATAGATATTCCAGGAGGGGGCAATGTTAGAAGTGAGGAACCACCATTTCCGCTAAGAGTGAACACGACATCACCTTTTCTAACCTTTTTAGCTATTTCATAGATTGCCTGAGCACCCCTAACACAGTCTTCATCTGGTACAGGGTGTGAACCGAATGTAACCTTTATCTTATTTAATATCTTTTCATCACCCTTTTTTGCTATAACATGCCCATCCGTTAGCCTGTCGCCAAGAATATCTTCTAGAGCTTTAGCAGCCGACTGTACACCTTTAGCAGCGCCTACAACGTATATCGAACCAACCTTATTCAAGTCTATTACGATGTCGCCTCCATTTGGGTCGCCTGGTGGTTCAAAGTCTTTATATCCAACTATAAGCTTATTGTTAACTTTTTTAACAAGCTTTAGAATATTATAGTATGGGTCGGCAGCCTTCAACCCGGTTTCAAGAATATCTAGAACAACTTTCCTTCCTTCAACATTACCATGGGATGAAAGATTTTCATAGTTTAGGATTCGTGAACGAGCATACATGTATTTAACATATTATTTTGTAAAATATAAAAATTTTGTTTAAAATTTCTTTAACGCAAGATAAATTGATGCCACCAATACGGGGATGAAGGTTATCTCTATAGTAAATTTGTAGCCGAAAACATTTCCTAAACCTCCAAAAATTATTGGGGAAACGATATTTGATATATCAAATCCTATGATGTAGAAGCCTGTCGCAATTCCCTTTTTAGAGTTACCTGTATTTATCAAAGCCATAATTTGGAGACTTGGGATAACAAAACCTAGACCTAAGCCTGCAGAGATACAGAAGATGTATACATTTGGTGGGAATGGGTAAAGGCCTATAAGTGCAAGTGAGGCTGCTAATAGAAAAAGACCTATTGTGGCAATTTTCTTAACATTTACATATTTTGAAATTTTTCCTGTAAATATTCTTGGGATAATGCTTGACAAACCGATTAACGAGAGAAAGTTTCCTACAACAACACCAGCTTCTCTTCCGAATTCAGTCGCATAGTATGCAGGTAGAAGAGAGATGATGGTAACATAACCCAATGCATATAGTATTAGGGAGAAGATGGCTGTTCTGAAGCTGGTTATTTGCATAAGTTCAATAAAATTTTTTATAATAATTTTCAAGTCTTTTTTTATAGTCGTGTTTAAATTAAATTTCAGGTTAAAGTGTAGAAGTTCTTCTTTAACATTAGTTGACTTTGCAGTATAATATACAATAATTGGAATGATAGCGGCTAATAATATCATGAACACAAAGGTTTCGTGGAAGCCATAGAATGTTACAAGGTAACCGCCTAACGCTGGACCAATTATTACACCTAAACCTAACATTGTACTCCTCCAAGCAATACTTTCTTCAAAATATTTCATGTGCTCAGAAGCTTCGTAGGCTACAAGTGAGAATGAGGCCGTCATAAATATACCTTGACCTAGTCCCTGCAAGAGTCTCGCTATAACCAGATGTATGATATTTGATGAAAACATGTAAATGAAAGATGATATAAAAAACATTAGGGAGCCAAGAATTAGCAGTCTAAATCTGTATCCTTGATCGAAAATAAGTCCAGCCAGTGGTCTGGTAACAATCGATGTTAGATAGAAAATCGACCATACAATACCAACTTGTATGGGAACAGCATCAAATCTTATAACCACATATTGGCTTAGTATAGTTGAGATACCTTGGAAAAGTATCGAAAAGAGTAATGTAATAATATTGATGTACCACATTCTAAGTTTCCAAAGCCTAAATTCTCGATTATTGTCCATAAGTTTACTCTTAAGTCCCAAAAGTTGACTTTATAAATTTATTGTTTTAAAAGAATAAGACTTGAAAATTTTATAAAAAATTATTCAGTTCTATATTTGCCCTAAAGCATAAAACTTGTCCTTTAAACTCAGGTAAAGACTTTTATAGAGTTCAAAGAGTTTTGTATATTTATTCCAAGCATCCTTTCTCGGTGAGAAGACTATAAGATCTACCCTTTCTAATTTGAATTTAAGCAAATCTTTTATCCATCCGACACCATATGCGGCCAAAACTGCACTACCAATCATTGATGCATCGGCAGCGCTTCCCACAACAATCTTTTTCCCTAATACGTCAGCCTTAATCTGATTCCAAATTCGGCTTTTTGCACCACCACCGACAATCTTAAGGGAATCAATTTTAACACCTAACGATTCTATGAATTCAAGATTATGTCTTGCCGCATAGGCAGTACCCTCATACAAGGCCCTCATAATGTCGCCTCTTTTGTGATGGAAGGATAAACCAAATATTACACCTCTTGCGTATGGATCCCAGATAGGGCTTCTTTCACCGGCAAAGTATGGTAAAAGTATGAGGTTGTTTGCACCCACAGGAGATTCTTGAATTTCACCCTCTACCTTTTCAAAAATTTCAGAGGACAATTCTTCGCCATCTTTTAGATAAAGTTCTCTTATGAGCCATTCGAAAACGTTGCTATGGGCGTTCATGGCACCCTGCATAAGCCAACGTCCTGGGACAACATGACATCTGTTCAATAATGTGAGAGAAAAGTTTGGGACATCAGTGCATGTGATAACACTTGAAACCGAGCCAGCCGTTATGAGAGCATCATTCTTATTTATGACATTTTCGGCTAGAGCGGCTAAAGGTGTATCTGAACCTCCTACCATAACAGGTGTACCCTGTTTCAAACCAAGCTCTTCTGCAGCACTACTTGTTACATAACCTAAAATTTTGCATGAGACCATTGCTTCAGGAAACTTTTCTCTCGAAATTTTTAGTAAATCGAACATTTTTTCATACCAATCACATTTTCTGATATCGAATAAAAGAGACCAAGATGCGTGAGTCCAATCGTATGAAAATTCTCCAGTTAAAAGGTACGCCATGTAACCGGGTGTTATAAGAAACTTGAATGTTTTCTCATACACTTTCGGCTCATTTTCTTTAAGCCACATCACTTGTGTTGCCGTTTGCACTGTAGAAACCCTGTTCCCGCAAACATTAAGTTCTTCTTCACTAACCTTATTAAAAATTTCCTCACACTGGTTTACACTTCTTTGGTCAAAAAATAGTATTGACGGCCTCAAGGGTTCCCCATTCTTGTCTACACAAACAAGACCCATATGGGCTCCAACACTAACTGAAACAATTTCTTCCTTTCGGACACCATACTTTTTCATCAAATCTTTGAGAGCCTTCTTTAAAGCAGTCCACCATTCTTTAGGTTCTTGCTCAACCCAACCTATTTTCCTACTATAAGTTCTATACGAGTATCTTCCTGGAGCAGTATACTTTAATTCAAGGTTTTCATTAAATAGTCCGAGTTTAAGTGAGCTTGTACCGAAATCGACAGCTAAAACATATGTGCCCATACTACTATCTATGGGATTAGTAGAACCTTTAAAGCTTTAAGCTCACTCCTTAGATTTAAGGCATCGAGTGCATCTTCAAGAGGAAACTTGTGTGTAATGAGCTTTTTAACGTTAAAATTGCCTGATGAAAGTAGTTGTATGGCTTTTTTAAACTGTTCTGGAGTCGCATTCTGTGTTGCAGTCACAATCAATTCTTTATAATGAATTTTATTCAAATCTAAGTTAGATGTGAACGTCTTCCCACCGCCAGCAAATAGACTTATCATTCCTTGAGGTTGTATTATGTCAAGTAGCTGTTCAACTATGCCGGCAACACCTACCGTTAAGATAACTTTATTCACGCCACCGAAGCTCTTAGAAAATTCTTTGACCCTTTCAACAAAATCTTCTTGTCCAGGATTTATCGTATAGTTTGCACCCAATTCTTTAGCCACATATAACCTTTCATCAACATAGTCTGAAACCAGAATATTTGATGCGCCCCTGAATTTAGCAAGCATAACATGGATTAGGCCCATTGGTCCAGCGCCTACTATCAGAACATTGTCACCTAATCCAACTTGAAGTTTTTCTAAAGAGTTTATTACTGTAGAAACTGGTTCAAGGAGGGCTGCCTCCTCAAACGAAATATTATCTGGTAGTTTCATGATGTGCCCAAGTTTAACCATTTCCGGGTAAGGTTGAAAGAGTTCTGAAAAGCCACCATTAACGTCTATGCCCAAAGTTTTCCTGCTCACACACCTATTCCTAAATCCTTTTAGACAGAAATCGCATTTTCCATCAGCCAGTATAGGGTATACTGCAACCCTATCACCAATGTTAAAGTCTTTAACATTTGAACCTACGTCAACAACTTCACCAGAAAACTCATGTCCTAGAACAACATTTTCTTTAGCAGACCGCTCTCCTTTAAAAATTCTAATGTCCGTTGCACAGATTGCTGCAGCCCTAACTCTAATAATTATAGTATCGTTTAAGCTTGATGGAGAAGGAATATCGTCAACAGAAACATTACCAAGAGAATGGAAAACTACAGCCTTCATTCAAAACACTCTACTCGAGAGAAAGCGTGTTCATGACTTCGTCAACAGACTTGTCTTCGTGAACAATCATCTTTAATGCTTTAACCATAGAGGTTGGATCATTATGGCTCCATACATTTCTTCCTATTGCAACACCATATGCTCCTCCTTCAATAGCACCCTTTACCATATGAAGGAACTGCCTAACATTTTCTGTGTGCGGGCCTCCGGCTATAACGACTGGAACAGGACATGCTTCTACAACCTGCTTAAATGTTTCAGGAGAACCTGTATACCATGTTTTAACAATGTCCGCTCCAAGTTCGGCTGCAGCTCGTGCAGCATACATAATATTTTCAACTTTATAGTAGTCCTCCTTTTTAATCAGATTACCTTTAGGGTATATGTGTACTGTTAACGGCATACCATATTCCTCACATTCTTTTGCAAGACTACCAATCGTTTTAAGCATTTCATCTTGTCTAGTGTCGCCGACAGCTGCACCATAGGCTACAGCATCAGCACCCAACTTTACAGCCTCTTTGACTTCAGTAAACTGTGTATCATATGATGGATTGTATGGTGAAAAACCACTGAGCTTACATATTAGGCAGGTTCCACTCTCTATTAGTAGAGGATAGTATTTTGACACGAGACCCTTATGTATTGTTATAGCATTAGGTTTTCCAGCGACAATCCTTTGAATTGTATCTCTTGCATTTCTTATTCCCGGTAAGACACCGTGGGCTATGGCATGATCCATAGTTATGATAACAATTCTTTTAGAGCTTCTATCAAATAGCCTAGATAATCTTATTTCCTTTCCAGAGCTAACCATATTAACTCACTAACGTAATCTCTTTATACATCGATTTAAATCTTTTATAACCTTTTATAAAAATTGAATAATATTTTTTGTAAACACTATTTACAAGTTCATTGGGAATATTTACATCTTCTACAAGATAATAAAACTTGTCTGCGATGCTTATAATGTCATGATAATATTTTGCAGTAGCACCAGCTAATATTGCGCAGCCTATCATTGTAGCATCCTTAACACTTGATACAGCAATCCTTTTACCCAAAACGTCAGCCTTAATCTGCCGCCATAAACTGCTTTTAGCAGCTGCACCAGCAGCTCTAACCTCCTCAACACTAACTCCCAGTGATTCAATAATCTCTAAATTGTTTTTGAGACCAAATGCTACACCCTCAAGAATTGCCCTAATCATATGTGCTTTGGTATGTGATAACGTTAGACCAAAAAACACTCCTCTAGCATTAGGATCCCATATAGGAGAACGCTCACCAGACATGTATGGGAAAAATATTAGACCATCTGAACCTGGAGGAACTTTTGCTGCAATATCATCCAAAATCTTGTATACGTTACCGTCACCCTTTTGAGACAGTTGAACTTCAACCTCACATAGGTTGTCTTTGAACCATTTTAGAGACGCCCCAGTCGTCGACATAGCACCCATATGAAGCCATAAACCATTCTTAACATAACATCTATTCAATATCCTCGTATCAAATTTTGGCGACGATGATACTACAGCAACAACAGTAGACGTTCCAGTGGTTTCAAAAACACGACCTGGCTTTATTATACCACATCCAAGAGCTGATGCTGCACTATCAGCACATCCCATAGCAACAGGCACACCCTTTTCTATGCCTAAAATTTTTGAAGCATAATCGTTAACTTCACCAACCTTTTCGTAAGACCAGAATATTCTTGGAAGCTTTTCCCTATCCAAACCTGTTTTTTCTATAAGCTCATCCGACCACTGAGCCCTTTTTAAATCAAAGATGCCTGTAAACGATGCGTTGGTTGGATCCATGCCTACTTCTCCAGTCAATTTTGAGGCAAAATATCCGTTTGCGTGAACAAACTTGTATGCCCTCTTATAAATTTCAGGCTCATTCTCTTTAACCCATAACATTGAGGTTATACTAAATGCGCCTGGAGCAATCCTATTTCCAGCTATTTCAGCAAAAGCTTCTTTACCAACTTTCTTCAAAAGCTTTCTAGCCTGCTCAACACTTCTTTGGTCCATATAAAGGATAGCAGGTCTAAGGGCTTTGCCTTCGCCATCTAATGCTATTAGACTGGGACAAGTGTTACACAATCCTATACCTATAACCTGTGTAGGGTCAACGTTTGTTTGCTGAAAAAGTTTTTTTATAAGATTACATACTGTCGTCCACCAGTCTTCTGGATCACTTTCAGCCCATAAATTTTTTGGATGCAAGATTCCCTTCACATACTCACTACTTAGTACAGAAATAACTTGTGGGCCTTCTGCTTTTACCAAAGCAACTTTTGCAGCAGTAGTTCCTATATCAATGCTAATAAAAACCTCTCTGCTGCATTCCATGTTATTAAACACCCACACACAACTTTTTATATCTTCCCCTTAGGAGATTTTAACCTAATAGGCCAAACCCAACCATATGAGGTTCTTTCAACTCCTTCCTTATTTAATTCTTTCAAAAGTTTTCTTCTAAACACACCTAGAAGACGCTTGGGATCGTATAAGATTATCCCCTCTAAAAGTGCTTCAATAATCCATCCGTTTTTTGATTTCAAATTATCTTCAAATTCTTTAGGGGTCATGTATATGCCTTGAATAAGGCTAGGCAGATTGTGATGCACCATAAGCTTTGGAATCTCTATAATTCTCTCTTGAAGATTAGGAAGACCTTCGACTACAACAATTAGGTCAACATCACTTTCAGCCCAATGAATGGGCTTAGCCTTACCTTTTGCAACGGATCCAAATAGAAGAACACCTACAAGATTTTCTTTGAAAATATAGTTAATCTTTTCTACATATTCCCTTATAAGTTCACAATACTTTTTATCTCTAACCTTTTCTAAGTTCTTTAACCGCATCAAAAACCACTTTATCTAATTCTTCAACAACAGATAATAGGTCTGAAGGCAAATCCTTAAAACTGTTAAAAAATTTTATAACATAGTTTATGCTTTCAATGGCCGAGTTAAAAAGTTCTTTAGTAACTTCCTTCGTATAAACTTCAGAAGGTAAGATTATTCTTTCTTCAGTCTCCCAACCATATCTAGGCATTGAACCCTGAGTTTCCAGGAGAGAGGCGTAAGAGATTATAAGAGTAAGGTATCTTACATGCTCTGTACCAAGATTGAGTTTTTTCATCCTCTGTCTATTTGAAAGGATCCTTCCCATAATCACACTAGGAAAATGAGTTTTCCTAAACTCTATTCCTAAAAAACTTAAGATTGCCTTACATGCGTCTTCGACAGCCAGTTGAATCCTAAACACTGCATCTGAATAGTCACCCTCACAATATCTGGCTTTACCCCTTCTCATGTTTTCTATACACATCTTTAATCTATCTCTAGCCTTGCTAAAATTATTCAACAGAAAATGAATGTGCATTAAAAGAATATAAAGTTTATTATATTTTAATAGGGTACAATAACTAATTTATCAAAATTGACGGAATATGAAAATTTATATAAAGACTGAGAAAAATATTAAAGGTATGGTTAGAAGTCGTGTAGCATGCTTTGATGGCCCAGGAAAAGTTTCTTTAAAGGAAGTCGATTTAGAGCCTTCAGAAGAGCAGGTTTTGGTTAAAACTGTTCAAGCATCAATATGTGGAACAGATAAACTCTATTATGCTGGAGAAGTCCCTAGAGAGGTAAACCTTCCAATATGTCCTTGGGGTCATGAGGGTGGAGGTATTGTTGTTAAGGTAGGGTCTAAGGTTAGAGAGTTTAGTGAAGGTGATGTTGTGATGTCTTTTGGGCCTGGAACCTTTGCTGACTATTTTCTCGCTACAGTACCCTATGGTTGTTTAAAGGCGCCTGAGGGCATTGATTTGGAGGTAGCCTGTTTAGGTGAACCTTTAGCATGTGCAGTGCATGCTGCTAGAATTGCTACAAGGAATGTTGGTGTTGGAGATACTGCTGCAGTTGTGGGTGCTGGCTTTGCTGGCCAGATTATCTTACAGGGTTTGAAGAAATGTGGTGTTGACCCGCTTTTTGTGGTGGATAAAGTTGATTTTAAACTTGATTTTGCAAAAAGGTTTGGGGCAGATATTGTATTAAATGTCGATAGAGATAATGTTGTGAAAGAAGTTATGGATTCCACTGATGGACGGGGTGTCGATTTGGTTGTAGAGGCTTCTGGAAGTGGTGATGGACTTAATTTAGCATCTGAGATAGTTAAGCATAATGGGACAATAGTGATATACAGCCATTACATGAAACCTTTCCTAGCCAACCTTTTCCGCTGGCATGAGGATGCATTGAATATTGTTCACGCCTGCTTAATGCATCATACCAAAGAGGAAATGGTTGTTTGGACAAGAGAAGCTTTTAGGCTTGTTAAAAAGAACCTTTTTAACGTAAAACCGCTTATAACGAAGAAATATTATCTTTCAGAAATATCTGAAGCCTTTGAGAACGAAATCTTAAATAAGAATTCGATAAAAACTGCAATTATACCATAAACCCTAATATACTATTTGGAATTTAACATGGGTATGGGTGATTGATCAGAATATGGATAATAGGCAGCTTACAATTGCTTTGTTTGAACATAGGAAGGTTGACCGCATACTTTGGCAGCCAAGACTACATCACTGGTATGAGGTTAATAAAGTGAGGGGAACATTGCCCAAAAATTATTCTAATAAGAGTATATTAGAAATTTATGATGATTTAGAGGCTTCACCTAGAGGATATCATTTCTTCGATAACACTATAAAGGTTGTTGAAGGAGATGATGTGAAAGTTGAAGTAATTGAGGATCCAGAAAACGTTTACACAAAATATATTACACCCCTAGGTGTTCTTAGACAGGTTGAAAGAAAGAACCTATATAATACAAACAAGATTAGGGTAGAGTATTTTTTGAAGAGTGTAGACGATTTTTACATTCTAGAATATATTTTGAAAAGACAAGATTATGAGTTCAATAAAGAACTTTATATTAAAATGGAAGAATATATTGGAGATAGATGTGAACCTATTGTAAATGTTAGGTGGGGCTCAATACAGAAGCTATTCATAGCCTATATGGGGTTCAAGGCTGGAATAATAGCTTTATGGAAACAAAGGGATAAGGTTGAGAGGCTAATAGAAGTTTTTGATGAAAACGATGATAAACTTTTCAGCCTTTTGAAGAAAACACCCTTTAAGATAATAAATTTTACAGACAACATTGATGAAGGACTACTGTCTCCAACACTTTTTCAAAAGTATATGCTACCATATTATCAGAAAAGGACAAAAGAGTTACATCAGGTTGGAAAATATTGTACATCACATTGGGATGGTAAAGTAAAACATCTCATACACTTTGCCAAAGAAACTGGTTTAGATGGACTAGAATGTGTTCCACCAGAACCTCAAGGAAACATTAGCTTAGAAGAGTTAAAACAGAATTTGGGTGAAATGATATTGGTTGACGGGATACCTGCAACCCACTTCCTCCCCATCACATCTTATGAGGAAATTGAAAACTTTGTGAACAAACTTGTTGAAACATTTAAACCAAACCTTATTGCAGGAATCTCTGACATGATGCCACCTGATGGGGATATAGAAAAGGTCAGAAGAATTGGAAAGATTTTGAAAGAATATGAAATGTAGAAGGTTTCTACACTATATCATGAAATTAGTTCTAAAAAAATTTAATTGGAGAATTAATTTATCACTTTATCTTCTTCAGGTCAAGTTTTTCTAAAAGAATTTTCTCCAGTTCCTTCTTATCTTCCTCTTTAATATCTAACATAGGTAATCTCATGTAACCTCCTTTGAGACCGAGTATGTTCATGGCAGCCTTCATAACACCGAACATCATATATGAGCTTACATATGGATATGGCAGTATTGTTGTTGATGGACCATATTTTTTAGAGATTCTTCCGATAAACTCTTCCAACGGATAAAGCTTTTCCATAAGCAGTTTAAGCTTTAGATAATCTCCACTTAATCCCGCTTTAAGTAGGTCTATTGAAAATTCTGGCATAAAGTTTGCATACCCTGAAATAAATCCTCTAACTCCAAGGAAAGCTGTTGCAGCGAACCACCAGTCGCCTCTACCTTGTAGAATTGGAACTTTGTCGCCAACAGCCTTAATCTGCTCATATAATGTTGGAATATATGGTGTGTTCTCTTTTACAGCAACAATATTGCTTGTGTTCTCTACAAGCTTTCTTAAAATATGAGGTTTCATGTATATTTTTGAGACGTCAGGATTGTTATAGGGTACAACACCAATCTTTATCGCATCACATATTTTTTTATAATGCAAGTATAGGCCTTCTTCTTCAGGAACATGATAATATGGTAATACAACCATTACGCCGTCAGCGCCAATATCCTCAGCATACTTTGAACGCTCAACCGCAACCCTTGTGCCAGAATGTGAAGTGCCAGGCACTACAGGAATTTTTCCATTTGCTGCATCTACGACAGTTTTAACCACCCTTTTCCATTCTTCATCATTTAAGGCATACTTTTCTCCAGTACTTCCAACAGGAGTCAACACCATTGGACCATAACTTTGCTTTTCAACCAAAAATTTAGTATTTTCTTTTAAAGCTTCATAGTCGATTTCCTCATCTTCTTTAAATGGAGTCAACTGAACTACGTGTACTACACCTTTCATAAAATATTCTCTTAATTTTTCAGGAGTCATAAGAAATAGTATCATTAATTTGTATATTAAGTTTTATATAGTAGTCTTTTTCAATAAAGATCGATAGTGTATGGTTGAAGCATGTGTGCTAATTAGGACTGAACGTGGGAGGTTCGTTGAAGTGGTTCATAGAATAAAACAGTTAAAGGGTGTAAAGGACGCTTACCCAGTTCTAGGAAGGTTTGACGTTGTAGTGCATGTTTCTGCCTCAGATACAAAAGAGTTGGGGGATGCTGTGATGAAAATCGGTAACATGTCTGGTGTAGTTTTTACAGAAACATTAGTGGAGGTTGAAGTTTGATGGTGAAGGCGTGTGTTCTCATAAAGGCAGTACCAATTAAAGGCAAAAGAATTATGGACGAGTTAAACAAAATTGAAGGCGTAGTGAGGACGTTCATGGTTTACGGTAGAGCGGACATTGTTGTTTTAGCTGAAACAAAAGAATATGAAGAAGTTTTAAGGATGGTCGATAAAATTCATACAATCGATGGAGTAAGGAGCACTGAAACGTTAGTTGAGGCTTGGTAGGACATAACTTTAATACAATATATTAAGTAGTGTAAACTATGAGTTATTTTAAAAATAAGCTTATAGCGTTAGACATTCGGTCTAATATGGTTTCTGCGATATCATAATTTAATGCTCTAAGGCCACAGTCGGGGTGCACAAAGGCAAAATTTTCTATACCAACCCTATCTTTAACCTTCGAAAGCCTTTTCAAAACAACTTCAACACTATCTACATTTTCTAAACTAGATACTTGTACGGAAATGCATCCAACACCAAGTTTCTTTCCAGCATCATATAACATTTGTTTATCGAGCAATTCAATATTCTTTTCAACATTGGGCGCACTAAAAGCCAGACTTAACACTTTTGTGTCAATATTTAGAAGGTCACTAAAAATTTTTTGGTTAAGCTGCCCACATACATGTACTAGGGTTCTCTTGTCTATATAGTTTGAAGGCAAATCCTTCAATATATTATTTACAATATCTACACCAATTTTTGAGTCAATAACTCTTGCAGACAATGCTGGTTCGTCAACCTGCAGATAATATCCTCTCCTATATGCTTCTTCGATAAAAGGTTTTAAAGCGTCTGCGAAGTCACGATAGATATTCATGTCTCTTAACCCACTATAGTAGTAAAGGCCATTTATTGCTGTCGAAAAACCTAGAGTAATCGGACCAGTTATAGCCACTTTCACGTCAACGTCAATTCTATTCCTCTGTTCTAAATATTTTCTAACGAGCTCAATGTCTTTGAATTTAACAAAATCTTTTACTTCATATGGTGGCATAATCTTTGATTTAATATACAAACCTCTAGGATTCCTTCCAAGACCAGGAATATTTTCAAAATATCCCACCATGTCAGCCCTTTGCTCTCCATCTGAGACCACATTAATATCATACTTTAATTGCATTTCAACAATCTCTAATATAGCCTTTTCAACTGGAACATTCTTAACAGGAAAACTTCCAACAACAGTCTTAAGTACCGACATAGCTTTTAAAATAATAGTTGTTGCTAAATAAATTTTTAAATATTTTTTTTTAAACAAAAGAAATAATTGTTAGGTTAATGTTTTGAAAGCCAATTCCTTACCCATTCAGCTGCTTCTTCATCACTATCTGCTTGAAGGGGAGGATGCTTGAAATAGAAAGCGCACACTTCTTTTATAGACCCGCCTTCGCCTTTGTCTAATGCAACCTTAGCAAGTCTTATAGCATCAACGGCACTGTAAGCGAACATTGATTTGTCGTCAACAACAAGCTTAACATCTAATGTTACAGGAAAACCGGCAAAGCTTTCTCCCCTAATGTATATGTATGCAACCTTAGTGTTCCCCAAAAATGGAACATAATCACTTGGTCCGATTCGTACACCAATGTTATAAGGTAGAAGAGACGTTACTGCCTCAGTCTTGCTTATCCTTTTACTAACAAGCCTACCTTCGTCCATGAGATTCAAGAAATCAGCATTCCCACCAACATTCAACTGATAAGTTTGTATAACTTTCACATTTCTTAATCTAAAAAGTCTTGTTAAAGTTCTATGTAATATGGTTGCACCTATTTGACCCTTAATATCATCCCCCAATAGAGGCAAACTTTTTTCACTAAATCTCTCATCCCAAAACTTATTGCTGGCAATAAAAACTGGTATCGTGTTAACGAAAGCCACCCCAGCCCTTAAAGCAGCTTCAGCATAAAATTTTGTCGCATTCTCACTTCCAACAGGAATCAAATTCACTAGAACCTCAGCACCAGAACCCCTTATTTCATCTGCTATCTCTTGAATAGTACATTTTCTATCAACAGGCTTAACTATGTCAACCATATGCTCAGCCACACCATCCAAAATAGGACCCCCAGAAACTTTGACACCTAAATTTTTGATTTCAGCAAATTTTGGAGTAATATTTGGTTCTGCGAAAATGGCTTCAGAAAGATCTTTACCAACCTTCCTACTATTGACATCGAATGCTGCAACATATTCTATATCAGAAATTTTATAGCCTCCAAGACTATTATCTTCTTCTTTACCCTTAAAATAGAAGGGAGCTTGTACTATGGCAGAAGCCGTGTTACCTACACCGACAATCGCAACTTTTAACTTTGACATGTTTATAGCCATAAATGTTTATGGATATAAATATTTCGGAATTGTTTAAATAATGCTTAGATGAACTAAAAGGTTATGGGAAAGCCGCTTGAGAGGCTCAAATATTCTATAACATTAAACAACCTATGGCTATATATTATAAAATTGATAAAAGAGAGGCCAATGTATAGTAGGGAAATACATAAGATGATAAAAGAAAGGTTTAACATTAAAACAGATATTATTACAGTATATTCAGTACTATATAGAATGGAAAGGGGAGGATTCATCAGAAGGTCTGGAAACTATAGAAAATACTATGAGCTGACAGAAAAGGGTGAAAAAGAGTTTCAAGAAGGCTTGAAAGCTTTAGAAAATATATTAATATTGCTTAAATAGATTTCCTGCAAAGGGAGGTTAAAAATTTAATGAGAATAGGTGTAATAGGAGACTCTCACGATAACCTCAAAAATATAGAGAAGGCGTTATCGATCTTAACCTCAAATGATGTTGACGTGATACTGCATACAGGTGACATTATAAGTCCATTTTCAGCCAAACTTTTTACAAAAATAGAAACACCCTCATACTTTACATTTGGCAACAATGATGGAGAAAAGCTATTGCTTAAAGAAATTTTATCATCTTCCAAAAACTGTAAGCTGATTTGGCCAAAAGCTTCAATAGAATTGATGAATTACAAGATAATTTTATTGCATGGCGAAGATGAAAGCATAGTCGAATCCTTAGCGGAATCTAATAAGTATGACCTTATAGCATACGGCCACTGGCATAAGGTAGTAAATAAAAAAGTTAACAATACAATATTAGTTAATCCTGGAGAATTATGCGGCTATCTTACAGGTAAGGCATCCTTAGCGATCATTGAGCTAGAGAAAAAGGAAGCTGAAATAATAGAAATATGAGACAGCCGATTCCAATGAATATCATAACAACAGTTTCAGGCATACATCCAAGGTCTGAGAAACTAATTAAGATAACAAGAGAGTTTGACAAGGGTATGATAGGCTATAATGAGCTTGAAAAAGCACTCATAGATGATATAAAAAACTTTATTCACATACAGTCGAAGGCTGAATTAGAATTTTTTTCTGACGGAATGTTAAACTGGCAAGATCCATTAAGACCGATTATAGAATGTGTTGAAGGTATAAGAGGTGGACCATACCTTAGATGGTTTGAAACAAACACATTTTATAGAAAGCCATTAGTAGCCGGCAAGTTAAAAATTAAAAAGGAAAATGTTAAAAGATTTTTTAACTTTGACCTTATACCAGAAGAGAAGTCAAAAATCGCCATATTACCTGGCCCCTACACTCTATCGACACTTTCAAACGAAAAAAATATCGAAAGTTTCACTAACATTCTTAAAGACATAATTAGATCATTGGAGAAAGATTATAAAAATTTGCTTATCTTACTACAAGAACCATGTCTTGTATACGAGCAATATTCTCCAGGAAAAGAGAACTTTCTACACCTAAAAAAAATGTATAGCCAACTATACTCTGATAGCCCACAAAAGTATATTGTCCACACATTTTTTGGAAACGCAGAAAACGCAGCCAGCCTTCTACATGAACTTGAATGCTGGATTGGAATAGATATTACGGAAACACCCTATAGTTTTTTAAAAAACTTTGAAAAATCAAACATATTACTTGGAATTTTAGATTCACGAAATCCAATAATTGAAGAACCAAAAAGGTTCAAAAAGTTAATTGAATACATTAAAAGTTTAAGGATTGAGAATGTTAGGTTATGCCCGAATACAGACCTCAGATATATTCCAAGAAAGTTAGCTGACAAAAAGATTCTGGCATTAAAAAATTTAAAATATTTTATGGTGAATTAAATGTATACTACACAAGAGATAGGCAGTATATCAAAACCAAGATGGTTCATAAACTATATGATAAAAGTATCTCTTTCAGAAAGAGATTTTAAAGAAATAGAGTATTGGGGTAAATTTTTAGAAATAGAAGATCATAGGGAACTTATTGAAGTCCTTAAACAGAATGGGGAATATGATGAAGTTAGAAAATGGGCTGTAAAGTTTGTGATAAAGTTTTTTGAAAAATTAGGTTTAGACAGAATATATACGGGGGAAGTTTTAAGAAAAGAAATGTATGAGCATGCAGCTTCAAAGATAAGTGGATTCAAATTTTTAGGTGAAGTCCAGTCATTAGATAACAAGTATTACAAAATTGCAAGCGTAGTAGAAGAGGTTCATAGAAGAGAGCCAATATATTTAGAAGAATTTAAAATTGCAAAAAAGATTGCCAAAAAACAGCTTAAAGTCCCGATAATTGGACCATACACATTAGCAGAATGGTCACTGAACCAGTACTATTATAAAAAGGTCTTAAAAGGAGCAAACTCTATTAAGGAGGCTAAAATAAAGGCTAAGGAAAAATTAGTTTTTGCTTTGATAGAGAATGTTCTCAGGAATGAGGTGAGGGAGCTTATAGAAAATGGTGCAACATGGATACAGATAGATGAACCAGCAGCAACAACCCATCCAAACAGGGAGGAAATGCTCCTATTTGTGGAAGGATTCAATCAACTAACAAAAGACTTTCATATAACCTTTAGCTTGCACAACTGTTATAGCAACTATCACATACTGTCAAAATATGCACCACTTCTAAAAAACTGTCACCAACTTGCATTAGAATTCGCGAATAGGGACACATTAAATCTGGGATCAGATGAGAAAAGTAGGATAGGCTACAATGATATAAAACTGTTTATAGAAAATGGTTATGAGGGAACATTTGGTGTAGGTGTTTTACACGTACTAGACTATGATGGAGAGGCAAGCGAGTTCGCTACTATAGAAAATGGGACATTAATAGAATCTCCTAACTTGATCAAGAATAGACTAGAATATGTGACAAAGATTGTAGGTGACCCTTCAAAGATTACAGCAAATCCTGACTGTGGACTTAGAACAAGAAAAGATTGGAGGATAGTGTGGAAGAAGATGGATAATATGGTTAAGGCGGCGAAAATGGATTAAAGTCTAAATTATATTTAAACTCTTATACAATTGCAATCTATAATTTAGGGAGAAAGAGTTAAATAACATAAGGGAATATTTTTGTTAAATGAGAAAAGTTCCTGATTTAATAGCAAGTCTAGAATGTAAGATAGCTAACTTAGCTGAAAGATATAGGATAGTATACGCTATACTTTTTGGGTCACAAGTTGAAAGAAGAGTAGTCAAAGGCGAAAGCGATATAGACTTAGCGATAAAAGTTAAAGAATTAGATAAAAATGAGAGTTACAATTTTTTAAAAAAGATTATAAATGAAATAGGAGTTGATAATCTTGACATTACAATAGTAAATTTTGCGCCATTTAGTATAGTTTACGACATTCTAACGAAAGGGAAAGTAATATTTTGCAGCGACCATGAAGAGCTCTTTGAAGACAGACTTAAGGCTATAAAATTGTATGATGACTGGATCCACTTTTCAAAGGTATTTGAAAAAAGGGAAGTTAGGAAGGTGGTAGGATGAAGCCGAGCATGTTAAAGAGGCTTGAGAGATTTAATAAGGGAATAGAGATTTTAAACGAAATGAAAAATTATGGTAGAGAAGAATTTTGTAATGATATGAAAATTTTATCTATTACCGAAAGAAACTTACAGGTTTCCATCGAATTTTTAATAGACACATCAACATACATACTTTCAAAGCTTAACATAGAAATTCCGGAAACATACAGGGAAGTCGTTGAAAAACTTTATGATGTAGGAATAGTCGATAAAACTATCGAAGAAAAACTATTAGAAATTGTAGGATTAAGAAACATTATAGTTCATATGTATGCTGATATTAGACCTGAACTACTTTACGACAATTTAAAAGATATATTAAATGTTTTACAATTTTCAGTAAAAAGACTTTTAGAATTTTGCAGAGAAAGAGAAATTGATCCCTAAATGATCAAATTTTTCTATCAAAGGGCTATATTCTTAACTTGTATAGGTAAACCTACAGTAAATTTGAAAAAGACTCTCAGCTTTTTTAACTGTTCATAAACATGATATCAAAATGTATTTAATTAGTGTAATATAGATGTTCATACTTTGAAATATTCGCTATATCCTATCATTTGATGGTGTTCGAACTTGTAGAATTATAAATGTAAATTTTTCAATAACAGGATGGGGGTAAAAGATATGGTTAGGAAACATGCAATAATTTTGGTACTTTTGATGGTATCATTATCTATAATATTTTTTGCTATTGCACAAACTCTTACCATTATTGGAGAAAAGAAACTGCCAACGAATGAGGTTCATGCTGCAAAATTGAATATTTCTGGAGGAATTGCTGGAATGCAGATAGAGGTAGAATATTATAGAAATGGGAGCATAATATACAAGAACTTTAGAACTGGTTTCATTAAACAGGTTCAAGCTCCAGATGAGATAAGAACAGAGTTTTTTGAATACCTGAAAAAATTGATTGAAAAACATCCTGAAGAATTTAAACTTGAGCCTAAGCCTGGTTCTGCCGACTTTTTCGTATACAAACTTGATGTAGATTTAGGGTATAAGAGAGTTGTTTACGAGTGGACTGACACAAGTGACCTTATACCTGAACTTCGCATGCTTTCACAGTCTATTTTTAAGATAAATGATATGATGGTTAGACAGGTTGAACAGCAAATTTCTTTAATAATATTGGTTGAAAAATATGGGTATGAGGTTGGCGAAAGGGTTGTTTTTAAGGTTGTCTCCAAGAATATTGGAAGTAGTGATTTTAGATATGGTTCACCTACACCATGTCATCCAAATTTTAAGGTTATAGTATATTCTCCAGATGGAAGGGAGATTGAAGTGTATCCAAAAGGGGTTCCAATGGGCAGACCATGCATCCAAGTGATAGAAGAGAGGACACTTAATGTTGGAGAGGAGATTTCTTCAGAATATGAGTATGTATGCTCCTTTAAGGGGAAGTATATTATAAGGGTTTGGTTTCCTTATGCTGAATGGTCTGAGAAAAGATGGGAAACTGAAGTAGAAATTGAAGTTAAGTGAAAACATTTGGAATTTACTGAAAATATATTTTAATATCAAAATCGACCACTTAAGCGTTGGCCTCAAAAACTAGCGCACCTAAAATCAGTCCTAAACTGTTCCTGTTTATTGGTGTATTAAGTTTCGCTTTTGGAGCAATTTTAATAAGATACAGCAGCGCCCATGCAATAGCTATAGCCTTCTACAGACTATTTTTTGCAGCATCAATAATGGGTTTAACTAGTGCCAGTATTAAAGTGGGCTTACAAAAGCTTGATACAAAAGATTTTATTCTACTCGTTTTTAATGGATTTGTTCTCGCAACACACTTTGCAGTATGGATTTCATCATTAAAATATACTACTGTTGCGGCAAGTGTGGTTCTAGTCGACACTTCACCCTTCTTTGCAACCATATTCGCTTACATTTTTTTGAAAGAAAAAGTTGGGCAAAAACATGTTCTTGGAATAATTTTATGCTTCATCGGAACAGTACTGATTTTAGGCGCAGACCTTGGTTTAGAAGGCAACTTGTACGGTGACCTACTTGCCTTAGTTGGAGGTGTTTTAGCCGGATTCTACTTTTTTGTTGGAAGAAAAATGCGTCCAAAGATAGAATTTTTATCTTATGTGACCTACGTTTACAGCTTTTCTGCATTCTTTCTACTACTTTATATGATAATATTTAATGTACCATTTTTTGGGTACACAGTAAACGATTATATAATATTCTTTTTGTTGGCTGCAGGCCCATCATGTCTTGGACACAACTCATATAATTATAGTTTGAAGTATCTTAAGGCGTCTTCAGTAAGTGCTACAGTTTATGGGGAAGCGTTAGGGTCAACATTACTCGCTATAGTATTATTTAATGAGATTCCATCCTCCCTCTTAGTTTTAGGCAGTATTTCTATAATGGTCGGAATGTATATTGCTGTGATAAGAGCATGATATGAGGGTAAAATATTCTTTTAGCACATATTAAACAGCTGGACTTACATTATAATAAAACTTTTAATTTTTAGATATATTAAAATAAAACCAAAAAAGATAAATGTGAAGTTTATAAGTGGATTGTTATACTTTATTTTTAGGAGAAAAAACTTTTTAGCTTTTACTGGATATAATATTGCTACACTTCCCGTTAAAAGGTCAAGGAACAGATGAGAAAAATATCCAATTAAATACGCGAAAGGAAGAGACAAAAAATTAGTTACATTAAAAACACACTTTAATATTATAACTAACATTATAAAAGAAAATGAAAGGACAAAAATGTTATGCAAAACCATTCGATGTCTAACTCTTAGATCCCAGTCAGGTATTATCGCTCCAAAAAAGGATGCAGCAGTAATCGAAAAAAGGTTTAACCAGTCACTATCCCCTAAAATATGAATAGATAATCCGAGTGCAAATATAATATGGGTTGTTCTTTCCACCATCAAATCTTTAAATTAAAAGAGTTTTATAAGACTGTACTTAAAGTTTAAAATTAAATTACAAAATAGTACTAGGATATGAAGATACTAATAGTAGCAGATAATGGTGTAAGAAGAGAAAATTTTGAGATAGCATTTAGGGAAATAGCGAGAGAGCATGAGGTTAAAATTATAGAAGTGGATAGAAGCTTAACCTTTATTCCAACAACCAATTCTGAAAAGAACATTAAAGAATATATTGGAAGTCCTAAACAGATGGTTAAGGAAATAGATGGGACAGACATTCTTGTAGTAAACTACGCTCCTGTCACGGAAGAGGTTATGGATGCTGACAAAAATCTTAAACTCATCGGAGTAACACGTGGAGGTCCAGTAAACGTGGACATTCAAGCTGCAACTAAAAGAGGAATCCTTGTTGTAAACGCGCCTGAAAGAACCGTTGATGCCGTTGCAGACTTTACAATAGGACTAATGATTGCTGAAGCAAGAAATTTGGCCAGAGCATATTTTATGCTTAAGACGGGAAAAGTTTTAAAAATAAACCCAAGACTATTTGGTGACGCAATTATACAGGGAATAGAGCTTCCGGGAAAAACTTTGGGGATAATAGGTTTTGGTAGAATAGGTAGAGCTGTTGCAGTAAGGGCGAAAGCGTTTGGAATGCGCATACTAGCTTATGACCCCTATGTTAAGGAAGATGAGATGAGAAACTGTGGTGTTGAACCAGTAAATTTGGATACACTATTAAAAGAATCAGACTTTGTGTCACTTCACGTTAGGCTTACTAAGGAAACTGAACATATGATTGGCGAAAACGAGCTTAGGAAAATGAAAAATACCGCTTATCTAATAAATACATCACGTGGAAAGGTTGTAGACGAAAAAGCATTATATAAGGCTTTAAAGGAAAAATGGATTGCTGGTGCAGCATTAGATGTAGTTGAGGAGGAGCCTGTAAGCCCAGCAAATCCGCTATTGGAGTTAGATAATGTTACCATAACACCACACATTGCAGGCTTAACTAAAGAGGTACCACTTAAATCTGCTCTAATAATAGCTGATGAAATAATGAAGTATATTCGAGGGGAAAGATTAGGTAGGCTTGTGAACAAGGAATTACTAAAGATTTAAGACAGTCTTTTAAATCCTCGACAAATCTTTTTCACAGAGTGTCAGATCGTCTAAAATAAGACCATAGTTTGAAAACTTTCTATATCTTATGATACATTAGTTGTTAGTACAATATTCTGATAGACGATTTTATAACATTTAAAGCATGTATAAGGAAATTTTTCATAACCTCATTCTATGTAGTGGACAAAGAATCATTCAATTTATGGAAGAAAAGACCCAGCCTATTAATGGATCTGTAGGCCTATATTCACCATAATACTTCTCTATAAATGAAATTTCACAAAGCTTATTTAAATAGTTTGAAATTATTGAATCACTAACCCTAACACTCTCCATTGCCTCAAGCGCCCTTTTTACATCATTCCACCTTCCACCTTTACTTAAGGTCTTCATAACAGTATAGTATCTTTTTTTTGCAATCTCCTTATCCTTCAGAAAGTTCTCAAACTCTTCTAATATTAGCTTACGCGCTATATTTAAGGTTTCAGCAAGACTTCTATCAAAATCCCTATACTCTGAATATTTGAAACCAAAATAGGTCAACCACCCGGGTATCCCACCAAGCTTTTCATAAACTTCCTCGAACCTGTCAAATGGTATTTTAAGCTCTTCAAAACCAGCCTTCAAAAAGGATATCGCTTCATCTCTCATCAAGGGCTTAAGTTCTATTCTACTAAACGCTCTTCCATAAAGTGGTGTTTTCACATCATAAACTTTCAAGAACCTATAAAGTAAGCCCATTTTTGAACCACTCAAAACAATCCTAACCTTTTTAAGATTGTCAAAAGCGTAAGCAAGAGATGGTAGCAAATCATAGCCTCTAAGCTTTATCAGCTCCTGAACTTCTTCTAAAACAACTACAACCTTATCGTCGGCCCAGCCGTCTAATACCTCAAGAAGATCTGAAAATTTCAGAACATTTTTTCCACTCCAAAAGAATGAGACTTCATTCCCCAAAACCTTGATGCCCCGGACCCTCTTCATTAAGTTAATAAGTTCGGGAAAACTTTTAACGAGCCTATTCACTTTCTCTTCAAAATCTAAAATAAAGTCTTTATATGTTATGTAACCCTTGTCCTCAAACTTCCTCAAATCAATGTATATTGAGGGCAAGTTTAATTCGTTTAAGCAGATTCTTATAAGAGAAGATTTGCCAGTCCTTCTTAACCCTAGCACTAGGTTAATTGGCGAAGAAAGTTTCTTTAACCGTTCTAATTCCTCTTCTTTATCAAAGAAGTCTTTTCTGCTACTTTTTGGTTCGGGACTAAATAGCACTTCTACCCCCAGAAGTAACTTCTACCCCTAGAAGTATAAAAGCTTTAAAAATATCCAACATTTATTTTGAATCTTGGAAAATAGAATTTTTAGCACATCTAATTTCAATCAGTTCATCTAGTAGTTTACGAATTTTATACAAGCTTACAATTTTTCATGTGATACAATATGTAAAACTTAAAATGCCCACAAAACAAATTTACATAACACTTTCCTTTCCCAGAATTTGAAAGGCAAATATACTGTAACATCCTATACTCTTTAATCCTGGATTCTTTCATCTTCAAAAGTTCTAGATCTTAAAATTATCGTGTCCAAAAAGTAATAAAAGTTGGGGGAATTTTGGATTCCCTGGAAACTTTTCTACTTGGAATACAGTTTATTAAATGTCGAGCGCCAATTCTTCAATCTTTTTCCTGCTAATTTGCCCTGTTTTAGGGTCTATTTCTCTAGCCTCGTAGAATGGTGGAAAGTATGTTTCAACGGGGAAAATCAGATCTTTTGCTGCACCATCTGGTACAGATTCATTTGTTATCCTATATGGTAGGCTGTCGTCTTCAGGTTTAAGGCCGAGTTTTATGTTTAGAAGGCGTTCTAGATACCATATTCTTTCACCAATCTTTAGTAGAGAGTCTTTTGTATCATTTCTTCCGGTTACTGAGTTGAATGCTTCAGCAAAATGGCTGAAGTCTATAATTCCGTATATTCCGAACTTACATATTCCTAGTGAGTCAGCTATGTTACAAAGGTTTTGTCCTATTATTGCAGTCTTGACTTTTGAAGGAACATCTTTTGGAACTTCAGTTATACCAAATTCAGGTAGTAGGGCGCCTCTTTCTACGAGCATCGCTAGGCCCTGTAGGTGGGATGCGCCTATGTTTGAGAATGCGTACACTAAACCCATTGTTTGAAAGAGTCTAGGATTATGCATTGGGAGCTCTAAGCCTTTAGAGTGTACAGCGAACTTTTCACTACCCTTGCCTATTTTTGAGGACGCAAACTTTACACCTTCTGACAATAGTTGCCCAATACCTTCCTTGTACGCTATTAGTGGAATAATTTTTATTAAAGCTTCACCATCACCCCACTTTAATGGAAAACCTATATCAGATTCTGTTAAGATTCCTTTTTCGTAGGCTTCCATCGCCCAAGCTATTACCCCACCAGTAGATATTGTGTCAAGACCTAGGTCATCACATAGGTCGTTAGCTTTTATTATCGCTTCAATTTCGTTAACAAGTAGCATGGAACCTAGTGCGGCAATAGTTTCATATTCAGGCCCCTTTCCAACAGATGCACCATACTTTTCATGCTCCATCTTAATTCTTCTCTCACATTGTATTGAACAGAATATTTCTTCACCACACGCTTTCATCCCCTCTCCAAGCTTATATTTTTGCATCATAGTCTGGGATGAAATTTTTTCAGCGTCCGGCCATGAGCCTTGAGCCCAATTTTTTATAGGAAGGTTACCCATTTGAGCAAACGCAATAACACCTCCACCTGTACCATATGCTCTAAGAGCACCACCTCTTGGAGCCTGAGGAGCTGAGGCAAGATACTTTTTATTCAACTCAAGAAGCTTTTTATCATCCGCAACTTCTATTTTCATGTTCCCTCTTACTGCAACAGCTTTAATCATCTTCGAACCCATCACAGCACCTAACCCAGTTCTACCAAAAACTCTCCTTTCATCAGTTATTATAGAAGCTATTTTTACCATGTTTTCGCCTGCCGGACCAATTGCAGCAATTCTTATCCTATTATCACCTAGCTCACTCTTTATCTTACTACATGTTTCAAACACGCCTTTACCCCAAATTTTAGAGGCATCACGAAGCTTCACTTCACCATTTAAAATTGAAAGATATGTTGGTGATTGGGCTTTACCTTTCAATATTATTCCATCGTATCCTGCCTTTTTTAATGCTATGCCAAAAGAGCCGCCACTTATTGTTTTACCCAGAAAGCCTGTGAGAGGGGATCTGCTTACGATGGCTGTTTTTGGTGAAGTTGCAACAACGCCAGTCAATGGTCCTGTCATTATTATTAGTGGATTTTCTGGAGATAATGGGTCAACATCCTTATCTATCATATCGTATAATAGTCGAGCCGCATAGCCAGCACCCCCAATGTATAGGTCAACCCATTTCCTGTCCAGTGGAATACTTTCGAGCTTTGATGTGGAAAGGTTTACTTCCAAAATTTGGCCAGCATAACCAAAAATTCTGCTTTCACTCATAATTAAATCACACAATGGATACTTCAAACAATAATATATATTTTTCTTAGAAAGGATATTTTATAACAAAGATTTTTTATAGACTATTATTAAACTTATTTGACTGTAAATGCGTAGTTGGGATAAGTTTTTAAAGGCAGTATATTTTGAACAACCAGATGAAGTGCCTATCGCATTAATAGTTGATAGCCCATCACTTCCAGGTTTCATAGGCACCACTACGCTCAAGTACTATCTATTGCAAGAAGAATGGTTGAAAGCAAACATTTTCGTTTTAAATAGGTTTCCTGATATAGTATTTTTTCCAGGATTTTGGGTAGAATACGGTATGCTAGTCGAACCTTCAGCCTTTGGCAGCCATCCTAAATGGAAAAAAGATGGTTTACCATTCCCCTCACCTATAATAAGAAAGTGTGAGGAAATAGACGAGTTAGAGGACCCTGACCCTCAAACAGATGGATTAATGCCCCTTGTTTTAGAATTATATGAATACTATCAGAAAGTGTTGGAAGAGAAAGGCTATTCTATCAAATTTGTTGCCGCAAGAGGGTCTCTTGTGATAGCCTTACACTATCACAAGAAAATAGTTTGTGGGCATATAAACATGTCTAATATAACTTCGTCCACATTTGTTGTGGCCATAATCCTAGACTTTTGTAACAGATATTGATAGTAGTAAAGTGATGGTATACTGCTCAGTATCCCTTTAGCAACGTGATGACTTCTATATATTAAAGATTACTTAATAGGTGATTATTACCTTATAAGAAAAAAATTTATTAAGGAAGAAGAGAAATCTTATTTAATATGGCTAAAGCTTTACCAAATTGGTTAGTCAACAAGTACTTTACTCTATTTTCATTCTTTAACCTTATTCCTTTTACAGTAAAAGATGCTGAGGCAGTTTTAAATTCTAAAAAGGCTTCACTTTTCCTATATAAAATGGTT
>CALHLD010000027.1 GCA_938034445.1 uncultured archaeon | reverse complement strand
TATTTCTAGTTTCTCGAATCTTGTGAATGCTCCTGTTAGGCCTGCTGCCCAGAACGCTACTGCTATTGCGATTGCAACTGCTATTGCGATAAGTATAACTGTTGCTATAACGGGGCTTATACCCCTTCTATTTTTTACGGTCATGTAAACTACTATCACATTATGGTAATATAAACTTTTCTGTCAACTTTCTTTAACACTTTCTATAAAATTTTTTTCTTATCCAATTTTATAGATAAGTTTAAATTCTATGCTTAAAAAATATTATAGTATGGCTAAGGTTAAGGTTCAGGTTAAGGGTAAAAAGGCTTATAGGCCTAAGCTTACTTTCACAAGCTTATCTTACGCATATTTTAGCTGGTTTGGTCGTAGGATGCTTAAAATTTTTAAAAATATTCCTGTAATATTGGAGGCTGCAAACATTCGAATTCATCCAGAAACCTATCTCTCAATGTGCGGTTTTGCGACTTTCTTTTCTCTCGCCATATTTTTACCAATAGCCCTATTAGGCTTCTTTTTATTGAATCCAATAATGCTTACACTTATAGCTGTACCACCACTTGTTCTCGTACTTTTCCTCATATACCCTAATCTTGCTGCATCAAACCGTGCCTCAATACTCGATACTGAAGTTCCTTTTGCAGCCGCATACGTTAGTGTATTAGCTTCTGGTGGCATTTCTCCTTTTAAGGCTTTCGAGAAGCTTAAGGATCTTGAGTTTCTTCCACAGCTTGGTCAGGCTGCTAAACTCGTTTACGTTGACACTAGGGCTAGAGGCATTGACCCTGTCACTGCTCTGGAGGAGAGTGCTAAGCATGTTCCAAGTAAGGACTATAAGGAGTTTGTTTTAGGATATGCTTCAACTTTAAGGGTTGGTGGCGACACTGAACACTATCTTTTGAAACGTACTGAAATCATGTTCGAGAACAGGAAGACTAAGATTAAGATTATTGGTGAAAGGATGGCGTTGCTTATGGAATCATACATTACTGTCGCAATTTTGCTTGCTTTAGCATTATATGTTATGTTTATTGTGACAAAAATTATGCCTACTGGTATGGGTGGAGGCGGTGGACTTTTTAGCATGGAAACGTTTGTAATTTTCTCATACATTTTTCTACCAGTTGTTTCTGGTGTTTTCCTGTACATGATAGATATTACTGCACCAAAATATCCTATCTCAGACTATAGGGCATATAAGTGGTTTTTTGCAACATTACCCTTCACATTCCTTCTTGCTATACCAATGGTTCTAGCATTCTACCTGCCTATGCCCTTTGTTAATTTTGGAGAATTTCGCCCTCTTGAACCCTTTTACACCTTCATAATATGGTTTAGGCAAATTTTGGGTTTAGACTACGGTTTTGAGCCCGCCATCGGCATTTGTGTTGTTATGATGGTAACATTTTTGCCTGGAATGATTATGGACATAAAATATTCTAGAGAAAATAGTCTTATAACCCTTGGTATAACAAACTTTCTAAGAGACCTTGTTGAAATAAGGAAGACTGGTATTAGTCCTGAAAAATGTATCTTTTACCTTGCAAAAAGAGAATATGGCGAGTTCTCAAAAATTTTGAGACTTATGTCTAATGAGATAAGCTGGGGCATATCCTTTAGAAAGGTTCTAGCAGACCTTAGAAGGAGACTCCATGGATGGCTTAACCTTATGACAATGTTTCTTCTTATAGACTCTATTGATGTTGGTGGAGGCACTCCTGAAACACTTGAAAGCCTAGCATCATTCAGTGAATCAATAATGTCGATAGAGAAGGAGAAGAGGTCAAGTCTCAGGCCTCTACTGCTACTACCATATATTGGAGGTCTAATCCTACTAATTTCAACGATAACAATACTATTCTTTGCAAGAAGCATATTCCAACAGTTTTCTGCAGCATTTGGTTTTGGAGATTTCGTTAAAGTCTTTGTGCCACCAATAATATTTAATACAGTGTTTATGGGCCTTGTTGCAGGAAAGGTTTCGGGTGAAAGGGTTAGCGCTGGCTTCAAACACTCGTTTGTTCTAGCAATAATTTCACTCATCTCACTGTATCTGGCTCCAATCTTCATGGGCTCGCTTCAGATAGTTTCCACATAGCTAAAAAGGGAAACCTTTAAATTTCCCAATAATCATATTCAATAATGTTGAAGGGTTAAAGGTATGCGTAAAATTAGAAAAGAAAAGGGTTTATCTGAGATAGTAACAAGTGTTATTTTAACTGGTATAATGTTAAGCATTGCTTTAATCGCTATGGGCTTTGCAAACAACATGTTCGCAATACAGAGTGAAAGCACTGAATTCGATCAGGCAAAAAATATTATGACAAACCTTGCAGAAGTAATCGAGCATGTTTCAACAAAACAGGGTTCTTCTGGGTATGTCAAATTTAATTCTAGGACTGGAGGCCCATCATTTGTGAGGGACGCTAAAACTTTAACTTTATCAGTAGAAACATTAAGTGGAACATTACCTTACGATTCCATTAACCTACTTTCAGTACAATGTAGCCAGCTAAAATATCGTGGTGGTTCACTGGCATCTGCGGCTGGAAAATATTTGATAAGAGGAACAGAAGTGCCAATACTTTTTAACAATAATGCTTCTATGGGATGTGTTTATGTAGAGCAAAGTGATGGTGCCTGGATTGTGATAGACTATTCTAGAGTTAATGTGCTTAACCTTGGAACCTTCAACTTTAGTAAAGGAATAAGCGCTACTACGGGGTTACCGATTTTCGAGCTGGTGAATATTTTGCAAGTGAACTATATTAACCTCTTGCCAGGAACATTTTCTGGAAGCGGAAACATTTATGTTGTAGCAAAATGTAGGAGCTTGGAAACCTCATACTATAGAATGTCTGCTCCAGCTGATGCTGGTCCATTGAATCCAACTTATAGGGTTAGGTTTTCTGCAGGTCCAAATGGATTTTTAGAAATAAGTTTGCCAAGCTTCTATTCTAATGGCACACACTATCTTCCAAGAGACACTATTATTATGCTAGTACAGTCTAATGTTGAAATCTCATATTTTGGTGGATGAGATATGTCGAGTACGACTATGTCACATTTGATTGGAACTCTCATTTTAGTTATACTACTTTCTGCTGTAGCATTCTTCTCTTTTCTTACAGTAATGGATACCGGCTTTAAATCTTCAAAAATCTATCTTCAAGAAGTATGTGAGAGAGTTTCTTCAGAAATTATGGACATGCTGAACTTATTTTATCTTGAGCATAAGAGTCCATACATATATAGGGTCATTGATATTCCTGTTCACGTTAACAATAGGGGATACATTATTAGGCTAGAAAACGATTCTTTAGGATGGAAGGTTGTATCATATGTTTACGGATATGAGGTTTTTAAGGTAGAGTCAAGGCTCAATTTTAGGTTCGGTGTTGAAGTTGCTAAATCTTCAGGCAGCTTCGATGTAGGGAATGGTGTAATCTACTATGATGGTATCCTATATAGTGGCGTCTCTAAGCCTGTTGTATGGTGTAGACTCAACCCGGACACAGGCTTGTTTCAAGTCGGCATTGGAAGGCTTGAGGTGAAAGGCTAATGAGTCCAACCTACGAGTACATTGTAGCAATATTGATATCGATTCTGATGCTAGGCTACACATACTATTCTGTAACAACACTATCCTCTAATCAGTTGCAGCTTGTTGAAGAAGAGCAGCTTGACGTAGTCGCAAGCAGACTTTTTGATAAAATACTTCTAACAAGAGGTTTTCCTGAAGATTGGGGTTCAAACATTTACGTAAACAACACTAGCCTAAAAGACTTTGGTCTCGCATTTCAGCATGGTAAAATGTACGATTTAGACGTTGACAAGGTTATGCGAATGTTTTCTGGGGCGAGCGAAATAATAAATCCACTTTACATTAACACGACAACCTTCGGTGCTCTAACTGGACTATATGATGTAGAAAAGGGTTACTGGAAGTATGGTTTTAGATTCTATTTGAAGACTGCATTAAATATAACTATAGAAAAGGCTGACACAAAATCTCCTACAGAAAAGTTCAAAATAAATGTAAAAAATTTTATGGGCAAGAATGCACCAAACGCTGAAGTAAAGGGAACATACATTGCAATATATGTTGCGAAACAGGGAAATGTTCAGTACTTTGACTACAGCTATGTTACAATATATAATATGACAGACTGGAGGGGGCAAACAATGCTAGATTTTAAAAACAATATGCCACAGGTTCCACGAGGTATCTCAGAATACGCATACTGTCTTGTGGTCACAGTTAACTATTATGGTCTACAATCTCAACAATCTTTTGTAGCTAATACTATACCAACATTAGGGTTAGCTATTGAAGGCAAATATCTTATAGCAAACTTTACACAGGTTGAAGATATTGCAAGGGGCGCGCATCATCTTGAACTTACAGCCTTTGAGCTAACATCAAGCTTAAACATCATACTAAATCCTGCAATAGATGTAACAAGTGGTGAAGTTGGAAAAGTAGTTAACTATGGTGGTAAAAATTATAGAGTTTATGAACTGGAAAATGAACCCTCACAGGATGTAATATTTGTTGGATTACTTGTTAAGAAGCAGGGTAAGTGGGGCATAGTGTTTGCGTCAAGACCAAGAACACCAGTTGCTGTCGACTACATGTCCTTAGGACTAGAAAGTGCTGGAATAAACACAGTAACTTTATCACGTATTGTTAGAATTGGAACAAACTCCTATTATGCTGAATTAACTCTATGGAGGATGAGTGAATGAGTAAAAAAGGTATTTCTAGAATTATAGAGTCAGTTGTCTCAGCACTACTTATTCTAGCCGCATTTACTATAAGCTATTACCTTACTCTACCACCCAACACTCCACATCAGAGGGCAAGTGAGGACCTTAAAAAATTCGGATACAATCTACTCTCATCTCTTGCCGCCAACCAAGGTTTTGACAGGCTAATATTCGATTCAAGTGGCTCTGTCAAAGAAGGATGGGAGCAACAGTTTAAGGTTGTAATAAACTCTCTTATACCACATAACATAATATTTAACATTTCAATATACAATGCTACTTTAAACGAGCTTGGTTTTGTAGAGCTTGTCCCCTTAAACAATGATGTAATATCGAATGCAGTTGACGAGTTTGGGAAAGCTAATGAGGCAGTGTTTTTGAAGGCTGGAGAAAATGTTCAAATATCGTACGTTTACACTACAAGATGGATGAAGGTTATAGTGGTTGAAATGAAGTTAGCTCTTTTGGGGGTTGCTTAATATGGTTTGTAGGAAAAGGAGGGGTCAGCTGCTAATTTTTGCAGGAGTAATATTAACGTTGCTAATATTCTATGTCGCTATAACAGTACATGTTACTTCAACATCTTACCAGAATTTAAGGTATGAGGAGGTTAAGGAAGTTGTTGACAACTTTAACGAAGACTTTAGACGTGCCCTAAAATATATTCTTGCACACATGACGCAAGAATATAATGCTACAGCTGAAATGGATATTCCAAGATATAATGCATTTGAAAGGTTCACGTTGTGGATGAAAACTGCAATAAGAACATTTTCTGCAAGAGGCATACAGATAAACTTCACATTCAATAAGGTTCTACTTCAACCTGAGAAACTCCTATTCGGCAGGCTTAGAGTACCTGAAAGATATGTTTATGATCTAGCAAAACTATACTGGTATTCTCCACAGAGTATTTCAGCAATTTCAGCAAACTTTAGCCTAAATGTGCCGGGAAGCGGTTTCTACGGTTGGAGTGGGCAAATGCTTATACTATTGAACATGACTGTGCATTTGGACTCTATAGAAAATGATAACCAGCTTGGTACAAAGGTTACTATCACTTTAAACAGAGAGTATGGTGAGCCTGTTGAAGACTTGTCAGTAAACAATTTTAAAATAGCGTACTTTGAAAAATCCACTTCAAAGTGGGAAAATGCAAAGATAGTAACGTTATTAAATAATGGTGGTGGAAACTATACAATATACTTTAAATCAGTAAACAATAGAATCATTGATGAACCCTATAACAGGTGCATTATTGTTTGGGCAGTAGACAATAGGGGAATAATAGTAGAGTCGTATACTTATACGGCTATAGAGTATGTGATACAAGAAAATGCAATAAACCAATTCTATCCAAATGTACCTAAGCCTGAAGAAGTTTACGCACTAGAAATAATATTGAATGGGACAATTTTGTGGTTTAATAGGCAACTTGCATTCTCAGGCACATATCCTCCTATACCTATGCCTCCAGTTAAACAATTTAGAGTATATAGTACAACAAACGGGCCAAACGATCCAAACCTTAAAGAAATTCCAAGCCAAGTCGAAGTATGGACTTCAAACTATCTTGTTCCAACTTTACAGTTTGCTGAGTGGAGAAGAAGATTTTCTGTAGGAGACAAGCTTGTCTTCCTACTCAACTTTTCTAACCCAGGTGTCTATCAGCAGAAGGTTAGGGTAGAATGGCTTTGGGACGCTGACGCACCACCACCATCATATCTTGTAAGAATGAATAGTACTGGCATATATGTTGACATAGATAATCAAAGATACAAGTTAAGGCTTATACCAAATGAAGGCTTCAGCTTCGCAATAGACTGGACATTCTCCATGTACTACAAAAACTATCATGTCGAATATTCAATGAACGGCATCGGCTATATTCGTGTACCAGGCGGATATTGGATACCGCACATACTTCCAGCAGGAAACTGGACTGTTCTAGTCGGCCCAATAAGGGCTGTAGCATATAGGGACACAAGCAGAACATATCGTGTCGAGTACGAAAATGGTTACAGAGAATACTATGACGATCCAGGGCCATTCAAGCATACAGAAATAGCCTTAATACCATATAAGACAAAATATTGGCAACTATATAATGATATAGTCTGGTTAAGAGACCATACGGATGGACGATATTACAGTTATCTAACAATGATTTCTGGCACAAGCGGCGACGTTTCCTCTCCAGATAGAATATCCCATTGGGCTCATCAAAGGACTGATCTTTCAGTTCATTTTGGAACATACTCTTCTTCACATGCTACCCATGATAGGGATCAAAACTTTCTCTACTGGTACGCTCAATACAACTATAGAGGCTTTGGTGAAGCTGTTCTTCCAAGCAAGGGCTACGTTGACAGCATTAAATCACTTATTCCAGGTAACCGCTATGAAATGTGGATATGGACTTCAGCTGACTATGCTAGGAGGGTTATAGATTGTCTTGCTCAAAGATTTGATACTAGCGGCACTATGACAATAAGAAAGAATACTGTGATCTCATGGTTTGCTGGAGTATGGGCCTATGATGGTAATGGATACGATGAACCTAACATGTACTATCGCATGTTTGTTGAAACATATTTTCCAACAATCGTTAGTGTAACCGGTGTTCTTTAAAATGTTTATTTTGTGGATAATAAAATGGTATGTGAAATATGTCATCAAAAAATAGATTTTTTAAAAAATCTTCCTATCCTACAATAATATTATTATCTATCATAATATTTACTTGTAGCCAATTTTTTAATGTTAATGCTGCTGTTGTCCAGTTAAACATTCAGGCTGTGGATGTTCGGGACTCTCCTTTGGCTGGTGCCAGAGTATCTCTTTTTGCCCCCCCTCCAGGTGCATATCTTGTTGCTGAAGCCTTAACTGATGGTAAGGGTATTGCAGGATTCACATTAACGGATCCGCCGAACGAAATTAATGTTTTTGTCACATGGAAAGATGTGGTTGTAGCACAGTCTAGGGTCTCTTCACAGGCCGGTTTTAGTAAGGTTATATGTAATGTCGGTTTTGTTAAGGTCCGTGTAATAACTTTAACGAACAAGATCGTTTCAGACTCTAAAGTAAGCTTGACATGGAACACAATATCTGGTCCAAGAAATGTTTACAATTTTACTGGCAGAGATGGTTTCGCAGTCTTTAATTCTATGCCGTTACAATCTTATAATTTGGATGTTTATTGGCTTGATACATCGTATAAGGTTTTTTCAGAAACATTTACACCAAAGCCTGACACTTTACATGAGGTTAAGGTTCCCTTATACGAGTTTATACTGGAGGTTAGGGATACTAGTGGAAAACCCGTATCTAATGTTGAAGTAGTTTTTGGAAATAGGTTGAAGACATTTAAATCTTATACACAAAATGGTATTGCAACTTTCAAAAATCTAATTCAAGACACATACTCCCTAAAAGTCTATTATGCTGGAAAAATTTATAGAACATTTGAAATAAATCTTGAATCTGATAAACAGTTTTCTGTAATCGTTCCAGAGCTAAAAACTTATACTCTTACTGTTCAAGTTGTTAATGAAGAAGGCAACCCTTTCTCAAATTCGAGGATAAGAATAGTCGATATGGAAAATAATGTTAGAGGGGAAGGTTTAACAGACAAAAATGGTCAAATAAGCTTTCTTCTTCCAGAAGGAGTTTACAAAATATATGCAGTGTACGGTACAATTACATCAAAATCTGAAATAAAACTTGCATCAAACATGTTTCATAAAATTGTTTTATCCGAGAAACCTAACACGCCTACTACAACTTCTCCTCTTATACAGTCATTTGACCCTCTTCCAGTTATAGTATTTTTGCTCACTATCTTATCCGCTGTCATCATATTCTTTATAATTATTAAAAGAACTTTAAGAACGTAAAAAATACTTTAGATTTGTATTCCCCTAAAATTTTATAGCAATTTTTGCCTTTTTATTAAATTCCTGTAACCTACAGAAAACATTTTAAGTTAGTATTAATATTATTCTTTTGTTGAAGAATAGTAGAATCATTGAACAGATAAGGCCGTTTTTTGAACCATCCTCTGTTGTAGTTGTAGGTGCATCTAAGCATGTTGACAAAGCTGGGCATGTTATCTTCAAAAACTTTGTAGAAAATAAGCGTACGGGTCTGTTTAAAGGTGAACTTTATCCAATTAATCCTAGAGAAGAATCGATTTTAGGCTACAAATGTTTTCCCTCCATAAGCAAACTTCCAGTAAATGAAATCGAGTTGGTTGTTATTGTTGTTCCAGCAGCGTCTGTGCCACAGGTTATGATGGAGGCTAAAGAAAAGTATGCTAAGGCTGCAATAATAATTTCTAGCGGGTTTAGTGAAGTAGGAAACCGTGAACTTGAAAATGAAGTCAAACGTATAGCTGTTGAAGGAAATATAAGAGTTCTGGGCCCAAACTGTTTAGGCGTTTACGACCCAACATCAGGTGTAGATACACTCTTTCTACCCGTAACAAAAACCCTTATTTCAGGTGAAGAGGTTATTGCAACACCCCGTCCAAAAGAGGGTTCAATTGCTGTAGTAACACAAAGTGGTGCCTTCGGTGTTGCCGCATTAGACTATTTAGCTGGAAGACAGCTCGGTATAAGCAAATTTGTAAGCTTTGGAAATAGAGTAGACTTGGACGAATCAGATCTTCTAAACTACTTTTTACATGATGAAAGGACAAAGGTGATTTTAATGTACATCGAATCTGTAAGAGATGGAAATAAATTTGTTGAAACAGCAAAGAACGTGAGTAGAGTGAAACCTATAATTGTACTTAAAACTGGTAAAACAAAGGCTGGTGCAAAGGCTGCATTGTCTCATACAGCATCAATTGCTGGTTCAGATGAAGTGTATAATGCAGCTTTCTTACAGACTGGTATTATTAGAGCACAGAATATGAATGAATTTTTTAACATGGGTAAGGCTCTCTCAATGCAGCCTCCTGCTAGAGGAAGAAATATTTGTATTATAACTGATGCTGGTGGACCCGGTATTATGGTTGCTGACGAATGTGAGCTCAGGGGATTAAAAATTGAAGGCCTTTCAGAAGAAAGTTTTAGAAAACTGGAAATTATGCGTGAAAGTGGGCAAATTCCAAAGTTTGCTTCCTTATCAAACCCCATCGATTTAACCGGCTCTGTGACATCAGATATGATTGTAAAGGTTACTGAAATTGTTTATCATGATAAAAAGGTTGATGGGATAATCTTGCTTGGCTTGCATCATGTTCCTGGTCTTCAAGAAGATTATGTTGATAGAGTTGCCTTAATAGCTTCTTCTAGAGAGAAGCCTATAGTTGTATGTGACATTGGTGAAACAGAAATGGCTTTATATGTAAGAAGAAAGTTTGAAAAGTTTGGTATACCTGCTTACGCCTCTCCAGAAGAAGCTGCCTATGCCATGTATGCTCTATGCTACTACGGTGAATACTTGAATAGTGTAAATAGATGATTAGGCTGAAATGGTTGATAAAAAAAGGTTATAAAGGAATAAATAAAATATTGGTTGAATGAAAACCTATAAAATGATTTCAATCTTAGGTTTAATTATAATTGTTATTTCATCATTTCTTCCATGGATAACATTATATACATTTAAAGAAGAAGTAAAGAGTGTTAACCTAATAGAACTATATTATGCATTGTTAAACTTTTTAAGAGGTTCATACGAGCAGCCACTATCCAATCTAATATCAAGTAATCAAATGATCCTATTATCCGTAATATTTTATACGGTTTCGGTGGCTTTAGCTTTAGCTTCAATAGCATATCATAAACTAAACCTTTATACAGGAACATTTTGTTCAATAACAGGCTTGTCTTGGATAATGTCTATTGAATTTAACAAATTTTCTTTTTTAGAAACTCTGAACGTATCTGAAACATCAATAATCTCTTTAGGCTATGGGCTTTATTCTGTTCTACTTGTTGGAATCATATTTTTTATAGCCTTCTTCTTGGAAGAAAGGATAGTTAAGAGGCCGCAGTTTAATACACAGATATCAAAATTGGATTCTCAAATAAAAAAACTGGATGAAAAGATAGGACACTTAAGCAATAGTGTTACAAGTTTACAAGAATCTCTAAACAGGCAGAACACCCTATTGAAAATGGTGAATGAAGAATATGAAAAACTTTATTCTTCACTAATAAGTTGTAGGATAGAAAATCCCTATACAGTAGACGATAAACTAATATTGGAAGTAAGGAACATAGGTGCTCTTCCAATAAACTGGATTGAAATAGTAGATATAGATCCTAGGCCTAGAAATGCAAATCTCCCATCAGAAAAAATAAAGTTTCCAGCTGAAATTAAACCTGGTGACTCGGAAAAATTCACTTACCAGCTAAAGGACATTTATGGAAAGGCACTAATTTTTGACCCCCTCCAAACATATACTGCAAGAGTTTTAGTAGGCGGCTTTGATCCAGGAATAGGTCAGGAAGTCATATTCAAGGTTTACGGTGGACATCTTAGGGCTGAAGTTGAAAGCGTGTACGCGTCTGGAAGTGATCTTATACTTAATATAAAAAATGTCGGTCTTCTTCCAATAACCCAGCAAAAAATACTTTCAATCACACCATATCCGGGTATGTTCGCGAACCCAAACCAAAACCAGGTAATAAATAGTGGTGAAGCGAAAACCTTGAAATTTTCTCTCATTGATGGAAACTTTGTTCCTGGACTATTGTATACTGTGGGGTTAGAATTAAGTGATGGAATAAACACTTTCACACTGAGATTCTCTTTTGTACCATAGGGAAATGAATGTTCTAAATCATATAATAGAAGGAGGTTGAAGATATACTGTCTATGATAGAAAATGTGGATAAAATTTTAGATCATGTGAGAGAGGGCAAGGTTGTAGAATACGCTCGTAAGCTTGTAAATTTTGACACACAAAATCCACCTGGCAGGGAAAAAGAGTTGGCAGAATATTTGGCGGATTTTCTAAAAAAATTTGGGCTGAAGACAACTTTACTAAATTTTTTACCTAACAGGCCTAATCTTTTTGCAGAATACAAGTTTAGTGATGGTGGAAAAACTTTTCTTTTTGACGGGCATCTTGATACTGTTCCTGCTGGAAATATATCATTATGGGATTTTGACCCTTTCAGTGGAATAGTAAAAGACGGTAAACTGTACGGTAGAGGCTCCGCTGACATGAAAGGTTCTATTGCAGCATTTATTCACGCACTAGAAACTGTAATAGATTCTGGTATAGAATTATGTGGCAACATATGCATGCTACTAACTTCTGATGAAGAAATTTCTGGTCTTGGAACAAAAGATTTCATCGAAAAAGGTTATCGTGCTGATGTATCCATTGTCGGCGAACCAAGTTGTCTAGAAGTAAATGTTGCACATAAGGGTGTTGCAAGATGGAAGCTTAAAACTTTAGGTAAATCGACTCATGCTAGTACACCAGAAGAAGGTATTAACGCAATCTACAAGATGGCTAAGATTTTATGTGAATTGGAAAAGTTGGCAAAATCCTATTCAACATATCCTAGAACACATTACCTTCTTGGAAAGCCTACGCTAAATGTAGGTACTGTATATGGTGGAACAAAAGACAATGTTGTACCAGACTTTTGTGAAATAACAATAGATAGAAGGCTTTTGCCAGGAGATAGGGTGGAAGATGTTGAAAGAGAATTTCATCAGATTCTAGACAAGCTTCACTCTGAAGATCCTAGCCTAAAATTTGAGCTAAAAATTTATCATTCACATAATCCAGCTGAAACACCTTCAAACCATCCGTTTGTTATTTTAGCAAATTATGCTGTAGAAAAGGTGTTATGTGAAAAAAGGTCTGTTAAAGGTTTTCAGGCTACAACAGAAATGACCCATCTTGTTGAAGCTGGAATTCCATCAATAATATTAGGTGCTGGTGACATTAAGGTTGCACATACAGTTAACGAGTTTGTTCTAGTAGATGAGCTAGTTAAATGTGCAAAAATATATACACTAGTACTAGCCAACTATTTAAGTAAACAGACTATAGTTTAATAACCCACTCTTACTTACCGCTTGTGTATGAGAAAAAAGTTACTATTAATAGGAATAATATTGTTTATAATGGGTTCATCACTGCTACTTTTGCCTGAATCAGTGATGGTTGAATATTTGAAAAAACTGGATTTAGCGAATTTAAGTTACTCTAAAAATGTTGTTGAATACTCGCTAGTTAATATAACAGGTACATCCTATCATCTTGCTTTTCAAGCGGACAAAAATTCTATTGTTGGCGGAAACTATACAGTGATATCTGGTGCGCCCATTTCTTTGGTATGTTTTGACAGAAAGGGTTTTGAACTCTTCAATAAAATTGGTAGAAGCTCACCCTTATTCTTTATTCCAGAATCAAAAAATGGAACATTTACTTATGAAGTTAATGAGAATGGAACATATTATATCGTTTTACTTTCTGAAAAGGATAAGTTTGCCTACGTTATGCTCTCTGTATACCTACTAGAGAAGGTGTACTCTCTGCCAGAAACCTTCCATCCTATCGCTTTTGTTATCGCTTTAATTGGTGTAGGATTCATCTACTTCTCTATAAGGTCTAAGAAGAGAAAATAATATTGTCCTTTAACCTTTTTTAGACTGACTCCAAATCCTATAGGCTTCATCAAAACCATATCTCATTATCAATTCTGTGAAATGTACGTGCTCCTTAACATAATATGCAACCTCTTCATCAGAAATTTGTTCACCTTTTATCAAATTCTGCTTAATACGATACTTTAGTAGGTCAAGGGGCTTTGATGGGACATCCAATGTTATCTCGTAAATTAGGAATCCTTTAGTCTTCAAATTTTCTAAAATTTCTTTTGGAAGGTCTATGCCAAGATTCTTGCTCTTAGCCTTAGAAAGAATGTAAATACTGCATTTTTCAGTCAACTCAAGTTCCATTCTCGCCTCCTCCTCAAGCAGCGCTCTCCATTTTCTAGGCTCTATCTTTCCAAGTCTCGCTCTGATAGTTAATAGGAGTATTTCATTAAGAAATTCTGATATTGTCTCATGTACGCTATTGTCTTGGCAACAATACACCCTTACACCCTTCTTATGCAAGCTGGGTAGTATCTCGAATAGTGGACTATACTCTTTTATTAAATGAGAGTCTTCGGGAACCTTTATTATACCAGAGTCGATAGCATTTTCTATAATTCTTTTTGTAGACCTGTTTCCTGAAACAATCTCATCTATAATATTCTGCCATTCTATTGGAAGCTGCAAGAAAAGTGAATCGATTACAATATCTTCTATTAACTTAGCTGCCTTCATCTTCGAATATTCTGTCTCTATCGTTAGCACATTACCTATTTTTGCTTCCATACTTACTTTATTATCAAATAAAGGGGATGCGAACAATTTTTTAAATTTTTTGCTATACTTCTCATAAGATTAGTTTTATGTCTTGACCTTTAACTTTATATCAGAAGAATTTGGAAGGTTTGGCATATTGCATAAGCCTGAAATATCATTAAATTCAATAAATCCTGTATGGCTAATGAATATATCACATATGCTTATTGAAGTATACTTATTCATACACGTTTCACTTTTGCCAGTTTTCATAAAAAGTTTTAGTCTATCAATTTTTGAAGTATCTTTAATAGTGACTGGACCACGTATATTTAGTCTAATAGTAAGTTTAGTTTCTGGAGCGCTTATCGACAAAGTTGGTGCTAAGCCAACACTTATTCTAGGAATGTTTTCTCAAGCATTAGGAGGTGCCTTAGTAGCCGTAAGCTGGGACATATTTTCACTATTTTTGGGAATAACCTTCATCAACATAGCCTCACCACTATACCATAATTCAGGCTTATCCACAATAAGCCGATTTTTGGATGGAAAAAAATTAAATGGAATGATAGGCATCCATAATGCTCTAGGAAGCCTTGGTTCAGCAACAGCCCTTATTCTTCTTCCAATAATCTTGGTTTATGGAGATTGGCGTCTAGCATACCTAATATGGATTCCACCTATCCTAATTTGGGCAATATTATTAATTGGAACCAAACATATAGACTCAAAAATCAGCCAAAAAAAGACTAACTTTTCAATAAATCTAATTTTTACAAAAAATTTTGTCAACTTTCTCATAGCATTAAGTTTCTTGTTTGCTGCTTCAACAGCTATAACCACCTACATAACATCTTACCTAGTTTTTGAAAAAAATTTGAGTGAAGCAATTTCCAGCCTAATATTTGCAATAGGCCCAATACTTGGAATATTTGCCTCACTTTTTTCTGGAAAACTTGCTGGCACCTTTGGAGAAAAAAGATTGCTTTCAGTAATAACGATACTATCAGCTTTATCAATAATTTTAATACCCTTTTCTTCCTCAACGATCATCTTAGCATCACTTTACGTCATGTTCGCATTCTTGAGTTCGGCAATATGGCCTCCGGTAAGTGCTATGACCGCTAAACTAACTCCAGCAAGCTTTAGAGGTGTTGGCTACAGTTTAACAACATCAACATACCAGCTCATATTTGCAGTAACGCCACCAATTATAGCAAAACTCATAGAACTTTACTCTCTTGAAATAATATTTCCAACAAGTTTCATACTAACTGTATCCAGCTTAATATTGTTAAAACTTGTTAACATAAAAACAGGCTCCATCGAATAATAGTACCACATAAACATAATATTTGCAGTCAAAAGCAACTTCCTCATAGGTTCCTTTCCTTCTCCCTAGACATAAGGTTACAAAAATTCGACAAGAAGGCCCAGAACTCAGTATGATGAAGCATGAAGCTGAAGAACCGATAATCTCCTGACTTCAGTTGTGGAGAGTGTCAACTTCAGAAACTTCTCGGTTAGTGTAAGCTCACCTGTTTCCCCTTTAGCCATACCTAGAAACTAAACCTTTAAGATATCGAAGTCTTTGTATAAGAAAACTTTGAGCATGTAATAAAAAAATTAACACATTACTAAAACTGTGGCTCGAACATACTGTCCAATTCTTCTAAAGAGTTCCTCTCCTCGGGATCGATGGTTTCCAGCCCCCTCTTTCTCAGCCGCCCTCCGTAGATCCTTATCTGAGCACGATAATACTATTCTTCCTCTTCATGTTTTAAGACGTGTTTTAAGCTTAGGGTCTTCAAAATCATCCGATTTTTCAGAGAGAAGTTCTATCAGCTTAGCAATCCCTCCTCTCTAGCCCTTACCATTTCAACGTATCCAGCCAAGCTCAACCGCTTTCTCAATAGCTTCCACTATTTCACACCTCACGTATTCGTCTTCCAACTTTGGCTTTCGAACAAGAAAAAACCTCTTCACCGACCAACTCGTTGATTAAATAGAATCAGCACTCTAAGCCTGCCTAACCCTTACTTTTGTTCCCTAACTCTCTTCCAATAACGTCACTCTGATAAATCTTCTAACCTTATCCTATCCCTGTTCGAGCATAATGTTGCGAAGGCATCCATAAAGGCCCACCTGCTTATGCATTCGATTATTGTCTCGCCAATATTTTCGACCAATAATCCCCAACCTTCTCGTAGTTTCCCAGTTTGTCTACATACTCCACCTGAAATCTCCATCCCCTTTTCTTAGCAAATTCTTCTGAAGCCTTACCCTAGGATCTATCAGAAACTTTTAGAGCATATGAATCCCTGTGAACGAAGTCGTTATTCCACAATAAAGCAGCTGTTTGACACGAAATTATCTTAAATCCCTGCTTTTTCAAAGAAATCCTAAAGTCCTTTATCTTGTTTGGAATCCAGTACCAATCCCATCTAACCTCTCTATCAATCCAGCCTAGGCTAACTTGTTCAAATACTCTTTGGCATTAGGTTCCATCTTTTCTACCTCTTCAACCTTTACCAAACAGCCAGCATACTTTCCTCTCAATCGCTCATAGAAGTGCTTCAAGTACCTCGCCACATTGTTCACCTTTTAATATCTATTGGCAAAACCCCGTATTTAAATATTCACCTTTCTTACATTTTTGGCAGAATATATAGGCAGAGTTATTTATTTACCTCATCGATTTTCTAATATTTACGAGAATAGAGAAGGGTTAGGGTAATAGCCTCTCCAGTTCTATCTACATGGATGAACAATCAGTTTTTGAAGGGTTTATTACGAGATATCAATAGCCTTCTAAAGTGATGGTTCCACTTCTCTAGAATGCTAATGTTTATAAGGATGGGGGAACAAAAAATAGTAAGCCGGAGACATTAGTCCTATGAAGAGAGAGGAGATATTGTATGCTTTCTACAGCGAGCGTCAAGTTAGGGTCTTGGAGCTGCTCTGGAAGGAAGGGCCTCAACTGGAAGAGATAAGCAGACAAGCTCCGCCGATGCTATGGGATTATATTGAAATGAGTCCTATAGAACATCCAAGTAGATGGAATGTCATTGCTGATGGGATTTTGGCAAACATAGAGCATTGCAATTCTTTCCAAAATTCGCCTGCCATCCTCCCCCAACCCTCTCCCACCTATGCATCAGACGAAGAGGATGGAGATGAAGAAATATGAAAACACTACAGGAGATAAATAAGATACTTACAGAGCATAAGGACGAGATAAGAAAAAAGTATGGAGTATTAATCCTCGGTATATTCGGCTCCTATGCAAGAGGTGAGGAAAATAAAGCGAGCGATATTGATATTTTAATTGAGATTGAAAAACCCATCGGGCTCAAATTCTTTGAGTTGTGGGATGAACTTGAGAAACTGCTGGAATGTGAAGTTGACCTTGTAAGGGCGAAATTGTTAAGGGAAGAGATAAGAAATGATATTTTGAAAGAGGTTGTTGAGATATGAAAAGAAAGGCTTCCTTTTACATCAAAGACATAATAGACGCAATTACAAAAATAGAGGAATTCGTTGAGGATATGGATTTCAATGATTTTGTTCGGGATGATAAAACCTCAAGTGCGGTTGTAAGAAAACTTGAAATTGTGGGTGAGGCAACAAAACAGTTGCCACAGAATATAAGAGATAGATTTAAAGATATACCTTGGGCTTCCATGGCAAAAACAAGAGACAAAAATAATTCATTTCCATCATGGAGTTGATTATGAAATCATTTGGAAAATAATAAAAGATGACCTTCCCCGTCTGAAACCATTATTTGAAAGAATTTACAATCTATTACTGGATGAGGAAAACCAATGAAAGTGCGGTGGCCCAACTCATTGTGCCTTTTTTCAACACCGCCTTTTTCACTGAAAGATATGAATTTCCTTTTTCAGCGGGTTTTATTAAATTAGTTATCATTTTTATCACTAAAATTCAATTTTTGACTTCTTTTTTCTCGAGAGATAAATTAAGAATGCTCCAACTAAAAGCAAAACAATTCCTATTATTATAAACAAAGCAGCAAAGCCTGCCCCTAGCCCTTCTATGATGCTACTTGTCGGAGGAGTGCTTGCATACCGATATAGCCAATAGATATCATAGAATATTAGAAAAACGCCAATAAGAGTAAATACACCACCAAAAAACATCTCAACTATTTTTAGAAATCCCATTTTATTTCACTCCGTTGTTTTCGATTTCTTTTTTGTTCAGAATATAACCAAATTCTTGCATTTTCAGGAAACTTTATTTTAATTCTCGCCTCAAACATGCCTTCTCCTTCAAACCTGATTGAAATACCTCTACTTTTAGGCGGTTCTGCCAAGACCTCATAGGATTTTTTTTAAGGATGTTGATGGAACAAATTCTGGAAGCCTCTTTACTTCCATAAGCTTTAATAAAAGATTAGGCAGTGGACTTACATGAAGATAGCCACTTGATTCAGACATCCCCCCTATAGGAAAACTGGTCTCTATCATAATTATGATTTTTTCTTTTGTAATATTTAAGGTTTTTTGTTAAAGCTTATTTTATAGCCGTAAAACAGCCATTTGACCATCCCCAAAGATTTTCTCACCCTTTGCCCATTTTCAGCAAACCAATAAACTACCATAAAAACGGCACCAATTGAAATAAGGCTTGGAATATCCCAGATCTCTGAAATTAAAACTCTATTATCCTTCCTCTCCTGGTTCAGCTTTTTCAATAAGCTTTTGTTATCTGAGCAGACTATTACCTTCCCAAACTTCTCTAAAGCCTTCCTAATGTTCTCCTTGACTTCAGAATTTCCAAGCTCTATGTTGATCGCTATTTTTAAGGAAGGTATTTCTACGTCAGGTTTCGCTTCACCTATTTTAGCTATCCTGCAAACTAAGCCTTTGCCAGTAAGCTCGTTAAGGATCCAATAAACGTAGTATTTGCGCTCAAAACTGGGCCTCTTTCCCTTAACCTGGTAAAGGACTAACAGTCTTACTTTTCCAATCGAGACGCTTACTTTTTCAACAAGCTTGTTAACAACTTCGCTGCAAGTCTGCTTATCCCATCCTAATAGTTTTCTCCTCCCAACAACTGGTATAAACGGTCTCTTCTTCGTGCTTTCTAAGAACTCCTGCTCAAGCTCATCTAGCTCAACCTAACTTTCGGCAGATGTTTTCTAATCTCTTCCTCCTGTATTGCTTGATTATTACATCTGGTGCTTTAATAAAGGAAGGCTCTTTGCTGACAGGCGACATAACTATGGCATGCCTTTGCTCAAGCCTGCTTATCCTTTGCTCAAATATTCGCTTGCCGCATTGAATTTCCTTAACCCAATAGTCTGCATGCCATAGCAATATCTTCAGCATCTTGAAGTTTAAGATGAAAATGTTCTAAGCGTTCTTTCTTATATCATCTTCTATGTTAGCAGGAGATTGGGAGATTATTACTAAGCATTCCCCTCTTTCTTCAATCTACTTACAAATTCTATAGTAGCCCAAGTATCAGTTACAACTAGCTTTCTTAATATCTTCGGCGTTAACATTTGAGTCTAGTCGGCTATGAACATATGCTTCATCAGTAGTCTGCTTTGCTAACGCTTGTTTTAAGTAGGCTATTGCTATTGTGTTGTATGCGGCATCTTCTTTATGAATGGAAGTGTCATATAAAGTTAAATATCTAAGAACCACAAAATCTACTATTCTTCTAAATAGCTTTAAAAATTATAATTATATTAGAGAGGTTGAATAATGGTTAAGTTATCAATTTACGACAAAGACGAATATGAACAATGGATGAAAAAGGCTATAGAATGTGCAACCAACATTATCCACTTCGTTAAAGAGGTTAGCGAATATGCTTAATACACCCTATGACAAAGAAATACATATTTTCTGTAGAAATGTTTTAGAAAAACTTAGTCCAAGGACAGTAATACTATATGGTTCAATGGCTACTAGAAGGTTTGGTGCCGGAAGCGACATCGACATAATAGTTGTTTCAGAAAACATTCCAGAAAACTTTTTAGAGAGGCTAAATTTGCTTTTCGAACTCAATACCACAATAGGATATAAGCCAAACGAATTTTTAAAGATGATTAAGCGAAGACATCCAACAGCCCTATATGCTGTCTCTGAGGGTTACCTTTATACGATGATGGGTTTTTGATGTGGCAAAAAATTTGTTCGAAAATATAAGGAACAAATTCAATACAGTAAAAATAGAACATGGATGGGAAGCAAAAAGTATGACTTCAAAAATTGTTTACGATGTTTCAAAATCTGCTTAGAAAGGGTTTAAAGTTCATGGTATTGAGCTAAGTAGTAATGTTTATAAGTACTACACTATATTAAGTAGTACTGATCGGTAATGGAATATGAAGTAATTGTAACAAGGAAGGGTCAGACAACAATACCTGCAAAGCTTAGACGCAAATACAATATTGTAGAAGGCTCCAGACTTATACTCACAGACACTGGAGAAGGAATTCTAATCAAACCAGCCATCAACACGGCAGACCTAGCAGGTTCGGGTGCAAAATATGCCTCTCCCGAAGAAATGAAGATGCTTTTGGATAAGCTTAGAGATGAGGATCTTTGAGCATATATGATACAAGATTTTTTATAGAACACTACTACTCAAAGGACGATAAGGTTCTCCAAAAAACAGCAAATATGATAAGATTAGATAAAAATAAAATGATTTCAGCAATAGCTGTCCACGAAATTTACAAGCTTACTTTGGAAAGGGATGGTCGAGAAGTAGCTGATCATAGAATAAGACTTATTGAAAAAGATTTTAAGATAATAAGTGTTGATTCTCGGATAGCTAAAATTTCTGCAGAATTAAGACATAAGTACAGAATTCCTATGGCTGATAGTATAATAGCAGCAACAGCTAAAGCAACTAAAACGGTCTGCATAACAGATGATATACACATGAAACAAATTAAAGAAATTAACGTGCAATGGATATGATCTAAAATATTATTATTTTACTATTCTAGTTTATGAGAATTTGTGTTGCTATATGCATTTATAGTCACAAACTTTTTAAAAAAGTTGTAGGTACGCATGTTATGAACTTGCAGGAAATTAAAAGGGCTATCCTGGGAATCAAAACTTAATGCCTTTTAGTTTTAGGGAATACCTTAATTGTTATGAAAGTATATTTGTCAGAAGAAGACCTTTATTCAACAGGCAAAATGGTCGTCTTGAAGAATATATGAAGGTTTGTGGTTTGCCTGAAGAATGCATGTTTGGAAGAGCGATTCTTGCAAAAATTTATGGTGATGAAAAGTTATTGTGGAAATGGCTTTTAAATATGGGAAACTAAATCATATTATTGTCCTTGTACCATTCTACTGTCTCTTTTAATCCCTTTCTTAAATCATACTTTGGAATATAACCTAATTCCCTCTTTATTCTTTCTATAGAATATGCCCTGTCACATGTTACTGCATCAACTGTGCTAACATGCCAATTAAAATTTTCTACACCAAAAATTCTGTTAAAAAATTCTACTGGTGCAATCATGGCTTTTGCTAAAGTTGGTGAAATACGTGTTTTTGGAGGTTTTCTACCACAAATTTCCGCTAATATTCCATATACTTCCTGATAAGTGTACGCTTTTTCTTCACTCACAAAATATACCCTACCTCTTGCAACATCAAACTTCTCTAAAGCTAGAACAAATCCTTGAACTATATCTTGAACATGTGCAAACTGTACAAGATTTTTTCCACTTCCAACTAGGAATCTACTTGTTAGAGAATTTTTTGCAAAACCTGTAATAAACCAGTATGATACATCTTCAACATTTCTTGGACCATATATTCCTGATGGCCTTAAGATTGTATAATCTATTCCCTTTAAACTGTATTCTCTAACAACACCTTCAGCTTTAAGTTTTGACTTCCCATACTCGTAGACTGGGTTAGGTTCAACGTCTTCGTCAACGTAAGGCTTCTTTACTGGGCCAACGGCCTCAGTTGTACTACAATATATTATCCTCCTAACATTATTTTTAACCATTGCATCAAGAAGATAACGTGTGCCTTGAACATTTATCTTATCATACATTTCTTTTTTACCAAAAAATGTATAGTATGCAGCAAGGTGGACTACTATATCAATATTTTTAGTTGCATCAACTAAACTTTCTGGATTCTCAAGGTCTCCAATTCTAAGTTTGATAGCTAACTCTTCTAAAAGCTTTCTGGGACTATTTTTTCTAACCATACCTATTACATCGTAGCCCTTGTCAACAAGTTTTTCTACTAAATGTCCTCCTAAAAATCCTGAGGCGCCAGTAACAAGGACCTTCATCTAATCACTTCCACAAGTTTTTGTTTCTATAATATATTGTGTTAGTAAATGCTGAAGCCAAAATAGTTCCATCATATGGTTCTATAGCGCTTCTCATAAACATGTCAGCTAAAGGAACAATCCTGTACACTCCAGTTCTTACAAACTTCTCTAAAACATTTTCTAAATTTTTTTGAGAGACAGCTAAACCTATTGTCTGAACCCTATCTACACCCCTAAAAGCCTCCCTTAATGGAATCTTTTCAATTTCACTGAAAGCTTTTTCCATTTTATCGACCACTTTTATCTCAATAAACCTTTTTCTATGATATATATTATACTGTGGAAAGTATTTTATCACATTATCTAGTTCATTTCCTTCCTTAGACACTAAAATTGTCCACGGGTTATCCAAATTTTTTGAATAAAAGACATTTGCACCATTCAACTGTAAACTTCTTCTCACACCATGCAATATTATATTTTCACTTTCACTTAACGAAATTCTATATTCTCCTCCAATTTCATCCAAATGTCCTGCAACCTTTGAAGCAAAATCTAAAACCTTCTCAAATGATCCAATAAAAATTGTTGAAGTAGGTGAGCTACAAAGCTGCTGATCATACAATATTATATTATATGCAAGTCCCCACGCTGTTTCATCGTCAGCTGACTCCTCATCAACAACAGCCACTCCTGTTAAGGGGCCGTTTACTAAAAATCTTGGATGGTTAAGGTTTTCATAAACCAGTTTTCCAACTTCAGTACGTGCAGGTTCCCCTCCCCAAAAGTTTACTACTCCAATCTTCCCCTCTTTAAGCAGGTACCTTAATACTGGACTATCATGGGTGAAGTAGCTTACTAATATAGCATTTAACATCCTTTCAGCAACATTAGAGTTCCCAGGAACTTCCTTCAAAATTTCGAGAACTTTTACAACTCCAAAATAGTTTGTTAGAGAAGGCTTTAAGATAGTCATGTTTCCGGTAACAAGAGACAATACTGTTGGTATTAGTGGCGGTATGAGCGAGTTTCCTGAACTTATAATAAATGTTGGTCCCGAGGGAACATACCTATAATATTCTCCTTCGTCAACTTCAACAAACTTATATAATCCTTCTATATTTTTGAAAGAAAATTCGATATTTCTTCGTATGTTGTCCTTATCAAATAAAATTGGTATAAAAGAAAATTCTAAATCTATCAGATTCTCACTATATCCTGTAGACTTTACCAGCTTCTCTTTAAGTTCATCAAATCGTCCATGCTGAAGCTTACTATCCCAAACTTGGCCAACTTTACTCAGAACTTCTATTCTATCGAAAATTGGTGTTGATGAAAGCTCATCTTGAACTTCTTTGAATTTAGGAAAATTTCTTCTAAAATATGATTCACTTACCTCAAATATCCTATACCCGTCAACATCCTTTTCTATAACATCTAAATCTTCTAGAAAAGGAAAGGGTTTAATTTCCTGCTCCAATCAACTTCTACCCATAAGCTCTTCTAAAGTTCCACCACATGCTCTTTGAAGCTCCCACCCTTCCTCAACCTTTAGTCTTCTAACGTAAACAAATTCTTTACCATAAAATCTGTCAGATGGATGGGAAATCATTAGGTCTCCTGGATAGAATACTTCAAGCCAAGACGTTGTGAAAGGATTGTATATTCCAACAATACCCTCCACATTATCCTCATTCTTCCACTCGAATGTTTTTGGATCAAGAAGAAATACTTCAGAAAGTGGATGAGGCACCTTATCCATTACACCAAACCTATCCAGCATAGCTGTCAAAGTTTCTGTCATCCCTAAAACGTCCATAAAAGGTGTTGAAACCTCTTTCCCACTCTTATCCTTCGCCTTAAAATACTTTCTCGAAAATTCAACAATCTCATTATAGGGTGGCAGGTTTGTGAAACCTTTTGTTCCCCCTCCAGTTACAACAATCCCCCCTCTACCCAGTTGGACAGGTAAAACTGAGGCAATCCTATACATCAGCTTTTTTATAAAATTGAGTTCTTCAAATTGTTTTGAAAGTAGGAATATACCCGCTGGTGCCGTGAAGAAAAGTTTAGGCTCCTCCTTGCTTCTTAAAAACTTTGCAATATTATCCTTATTTGGCACTAGCTTCTGCCAAGCTGGTCCACTGGCTGAACCTTCTACAAGATTCATTCCATATAAGAGGGGTATATTTTTAGCCTCTAAAGCCAAGTGTACGAATGCTACGAAATTTAATCTGTATCTAAGTTCTGGGGCTGCCATAAAAAGTGCTAACCCTTTACCTGGTTCAAGATAGTCTCCGTAAACGTATTCAAAGAGGTCTGTATTTGCCTTTATCATTATCGCCAAATCTAGTGGACTCCTGTATATTTTTACTGGCACATTATTTGTTGTACCACTTGACATAAAATACTCGCCATCCCCATCAACACTTTTTATAAGAAATTGTTTGTGGCCATCTCCTCTTAATATATCAGATGGTATTGCAAGTTTCGCTAAGTCCTCTAATTCTGCATTTCTTGAGTTAATGTTTAGTCTTTCAAAAAGGTTTGCATAGTATTCGCTGTTTTCTGAAAAGAATTTTAGGGCATCTCTAAATAGACTTTTTCTTAAACTTCTTAGATAGTCCGGTGACTTTTGAAATAGGCTTCTATCTCCAATCAGATTCCAGACCTTTTCTACGTATGAATTGTTTAAGAGCCTGCTTTTCGATGCTTTTTCAAAAATTTCTTTGGCATTCATTTTGAACATCCTTTGACTTTATACTCTAAAATATAAACTTAATGTATTGTAAAAAATGATTAGACTTTATCCAAAATTTTATATGCATATGTTAAAGTTTTAAAAAAGAATTTTATCTAAATTGGATTCCATTCTATTATAAATGTTTATAGTGTGTTAAGCAAATTTTGCTTAAAATAGTATTTTATAAGCAAATTTTGCAAAAAACGTTTAACTATTATAAACTTGTGGCTGTGAAGTGATGAGCATATATAATGTTCTAGATAATGCCTCATTAAACAGTTTCCACTACAAAATACTTGTATTATCTTCACTAATTTATGGTTTGACTGGAATGGATGTTATGCTTATAGCCGCGCTTGTTACCCCTATTGCCAAAGAATGGTCTCTAAATGTGGTTACAATAGGATATTTGCTGAGCACAGGCTACATTGGAATGTTTATTGGCGCTCTTGGATTCGGTAGGCTCGCTGATATTATAGGGCGGAAAAAGGTTCTAGTTATTGTTCTACTTCTAGAAGCTGTTTTTACAGCATTATGTGGCCTATCACAAGACCTTGGTACCCTATTTATCCTAAGATTTATTGCTGGAATAGGATTGGGCGGTGCCCTGCCGCAACCTGGAGTATATGTCTCAGAATATATTCCTGTTAAGTATAGAGGCTTATTTTTAGGACTGGTTGAAACAGCTTGGGTTTATGGTGCAATATTATCTCTTCTAATCCCATACCTAATTTTACCAACTTATGGTTGGAGAATAGCTTTCTTTACAGCAATTATTCCCTTAGCACTAATACCTTTTGTTATAATATCTTTTCCTGAAAGCATAAGATATCTACTCAAAAAAGGAGATATCGAAAAAATAAAAAGGATTTTAGAAAAAACTGGAATATCATCTACTGTCAATAATTTTAAAATCGAAGAAATTAAGGTAAAAAAGTATAGTGTAAGGGATCTTATGTCAACAAAGTATCTTAAACGTACCATGCTACTATTTATTTTATGGGGTTCACTAGTTTACACATATCATGGAATCTTTCTTTGGCTTCCAAGCATTTACTCAAAACAATTTAATCTTACAGACGTCACATCCATATGGTGGACACTAATTGTTACACTATTCCAGATACCGGGCTACTATTCGGCATCCTATCTACTTGATAAAATAGGACGAAGGAAGGTCCTAATAGTTTACCTTATTTTAGCGGGTATAGCGTCTGCACTTTTAAGCCTAAAAATTGATATAGCATGGATTTTCTTATGGAGCTCAATAATCTCATTCTTTAACCTCGGTGCATGGGCTGGACTGTACGCTTACACTCCAGAACTCTATCCTACAGAAATAAGAGGTACAGGCTCAGGTGCAGCTGCAAGTTTTGGAAGGCTTATGGGCATATTTGCTCCATCCATAACAGGATACCTGTTTGCTACAATAGGCCTTGTCGGCCCATTCACAGTATTCTCTCTTGTTCACATTTTCGCTGGCCTATCTACTCTAATATTGGGTATAGAAACTATGGGGAAGTCTTTGGAAGAAATTTCTGAATCCTAAAAATTATCTTTTCAATCACTATAAAATCGCATATATAGTCATTCTTGCATCCTTATCCACTTGTTTTCTAACGACAACACCCTTACTTACTAAAAGGTTTAAAGCGTAATCAACAGTTCGAGACGGTAACCCTGTCCTATTTATCAACTCAATTCTATTCAATGGCCCTTCATACTCTAGAATCTTGTACACCAGCTTAGCACTTGGAGGCAAACCTTCCAATGATGAATACAATCTTTTAATGTTCACTCTCTTTGAAAGTCTGGTGTCTAGGTCGATAATATTTTCCATATTAATCTTCAAGAACTTTGCCTTATACTTTGACTTGTAAACTGTTACTGTATCAGAATCTATTGTTCTTCTCACTTGCCCATCAATTACTATAATATTCTCATTCTTTAGTAAGTCTCCTATGTATATTATTTTATCCGATGATGTAACAATTGGCTTGTGGGTTGGTACAAGACTATTGACCGAAACTATGACGAAGACATCAGCATCTTTAACAATCGGGCCGCCTGCTGAAAGTGCATATGCAGTAGAGCCTGTTGGTGTAGCAACTATAACACCGTCTGACACATCTCTCCAAACAATCTCATTACCTATAGAGAGAGTGTGCCTTATAATGCTTCCACTTTCTTTAGAAAATATTGCAAGCTCATTTAATGCTGAAGGTAATTCAATATCACCAACTTTTGCACATAACCTCATCCTTTCCTCTAACATGTAGTTGCCTGAAACAATTTCTCTGACCACTTCAGGAAAGCTGTCTATTCCTGCTATTGCAAAAAATCCTCTACTCTTTCTACCATACAAGCTTACTATAGGTACTTCCCTACCCGATATTCCAAGTAAAGTTTTTAAAACAATCTTATCACTACCAATTACAAAAATGTAATCTACCTTAAGGCCTTCAAAGCAAACACGTCCATTTTTGCATAAAATGCTGTTCTCAGGATGTAGCCTATATCCAATATCCATCTTATTAAGAAATGATGAAATATTTTTTAAGTCTCCTTCACTTACCTCTCCTTTCTCGTAAACGATTCCGAATTCAGTCATACGTCTTCGTATCTATGTAAATTCGAGTTAAAAAATATGTTGGATGATAATGTTTATAATAGTTTATGTTGGACATTTATTAAACATTAGAGAGAAGAAAGGTTGTCTGATATGGATGTTATTATAGAAGAAGAAGGTAAAATTAAGATACCTGATGAAATTTTAAGAAAGTTGGAAGTTAATGTAGGTGACAGACTTAATATTATATTTGATGGTGAAAAGATTATATTAAAAAAGGCATTTGTTGGGAAAGAAATTTCTCCTCCACCATTACATCTACTTTATAGGCCTGACATAACACATGATCCAGTAACGGGTGAAAAGCTTAATAGAAATCTTGATCTTGAAGCAAGATTAATGACGATACCAGTGTTCAATAAGCTTGCTAAAAGAGGCTTTTTTATAATGAGCGAAAAAAACAGGATGCTCGCATTCGGTTTCAGGACAGTTGAAGAAGCAATAGAATATTTTTTGAGTAAGGGTACAATAACTTTAGAAGATTTAAAAAAGGCAGGTATAATATGGAAATAAAACTCTTTAAATATTTGTACATTACTGCTGATATGCTCTCTTGTACCCATACTTGCTTGAGTCATAGAAAGGTGGATTAACCACTTCAGCATCAAATAGACGTTCCCTAATCTTAACCTTCAATCTTGTTCCAGCCTCACTAAATTCTTTTAAAACATATCCCATGCCTATACCAATGTTAAGTAACGGTGAATATGTTCCACTAGTAAGTTTTCCAATAACCTTATCATTATAATATAGTTCACACCCTTCCCTAGGAACACCTCTACCAAGAAGCTTTATGCAGGCTCTCCTCCTACCAACACCCTTTTCCCTCTGTTCTAGGAGTGCACTTTTTCCAATAAAATCTGGTTTATCAAAATCGATTAGTCCATCAAATCCTGCCTCTAAAGGAGTAATATCTTCATTTAAATCATGGTCATATAAGCACATTCCAGCCTCAAGTCTTAATGTGTCCCTTGCACCGAGTCCACAAGGTTTAATATTATATTCTCTACCAGCATCCAATATCATTGAAAAAAATTTCTCAGCCTTCTCACTCATATGTAATGGTGTGTTCCAGAGGTAGAGTTCAAAACCATCTTCACCAGTATAACCTGTCCTTGACGCTAGAACATGAAATTCTCCTAACCTAATCCAATCGCACCAATAACGCTTTATCTTATACAAGTCCTTATCAGAAAGCTTTTGTAGAACCTTTAATGCATTCGGTCCCTGAATTGCCAACATTACCACTTCATCTGAAACATCAGTAACTTTAACGTTGTATCCTACACTATTGTCCCTAATCCATCTAAAATCTTTTTCACGATTACCTGCATTATATACTATAAGAAATCTTTTTTCTTCTAGTCGAAAGAGTGTTAGATCATCTATTATGCCTCCATTCTTGTTCAAAAAAAACCCGTATCTGCCCTGCAAATTGCTCATGATAGAAACTTTACGAGGTATTAGCTTTTCAAGCAAGGAAATCGAATCCTCCCCTTCTACAACAGTCCTACCCATGTGTGTTACATCAAATACTCCTACAGAATTTCTTACAGCCAAATGCTCGCTTGCAATACCCTCATAGAACAGTGCATGCTCAAATCCAGCAAACTCTGTAAGCTGTCCATTCATCTTATGAAAATTATATAAATGTGTTCTTTTTAAAGGGCTCTCCATACCAAATTATTACTATATCATGGTTATAAAAATTTGCGCTATATTAGATTAGCACCGTATTTTTCTGCTTGAGCTCTAAGCTGTTTATCATACGTGTATAATGTTTTATCCATTTTTATAGCCAATTCTAAAACAAGTTTATCATTTATCCTAAGAACGCTCAATCGCTCGCTCATAATTCTGTCAACCACTCTCCTTAAATCGTCTTTCCTAGCGTTAATTAATTCAATGTTACTTTTTTTCAACAATTCTTTAACCTTATTACATATAAAATTTTCATCTAGTCCAAGCTTTTTAAGAACCAAAATGAATTCTATTAAAATATTAAATGGAACGTATATTCTTGAAAAACGATTAAGTTTTTCGACAACCTCTTTATGGTAAAGTGAGTCTTCAACAGTCTCGTAAACAAGAACATTTGTATCCACTACAACTTCCATCCTAGTACCTCACTCCATCCCTCCTCAGCAATTTTTTCTATTTCTTCAGGAGAAAGTTTTTTTCCAAGCTTCACACGCAAACTTTTTTCTTCGATTTCCATTTCGTTATAAATTGTCTTCCTAAGTTTATCATTAATGAGTTTAGAAAGTTTTCTGGTTGTGCCATACTTTTCTAATGCCTCTCTTACCAACTCTTTATATAGATCGTCTTCGAGAATGATAGTGGTTTTTACCATATATATTGTTAAAATTTTCACCGTATATAAATTTTAATAGAGAATTAGGAAAGAATATATAATTATATAATTTAGTTTCTTATGATGATAAGGGCTTCTATAGGAAGTTTATCTAGGTTAGGCTTAATTGATGCAAATTTTGATATTAAACCAACTACATGCTACCTACTTCAGTATAGTAGTTATGGTTGTAATGCAGGCTGCCTATTTTGTCCACAAAGTTCATATTCCAAATCAAATAAAGAATTTGTTTCAAGAATACCTTGGCCTGCTATCGAGTTGGAAACTATCGTTAATAAAATTGGAGAGGAACATTTTTCAAGAATATGTTTACAGACAGTTTTAAAAGAAGATTTTGAGAGAGAGGCATTTGACATTATTAGAAGGTTGAGAGAAGCTGGTTTAAATGTTCCATTATCTATTGCTACAACACCAGTTTCTGAAAAAACATTATATGAGTTTAAGTCGCTAGGAGTTGATTCTATAGGTGTAGGAATGGATGTGGCTTCAAATAGAATTTTTGAGGAAATAAAGAGGCCATTTAAAATGGATTTATTCTGGAACTTTATCAAAAAAGGTGTTAAAGTTTTTAATCCCCACAATGTGTATGTGCATCTCATATATGGTTTAGGAGAAGATGATATAGAATTTGCTTCGACGATGGAAAGAGTTTATGAAATGGGTGCAGAAGTTGCACTCTTTTCCTTTACTCCAGTAAAGGGTACACCATTAGAGCATTTTCCACAACCAGAAATTGGAAAGTATAGATTAATGCAGATTATAAGATATTTTTTAAGCAACAATTACAGATTAAAGGAAATTGTTGATATAAAAGAAGATCAACTAAAGTTGAAGATTAACGTTAATGTTAATGAAATAAAAAACGCTTTCCTTACTAGTGGTTGTCCAGCATGTAATAGACCATTTTATAATGAAAGGCCGACTAAAATATACAATTATCCATCAACTTCTTTACTTGAAAAAGATATTGAACTCATTAGATGCCAGATTAAAAAATTATTGGTGTAAAGAAATGGAAGTGAAGGCATTTATTCCTGGTAAAAGATATCCTGCTATCAGTATTACTGGAAACTATTGTATGCTCAATTGCAAATACTGTGAGAAGCACTATTTAGAGGGCATGATAAATGCAAGTACTCCCACACAACTATACCATGTTTCAAAAAATCTCTATTTGCAGGGTGCAAGAGGTATACTTTTAAGTGGCGGATTTAATAAAGAAGGCTTTCTTCCAATAGAACCTTTTCTAGAAATTATAAAGACTGTAAAAAATGATTTCAAAATGATTATTAGTGTGCATTCTGGACTAGTTGATAAGGAACTTGCTTCGAGAATGAGAGAAAGTGGAGTAGATATTGTTGACTATCAGTTGATAGTTGACCCTATTATAATAAAAGAAATCCAGGGTTTGGATAAAAGTCCAGAAGACTATGTAAAGAGTCTAGAATATCTTGAAAAATATGGTCCCCCACATATTGTACCACATATACCCTTAGGTCTAAGATACGGTTCAATATTTAAAGAAAGGGAGGCAGTTGAAATATTAAAGGGCCATGACATAGCACTTGTCGTCTTTCTAGTTTTTACTCCAACAAAATATACTTCTATGGAAACATTTAAACCTCCTGACGAAAAAATTCTTTTAGAATTTTTTAATTATGCACAAAATTTGAGGAAGGAAATTGGTTTAGGGTGTATGAGACCTCCATCACTTAAACGAAGTTTTGACGAAATTCTCATAGAAAATGGTTTAATATCGAGGATTGCTTTGCCATCGAAGAATGTTATAACAAAATATGGTATGAAAACGTTTAATGCATGCTGTTCTATACCCAAAGAATATTTTACATTATTTGAAAGCTAAAATTTTTTAAGCAATACTTTAGCCCCTCTAACGTATAAGTTTAAGGGATGAATTAGGTTGAGAATAGGTGTACCAATATTCTGGTTCTCAGACTTGGTAAATGAAGTAAACTCTAGTGCTAGAGAAAGTTATCCTAAACAGGTTCTTAAGGCTGCTAAACTAGGCTTCAAGCACGTCGAACTAGTATTAAACACACACTACTTTTTCAAAGACCCAGACCAACTTTTTTCAAAAGAATGTGTACAAAGTCTCTTGGAACTAAAGGAACAGTTTAAACTCTCTTACTCCATACATTTGCCATTCTGGTCTGTAGACCCATCATCACATATTGACGAAGTCAGGGACGCTACAGTTAAGGTGATGACAGGTTTAATTGAGAAGGTTACAGAACTTGATCCCATAGCCTATGTCTTGCATGCTACAGGAGATTTTGCAACAGAAGCATATAACATGAAACTTGCGGCAGACCAAAAAGAACATTTAATAAAATTTTTTGCACACAATTCCAGAAATTTTGTTAAACAACTTGTTGAAAATATTTCACAACTTGGAGTGTCATCGAAAAAGCTTGCGCTTGAATCAGTAAAATTTCCATTTAAATACTCGATAGCGATGGCCAAAGAATTTAATACTACATTATGTATTGATGTAGGACATATTATTGCAGGCTTTCCTGGTGATGTTGGCTTGAAAGAAGCTTTCGAGCTTTCAAAAGATAGAATAAGTGAAATCCATATACATGATGTAGTGAAAAGAGTGGATGGTGAGAAACAATCCATAAAAGATCATTTGCCACTGGGCTCCGGAATACTTGACATTAGTGAAGTCCTTAATCTCGTAAAAGAATTAAACTTTTGTGGCCCATTAATCCTTGAACTAAAATTTGAGGA
>CALHLD010000026.1 GCA_938034445.1 uncultured archaeon | reverse complement strand
CTTTGCTCCTTTATTCCTCAGTAGTTTAATAATCTTCCCATAAATTTCCTCCCTACCCATTTTTCACCCTTCTCATAAGAGAATCACATTTTTCAAATTTAAATATTTTCTTTGTAAGCTGAAATTTTGTTTGAAAGTTTTTAGCAAACTTATAATATAGTTCAGGATTAGGAGTATAATTGAAAACTCTCTTATCCGCATTTAAACACAATAATTTTTTAACATCTCCTATATCTAAACCAGCGTCTGAAGGAAATGAGTGAAGTGGAACTTGAAAAAATTGTTTATTGAGAAATGCAATGTGAGGAAAGAGCTTGGCGATATAGATGAATTAGTAGAAAGCATTAAACAAGTGGGTGTTCTAGAACCGCTTATAGTAAAACCTGTGAAGGATAGGTATAACGCAACTTGAGGTATTGTCGCTAATATTGTTGAGGCTGCAAGCTCACCTCAAGTCAAGACTTCACCTTACATAAAAATGATATTAAACTTAAATGATGATTTATTGATGCCCTCTTAGTGAAGAGGGTGTTATGATTAGATTTGAATCGTGAACATATTTTCTTAATCTCATATTTATCTTATGCTCTTTTGTATTTGGCTAGGCTGAACTTTTCTGTTGTCTTACCTTTGATTGGTGTGGAATTTGGTTTTTCTAAATTTGTTTTGGGTTTGATTGGCGGTGCCTATTCGATTTCTTATGCTTCAGGCCAGTTTGCTCACGGCCAACTTGTTGAAGTATATGGTCCTAGAAGGATTCTTCTTTTTGGACTACTTCTTTCAGCTTTAATGAATTTTTTGTTTGGCTATGCTGATTCTTGGATTTTGTTTTTTGCTTTTTGGGCTGTTAATGGTTTTGCTCAGGCAGCCGGTTGGCCCTCTGTAGTTAAGCTTGTAAGTTCGAGTTTTAGTTCTGGTTTTGGTAAGGTTGGCGGCTTATTTGGTTCTTGTTTTCTTGTTGGTAATGTTATTGCTTGGCCTATGGTTGGCTATATTGTTTCAATTTATGGTTGGCGTATGGCTTTCATAGTGCCTGCCGCAATTCTTGTTGTTTTAGCGTTTTTGATATATTTTTCTGTTAAGGATGTAAAATATGATGTGATTAGAGAGAGTAGTTTTGTTTGGATTAAAAATTTTAGGATGCTGTTTTCTTCCAAGAATATTGTTGTTGTGGCTTTGGCTTTTGTTCTTCTTCAGTTTGTTAGAAGTGTTTTTACTTTGTGGGCTCCATCTTATTTGTTTGAAAGGTATAGTTTAAGTTTGGAGTTAGCAAGTTATTTTGCTGTAGCTATACCTTTAGGGGGAATTTTTGGCTCCATGTTTTCAGGTTGGCTTTTGGATCGTGCAAAAAATTTTGGAAGAAGATTTGTTTTATGCTCTTTAGTTGTATTTTTGAGTTTTGTAACATTAGTTCTCTATTATGCTACTTATCCTTCTTTGGGTTTTGGCATATTTTCGCTATTTTTGATAGGTTTTAGTTTGTATGGGCCTCATGTTATTATGTCAGCTGTTATACCGATGGAGTTTGATAAAACCTTTGGTGGCGCTAGTGTTGCAGGTTTTATAGATGGTTTAGGATATTTGGGGTTAATGTTTGCTGATTCTTTTAACGGCTGGCTTATTGAAGTGTATGGCTGGAATTATGCTATATTGTTCTGTTTTATTAGCTCAATGTCTGCTGTACTTCTATTAGCGTCATTTTATAAAGAAAAGTAATTATTTGTAGATTAAAATTGTTGTCTTGGTATATAGGCTAGTTCTTCTCCAACATTCAGTACAATAACTTTGGTTGCTGGAGATAATAAGTTTACCCTTTTAATAAAATCGTTTACTTCATTAGAATTTGGGTCGAAATGTGTGGGAATGACTATTTATGGATGAATCCATTGAACTGCTAGTGAAGCCTCTCTTGGAGCTAGATGTGTCCATCCACCAGTAAGCTTAGGCGATCCACCAATCGGTACTAGCATAATATTTGGTTGATAAAGCTCACCTATGAGCTTTATATCACTAAAAAGTGCAGTATCACCTATGTTATATATTCTTACATTTTCTTCAGAACTTATTATAAAACTTAGGGGGAGGTCTGAAATAAACAATGTCACCTGATTTAAAGAATGAAATGTGCATACATTCTACATATTGTATCTTGATACCTTTTACTTCTATAAGGTCGCCCCATAGAACACTTATTGTATTGTCTTTTTCTACACCTGAACGTAGCGCATGTTCCATTACACCGGAACCTGGAACTAAGGTTGCTTTAGTACGCTTCTGTATTTCTATGGCATTACCCATATGGTCTGGAGCACCATGTGTTACGAGTATTAGGTCTGCTTGATTAATGTCTTTAACTTTTATTGGACAAAGAGTGTTTCCTTCAATACATGGTATCAATAAGAATTTTTATTCCATTTACTTTTATTTCAAAAAATGAGATACCATAGAATCTTATTTTTGTAACCATCACATTCTGTATATAATCGGGACATATAAACGATATATTGATAATATTTAGTTCCCAAAATCTTTTTGTATCATATTCTAGAAATGGATTGAAAGAGCTTTCAACATCCTTAATCTGATATGACATTATGAGTGAGGAAAAAATTAAATATTTTCATACTTAATCTAAAGTTGATATGCATGAAAATTGTTGATGTCAGGTGTGCTATTATTGCTGATACTCCTGTTGTTCGTGTCGATTGTGACAATGGGTTAAGTGGTTTTGGGCAGATTGAAGATGTAAGAGAATATAGGGCTGAGTATGTTAAACAGCAGGTTCAATTTTATAGAAAGTTTATTGTCGGCTTGGATCCTACTGATCATCAACATGTTATGGTGAAAATTAATAGGTTTGTGGGCTTCAAGCCTTGGGGCAGTGTTGTAAGCGCTATTGATGTTGCATTGTGGGATCTTTTGGGGAAGCATTTTGGTTTGCCTGTGCATAAGCTTTTGGGTGGAAAGGTTAGGGATAAGGTTAGAGTATATAACACTAACACTGGTGAACCCTTAAAAAATTATGCACCAGAAGACTATTATGAGGTTGCGAGGAAGAGGAAAGAGCATCCCTATGGTTTTAAAATATTCAAATTTGGAGTTGGCTTCCATGGTGGCATATTAGATGGTGTTCCGGAAAGCTATTATGGTACTACTCTAGGAGGTCCTCATCCTTCCAGGGGACATTTAACTGAATCTGGTTTAAAGTATTTGGTTAGATGTGTTGAAGCTTTAAGAAATGCTCTCGGAGATGGGGTTGGGCTTGCATTGGATTGTGGTCCAGGCTTTAGTGTGCCAAGTGCAGTGAAATTTAGTAGGGCAGTAGAAGGATTTAACATTCTATGGCTTGAAGATTTGATAACTGGAGACTATACACCATATACTGAAGTCAAAGCATATAAGATTGTTAGAATGAAAAGTACTGTACCAATACATACGGGTGAACAGATATGTACAAGATACGGCTTTAAAGAACTAATTGAAAGGGAGGCGGTAGACATAATAGGGCCTGATCCAGCGGACTGTGGAGGTCTTTCAGAAATAAAGTGGATAGCTGAGTATGCTGATTTGCATCAAATACTTATAGCACCACATTCAGGCTTTAATGGGCCAATAGGACTGATGGCTTCAGTGCATGTGACATCAACATTTCCAGCAAACTTTATAGCAATGGAGTTCCCATTCGCACAAAACAAAATATGGTGGGATGGTGGAATAGTGAAAGGGCTGCCTCAACCATTGGTAGAAGATGGCTATGTGAAGGTTCCAGAAAAGCCAGGATTAGGGATAGAATTGGACGAAAATATTGCAAGAAAGCATGTTAGAGAAGGAGATGAAGACTTCTTCGAAACAAATGCACCAAAATAAAGATTTGAAACCAAATACTATTTTAATAGATGGTAAATTTTTAAAATTGAATAAACGGGGAAGGGTCTTAAACTAATTAAATCTACTAGATTTTATTTCTCTTTGATTCCACTATATATAAGATGTACTGGTTCAAGTTTCTTATATCCAATTTTTTACTTCAATTAATTTTTAGTACTGTCATGTCTGCGCGGCTTCAGTCTAAATTCACTTCCCTCTAATAGATTTGAGTAATGTAATTTTTATCAAACTTCTAACGAATTAGTATTCTTAATAAATTATTTAGCTTATATGTTGGAAAAGGGAAATTTTTTTGACTTTAAATACAAAATTTATATACATAATATATGTATACATTAGTATATGAAGAATATAGTAATAAGGGATGATGTATACGAGCTTCTATCTAAAATGAAAAAAGATAAGGAATCCTTCTCCGATGTCATACTCAGATTAATAGAAGAGAGAAAAAGTAAGTCAATTGAGGTTCTTAAAAAATATGCGGGAAGTCTTAAGGAAAGTGATGTATTGGATATCATACTTGAAGAAAGAAAAAGTTTTAGGATGAGAGAATTTGATATTTGACACTTCATTAATTCTAAAAATTTTAGAGAGTAAAGATTTCTTTGATAAACTAAATATTTCTGAAGAGGTTAAAATAACTTCTATTACAGCTTACGAACTGCTTCGAGGAGCTGTTTACTCAAATCTTGTTAGTAGAAAAGATAGAGAGCTAAACATAATACTTTCACTAGTTTCTGAGTTGAATGTGGTACCATTTAGTTTAGAGGATGCTAGAATAGCATCGTACATTTGGGCTAAGTTAAAAGAAAGGGGTGTAGTAATAAATGACGCCGATATACTTATTGCCTCAATCTGTATAAGGAATAAGGAAAAACTTCTAACATTGGATAAGGATTATGAAAAAATAAAAAGCGTTTACGAAAAAATTGAACTAGAGGTACTTGATAAAATATTGGATTAACCTAAACAATTATATTATTAACTTATAAGCAATATTGTTAACATGACTAACAATAGGAAAATTTAGAAAATGAAATGACTATTGCAAAATTGTGGAAAAATTCTCTTATATCATAAAACCTTCTTTTCAAGTATAGCAAGTCTAGCCTTTATTTCCGCAAGCTCTTCTTTGGTAGAAATACTCTTTTCCAAGCTATCTATTCTAGTGTTTACTGCATCAAACCTTGCGAGCATCTCATTCCTCAAACTTCCCATCTCATTTCTTATACCCCCTATTTCATTCCTCATGCTCCCCATTTCGTTTCTTAAGCCATTTATAACCTTCTCCAAACTTTCAACTTTAGCGTTTAAGGCCTTAACTTCACCACTCAACTCACTAAGCTTTGGAAGCAACAACCTCTCTATCCAAGAAGGAACCTTCTCAGCCAACACAACTCAAAACTTAAGAGAAATTACCAATATATATTCTTTACTATATTTTTAAAACCATATGATCCAGTGTGCGTATCAGAAAAACAATTACAATCTAATATCGATTTGACATTATTGCTAAAACCTCAAATTAGAAATACATTTAGAGCTTTATTTAAAAAGTACTTTAAAGTTGAAATTTCTATAACAGTCCTTCCTAACTTACTATAATGTATACATTCTTTACACTATAAAATCTTATTTTTTGACACTCTCCACGGCTAAAGTTGGGAGATTCTCGGTTCTTCAAGGCTCAAGCCTTTCATTATACCGAGTTCGGGCTCTGTCAACGGAGTCCCTGCTATGGACATGTAGCCCATAGCCCGCCTGAGTGTGTTCATGGTGCCGTTATAGTCTGCATGGCATTGGTATCCGCATTTTGGGCATTTGAAGAGGCTTCCGACTCGTAGCCCCTTATGCCCGCATTTGTGGCACAGATTTGAAGTGTTTCTTTCACTTATTTTAATGACTTTGATTCCATACCATTTTGCTTTGTATTCTATATATTGGCTTAGCCTATGGTATGGGAATCCGTTGTTAATTTTTCTCTTGAAGGCTTTGGTTTTAGTTTTTCCGTTACGCCTAATTCCTTTAAGGTCTCCCAGAACTATCATTGAATCATTCGACAATGCTTCGTTGAGTATGGCTCTGCTTATCTTATGGAGGATATCATTGACTACTCTTTCCTTATGACCAACCTTTTTGATTCCCTTATAGGCTTTCTTGTCGAATTTCTTGTAATATACTTATTTGAACAATTTTAACCCGAACTTTTCTAAGGGTTTAAAATGCTTTTCATCAAAGGTGTAGAGTTGACCATTATTATTTATTGTGATTGCAGCTATTATTGCATCAGTTCTACGAACAGGGGACCCTTCTCTTTCCACTTTTATTTCAAGTTCGGAAGCCAATATCGCATCTTGTTTCCTATAGTCTAAAATAGAAAGCATTAATACTTCTTTCACAGGCTTTGCAAACTTGTTTAACCCATACAATATTTCATGAAGATTTATAACAGTTGTATGGACACTTTCTCCACTTTCAACTATTCTTTCTAAAGCTTCATCACCTCTCTCTGACCTCCTGTCAAAGATTTCTATTAAAACATCAGTATCTAAGATTATCATAGCCTACGCTCAGCTCTCAGTGAATAAATTTCTTTAAGTAAAGCTTCTTTATCAGTAAACTCAATACAGCCTCTAAGTTTTTTTAAAGTTTCAACAGAACTAACATTTTCAATAAGTCTTTCAAACAGTTCACTAAAACTTTCCCCTTCACGCTTAACCTTTAATAGTTTTTTATAAACCTCGTCTCTAATAGTTATCGTTTTTGGCATCTCATTTAACACCTCCATAAAATTATGTTTAAACATATATTTAAACATAATTTTTTCTAGTAGAGTAGCAAACGATTCATAGACAAAATAAAATTGTTTATGGTAACGTAGCTCTCATAGCTTTTTCAATAGAAAATTTGTCAAAATAATGCTTTTTAAAATCTACTATTCGGCCATCTTTTACGAGCACACCTTCCTCTCTAAGCATTTTTATCTTATCATCTATTCTTGCCTTACCAGAGAAGCCTCCAAGCCTACCGTCACTATATACTACTCTATGACATGGTACATTTGGTGCATATGGGTTTGTTTTCATAAACATTCCTATAGCCCTTGAGGCTTTTGGATTTCCTGCTGCATTGGCGAGAGCTTTATAGGATGTGACCTTGCCTTTAGGGACCTGTTTAAGTAGCTTATAAACTAGGTTTCTGTCAATCTTCATATGTCAACATTTTCAAAGTTTATCTTAATTATTAATAAAGCTTTGTTGGCGATTTTATTTTACGCATATTGGATTTGTTAAAGATAAGGTGGAGCTTATGTGAATTTTATTCTCGCTTTAATCATTTTTTCAAGTATGAGTGAGAGGATTATGGATATGCCCGCTTGTCCGAATAGGTCTCTAAGGTATGATATTATGGCTACTGGGTAGCCTTTTAGGAAAATGTTTACGACAAAGTATGTGGACGCCATAACAAAACCTCCCATGGCTAAGAACATTACTTTAAGGTATATGGGCTTATTTTTTCCAATTCCAGCTATTAGTCCTTCGAAACCGTGTGCTGGAATTGAAACATACCAGCGTGGGTATGCTAGGAATATGTCTGCTGCAACACTGCCTATAGCTCCTACCAACATGCCGCATCTACTTCCCATTATTAGGGCTGTAAAAAATATTATAGTGTCTCCAATGTGTGTGAATCCTCCAGTAGGGGATGGTACTAGTCCGCCTGTGCTTACAGTTAATACTGCAGTTAGGGCGCTAAAAACACTTATGTAAGCTACTTCTCTTATTGTCAAAGGTTTAATAATGGGTTTCACTTCCTCTTCTTTAAAAGAATAGAATGTTGCAGTTGAAGTAAAAATTGTGCTTAAAAGTATTAAAGATGTGTAGAGCACATTTGAGTGTATTGTTCCAGAAACATGATAGTAGAATAATAGGATTGTTAAGAGAACCAAAAATATGCCCGATAATCTTGCGATTAAAAGATAACGTTTTGTTAAAGAAAATAGCAATATAAAATTTAAGCCTAACGCTAAGATTGCGACTGTAATATAGCTTGATAGAGAAAACTTCATAATTTCAGTAAGTGAAATGTTAGCAAATACACTTTGGAAACCGATAGCCCTAATAGTTTCTAAGGCTGACATGAATGATGAGAAAGCAAGCAAAAATAGTGTGATTATCAGCAAAAATATTTCCTTTCTCATTAATTATCACTCGCTTGAAGGATAACATACTTGAATATATAAGTTATTGTCTATATATAAGTTTATAGATAATATATAAGATTCTATCGTTTTTGAATTTTCTTATCTAGTTTTCGGTGTTCTTGGTGGGAGATTATCAGAGCACTATGGATCCGCTAGTATAGCATTTATTGGACTTGCAGCATCTTCTATAGCGTTTCTAGGTCTTTCAACCACAGTTCCTGAAACAGAAACCAATTTTATAATATTTTGTCAACCGCTATTCGGTTTTGGAGCTGGACTTTTTATTGCACCAAACACAAGCTCAATTATGTCAGTTGCACCCTTAGACAAGAGAGGGGTTGCTTCAGTCATAAGAACAATATCCTTTAACATAGGATTCGTTTTAAGCTTAAACATAACGATAATTTCAATGGTACAGTTTATACCATATGATGTTGCCTTAAAGCTTATAATGGCAGCAGGTCTAGTTTCAGACATAGGAACCTATACGCTTACAGACTTATGTAATGCTTTAACAAAATCCTTCCTACTTCAGGCTATAGCGATGGCGGCAGCAATACCATTCACTTTATCAGGGAGACTGGAAAGAAAATTTTAAGGTTATAATAAAAGTTTAAATTGACAAAGTGTTTGATTTGCTTTTGATGGTTGAAAGGGCTAAGGATCTTATAGAAGATGCAGAAGATTTTTTAGGTGCAGCTCTAGACCTTTATAAAACTGGAAGATGGTCAAAAGTTTGTTTTAACAGTCAACAGGCAGCTGAGCTCGCTTTAAAGGCTGCACTAAATTATTATGGTATTGAAAGGAGGACTCATTCTTTAGTCGACCTACTTGATGAACTAACACAGATAAATGAAGAGTTTAAAGTTTATGAGGAGGCGGCTAAAGTTCTGGACCAATACTATATACCCACCAGATATGCGAACGCTTTTGCAAGCGGACCTGCAAAAAGATATTTTACAGAAGATCAGGCTAAAAGGGCAATAGAGCTTACAACATCTCTGTTGGAGAAGGTGAAAAAGGTTGTTGCCGAAGGAAAAACTTAAAGAACTTATGAATATGAAAATTTGTGATTTTTTAAAACAAATTGAGGCGTATAAGCCTAAACTGGTTATCCTATTTGGATCCTATGCTAGAGGAAATTTTACTGAAAATAGTGACATAGATGTGTGTGTAGTCGCTGAAGACCTTCCAGCAAACATTTTTGAAAGGAGAAGCTTGTCCGGACTTTACAAAGTTCATGGTTTAAAAGCAATAGGCTACTATCCTAGCGAGTTTATTGAAATGTTAAACGAACCAAACCTCTTTATACACGAAATCTTGGATGAGGGAAAAATCTTGTATTCTGAAAAAAGTTTTCTCGATGAAGTTGAAGGGGTTAGAAGAAAGGTGTCAAAAGAAATGATACTGTCTAAGAAAAAAGGTGCTTGGAGGTTCAAGAGATTTAGCGAACAGCTGCCTTAAAGTTTATATTCTAATTCACACATTTTATGTTTGGGCGATGATGGGATCGAGGTACACCTACGCTATTAAGCGGATGAGGTTTATCCGCTAACCTGAGTCCAGCTTAAAACCTTTCATAAGAGGGGCTAGCTAAATATTTAATGTTTTATAAGGAATTGGTTAAAGATGAAAATATACGTACGCTTATAGGAGATTATGTAGTTCAGAAGTCTATATAAGCCTTGTTATGTGAAAAATGTTTTTATTAGTAAGCCAAAAACTCCACTTGCGACCACTATAAGCGAAACATTTACCTTAAATTTTGTCATAAGAATTAAAGCTGTGCAAGCAATTAATATGGTTAAATAGTCCATAAAAGCCACCTTTGATAGTGAAAAGACTACCGCTAATATTGTGCCGACAACACCCGCCTCTATACCTTTCAAAAAATCCTTTAGCATAATATTATCTTTAATGCTCCTAAAAGATTTTGATACAATTGGAACTATTATAAATGGTGGAAGATACACTCCGAGAAAAGCTACAAACGCACCCCATATTCCAGCAACCTTATACCCTATAAAGGCTGAAGCCTTCATTACTGGGCCAGGAGTTATCTGGCCTAATGTTATCCCATCAAAAAACTCTTTTTCAGTAACCCATTTAAAGACATTTATAACATCTGGACCTATTAGTGGAAGTATTACGAGACCACTTCCAAACATTAGAAGGCCTGCCTTCAAGAACTCTAAAAATATTAGGAGTAGTGTTGGTGCATTTTCAATTGAAAAATTAAAGAATGATAGTGTTGTAGCACATAGAATGGGGATTTTTATACACCTTTTACTTGATTTAACTTTTGGCCTATAAAGCAGTAAGCTTGCAAAGCCTGCAATAAGTAGAATTATGGCCTCGTTAACTTCTGTAAAATATGATAGCAGAAACGACATTAATAGTATTATAAGAAGTTTTATATCATGTGTTAGAGAAGCTCCAAGTCTATAGGCTGTAACAAGGATTATTGCTACAACAACAGGGTTTATACCATAAAACATGTGCCCGATGTTTGGAACAGTATTGTATTGAAAGTAAAGCCAGCTTAAAATCAATATTATTATGAAAGATGGTGTAACAAAGCCCATTCCACTTAATATTGCACCTGTAAGCCCTCTTTTAACATATCCTATATGTATGGCCATTTCAGCAGCATTTGGGCCGGGAAGCATGTTGGTTATACCAAGCATTTCTGCAAACTCTTCTTTCTTAAGCCACTTTCTCTTTTCAACACAGTCATCCTCCATCATAGAAATATAAGCTAATGGGCCTCCGAATGCTGTCCAAGAGAGTCTAAAAAAGTACATGAAAAGTTCTAAAAGGCTTACGTCTCCTTTGAGATTTGACAAGCTCTAGCCTCACCAAAAATAGCTCTTCAGCAATCATATTTATTTATTATTGGCATCCTCCAGCCTAAGCTGAAGGCTTTCTTATGAATTTTAATACATGGTGGCGCCTGCCATCTTTTATACTCTGAACGTCTTATTCTGGAATAAACTTCGTATACAACATCTTTTGGATAGCCTTTTTCTATCAGCTCCTGCTTACCCGTACGATTTTCTATTATCTCGTCAACTAATGGGCTTACTATGGAGTAATCGAAGGGAGCGATTTGTCCTTCTTTAAGTTCGGGGGAAGGCTTTTTTCTGAAAACATTTTCTGGAATAACCTGCTTTCCACTTTTCCTGTTATAGTATTCTGCAAGCTTATAACATTCCAGCTTACTTATATCTCCTAAAACGTCTAGCATGCCAACCATGTCACCGTATATTGTACAATATCCCAATGCTACTTCAGTCTTATCCCCAGTATTTAATACAAGTATCTTCAAATTCTTTAACCTATTAGATATGTCCATCAAAATATTTCCCCTTACTCTTGCTTGAATATTTTCGTCTGCTACAGGATCATCATCTTCAACTTTTATAGAATAATGTTTCCTAATCATTTCAAGATATGGTTCCATAACATTTCGATAACGATCAACGATTTCTTGAATAGGAATCTCAACATGTAATATTCCTAGATTTTCAGCTAAATTTTTTGCATCAACTCTACTGGCTTCTGAAGAATATTTTGAAGGCATTAAAACACCTATAACATTTTCCTTTCCCAATGCTTCAACCGCAATACAGGTTGTTAGTGAAGAATCTATGCCACCACTCATTCCAACAACAGCCTTTTCAAAGCCCGTCTTTCTAAAATAGTCTCTAACACCAAGAACAAGCGCATTAAAAACTTCCTCCTCGAAAACATATGGTGGAAGCTGAACATTCTTTTCCCCAAATTCTCTTTCATCAACAAGAATAATGTCTTCCTCAAACTGTTTACCATATGCTACAAGATTTCCTTCCCCATCAACAACCATACTTTGGCCGTCAAAAACAAGCTCATCCTGTGCACCAACCAAATTAGCATAAAATATTGGAACATGATACTGTGCAGCCTTCTCCTTCAAAAGCTTTAGGCGTTCAAACTTTTTTGCAACATAATATGGTGAAGCTGAAATATTTACTATATAATCTGAACCCCTTTTTACAAGAATTTCTGTAACCTTAACATCATATCTTTCATCCCAAAGATCTTCACAGATTTCAACACCCAAGTTTATACGCCTTCCTCTAACATTAACCCTAACAGGCCTTATATCGTTAACATCTTGGCCTGTAAAATATCTTGCTTCATCAAAAACATCATATGTTGGCAAAAGAGTCTTATACACCTTAGCCAAAATTGTTCCATTTTGAAAAACGGCTGCAGAATTGTATAACCTTTCTCCAACAGATTCAACATAGCCTACAACACCAACAACGTTTCCCGAACATTCAACCAGCTCATAAAGTTTCTCTCTATTTTCTCTAACAAAAGACTTTTCAAAAAGAAGGTCTTGTGGTGGATAGCCTGTTATAGCGAGTTCTGGAAAAATTACTATATCTGCTTCGATATCAACAGCCTTTTTTAAATAATCTAGAATCTTTTTCACATTACCTTCAAGGTCACCGACTGTAACATTTATTTGGGCGATGGCAAACTTCATATTATCACCGAACTTCAAAACATAATATATATGTTATTGCATTTAAAAATTTAAAAGCATGCCTTATGTAATGTTAAGTATGTTCAAATATCAGAATATTGAGTTCGAGTACCTGAATCACGATTGTTTTAAAATAAAATGGGATAATAGAATACTTTATACAGACCCATATGAAATAAGGGCTCTAGAAAAGGCTGACTATATTACTATTTCACATAACCATTTTGACCATCTAAGCCTAAATGATATTAAAAAGGTTGCTAAACCTGAAACAGTTATTATAGCTTCAAAAAATTGTGAAGGCAACATAAAGGCCATAAATGTGAAAGAGATAAAGTATCTTAGACCTGGTGAAAGTGTTGAATATCCTAATCTGAAGTTTACTGCAACACCAGCATACAATATTAACAAGTTTAGGGCACCAGGACAACCATTTCATCCAAAACAGTATGAGGGTGTAGGGTTCATTATACAGTTAGGGAACATTAGAATATATCATGCTGGAGACACAGACAATATTCCAGAAATCACATCATATACACCAATAGATGTGGCACTATTGCCCGTTAGCGGAACCTATGTTATGACCTCAGACGAAGCTGTTGAGATGGTTAAAGGGATAAAGCCTAAGGTTGCGATACCAATGCACTATGGCGCAATTGTAGGAAGCCGCTCGAATGCAGAAAACTTCAAGGAAAAGGCTTCAAAATATTGTGAGGTAGTAATACTAAGGTAATCATTTTAATTCTTTAACATACTATTTCTCTTTAAATATACTATTGTAAAATTTCATATAAAGATTTGGTTTGGAGAGGTTTATGACTGGAATATTTTTCCTTGCAGAATATATTTCATTTACATCCAATGCAGTGTAGAAGCACTCTTCCCCTTCACCGCATTCTTTAATCAAATATCCATATGGTGATGCAATAACACTATGTCCAATAAAAAGTGGACTCATTTGATCAACTGCAACAAGAAAAGAAACATTTTCATGAGCCCTTGAAGATGTTAGGATCTTCCATTGCTCAACCTTATAAGGCCCCTTATACCATCCTGAAGGCACAACAAAGAGGTTTACACCTTTATAGGCCATGATTCTAAAGATTTCTGGAAAACGAAGGTCAAAGCATATTGCTAAACCTAATATGAAATCACTGAAATCAACTATTATAATTTCGTTTCCTGGAGAAAATATTTCAGACTCCCTGTAACCGAAGGCGTCGAATAAATGTATTTTCTTATAAACAGCTTTAATCTTACCCTTTTCAGCTAATATTGCAGCATTATAGACTTCACCCTTTTCTTTTAAATATGTTGTAAATATTGTAGCACATTCCTTTTCTAAAGTTTTTGAAACAATTTTTGAAACAAATTCTCCTTCAACAGATTCAGCATTTTCATACACATGTTCTTTTGTTAACCCACTAGAAGGTAATCCCATGCAATATTCTGGAAAAATATTTAGATATTGTGTTGAATCATTTATATGGGAAATGATTTTAATTAAGTTTTCATTTTTATTTTCTCCAAAAGAAAGCTGATGGACTGCAATCGATAGACTCATGATAAAAGTATTTTGGAAGCTATAATATAATTTTTATCTAATCTAAACATATGCAATTTATTTGGTTAGTGAAAGAGAAACTTTTAGAGTGAAGATTTAAACTAAAAGTTGTCAAAGGTTCAGCTTCTAATATTAAGGCGCTTTTTAGAAGCAATACAATCTATATCTACAGGAAAATATTTATTTTTTAATAGCAATAATTATGTAGGATGAGGATAGCGGCTGTTGCTGACATACATGCACCATTATACCTAAAAATTTTTGAGGAAAAATTGGATATGCTACTTCCATTAAAGGATAAGGTTTCATTTTTCCTATTGGCTGGAGATATAGTTGATGGCGGCAAGTTTGGATATTTGGATAAAGTTAATTCAATTCTTAACAAGGTAGATGTTCTAATGTTCGGATGCTTTGGAAACAACGAATATGAGGATAGAGAGGAGCTTGTTAAAGAAAAGCTTTCGAATATAAGATTCTTAAATGATGAGCGTGTAACATTGGATTTGGGTGCTTATAAGGTTGATATTGTTGGCTCACGTGGTGTACTTGATGAGCCAACATTTTGGCAGAAAAAGAATGTTCAAGGGATAGAGGAAATTTATAGAAATAGGATTTCTAAGCTAAAAATGATTTCTTCAGAATGCGGTGGTGACATTAAGATACTTTTGCTACATTATCCTCCAACATTAAAAATTTTGAAGGGAGAAAATCCAAGGTTTTTAAAGCAGATGGGTTCAAATCGGTTAGAGGATTTGATTAGAGAATTTGATGCCGTAATAGTTGGCCATGCACATAGGGGGTTACAATATGTTGAAGTCTATGGAACACCAGTATATAATGTGTCATTGCCTTTAAGAAACGAGATTCCAATAATTGATATAGTAAGGGGTAAAGGGTTAGAAAGGTTCTTTTAAGTTTATAAATCTAATAGGCGAATAAACAAGGCTATGGAGTATGAAATTAGATATAAGCCATCATATTCTATGCTTTTAGTCAAATTAAATGTAGGGGAAACTATTGTCGGCGAAGCTGGTGCAATGACCTACATGAGCCCAACAATAGAAGTTCGTACACGAAAAAGGGAAAAGAGCTTGCTCGGCACTATTGGATTAAGTTTGCTTGGCAGACAATCCTTTTTCGTAAACGATTACACTGCAGTAAGCGGGCCAGGTGAGGTTGCATTCACTTCAGCACCGATAGGAGACATGGAAGTCCTACAAGTAGAGCCTAGAAAAGGGTATATTATTCAAAAGAATTCTTACGTTGCAAGCACACAAAATGTTGACCTTGATGTACAATGGCAAGGTTTCACTAAAGGCTTATTTGGACAAGGTTTGTTCATGATCAAGGTAACAGGCCAAGGAAAATTGTTCATAAACACTTATGGTGCTATAGATAAGCACACCCTTGCTAGTGGTGAAACACTTGTAGTAGACAATTTCCATTTGGTAGCATTTTCTGATACATGCCAGTATAGGGTTAAAAAATTTGGGGGATTGAAGGAAACGATCTTTGGAGGAGAAGGTTTGGTGACTGAAATAAGTGGACCAGGTGATGTATACATTCAGACGAAAAATGTTAGAGAGCTTGTTGACTGGCTTTGGACATTACTTGAGCCTCGAGTTCAGTCAAGAGCGCGCTAGTTTTAATCACCTATATTTTTAAAGGTACTTTTCTTCTAAATATTTTATGAAATATTCTGGATTAATGTCTTCACATAACATTCTTTTTATAAGCTCTTTAGGTGGATACATTGCACCCCAATAGTGTATCTTGAGTTTAAGCCATTCTTTAACTTCACCAAATTCGAGCTTTGAAACCTTTTCGTAAAAGTCTGGAATTTCTTTCAGAATATTATGTCTAACCTGTGCAGATAATATTGTTCCAATCGTATATGTTGGAAAATATCCTATTGAACCAAGACTCCAGTGAATATCCTGCAATACACCCTCTGAGTCTGTTTTAGGTCTTATTCCTAAAGTTTCTTCAACCATACTGTTCCATAATGTTGGCAGTTCACTAACTTTAACCTCACCTTTGATTACAGACTTCTCAAGATTATATCTTACAAGTATGTGAAAATTGTATGTGACTTCATCAGCATCTACTCTAATAAGTGTTGGGCGAACAATGTTAAAGTATCTGTATAAATCTTCTACAGAATAATTTTCTAAAACACTTAGATTTTCTTTCAAGAACGAAAAAATCGCACTACAAAATTCTCGACTGCGACCAATTATATTTTCCCAAAACCTAGACTGCGATTCATGGAGACCAAGTGAAGCACCATTTGCAAGCGGCGTGAACATAAAGGCTTCATTATGCTGAAGCCCATAAAGGGCGTGACCATATTCGTGTATGGTCGAGAAAAGTGTGGATTTGAAATCTTTACCCTCATATCTTGTAGTTATGCGTGCATCCTTCAAACCCATATGTATTGTGAAAGGATGCGCTGAAACATCAATTCTAAACCTTTTCTTGTCATACCCTAGTTTTTCAGCAATCCAAAAGTTAACCCTTTCCATAACATTTTTATCATATTCAAGTTCTTCGAGTGGATGCCTTCCACTAAACATTTTTTCAGACTGGATTTTTTCTAGCAAAAACTTTAACCTATCTTTTATGGAATCGAATATTTGGCTAACATCTCTAGAGGTTAATCCTTCCTCATACAAGTCTAACAGTGCATCATAAGGATGCTCCCTGTAGCCAAGGTAGTCGGCACACTCTCTTGAAAGAGAAAATATTTTTTCAAGATATGGCTGAAAAGCTTGGAAATTGTTGCTTATTCTCGCGTTCCTCCAAACAATTTTAGCTTCTTGGGTAACTTTTGCTAACTCTTCCACAAGCTTTGGAGGAAGTAGACGGTAGACTCTAATTTCCCTGTTCAAAACTCTTAGAACACCTTTCTCGTAATCATTTAGTTCCTTTTCCTCATTAGCCCTATCAACAAGTTTCATAAAACTCTCTTCTGTTAGAAACTTCTGTTTCAGAAGGTCAAGCTGGCTAAAGGCTACACTCCTTTCTTCAACACCATCTTCAGGCATGTAAGTTTCACTATCCCAACTCAAAAGAGACATCGCATGTTCTATAGACCATATAACCTTATACTTTTCTAAAACTTCTAAAACAAGTTTGTTTTGAAATGGTTTATCCAATTTTCCTCGCCAGCAGATAGAGTATATTAAAAATAAAAGGTTTGCAGCTGCTACAAAATATCGTATAAATTTTTAAAAGCTAAGCAAACATTTTATAGGTGGTGAATTGGTTTGGATGTTTTTGAAGCCATCCAAAAGAGAAGGTCTGTTAGAAAGTATCTTGATAAGGAAGTTCCAATGGAGCTTATTTTAAAAGTGTTGGAGGCTGGAAGGCTTGCACCTTCAGCACACAACAGCCAACCATGGCATTATATTATAGTCACAGACCCAGAAAAAAGGAAGAAGATTGCAGAAAGTGGAAGATGGGCTGGTTTCCTAAAAAATACGCCTGTTGTTATCGTTGGATGCGGTGACCCCGATGTATCGCCTAATTGGTATGTTGTTGATGTTGCTATATCTATGCAGAATATGGTGCTTGAGGCTACAGAGCTTGGGTTAGGTACATGTTGGGTTGGAAGCTTTGACCAAAATACTGTTAAGACAATTTTGAATATTCCCGAAAAGTATAAGGTTGTTGCTCTGCTAGCATTAGGCTATCCTGCTAACGGGATAGAGTTGACATCTAAGCTTTTACATGCTATCAAGCCGAGAAAGAAGCTAGAAGAAATATATAGCATAAACGGGTTTAAAAGATAAAAATTAATTTTATTATATGATATTTTAAAAAGTATGAGATTCGGTTTCCGGTGGAACAGGTTTTAAAGTTTCAGAATTAGCCGTTGGAGATAAGTTTAGACGATTGCTTAATCCAAACCATTTTAATATAAAAAGGGATGATAAAGAATTTTATGTGGTCCAAGGGCAAAGGAACGAGATTATAAAAAGAACTATAGAGATAGAAATAAACTAATTCGATACAACAAATATAGATGAAGTGTAGTCACTTGGACCCCTTTAAAAGAGCGTGGCAACAGAGAAAATGTTTGTCACAACAATGATTGCATTCCTTATAAGTATTAAAATGTTACAAGAATTATTCCAAGAGTAGTTAAGAGTGTGCCTATGAAAATGTTTAGCTTGAACCTTTTTTCAATCAAAAACTCTGCAGTAGCAGTAAATATTGGCGAAACAGAAGATAAGGTTGTAGCCTTAGATAAGCCAATAACCTCAATACTGTAAATGTATGAGGCCCAGCCTAAGTTTAATGCAATGATACCACCCAATGTTATGTTAAGTATGGAATCAAATTTTGGCTTAGAAAAATCTTTTTTGTTAAATAAAAATATTATTAAGCTTGCTAGAACATAGCCCATTAAACGCCAAAAGTTTTCCGCTAAAGGATGGCCTGAATGTGCAATAGAGCCAACAAGAATGATACTTATACTCCAAAATATTGCAGCAAGAGTTGCAATACATATACCGAGAAAATCAACTTTACTATTACCATCTTTTCTAGATATTATCATTATACCAAGTACTACAAATAAAGTTCCAATCAAAACAGTAAATTTAACTACTTCACCTAGAAAAAATGTTGAGAAAGCAATAGTTATCAACGGATAAGTGCTTGATATGGTTATAGAAGGTGATGGACCGATTCTTTTTATACTTAGGAGGTAGAAAAGGTCACCTAAACCTAATCCGATAACACCACTAAGCAAAAGAATAATATACGAATTTAATGGTAAACCGAAGGTCTGACCTGGGCCTAAAACAATTAGTGTGAACAAGAAAGTTATTGACGTTGCAGGCAACGCTCTAATCATATTACCTAAAAAAGGGTTAAGATTTCTTAAACCACGTGAATAAAAGATCGGTGAAAGGGCCCAGCACAATGCAGGGAAAAGGCCTATAAACTCAAGCATGTAGAGGCGTAAGAAAAAGGATATTAAAGTCTTTTCCTGAAAAATGTCCTCAAACTCTTGTAACATTTTTGTAAAAAAATTATTTTAGATTTTAGAAATATTCATATAAACGAATATAATATGTGAAAGGAAGTAGAGGGAGTATATAGTGCGTGTGACAGAAGGAAAATTAATTAGAATCAATTTATCAAAATATGAATATACATTTGAAGAATTTAAAAAATATTATGAAATGTTCCTCGGAGGAAGAGGAGTTAATCAATATATTCTTTTTAATGAAACACTTGTTGGAACTTCCTGCTTTGATCCAGCCAATCCTTTAGCAATTGGGGCAGGACTATTATGTGGAACAGAAGCACCAGGTGCTTCACGAATCAGTATAGATTCTAGAAACCCATTTAATGGGGGGATAGGGTCTGCTAATGCTGGTGGAAACTTTGGTTATGAAATGAGAAGAGCAGGTATAACTAACATTGTGATAACAGGTAGAGCAGAAGAATTATGCTATATTGTTATTGATGATGACCATGTTAGAATTGTAAAATGTCCTGAACTTAGGTTTAAAACAGTTTCTGAAACCAACAAGCTTATTAGAGAACGTGAAGGTGAAGGTTTTGAGATATTATGTATTGGTCCAGCTGGAGAAAATCTTGTTTACAGTTCCTCTGTTATAGTTAGTGGAAGTAGGTCTGCAAGTAGATGTGGACAGGGAGCCATTTTTGGTTCAAAAAACCTTAAAGCGATAGCTGTTAGAGGGACAAAAACCTTAGAGATAGCGAATCCAGAAGCTTTCAATAAAGCAGTGGAAAATTGTGTTGATAAACTTTATAGAGATGAATTTAACAAGAGAAGAATGAAATACGGTGTATACTGTTATGATGCCCCTTGGGATATAGAAACACCTTACAAGAACTTTTCAGGAGAAGTTCCGCCAGAAGAATTAAAAAGGAAATTGATGCCAGAAGAATTCTATAGCTTGAAGGTTGGGAATAAGAGGTGTAAAAGTTGTCCAATAGGATGTTGGGCAATATACGAGGTTGTAAATGAGAGAGAAAAGTTGTATGTTGAAGCATTGCAGGGTAATAGTATCCATAATTTTGGAGCTAAAATCGGCTTAAGTGAACCAAAAGATGTACTTAAAGCCCATTTTCTTTGCAACGAATATGGTCTTGATGAAGATGTAACTGCAAACGTTATTGCTTGGGCTATAGACTGCTATCAAAAGAAAATTATTAACGATAGTATTACAGGCGGATTAAAACTGGAATGGGGAGATCCTAAGCTAGTGTACGAATTGATAGAGAAAATTGCTTATAGAAAAGGTTTTGGAGAACTACTTTCAGAAGGATGCCTTAAGGCTTCAAAGAAAGTTGGAGGGGGTTCTGAAATGTTATGCGTTAACTTAAACGGTAATGACTTATTCGAATGTCTTTGGACTTCTGTAGCATGGGCGTTAGGTGTAGCGGTATCGCCACGGGGAGGAACACATACAAGAGGTGGTGTCATAGAAGAAAGGCTGAAGGGTGCGTCAGTTGAAACGTTAATTAAGCTTTTTGGAATCACAGCCATCGAAGAACCACAGTCCTACACAAATAAGGAGAAGCTTGTTGTTTACATGGAAAGGGTTAATGCGGCACTAGACTGCCTAGGAATATGTATGTTTACGCATAATAGTAGGCTTACTATGCTATTGCCTGAAGATTATGCTAATCTATTAACATCAGCTGTAGGTAGAGAATATACAGCATATGACCTACTACTTTTAGGTGAAAAAGTTCAAACCATAGAAAGAGCATATAATATTCTCCATATAGGCTGGAGTAGGAGAAATGATATTCCACCAGAAATATTTTTCAGTAGACCGTTAGCTGGAAAATATTGCTTAAATCGTGAGCAATATCAAGTTTTATTGGACAAATATTATGAACACCATTGCTGGGATAGAAACGGTTATCCGAAGAAAAGTACGCTAAAAAGTTTTGGCTTAGAGTTTATCGGCCAAAAATTAGAAGAAAATGGTATAATATTAGGTTAAGACAAAATACACCTTACTTAAGTAAAACAAGTACTTTCAAAACAATTACAAAATTTTTGAAAGTAGTTATGTCAAATAACTTAGCAGCTATAGAAAAAGGTTATCTTTTCAAGAAATAACAGTCGCTCTACTTTTGTAGAAAGTTTACATTTTTCAAAGCTTTACTAGGCAGGCTAACATGTGGAAGCAAGCTTACCTTTTCCAGTTAACTCGATTATCGAAGATATGGATTTAACAAGGTTCCCCACGTTTTGGAATGCAGGGATCTTTGCCCTATGCAAAATTTTAAATTTTTCTCGAGTATACTGCCCTCCTGCAGCGAAAACAAATGTTGGTTTTTTAGGCTTATTTTCTGCAAGTTGATTCACAAAATCATCTTCCAATGGAACATCCTGGAATACAATGGAAAGTAATATGATGTCAACTTCCTCTGAATTGTCACAAACTCTTATTGCATTTAAGAAATCTTTTGAGGTAGCGCTTCCAGTCAAGTCTATTGGATTGTTTAAAATCGCATAAGATGGAAGATGTTCTCGGAGCGTATTCTTAAGTGTATTAGAAGGTTCTATTAAGTTTAACTTATACTCTTGTATGAGGTCTGCAGCAATAACACAAGGTCCAGCACCGTTAGTTACCATTACAATATTTTTTCCCATAAACCCTTTAGAGAGTGAAACAGATTTGGTTATATCATAGAATTGTTGTAAGTCATCTGTTATAATGGCATCCGCAGACTCTATAACATTTTTTGCAATGATGTAGTTGGACGCCATTCTTCCGGTATGGGATCTTGCTACATTTGCACCATATGAGGATTTACTTGCCAATAATACTATAACAGGTTTACTACAGTCTTTAATGGACTTAACAAGTTTTCTACCATCAGTGAAACTTTCAATATACAATGCTATAACCTTCGTGTTGGGGTCACTGTCCAAAAATTCTATTAACTCCGCCTCGTCTACGTCAGCCCTATTTCCAACACTTACAACCTTGTTTATTCCTACATTTTCTTCGGAAGCCCAATCTATAAAAGTGACAGCAAAAGTTCCACTTTGGGAAACCACTGAAATGTCACCTTTTCTAGGCCTAGGAAGCCTTTCATAAGGCTGGAAGAGACTATCTACACCAGAAAAGTTATCGTATACACCTACACAGTTAGGGCCAATGACCCTAAAACCGTCCCTTCTAGCGATCTTCAAAACCTCTTCTTCAAGCATAACCCCATTTACTGAAAACTCTCTAAAACCTCCAGAAATTATTATAACAGCCTTTACCGATTTCTTCTTAAACTGATTAAATATTTCAATTGAATCTTTTGCTGGAAGAGCGTAAATCACTAGGTCTATATTTTCTGGAACATCTCCTATGCTTGGGTAAGCTTTTACACCTAAAACCTCTGGAACAGAGGGGTTTATTGGGTAAACTTTCCCCTTAAAATTTCCCCTAACCATACTTTTGAAACATTCGTGGCCAATCTTGCCAGGCTTTGAGGAGGCGCCTATTACTGCAACAGTTTGAGGATTAAAAAAATATTGTATCCCTTCCATCTTTTAGGACTATAATTGTAAACTTTTTAATCTTTCTTTAAACATTTATAGTGGGAAGATACCTTTATAATATCTTTTCCAAGCCAAAGTAATATTGCATCTATAACATTTTTACTTAGAGGTAGGTAGCCTCTGTTCACTCCAGAACATTCAGCATCAATATAAACATAGTAGTCTTCATCAAAGAAGGTAAATTTTGCCATCTTTTCTTCTCCATGTAACGGTTTCTTATAAATGTAGAATGGGTACAATGCACAAGCTCTAGGCCTATAAGAGTATATTGTACAAAAAGCTTTACCCTTAACCCATTTCAAAAACACACAATATTTGTTTACACTTTTCCTAATATGGAAGCCTTTGTTAAAATATTCTAATACACCAGAACCGAAACTTTTTTGTAGAAAAAGCGCTTCCCCAATTTTAACAGGAACTTGAAGCATACAACATTTACCACATCTTATACAAGACCAACTGCTTGCAGAACACCAAGCAATTGGTTTAACCATATATCAGAAAACGTTAACATATAATAGAATATAAACTTTCCCTAAAAAGTTTCAAATTTTATCCTAAAAGAATTTTGTAAAGTAATTCTATTCCAAAATAGAGGATCATTATTGCGAGAGCGGTTAAAATAATTTTATAGACTCTTAAATTTAATTTAGAAAATGAACCAACTTTAGACATTAAAATCAGCCAGAAATAGTCCAACCAAACATGTGCAAAGTAAAATAATATTATAGCAGGTAATGTAATAACCGATATAGATTCAAGCAAGAGCGCAGTACCAACACTAATCCACCAAGCAATAAAATAGGGGTTAAAAGCTGTTAAAGCAACACCGACCAATATAGATGAATTATATTTATGAGAAGTTTTAGAAGGGTTAAGCTCTTTAACATGTAAAGCATCTTTTAAAGTTAGAAAGCTAAAAAATAGCAGAAAAACACCTCCAACAGAACCTAATAAAAGCTTAACAAAGTTAATTTGAAAAAATGAGCCCAAACCAAAGGCGATAGCTAAAACAAGTGGAAACTCTATAATCATATGGCCAAAAGCAATATTTAAACCACCCTTCCAACCTTCTCTTACACCCACAGCAACCGATGATGCAGTTAATGGACCTGGAGCCAATGCACCGGAAGCACTAACACCAATAATTTTTAACAAGATCGGTACTTCAAACATATTACTCACATCATACTTTCAAAGAAACATGTTATTAAAATGTAGTAGGATATGGAAAGAATATGCTATGTTCTAATCCATTCTAGCCCAAGACTCCTTTCATCTATAACAATCATAGTCTGTGTTGATTTCACATTATCCATCTTTCTTATCTTCCCAGTAATTATGTTATTAAGCTTCTCTATACTTTCCGCTTCAACCTTTGCAACTATGTCATAGTTTCCGTAAACGGCTAAAGCCTCTTTTACACCATCAACTTTTCTAATAGCCTTCAAAACTTCTCCTTCATAGCCTACTTCCACATTTATTAAAACAATCGCATTTACCAAACCATTCCACCAACATGTTGTACATTTCTTATAAATATAATATTTTTGATTTTTTAACACGCCTTTTTTAAACTACTAAAGGGACGCTATCGTGTATTTAATTTGTTTACCTTTCCCAACCTTCTTTATAAGCCCAAGTTTTTCAAGCTTACCTAAAAGCCTTCTTATACTCCGCTCTGAAAGGTTCAATAAAAGTTCACAATCTCTTCTGGTAACAGTCCTTCTTGCCCTAATAAAGTCCAGAATTTTTCTCTCGCTCTCACTTAAGTCTTTTTCTAAAACCCTTAAACTTTTTATCCACACCCTGAAAAAACCTTTTTTCTGAGAAAATTCTGGTTCAGGAAGACCCATATTTTTTAGAAGCTTTATCATCCTAAGAGTACCTGAACCCCATTCTTCAAAGTAGCCCATATAATAAAATACTCTTGATATTAACGGATTACGTGGAATGGAGGGATGATCCCTTGCTAGGTCTTGAACTTCAAGTGGGGGTGGAAGCTCGCCTGGATTTTCTACAATGATTCCAAAATCTCCAACCTTAACTGTTATAGGAGCGTTTGAAAAATAATCTCTATGCAACACGGCATTAACTAGAGCTTCTCTTATCGATTCAAGGGGGTATTCCCAAACTTCAACTCTCTCAAGACCTTTTATTTCATACCCTTTCCTAATATGTCTTTTGATAAAATTCATTGCTTCCTCAACTTGATATTGTATAGGGCCTTCAATAAGCATTTCATCTATAACTTTATCTTCTTCAAAAGCGCCGATTTTTATGACAGCCTGGGGAAAATAGCTAGAGCATTCCATTGAAAATACCAATAATGCACCATTTCTAACCTTACCCCTTTCAACCAACTTTAACCTTTTAAGAGCAGACTCGTGATCTATCATTTCAATTTTCATATTCCTCCTTTCTTTTGCCTTTTTTATAAAATCTTCAATCAATTCATTATCTATCCTATGTTCTCCTTCAAAAAGGAGAGAATCAAATGTTACTTTACGTGAAAGCAGTTCAAGTATACCGTCCCTATCAAGTCTTCTAGTAGCATTTCCTTTTCTAACATAGCATGAACCCTTATAGAAGTATGGCTTATTAAAACCTTCATGAACGACAATTTTGAGCAGGAGACTACCTTTGTAGGGAAGAATTTGGATTTCGGGATATATTTTAGGTTCTATCAGCTGATTTATTAGATTTTCTAAATCCTCCAGCTCACCCTTTTTCAAATCTATACCAATTATCTTTCCATCATCATTTACTCCAACCAATATGGTGCCTCCACTAGAATTTGTGAACGCAACTATAGATTTTAGTATTTCATCTTTTTCAGCTAAGCTTTTTTTAAATTCTATTTTCTCACTTTCTCCTTCCCGAATTAGTTCATCTATTCCGGACATTGCCGGTCAATGACCGATATTATAAGATATGTATATTATAAATATTCCGGACATTGCCGGTCAATGACCGATATAGGTGGGGGGTATCATCTAATATTCTGTTTTGATAGAATCATCATCTTATCTTATAGACGATGTCTCCTTCTTTTACTCTACCGTTCACTTTTAGACCTATTGATTGTCCAGCATCTGCTTTTTGAATATTTACTTTTTCAATCTGCATTGATCCCACAGTCTGCTCTATGCGAGTAGTTTTTCCTTGTATAATTATTTTGTCTCCAACTTGCAGTGGTGCTGTTAGAGCAACTACTGCTACACTAATTTTTGGATAGAAGTGGGTTACTTTGCCCACTTCTATTTTTTCTTCTGACATAGTTCTATTGCTTGGTTTACTTGTTGATAAATGTTTCGTTTCAAAAATTTATAGGTTTTTGTAGAGAAGTCTTCTCAGTTCTTCTCCTTTTTCTTTCCAGAAATTGAAGAGAATTCTTAGGTCTGTTGCTAGGTTAAAATCTTTTACACCCATTTCCACATACTTTTCTATTTCTTTTGGGTCGCCGATTTCAACTCTAGGCCTTTTATCCATCTTTAATGCTGTCTTTATTGTCTTTAATTCAGCTTCTTTAACCTTTGGATCTTTTAGACCCCATGCTGTTCCAGGTTCACCTGATAAGCCTAGACTTAACCCGTAGTCCCATGGTCCAAACTGCACCATATCTACACCTTCTACTGAAAGTATTTCTTCTAAATGGTCTACTGCACTCTTTTTCTCTATCATGAAAGCTACTACCGCATCCTGGCATACTTTCCTATAGTCTGCTACTGAAAAATTTGAGAAAACATATCCTCCAACCCTAAAGTTGCCTATACTCATCATACCTTTAGGCTCACATCTTACAGCTTTCACAGCTTCTTCAGCATCTTGAACAGTCCTTATGTCTGCAAAAAGAAAGTTCTGTATTCCAGACTGCAAAGCCTTTGCTGCAATATAACTTCTCAGTGTACCGTCAATTTTTATCATAGAAGACATACCATATAATTCAGTTGCGCGTGCGATATTTTCTAGGTCATAAAGTGTCCATGGCGCGTATTCTCCGAGAAATTCGAAGTAGTCGAACATTCCTGTTTGACCGATAATTTCCACAACAGCAGGCCAGGGTGTCAAAATTCTTGTACCGATTGTAGGCTTTCCTTCCTTTATTAATTCTCTCATTTTATTTTTTATCAACATACATCACGTGTATACTGGTATTCTTATCAATTATTAAGAGTTTCTAAACAGGCTACTCATACAGTTTTGGTAATGGGACACCATATTCATCCGCTACTTTTCTAATGTTTTCCCACACATCCTCGTAAACTGGTATACCCTCATTCAATCTCTTTAAATGTTCCCTTTGCTCAAGTTCTCCAGGTAAAAGTATCTCTTTAAAACCTTCAGCTAAAGGTGCAGACTTTATTAATTGAATTAGCTCGAGCAAATCCCTTTTATATTCATCATATGGTCTAAAGTGTTCAACATTAATGGCTTCGACAATAAAGCCACCTTGAGTTGCCCAACCCTTTGGAATATGGAAGCTGAAGGGTGCGCCAACAAGTATTCCAGCCAAAATTTCTACACTCAAACATAGGCTGTAACCTTTGTATCCTCCGAAAGGCAATAGCATTCCACCATCAAGAAAAGCTCTTGGGTCTGTTGTAGGCTTGCCATTCTTGTCTAAAGCCCAGTCTGGAGGAATCCTTTCACCCTTTGAGGCATACACAGCAATTTTTCCAGCGGCAACAGTACTTGTGGCCATATCAACTATAATAGAGGTCTTTTCGTCAACTGGAAAACCTATTGTAAAAGGATTTGTTCCAAAAACAGGCTTAGCACCACCCCATGGAACAACTATTGGAGGCGAATTTGTTGCAGCAAATCCTATCAACCTTTCTTCAACAACCTTTAAAGTGTATCTGGCAAGCATACCCACGTGGCTAGTGTTTTTTACACCAACAACACATACACCATTTGATTTCGCTTTCTTTATAGCCAACTCTGTAGCCTTCATTGCAACCATCGGACCAAAACCGTTATCGCCGTCTATCAAGCATACACTTGAAGTTTCCTTAACAACCTTTATACTTGGTCTAGGATTTATTAGACCCTGCTTTATTGCCGTGAGATAATGTGGAACCCTAACAAAAGCACCATGAGAGTCTACACCCCTCAAGTTTGCTATAACAAGATGGTCTGAAACTATTTCGGCATCCTCTTTCGGTAAACCGGCTTTTTCAAAAAGTGACACACAGAAATTATATAATTCGTTTGAAGAGACTCTTCCAATACAGTTAGCCATATATATCGTATGGGACCATGGACCATGACACTTATAAACATTAGAATTTTATGATAAAAATAAAGAGTTATTTTATAAGGTTTCAAAAATTGATATATTCAAATTGGAAGAGGTAGGGTTATGATAAAAATACTTTACCTTGTTCCAGGATTAATGGAAAAAGAAGAGCAAGTTAGAAGAGAGAAGATTGCTAATAAATTTGTTTCATCAAACACTGTTGTCGAAGTTAGGACTGTAGAGTCTGGACCTATTTCAATCGAATCTGCTGTTGAGGAGGATATTGCTGCTGGAGAAGTTTTGAAAGCTCTAGTGAGATTGCAAGACTATTATGATGCAGTAGTTTTAGGATGCGCTGGTGATCCAGGTTTGAGGGCTGCAAGGGAGCTTTCTAAAATACCTGTTATTGGGCCGGCTGAAGCTTCTATAGCTTTCTCATTCTTGATAGGTGACAGGTATGGTCTTATAGTGCCCTTGAGTAGGGATATTCCGACGTTCAGAGCTTTGACAGTAAAATATGGGTTTGATGAGCGTTTAGCGTCTATAGTGCCTTTGAATATTCCAGTTTTAGATTTAGGAAAGGACTTAAGTGTAATAAAAACAAAGTTGATTGAAGCATGCGATAGGGCTGTAGGAGAGGGTGCTGAAGTAGTTATTTTAGGGTGCATGAGTTTAGCCTTTATTCTTGCCGACGAGCTTGTTAAAGAGCGTGTCAAAGTACCTGTATTGAATCCTGCGAAAATTGGTTTAAGAGTTGCTGAAATGTTGGCTTGTTTTAAAGTTGGACACAGTAGACTTTCTTATCCAATTGCAGATTATAGAAAACTTGCTGAAAGTGTGTTTAAGGGTGAATTAAAGGTTGAATGATGAGCTCATAAATTCTTTTGATTTAAATATTCTTAAACATGTTTCAAAGGAAAATCTTATGGAACATGTTAAACACTTGTGTGGTCTTCAAAGAATTTCAGGCACTGAAGGAGAATATAGGGCAGTGGAATATATAGTTTCTAAGCTAAAAGAATATGGTATGGATACTAGAGTATATGAGTTCGACGCGTTAATAAGTAGGCCATTAAATGCTAAAATTGACGTAATACACCCAGAGCTTAAACCATTAAATGCGATAACACATCCATTCTCACTATCAACACCTCAGGAGGGAATAATTTCAGAACTTGTTTACGCTAAAAATGGGAAAAAAGAAGATTACAATTCAGTAGATGTGGGGGGAAAGATTGTTTTAACAGATGGTAATGCTTCCCCTGAAAAAGCATGGGTTGCACAAAACATGGGTGCAATAGGAATAGTGAACATAAGTAATGAAGAAGTTCCACATGAAATGATAATCACAACAGTATGGGGTACACCTTCGATAAAAACATACCATAGAATACCAAAAATACATGTAGCGTCAATTGGTAAAAGTGAAGGCGAATATTTAAAGAAGACTCTAGTGAAAGAGAAGGTTCTGATAAAACTTTATACAAAAACAGAAACAAAATGGTGTAAGTTGAGGATGCCTTTGGCAGCAGTAGAAGGCACTATCGAAAAGGAAAAATTTGTTTTAATAGGTGGACACCTTGACTCATGGTACTATGGCGCTACAGACAATGCTACAGGAAACGCCTGCTGTCTCGAAATAGCCAGAATAATTTCAAAGGAAAAAGTGAGGCTAAGAAGGAGTGTTAGAATAGCATGGTGGGTTGGACACTCCCAAGGAAGGTATGCTGGCTCAACATACTATGTTGACAGAGAATGGGAAGATTTGAACAAAAATTGTATAGCGTACATAAACGTTGACTCTCCAGGAAGCAAGGATGCAACGGTATATTTTCTCGAGTCTATGCCAGAGACTATGGATTTTGCAGAATATTTGGCCAAAAAACTTACTGGATTAAAGGTTGAAAGACTAAAGCCTGGAAGATGGGGTGACCAATCATTTTGGGGACTTGGAGCCCCATCAATAGACTGCTATAGCATGGCTCCTGAAGAAAAAAGGGCTAACGTTGGAGGGTCTGGAGGAGGGTGGTGGTGGCATACACCATATGATACAATAGAATATGTTGACCCAGAATTTTTGGTAAGAGATACTCAAGTAAATCTTGCAATAGTACTCGCACTGGCAAATTGCATTATATTTCCATTCAAGTTTTCCAAAAACGCTGAACTATATTCAAGCACCCTTGCAGAGTTAAAAGGATATGATAAAGAAAATGTGCTGAATTTAAGTGTACTTGTAGATAAGAGTAGAAGGCTTAAAAATCTTCTTGAGAAGGTTGAAGAATTATCTGGGACAATTAATTCAGAAAAATCGAGTATACTAAATAATATGTTTTTGAGATTATCGAGAATTCTGAATCCAACTCTATTCACATTTAAAGGAAGATATGAACAAGATTATGCAGTAGACGAACCCTACCTACCAGGTCTCTCAAAAATTCTGGAACTAGAAAAACTTGATGAAGATTATAAGAAATTTTTAACAACAACATTGATACGTGAAAAAAATAGGATTTCAGACACTTTAGATGAAGCAATAATTTTAGTAGAAGAAACATTATACAAAATATCTAGCTAGCTTATAAATTTACTTATTTTTTAAAAGAAAAAGTTTTTAAGTAGATACTATCTATAAATTCGATAATGTCCATCCTTGTTCTAGAAAGAATTTTAAAGGAACTAGAGATTGTATTAGAAGAATCGGATAAAAAAATTTTGTATGAAGAACTTCTAAGATGCTTTGGTATAATTGGAGGATACGGTGAATGTGAAAGACTTGAAAAGTTATGGAATGACCCAGTATATAATAGGGAAATAAGAAGATATATTGAGGCATGGGTTGAATACCGTAAAAAAAGGAGAACTGTTGAAGCTTATGCATAAAATATCTTGTTTGGGACTGCGTGAATGTGCTAAGAGCCAAAAGTCAAATGATCACATAACCATATTTTTGTCTCAGACAGACCTTTAACCTAAAGCCTCTATACACAAATAATATATTCCTTTCCTAAACAATTTATTGACAGAAAAGCTCAAAACATGGGAAGATATCTTCAATAATATAAGCTAACTTTTACACTATTTAGTAAATAAATTGTATTAAAAATTTTTTACAGTTAGCTAGATTTTATCCTATGTTAAGCTTTAGAAAGGCTGAAGGAAGTGGAATGTCAAGCATTCTAATAAGACCTGGTTTCGCGTTTAAAACCTTTGGTATCATGTTTATCACCATAGCGGCTGTTGCAATGTCTCCTGAAGTTCCATGGCTTTTCCATGTTAGAGGCGGCTCACCTTCCACCCTTATTTCCTCATATTCTTCTCGCCCTACTTCAGCAAAAAGTTCTACTTTAATGAATTCCTTACCATTAAGGTACCCTATGCCATAACCGTGGATTCCTGAAACTTGTCCTATTGAAATATTGAAATAGTCTGTTTTCAATGGTTTCGAGGCTATTAATGGTTCTTGGCCTTCAATTATCTTATCAAGCTTTACACCTAATGCTGATGCAAGCATGTCTATTGACTCTGCATATCCTACATGTGCTGTAATCTGGCCCCTGTTCAATAATTCATTAAATTGGTCTACGGATAAACTTAAACCATACTTTTTTTGAAAAGAAAATCTCCTTTTTGAAGCATCCAAAGACCTTATCGCGTGAATCTTTTCAACTTTAGTGCACACAGACGTTAGTGTCGCGGGTAAAGTGTCAAATATAAACCCTGGATTCACACCAGTTCCAAGCACAGTAACACAATACTTTTTTGCCATTTCATCAATGAGCGTGGCTAGCTCAGGATATCTGTACCACGGATTACATAATGTTTCTGAGGTTGATATCACGTCAGCTGTAGATTTAATACATCTAACTATTTGAGGATAGATTTTGTCAAGGTATGTTGATGTAGAATGCAATACTATGTCAACATTATTACTTTTTAACACCGTCTCAGAATTTATATCATGTTCAACAGCCACTCCTATCTTGTTACCTAACTGGAGTATTTCGCCTAAATCTTTTCCCACCTTTTCTGGTGCGACATCAAATGCTGCAACTAAATTAAGATCCTTTTTCTCTAAAACTTTTTTTGCTATAAGAGATCCAATTGGACCAAGACCGTAGACGGCAACATTTACTGGCATAGCTGAGCATAAGAAAATGTGTATATAATAATTTTTTGCAACTAACTATTCGCTTTTTTTTAGGTCACCTCTTGCCCTCAAGCTTTCAACATTATGTATGTGAACATGTTCGCCTACTTCAATATCTTTTACTGCTCTGCCTATAACTTCACCATATTTAATTACATGTTCACCCCTGTTTATTTTTTTCAAAGCAAACTTGTGCCCAAAGGGTATATCAGAAGCCAATCTAACCCTATATACGATATTCCCCACCTTTACTTCAATGATTTCACCTTTTCTTAGGTCAGTTAAAGCCGACGCTACATTATCTAATTCATTAACTACAATCGCTTTTCTCTGATACAACTAGATCACCGGTCCCTTAACGTAAATGTTAAAAAATTTCTCATAACCTAATATTTCAGCTTTAGTAGGCTTAAATGATGCAACCTCTATTATTTCATCAAAGAGCCTTTTAGCAGCGTCATCTAAACTTTCTTGGCCATAGAACACTGAGCTTAAGTCTACATCAATATGCTCCTTTAGCCTTCTACAAACATCAGGATTACCAGAAATTTTGATGACAGGAACTATAGGAAAACCTTGAGGGGCACCTAAACCTGTAGTGAATAGGATAATCTGTGCACCTCCAGCAGCAAACCCAGTTAAAGCTTCCATTTCACGACCAGGTGAATCCATAAAAATTAGCCCCTTTTTTGATGGAACTTCTCCATAGCATACTACGTCAACTAGTTTGGACGAACCTGTCTTACATATTGCACCAAGAGATTTTTCCTCTATTGTTGTTATGCCACCTCTAATATTTCCGCCTGTTGGTTGGCCGCCTCTCATGTCAACGCCCATCGACATAGCCCTCTTTTCCATTTCATCAATGGCCTTATACATTTTCTTTGCAACAATATCGTTTACAGCCCTCTTCTCAAGAATATGTTCTGCACCAATTATTTCAGTTGTTTCACCAAATATTACTGTACCCCCATCTTCAATAATCAGGTCAGCAGTCCTGCCTGCAACAGGATTCGATATGATTCCTGAAGTAGAGTCTGACGCACCACATTTAATTGCAACCTTGATTTCAGAAAAATCTACAGTTGTTCTAGAAACTTTTTCAGCATCTTCACACATTCTTTTAACAACATCAAAACCTTTAGAAACAGCATATGACAAACCTTTTTCCTGAACCCTAACAACCTCAACATTTTTTACAGAAGAAATCTTGTCCACAACTTTGTCGACAGAAACACTTTCACAGCCAAGACTGACAAGTAGCACAGAATAGACGTTTGGGTTTAAGGCAAGATTGACAAGAACTTTTTCAACCAACTCAATGTCGGGTGGAGTCTGGGCACAACCTTGCGTGTGGACAAGAAGTTTTGCTTTTGGATAAAGTTGCACTATTTTTTCAGCAGCATCACCAGCACACCCAACAGTCGCCATCACAACAACATGATTTCTTACACCCACACCATTTACTCTATCGTAACCCAACAGTTCCATATAAAATGCTTATAGAATAAGAGATTTAGAGTTTTCTAAAATATCATAATTTGATTCAACTCTTTAGTAATAGATTACGATAAGCGTTTCTCCAATTTTTTTTACCCTCTATGACCGGTTCCAATCCTATCTATGAGATTAAATTTGATCTAATCGTGGAAATACAAGCTCTATCTTTAAGTTATTTAAATAAAAATTGGAGGAGGTACTTATGGTGGAATTAAATGATTTTCACTTCAACATTGTCGATGTAGTAGGTCATACAAGTTTCCCAGCGAACTGAAATGCCTAAAGCAACCCATATTTCTTCGTGAGAGCCTGCGCTCATGCTTATCGTATAATTGTATTTTTTCCACCCTTCAACTTCATTAGCGTTTCCAATCACGATGAACTCTTCCTCAGTTCCTGGTTTTCTAAAGTCAGCATAAGCACATATAACGGCTATAGTGTTTGCAAGGCTTTCGTGTTCACTGTAGAAATCGAAGGATATGCTAACTTTTATCTGAGAATCTTTTTGCGCAGCTATTTTTCTTTCTATCCATATGGTTCCATCGTCCTGCTGTCCGTCAATGAAAAACTTCAATGAGTATTGTCCAGAGCTTGCAACATCAGTTGAACGTGTTATATTCCATTCCACAAACCCACTGAAAACTGTCCATAAAATAGAACAAAAATGTAGTTTAAATGCTTCAATTAAAGATGCTTTAAATATAAAATAATTGGAGAGAATATTATGCAGGAAATAATGGAGACACCCAGGAAAACAAAGTTGTAAGGTAAAAATGGGATTATTAGTGATGCTATAAGTGGGCCTGCAGCGTTCCCAAAATCGAATGAAGTAAAATATACTGTATTTATCATATAAAGTTTTTCGCTAGGAGCATTTTTTGAAATAAAAAGAGCAGTTATGGGATATACAAAGCCATGACCTAATCCAATTAATGCAAATTCTAAAATAAAGATTTCAAGGTGGCCGGAGAAACTTATTAACCCAAACATGAGTATAGATATACTGAGAGAGAAGATTAGCTTCTTTTTCAAAAATTCTAAACCATTCCTTTTAACCAGAATAACTCTTGAAAGTAAGGAAAGTATAAAGAAAATTAGAAAGAGTGTTGTAATATTATAATCGTTTAAACCGAACTTTTGTTTTATAAAAGGTGGAATATAGGATATTATTGTACCATAAATAAGTGCATAAGCAAAATATGAAAGTATACTAACTATAAACCATTTTTCCTTTAAAAAAAGAAAATCATTTACCCTCATTTTATAAAATACAACATCTGCAGCTTCTAATTTAAAATTTTTTGATGCATAAAAGGCAAAAAGAAAAGATATTACAACTATTATTAAAACTATTGTGAAAGTCGTTGGAATATCAAAAAAGAAAGTGCCTAATGTTCCAATTAAAGGGCCGAGAATTAAGCCAATAGCATTAAACGCTGTAACCATACTAACAGAATAGGATTTAAGACTACCTTCTACGATAAAAGAGGCAAGAGTCAAACAGGCTGTGTTAGCAAATGCAAAACCTATACCATGAAGTATCCTAAACATGAGCAATAATTCTAAAGAGGATATAACATTATACATTAAAATTGAATAGGTGATGAAAAATATTCCAAGTAAGAAAATACGCTTCAAATATTTTTGACTTATAAATAGACCCGATAATATTTTAGAGAAAGCTGAAGTAAGAAAAAATAATGTAAAAAGGTAGCCTAAATCCGAATTTGATGCATTAAAATATTGTATAGCAAATAATGACATAAGAGCGTTAACAGCTTGCGTGCTTGTCACAATCAATGCGGAAGTGATAGAGTTAGCCAAAATGGTGTTCTTCAAAAGTTTTCACAAAACAAGCCCTAAAAAATTGACTAAAAAGCTTTACTTTATAAAACTTTATAAAGTATACAATATAAAGTATAAAAATGAGTACAATTAAAGTTTCACATTCAACATTAAAAGAACTAGAGGCATTAATGGAGGCTATGAAAGCAAAAAGTGTAGAGGAAGTTATTAAAAAGTTTCTACTAGAAAGACGAGAAAAAATTTTGGATGAAATCTTTGGAATAGATAAGGGGAAGATTAAGCCATTTACAGAAGGTGATCGTGGTGAAGATTATAGCTGATTCATATGCGTGGATAGAACCTTTTTTCTGGAACAGACAGGGGCAAGATTGTAAAAGAGAAGTTGATAGAGGCTAATGAAGTTTACACGCCCGACATCGTTTTAGCTGAAATTGCAAGAAAATATTATAGAGAAAATTTTGACCTTGACACTATAGAAAAGCGTCTTTCGAAAATATGTAAAATATCTAGAGTTGCTTCAATAGACAATGATATAGCGTTAAAGGCAGCAGAACTAGACAAAAGGTTAAAAGAAACAGCTAGAAATTTAAAATTGAATGAACCAAGCCTTTTTGACGCTTTTAATCTTGGCTTTTGCAGAAACTTTAGAAGCAAATCTCATAACAGGAGACATACACTTTAAAGGAAACCCGAAGGCTATTTGGATTGGAGGATAGCATAAAAATTTCTTGAAAGGTAATATATTTAATTTTTTTACCTAATGTTGTTGCCAAAAAAGGAGTTCAGTTTCCCGTTCCTGATAATTAAGACTGAAAAAGGAATTTCAATACTTGATAGTATGAGTAGGACATGGGTAGCTAGGAAAAGCGGATGGATATTCATTATCTTTTTACCCATTCTTGCAGCAACAACAATCTATTTCACACTTTCAAGTATCATTAATATTTTTTCGAACCCAGCAGTAGGTCGAGTTATTAGGGAATTGGGGCCTGCAATAAACTTGCCCTGGCCTGGAATAAATCCATATCTGCCAATCGTCTATGGCTGGATCGCATTATTTGTAGGTATGATTGTGCATGAGGTTGCACATGGTGTCCAAGCAAGAGTTGCAGGTGTTCCAGTTAAGTTTGTTGGTATAATATTTTTAATTTTCCTTCCCATTGGAGCATTTGTAGAATTAGATGATAAGGAGCTAGAAAAGGTAGGATTAAAGAAGAGTGTTAAGTCTTTGGCTGCAGGTCCTGGAACAAATTTTGTAACAGCTATAGTTTCCTTAATACTTTTACTTTTTATAGCCTCTTCACTTCAGCCTATAGTTGATGGTGTTCTTATCACACAAATGGATAGGGATGGGCCAGCATATAAGGCTGGAATTATGCCTGGTGATATTATTATTTCTGTCAATGGACAAAATACTACCACATTGGATAGTTTTGTTAGGGCGGTTGAACCATACTATAGGCCTGGCGAAAATTTAACTTTAACAGTTGTTAGAGAACAAGGGCGTGTACTTAACTTTACCTTTACTTTAGGTGTCAATCCGGAAAATGGCAGTAGAGGTTATATGGGAGTATACAATTATCTGTCTTTCAGGAATGTGTTAGAAGTCTACAATAATGCAATTTATAGGTTTCCTTCAAGAGAAGTTATGTTGTATATGGTTATCCCAACTCTACCATGGGCTTCAGCGTCCATACCATTTTCAGAAATGTTATACAAATACTATTACTCTACAACAATTTTAGGGTTAAACTACCACTACATCATGAACTTACTTTATTGGATATGGTTTCTGAACTTTAATCTTGCAATCTTTAATGCACTACCAATATATCCACTCGATGGTGGAATCGTTTTCAAATTTCTCTGTAAACGAATGCTTGGTTCGAGGGTTGGCGATAGGGGTATAAACATTATAGTTTATGCTCTAACACTAGTTCTTGTTGGACTAATTGCTTTAATGATTGCCGCACCTTACTTTAGCTGAAAAGATATTTTATAAAAGGTAAATTTTATAACACTGTGATTAATGTTGGTTGATGATGGACTGGAAAAAAGTATACATTAAATGGAGACTTACAATGATGTTTAAGGTTCCTTTTACATTACTTTGCTAAAGGGGTGAAAGTATTTTGGGCTTGAAGGTTGCAAACAACATTTTTGACCTTATAGGTGGCACACCTTTAATTAAAATAAATAAGCTTACAGGATCAGATGATGCAACATTGTATGCGAAGTTGGAGTGGTATAATATTGGAGGTTCTGTCAAGGATAGGATGGCATATTATATTATACAATATGCTGAGGCAGCTGGTGTCCTAAAAAAGGATAAGGTTATACTTGAGGCTACATCTGGAAATACTGGTATAGCTTTAGCTATGATCTGCGCCTTTAAAGGATATAAGCTTACACTTATTATGCCAGAATCTGTTTCTGTTGAAAGAAGAAAGATTATTCAAGCCTATGGTGCTGAACTAATACTTACGCCTGGAGAGAAAGGTACAGGGGGTGCAATAGAGTTAAAGGAGAAACTTTTTAGAGAAGAGCCTGAAAAGTATGTTCGTGTTGACCAGTTTAGTGACCCAGCAAACATTCTAGCACACTATGAGACTACAGGTAGAGAGATTATAGAGCAGACCGGTGGTAGAGTGAATATGATTGTTGTGGGAATAGGTACCGCTGGAACTGGTGTTGGAACTTCTATGAGAGTTAAAGAATTTGACAAGAAAATTAAGGTTATAGGAGTTATACCTAAGCTCGGTTTCTCAATACAGGGTCTTAGAAACCCGAATGAACCATATCCTACAAAACTTTTTAGAAGAGAATGGTTTGATGAAATCGTTGAAATTGATCCTTCAGAAAAGGAGGGCATTTTTGAGGTGGCTAGGAACATGGCTAGAAGAGAGGGTATTCTAATTGGATTAAGTTCTGCAGCAATAATGTATACAGCCTTAAGAAAGGCAAAAGATGAAGGGAAAGGAAAGATAATAGTTGCTATATTACCAGACAGTGGCCTGAAATATTTATCAACAGAACTTTTCAGCTAACTTAATATAGATTTCATACATGGTCTCTTTATAATTCTAGAACATACAATGTACCCCTTATCTCGTTATAAGTGTACCACAATTTTAAAGACATTAATTTATTCCAAGAATGGAACAGATGTTTTGTGAAAATTTTTATTAAGAGTCTGCAATTAGTTTAAATACATATTAAAGTTATATTATCTTTGATGACCAAAGCAGTTTTACCTTTAGAATATTTAGAAGGAAAGGTGAAGGATGCTGTTCTGAAGGTTTTTAAAGACAAACTAGTTTCTCTGGTCTTATATGGTTCCTATGCGAGAGGGGATCCTAAGCCAGAAAGTGACATCGACCTTTTGATAGTTCTTAGAACGTTACCTGAAGACCGTATAAAATTGCATAAGCTTATAGATAGAGTTGAAGAAAACTTGAAGGAATTATATTTAAGTCTTGAGGAAATCGGTTATAAGCCTATCCTATCACCTATAATTTTAGATGAGGATACTGCTTCAAGAATAAGACCATTATATCTTGACATTGTTTTTGACGCAAAAATCTTGTTTGATAAAGATGATTTTATTAAAAATGTTTTTGAAAGGTTAAAAAGAAGGTTGGAAACGCTTAATGCTGAACGTAAAAGGTTAGGCAACCTCTGGTATGTTGTTTTAAAAAAGGATTACAAGTTTGGGGACGTGATCGAATTTGAATAATGTTGAACTAGCACTATCATATGTTAATGAAGCAAAAAGGAGGCTTAAAACAGCTGAAAATGCTTTAAACGAAGACGCACTAGCATACTGTATTAGACAGTCTCAGGAGGCAGTTGAACTGGCTTTGAAGGCAGCATTAAGGCTTGTAGGCATAGAACCACCTAAAGCGCATGATGTCAGCCCAATACTTATGTCTGAAAGGGAAAGATTCCCAAAATGGTTCCAAGAAATTATTCCAGAAGCTGCTGGAACATCAAGGTGGTTAAGAAGGGAAAGGGAACCGTCTATGTATGGGGATGAAGAACTTGGACTGCCGCCAACAAAACTATATTCAGAGGCGTATGCGAGAAAAGCTTACCTTTCAGCAAAGGAAGTTTTAGAGCAAGTTGAAAGACTCTTTGGCGAAATCAAATTATAATTTTGTAATCTGAATACATTACTAAATTTCTAGTAGAATGAAAAATATTAGAGAAGGTACACCTAAAGCAAATAGAGTTAACGCTTCTAAAATAATTTTAAGTCTCTTGCTTTTAACACGCCTATAAACTAGGAGATTTAAGCCTGAAACAGAATGTACTACTACTAATATTGCAAATACAAAGTTTAATGGCCAAATAGTATGTAATAGAATACTTTCTGGATATGATATTATTCCCAAAGTCAAGCTTCTAACCAATTCCACCCTAACAAGGCCTTTTCCAGAAATATATGAAAGGTAAAAGCATAGGAGAAGCGGTAAGGAAGTGTATTCAACAAGCATGTAATAAAATTTTAGCCTAATCATAATCCTCTCATTCTCAAAATATATTTTCTTAAATCATCTTCATCTATTTCATAAAAGTGTTTAGGCACTCCAACAGGTATAACGTAGAGGGGGTGCTCGTTATCTTGGGCTCCAATAATATTCTTAACTTCATCATCATAAAATGCTCCTATCACTACTGCACCAAGTTTTAGTGCAGCAGCCATCAAGTAAATGTTTTGACCCACATGACCGTCCTCCATGTACACGTACCTATAGCCCCTTTCACCATACACTCTAGTTGTCCTCTCGTACACAGCACATATAACAATATTTATTCTGGCATCCCTAACCCAACTTTGATTCAGAGAAGCCTTAGCAAGAGCGTCACGAAGGTCTTGACCCTTAACCATTGTTATAGAATGTGTTTTACAATTATATTTGTATGAGCCTTCAGGCAAATATCCTCCACCATCAATTGAAACGCATCCTTTCCCCACAACAGCATAAACTTCTAACGGATACGTTCCACCAGCACTTGGACAGGTTCTAAATCCATAATTAAATTCTGTAATACCTTGAGCAGACCACAAAAGCATAGAAAAAGCATCCAATGAAATAGGAACATCCAAATATTCTCTTATGGAACGTCGACAGGCTAAAGCCTTCTCTAGCATCATATTACTAGAAAACCTTGGTAGGGGTAGCATGTAAGTCTGAAGTTGAGTAGTAGGTGTAGGAAAAGTTTTTGTGGATAAGATATCTTTTATAAAAAATGATAGAATACCCCCAAATGCTATAGCACCTAAACCGACCAATTTTAAAATATGCCTTCTAAATTTAATTGCACTATTGGATTTCATTAGTTTGATTAAATTCTAATGCATATAAAAGTTTTTGCCCCATTAATAACCTACGTAATTTTTATTTAACTACTATGAACTACGTGTTAACTATTGCTTAAAAAATATTATAGAGAATCATACTAAAAAATTTAAATGTTTAGAGAATGTAGTTTAATGAGTGATTAAAATGAGTAAAAATTTTGAGGGAGTATATCCTGTTGTCCTAACCTTATATAAGAGTGACCTTTCAATTGACGAAGAGGCTGTACGAACCTTAGTTAATTTTCTTATCGAGAAGGGTGTAAACGGCTTATGGATAACGGGAAGCATTAGCGAGTCCGTTTTACTTTCATTAGAGGAACAGAATAAGTTAACTAAAATCATAATTGATGAAGCTAACGGGAAAGTGCCTACTATCGTCACTGCCATAAACCCTAGTACACAGTGGATTATTCATAGATGCAAGATTGCGAAGGATTTAGGTGCGGACGCCGTAGCGGCATTGCCACCTAATTATTGGGTCAAAGTTGTAAGTAAGCCTGAAGTACTTTATCAGCATTACAGTTTAATAGCAAAATCTATTGACCTTCCGCTTTTTATATATAACTTTCCAGACGGTGTGGGAGTAAATATACCTCCATCTCTTATTTCAAAATTACATTCTGAATTTTCTAACATAATTGGATTAAAGGATACAACAACAGACCTTATGCATATAATCGATGTGTTGAAGATGACAAATTATGATATGATAGTTTTTTCGGGTTCAGAGGATATGATGCTTCCAACATTATATGCTGGTGGAAAGGGTACAGTCAGTGGGATAGCCAACGTATTTCCTGAAGTAGTGGTTGAACTGTATAAAGCATTCAAAGAAAAACAATATGATAAAGCAATTGAGTTAAATAATAAGATTATATCTTTACGTGATATAAAATCAGTTGGGTTTACACCTGTTTCCTTCTTAAAAGAGGCTTTAAAGATTAGAGGCTTGCCCATACAATCTTATGTTAGGATGCCATTGTTGCCATTAACAGAGGAACAAAAAAATGAATTAAAAACTAAGATTGAAGAAGTTTTAGGTAAAGAATATCTTAAGATATAGGGATAACGTTACACCAAAAAAATAGGCAAAGAACTTGAATAACTATTTAATTTAGAAAAAATGTGGTCTAGGTTTCATGCTTTTGGTTTGACTTCCATACCAAGCAACTTTTCATAAACTTTTACCACACTTGCTGTATCTTCTTTACCATAACCAAGAAGTCTACTAAGTTCATTTAATAGTTGATTGTTTTGTGACACAAAAAGTGGTACATTCAAACGTTTAGCCATTTCAATACCTAGCATCATGTCCTTGTGCAAAAGGTCTATTGCAAAAACTGGCTCAAAGTTTCTGTTTACAATCTTTTGCCCTACTTCTTTAAAGAGATTACTGACCGTTGCAGCTCCACTGTTTGCTATTGTTTCATAGAATATTTTTGGGTCCATACCAAATTTCGCGCATATAGCAAATATTTCTGCCGTTATCGAATTTATTGCACCAAACATCATATTGTTTAAAAGCTTTACAACATTACCCCAACCAGAAGGGCCAACATGCACAATTTTGGCTGCCAAAAGTTGAAGGACGCTTTTGCATTTTTCAATATCCTCAGCTTCTCCTCCAACGGGAAGAGTCCAATTACCACAATTTTGAGGGCGACCTAGTACTGGAGCATCAACGTATCCTACACCATATTTTTTTGCCTCTACAGCATTCTTTTGCGTTGTAAACGGGTCAACAGTACTCATGTCCACAATTACCTTTAAGCTTTTGACATTAGATAAAAGACCATCCTTGCCACAAACGACTTCCTCTACATCAGAAGGCATTGGAAGTGATAATATAACTATTTCTGCCACTTCAGCTATTTTTGCAGGAGAATCAACAACTATCGCACCCAAATTTTTTGCTCTTTCTTCAGCTTTTTCATCTATATCTCTTGCATAGACTTTATGACCTGCACCAATTATCTTTTTTAGCATCATTGAACCCATAGTTCCGACTCCCACTAAACCTACATTCATTCCACAATCACCATGAGATAAAATATTATTAGTCCTCTATTTAAACTTGTTTAATTGACTAAATTACTGTAACAGAAGTCTAATCGCAACAATAATTAAGGCAAGACCAAGCAATCTTTCGATTAACGTTCCTCTCACAATTGATGAAATGCGTGCGCCTACTTGTGCACCTATCAAGGCACCAAATCCAAGCGGTATAGAATAAATATATTCTACATTACCGAGAAAAAAGTGAGTTACAGATCCAGTGAGAGAAGAAAAGAGTAAAACAAAGTATGAAGTTGCTGTTGCGATATGGACAGGAAAATTAAGAAGAAAAATCATAGCTGGTACATGTATTATTCCCCCACCGATTCCAAACATGCTTGAAATGAAACCTACACCGAAACTTATTATTACCCCTCTAGTCAATGGAACCTTATACTCGTACACTTTTCCATTCGAATCCACAACCTTCCTATAATAGCCTCTGTAAGTGGTATTGATAGAATTAACATTTTCTTTAACCGGCCTTATAATAAGATACAGAGAACTCAAAACTAGTAGAAAAGAGAAGAGCATTTTAAATATATTACCCACTAGAATATAAGTTGTGATGTAAGCTCCAATAATAGATCCAGGTATGGTCATAATTGTAAAAATTGAACCGATCTTTAAGTCGACTCGCTTCTGCCTAATATATGCGAATGTACCAGAGAGAGCAGTTAGGAAAACAAAAAACAAACTAGTACCAGCAGCAACTTTCGAATCCATGCCGTAAAATATTAATAATATGGGAACTAAAAGAAAACCACCTCCGGCACCAATAATTGTACCAAAAGCACCTATCCCTGTCCCAAGTAAAACAAGTAACATAAGCTCAAAGATGAACACAACTATCACCATATAAAGTTTGGAGACATTACATTCTTTTAAGGATATTAATTTGATATTTTTAAGTTTTTAATTTAACATATACACTTCTTAAAATATTTGAAGTAAATGGGATAAAAACTTTTATAACATATATTTTCTTTGCTACAACTGTGAGCAATATTGGCTTCAACACAATATAAAAAAGAAAAATTTATAGAAAAAAGGAATATGATGATTCGCTATCTAATATCTATTGCACTATTTTTATTAACTTGGGAAATTTTAGCTGAATTAGGTCTAGCGAGATTCCATCTGCTTCCAAACCTTATGAAACGGGTAAAGCACTTTTAAGACTTGCACAATCAGGTGTATTATTTGACATGACATAACACTATAAAAATTATTTCTTAAAGAGATGGAATCCGGGTTTGAGGAAACATTCTGGAAGAACTAGAATATTAGGGTTGTTTCCAACGTACTTTTTAGCTTCTTTTAACGCTTCTTCGAAAGTTTTAGTTGGCTTGCATCCCATTCCTCTCGCATATCCCGGTTCACGAGCACCCACTATAAATATTGCACTTGTATGTTGCAAAGCTATTGTACCCATAGAAACCATTGAAAGTGCATGGAATGGGTGATATGCATAGGCGAACCTGTACTTGTAAATGTCTTCTGGATCGTTTGAAATTTCATCTTCTAGTGTATAAGCTTCTGAAAAGTCTGTTAGCTTGTGCAATTTATTGTAAACCTTTCTATATGAAGGGAACCAATCGTCATTAAACCATCCATCACATAATGATGCACAAATAATGACACCATTTTCCCTAAATACACCATAATCTCTCGTCAACTGTGCACCACAAGCTTGTAACATTAGTATTGGATTTGTACCCATGCCTGGACCGTAGTGGAAGGTTCTAGGTTCACCGAACACTAGTATGTCAAACTTTTCTGGAATATCAAGTATTACATTTGTGCGCAAATCTGCAAGCTTCCAACTTTCTTTTTGAACCTCTTCACCATCCCCAGCATATACACCTAGTATTTGGTTATCCGTGCCAAGGACAGCGTCAACGAAAAAGAACTTTTTACCCATCTTCTCCTCTATAGTTTTACCTATCGAATCAAATTGTTCCCTCATCCTACTTTTTATGCTTACAGGTATAAAGTTTGGAAGATGCATCGTGTCTGGACAATGATGCGACCTAATAGACCGCCATGTAGTCATGCCTGTTGCAATCATCTTATAGCCTCCACTATAGCCTCCATAAGGGTTTCCTAAAACATGGCCTATAGAGATGGCTAGATCGGCTTCCACAACCTCCTTACTAACTTCAACAACATTGCCCATACGATCGTAACCAAAATTTACGATTCTTTCTCTATCTTCAGAATCATGCCATATAAGTCGATCAGGCCAAAAGGCATTAACAATTTCCTTTCCAAGAAGCCATTCCAGCTCCTGCTTATTGTTCCTACGATGTAATCCACTACACAGCATAAGTTTAATATTTGTTAAACTTACACCAGCCTTCTTCAATTCTTCAATAATAATTGGTATTGAAACCTTGCGGTGTGATTGTGCGTGGGCGCCACCCTTAACTCTATCAGGAAAACATATTACAACCTTGTAGTGAGGTTTAACTATATCCTTTAATGGAGGCATGCCCAATGGATTTTCTAAAGCCTTACGTGTTGCAGTGTATGGATCTGGTGCAGGAGGATCGTGTCTTAGGTCTTCTGATGAGAGGATGGTTGCATCATCTGGAACCTCAATCTGCATTCTGCCATCTCCATACTCAATAAATGTAGACTTCATGAAATATAGTCACTTTATAAACTTATTTAAAATTTTTTACTTTAATGTGGACACAAAGTAGTTCCACCATCAACGCCAATAACTTGACCAATAACATAGTCTAAAAGGTCAGTGCACAAAAATTATATCACTTTAGCACAATCTTCAGGTGTACCCAATCGTCCAATTGGAATACTTTTTATTATAGCATTCAGACCAGTACCTCCTCTTTTGTTCCTTTATAGCCATTGACCAGTTGTAATATATCCTTGGAGCAATACAATTGATGAAAGTAATAATATATGATGAAATATACGCACACTTTGCAACAGCGATTCCAAATCTTTTTACTATAGAGTACCAAAATACTATTATATTACACAACCTCAAGATCTTAGATTTAAGATTGTAAAAAACCCTATACTAGGTGAAAAAAGTTTTGTTGAACTCCCCAAGGAACCAGGTTTGGGGATAGAGATAGATAAAGAAAAGCTTCAGAAATATTCGAAAGTAATCGAATAGAAATATTTAGTCAAAAATGCCTTTTAAATAGTTCTAAAATATTTTAGGATAGTATCATGTACCCTAAACTAATCTAAATATCATTATTTCCCTATTTTTGATCCGACTTTACTAAAAGATTTACGGAACATATTGAATGCTGAAGATTTCAGCCTACGTCTTGCTAATATTATTTTATAATTCTATCATAAAATTTTGTGATATTATTACTTAAAAATGCTTATGCAAAAAAATTTATTTGATGATAAGTTGAGGTGATATATATGCGGATTGACTGTGTTGAGGTCTATCATGTTAGAATGCCTCTAATCTATCCCTGGCGTACAGCCTATGGAGAGGATGCTGAAATAGATTCTGTGCTTGTTAAAATGGTTTCTGGAGATTTGTATGGTTGGGGTGAAACTTCCCCCCTTAATGCTCCAACATATTCTCCCGAGTGGGCTTCTGGCGTCTTTTCTCTTATTAAGGAGTTTTTTGCGCCGTTGGTTGTTGGAAAAAATGTTGATTCGGCTGAAGAACTTTTGGGATTATTGGATTGTTTTAAGGGGAACTATTTTGCTAAGGCTGGTTTGGAGACGGCGTGGTGGGTTCTCTATGCTAAGAGTTTGGGTAAACCTTTGCATAAGCTTATCGGAGGCAGGTCTGAGCCTGTTAGTGTTGGTGCCGATTTTGGTGTCCAAGATAGTATAGAAGTTTTGTTGAATAAGATTGAGTCTGCTATTGAAGCTGGTTTTCCTAGGGTTAAGTTGAAGTTTAGGAGAGGTTGGGATGTAAATATGCTTGAGGCTGTTAGAGACCGTTTTCCAGATTTTCCATTTCATATAGACTGTAATGCTGCATTTTCTTTAAAGGATGTTGAACTTTTTAAGAAAGTTGACAGATTTGATTTGGAGATGATTGAGCAACCTTTATGCCATTGGGACCTTTTAGATCATGCTAAGCTTCAGAAGATTATTTCTACGCCAATATGCTTGGATGAGAGTATTACTTGTCCTAAGGCTGCTGAACAGGCTATAGAGCTTGGTAGCTGTAGGTACGTGAATTTGAAGGTTGGTAGGGTTGGCGGTTTGTGGAATGCTAAAATTATTCATGACATGTGTGTGGATGCTGGTATTCCTTGTTGGGTTGGTGGTATGCTTGAATCTTCTGTTGGACAGGGATTGTCTATTGAGCTTGCAACATTACCGAACATTAAGTATCCCTCAGACATCTTTGCTTCAAAAACTTACTATGTTGAAGACTTAGGTGACCCAGAGATAGTTTTATGTGATAGGGGGAAGGTTGACGTCTCAAAGGTTCCGGGAACACCTTACGAGCCTAAACCAGATTTGCTTAAGAAGATGACTGTTGAAAGTGCAATTATTAAAGGATTTTAGCTGTAGAGAATTAGAGGTATTTCAAAATTCCAGCCCTTAAGATTGGGTCAGTTATGCTATATTCTCCATTAACCTTCACTAAGAAGCCTTGATCGATTAAGTTTTTGAGTATGTTAGATAATGTATTGTTTGGAATTTTTCCTAACTTGGCTTCTACGCCTCTTTTTATTTCACTCCACTTCAAATTACTGCCACCCGCTACAATTTTTAAAACTTCAACATATCTTTTTTTACCTAAACCGTAGACGTTTAAGGCATGTTTAACTTCACTTACAGAAAGTCTTGATGCTCTATCAAGTATTTTATCTATTGGTTCACCACTTTTTGTGTAGGAGTAGCCAAAATATGTGAGCCATCCTATATTTCCATCAAATTTATTCACAGCCTCTTCTATGATTTTAGAGGAAACTTTCAAATTCTCCTGCTCAAAGCCTTTTTCTAAAAATTCTCTAGCCTTTTGAGAACTTAACTTTTTTAATTTAATTTCAAAATAGGGTCTTCCGAACAATGGTGCTTCAGGGTCTTCAACCCTTAAAAACCTATAAAGTAAACCCACCTGTGAGCCGGAAACAATTATCTTCAAATTAACATGATCATAGAGGTATGCTAGAAGATAATCAAATCTATAATTTGATCTCCTTAATTCCTGTGCTTCGTCAAGGACAAGAACCTTTTTTTCCAAGTTTTTAAGAACGTTTAAAAGAACATTTTGATTCCTTTTTCTAAACTTTAAGCTCAGCCCACTCACACTAACACCTTCAATATTAGATAAAACATTTTTAGCCCAAGATTTCCTATTCAACTCATCTTCAAGAAGATGTAAGAAATCGTTTAAAGAGAACATGCCTGATGGCAATAGCCTACAATCTAGGAAAATATAGTCTAAACCTAAACTATTGAGACCTGTTAATATCAACGAAGTTTTACCATATCGCCTTAGACCTAAAATAATTATAAGTTTCCCCATATTTAGTTTCTCCTTAAACTCACTAAGCTCCTCTTCCATGTTGAAGAAATCTTCTATTTTTGTTTTGGGTTCAGGACTAAAGAACATAGGGTAGACCCCTATTATGGTTAGACCCCTAACTATTTAACAATTTTTTACTAAAAATCACATGAAAATCGTTTAAATAAGGGAAATAGATTATTTAGAATGACGATAGAGGACATCAAAGCATATTTAAGTTCTAATCTAAATTAAGTTGAATGGTGCCAAAATTTCTACGCAAAATTTTATTTGTGTGAATGTAAAAGATATATAAGTACACCCTTATATATTATAGGTTTTAGTATGTACGATAATTTGACTCTAAATTGTATAAAATGTGGTACAGTGTATAAATTTGATGTAGATAGAAAATTGTGTGAAAGATGTGGTTGTGGCCTTTCGATAGAAACCACTGTTCCAATTGAGTTTAAAGAAATTAATGAAGAGATAGGTATTTGGAGGTACGCTCAACTTTTTCCATATGTTAGTAAGGGGTTTCAATTTTCTTTAGGTGAAGGAAATACATGTTTGATTGAAAGTTCTAGACTTAAGCGGGAATTAAATGTAGAGGGCCTTTGGTTTAAGAATGAGACCACTGAGCCCACAGGCTCATATTTTGACAGATGTTCTGCACTTTTTGTTTCTTTTATTAAAAGTTTAGGCTATAAGAGTATAGTAACTTATTCTACTGGTAATCTTGCAGCATCTCTTGCGGCATATTCTTCGAAGGCGGGAATACCCTTATACGTTAATGTGAAACCCATGGTCGACGTTGGAAAACTTTATCAGATGATATTATATGGTGCAAAAGTTAACGTTATACAAGATTTTTCTAAAACCAAAACCTTTAAAGAAGAAGCTTTGGCGACAGAATATGATCCAATCATAAACGAAGCGAAGAAGACCGTTCTTTTAGAAATTTTTCTTCAACTTGGAAAAAGATTGCCTGAATATATTATTCTTCCTATGGGAGAGGGTGGTCTAGCTTACTTCACCTATAAGATGTTAAAGGAGCTTAAGCACATGTTTGGATTAGAAGATATTAGGTGTAAAATTGTTGGTGTACAGCCTTCAGGATGTGCACCTATTGTTAAAGCATATGAAGAAGGGTTAGAAGAAGCCCCTTTTGAGACAAAGTTTTTTACAAGAATTCTTGATTTAAGTGTTTCAAGACCAAGGTATGGTAGTGCAGCATTAAAGGCTATAAGAGAAACTGGAGGATACGCTGTTTCAGTAAGTGAGGAGGAATGTTACAGGGCACTTTCTATTTTAGCAGAAATGGAGGGAATACTGGCCGAACCTGCTGCAAGCCTTTCATTAGCAGGTTTGATAAAGCTTAGAAGGTTAGGGGAAATAAAACGTGATTCTACTGTTGTCTGTATTATAACTGGAGGGGGCTTAAAAGATCCTAAAATCATGAAAGATATTGCTCTCAAAAAGTCTGAAGTTGGTTTTCTGCTTGAGGAATTGAGTGGTGTGAAGTTAGGTTTGACCAAAAGATCTATTCTCGAATTACTTTCTATAGAGGATATGTATGGATATCAGATTTGGAGAAAATTACGTGAGAATTATAGGATTATGTTAAAGATTCCTTCAGTATATCAGCATCTTAACCAGTTGATAGAAATGGGTTATGTTAAAAGGATAGGGTCCAAAAATGTTTTGGGGAGGAGAAGAGAATACTATAGCTTAACCGATAAAGGTAAAATAATACTATAATTTTATAGAATTTTAAAAATTTATATCTTGATTAAATCTGGTTCCAGTGAACGGTTAGAGATTCTTTGATGAAAGATTTTGGAAAACTTTTAATGGTTTTAGAAGCGTTTTTCGGAGGCTTTTACGTTGCAGTTTCAAGAAACCTTTTTGTTCCAATGCTAGCGTACAGTGGATATTCACTTCAACTGATATCTTACGTCACATTAGCTGCAGCCGTACTAAGCATCTTCGCCTCATATTTAATATACAATTATCCGAAAATTGTTGAATCTAGGACAAAATTGAAATTAATATTACTTCATGCCGGTGAACGTTTTGTATGGTTTTCGCTTCCGTTTATGCTTGGTAGCCCTAATTTTATGGTAGCAACTTATGCTATCGCACAAGCCCTAACAATACCTGTAGGCGTGCTAATTACCATTGCAATGTTTACACAGTACCAAGAGACTGAGTTTGTTGACCTAACAATTAAGAGGACAGCAGCATCTTCTGCTGCATCAATCTTAGGAATGATGTTTTCAACCTACATATCGGCAGAAATTTTTGCACCACAAAGCTATTTTGTCGCATATTCGACCGCATTGCTTGTCGGCTTAGTTTCGACAGTAACGCTTGTACCCTATAACATTTCTTCTGAAATTAAAAGTGTACAAAAACATACAGTTTCTGAGGAAGCTGAGTTTAAGAAGATTAACACTTTTGTACTTTTTGCGCTTATGATGGTAGGTGGAAACATTTTAGGACTTTCATGGAGTCCCCTACTCAGAAACTTGAATGCGCCAGTCTATATTGCTGTAGGACTTTCTCTTGCAGGAAGCGTTGGCGGTACAATTGGACCATATCTTTGGAAAGGATATAAGCAATATCTTTTAGCTATAGTATTTAATATTGTTGTCACAACTTCAGTAATGTTCATCACGATACCTGAAATACATTTAATATTATCCTTTCTTGCTTCAATGACATTTTTGGGTGTTAATTTGCTTACAACATCAATCTACTCAAGATATGTTAAAGTTTTTGGTGTGGTTAAGGCTTCAATGTTTTTGACTAGTGCTAATGCAGTAGGACTTTTAATAGCATCATTCATAACATGCTTTATAACCTCAGAGCCCACTACTGCAATAGTTTTTTCAACAACATTTCGACTTTTAGCCCTAGTAGTAGCATTATTTGCTATTCCTGAGACAGCGATTACACCACCTTCTATAACATACGAGTTTGGTAGAATAGTGTACTCCTCAAGCGTTTTAGGATATACTTTCACCGTTACAGCTTCAAAGAATATGATAAAGTTTATGATTGAAATTTTGGCGCTAACCTTCCTTATAGCCTCATTATACTTTATATACAGAATCGCTGGAATCATTGTTGGTGTATAAGGTTGCCTTTTTTCGAAGAATTACTGACAGAAGTTAATTCAATTTTACATGAAATGGTTATACTATTTCCTAAACTAATTTTAGCCCTATTGGTCTTCGCTTCTGCACTTATCTTAATAAAATATGTTAACCGACTAATTAAATGGCTAGTCAGGATGTCGAAGATTGAAGAGTTTATTGGAAGCATTTTACCTGGAGGCTTAAGGATTCCTTTATCGCTAACCTTCACTATTCTTGCAAGTACTGGAATCCTGATTACTGCAACCGCTTTAGCTGTTAGAATATTTGTTCCCGAATACACACAATTTTATGGGGCAACATTAGGATACCTTGCCAGAATTGCAAGTGTTATTATTATATCTTTAATATTCGTGTTCGGATTAGACGCTTTAGTAAGGAGCATTAAATTGGAAAAGAAGATGGACAGTTTCCTTTTAATGATCGCGTTTCTGCTCATACTAGCGGTGCTAATAGATTTAACAGCGTTAAGTGTTGAGACAAAGTCTGCATTAGATTTTGGTATATCGATCGGAATGGGGCTTGCTATAGGAGCGTTCGCGGTTTGGCTTTTCTTTGGCGAACATTTAATAGCATTGGGGAAAAAGCAGTAAACTAACATTTTTGTCCGATAGCAACATACAGTTTTATGAAAAAGGTTTAATTGCCAGCATATGGTAGGTACATATTATGTCATTTGATCCCTTCAATCTTGGAGATTTAACGAGGATATTAAAGGAGATAGAGGAAACAAAAGAAGGTTTAGACCCAGAAATTTTGGCCTCATGGTATAATGTGATTGAATCTGAAGCAAAAGCTTTATGTCCAACACAAGAGCTTAGAGACAGCATTTCAATAGAACAAGACCAAATTTTTCCAATGAAGTTTAAAGTTAATATGTCACGGCGAGCGGTCCCATATTTTATGCAGGCGATCGATAAATATTTACCTGAAATGCCCCTTGCTACAAGACTTTATTTCCAGAAGCTTCAAGAAATTGTTATAAAAAAATTTACTGAAGAAGCAAGGAAAGAATATTGATAACTTTTACTCCATAAATTAAATGAATGAAAAGGTGATTAGGGTAAGGCTATTAACTTTACCTAAGTTTTACAACAATTAATCTTAAAATGTCAACAGAATCTTCACAGGAATCATTTATCATTTCAAGGTCGTTAAAGAACTCTGATAATACAATAAACTCTCCAGTATTCATTGTTGATGAAGGCAAATCTTTTAAGATGCCTCTCGCTGTACCATGTATTTTGTCGACATCTTCTTCTATTCTTTCAACTTTATCACAATATTTTATTACCTCATCCAAATTTGTTGTAAGGTTTTGGAGAGCCAGTTTTAGGGTACTAGCGTTTTCTAAACTTTTTTCAACCATTAAATTCGCTATCTCCTTTACTCCTTCAGGATACTTGTCTAATGAAAGTAATGTTAAACACCTACCAGCAGCACGAGCATAGTCAGCAATCATGCCCACCCTCTTAACTCATGCGGATAAGAGCTTTCACGTTCCTCCAAATGGATTTTCTTTAACAACATTCTAGCCGCTTCTAAAGCCTCATCTCTTGAGACATTCTGCTCAAGTAATGGAAACATAATATTTTCTATTACTGTCATGTTCGAAAATAAAGTTGGATTCTGGAACATCACCATGGCACCACGTTCCCATGATTCTAAGCCTGTTACATCAACATTATCAAAAAAGATTCGACCTTTATCTGGCTTATAAAGGCTTGCCAAAATTTTTAATGTTGTAGTTTTACCTGCACCCGAAGGGCCTATCAGACAGAAGTATTTCTCCATCCTCTACTGTTAAGCTAATTTTATCCAGTACAAGTTTGCCATCAAATGATTTTGTGACCTTTGATAATTCAACTTTAACCATACCTTTCACCAACCTTTCTTACAATTAGTAATATTATGTATGAGAAGATTATTAGAATCATGGCGGAGATGCCTGCTTCAGGTAATAGACCTTTTTTAACATAATCTACGATCACAACAGGAGCCGTTAGGGCCCTTGGTGCTGCAGCTAACGTTGCACCAGTCTCATCAAGGCTTCTTGTGAAACGAATATTGCTCCTGCAAGAATAGAAAATTTTATTTGTGGAAAACTACTTTAACGAATGTGCTGAAAGGTGTTGAGCCAAGAGTCTTAGCTGCTTCTTCAAAACTTTGGTCTAGAGAATTTAATGCATTAACCACACTTCTCACTATAAAAGAGATTGTTATTGCAACATGAGCAAAAATAATAAGTATAATGTCACTTAATTGTACTATTGGAAACATTTTAGAAATGGATGTTATCCAAAAAAAGATTTAATGAAATGCCTACAGCTACGGTTGGAAAAACAATAGGTATTTCAATCATATAGTCTATGATACTTTTATATCTGCTATTGCTGCCTCTTGCAATATATAATGATAATGGTAAACCAAAAATTAAATCTATAGCAGTAACAGATGCTGCCACAATAAAAGAATAGAATATACTATTTCCAATAACATCAAATTTTTCTACTATAATATTTGGGTAGATGATACCATAGCTTATTGGATAAAGTACAGGAAGAAATGCAATAAGTAGGAAAAATAAACTTGTTGACATGTTTCTAAAAACAAGCCACCTCCTTCTACTAAATTCATTTTCAATAGGAAGATAAACTCTCCTAAGCGTAATATGAAACTTGTTGAAAAATATTCTTATTATAAAAAATAGAATTAACGAAATTAATATTAACATTAGGCTTACAAACGAACCCATATAAAGGTATGAGGGCTCCTTGTCAGCGAGCGAGCGCCAAAAATAAATTAGTGTTGGTGCAGTATTAAGGTTCCCGGCCTTTGATAAGGTTAAAGCAATACTAGTTGCACCAGTTTCACTTAAACTTCTAGCTATAGTGAGAAGCGTTCCAGTCATGACACCTTCTTTAATCAACGGTAAAGTTACTGTTCTCACCGTAGTGAAAGGGCGAGCTCCAAGAGTTCTTGAAACAATTTCATAGGAAACATCAAAATCTCTTAATGCTGCAGCAACACTTCTAACCATATAAGGTATAGTGAACGCTATATGCAATAGAATAAGGATAATAAACTATTGTATTGAAAATTGCAGTATCGTAGGCCATAGAAGGGCGACAGAAAAACCGAGAGCAGAAGTTGGTGTAACAATAGGAATTTCTATTAATGTGTCGATGATATAGGAAGTTTTTCCTCCCCTAGCAACATAAAATCCTAAAGGAACTCCAACTAGAATATCTATAAAGGCTACAATTAGTGAGAGGACTAAGCTGATCTTGAGACTATCTAATGCTAAACCTATATTTTCTGGAATAAGAAAGAGCTTTTCATAAATAAGATTCCAATTTAATGGAACGTATGTTATCACAAAGATTGAGGGCAATATTGCAAAAAAGATGAAGAAGCAGACAGAAAGTGTGTGAAGAAATTTTCGGGGAAAAGATTTTTTGAAAGGTTTGATAAAAAGTTTGAGAGCCATGTTATTGGATTCAATAGATGACACCACCGTAGTTAGAGGCTTTAGGAGCTTTAAAAGAGTACATTGCCCTCATCAAGCCTTTTCATTTTGAAGATAATTAAGTGTCTAGAAAATATTTTTCATAATATAATAGTGCTAGTAATGTTTTAGCGTCAGCTATGTCCTCTTTTCTTATTAACTCGATCGCATCAGCTAAAGATAAAATTAAAGTTTCAATAACCTCTGTTTCCTCTTGTTTAGGGACAGTCCTCTTAAGGCCTTTAGCCACATAGACATGTATAATTTCTGTACAATAGCCAGGAGAAGGATAAATCTTGAGTAGTGCCTCAATCTTTTCAGCCCTATATCCTGTCTCCTCCTCTAACTCTCTTAATGCACATTCCTTAGGATCTTCTCCTACTTTATCTAATGTTCCAGCAGGAAGCTCGTAAACCCAATTTTTTACTGATGGACGAAATTGTTTCAACAACACTATCTTGCCATTTTCTAAAATAGGCAATATTACAACTGCTCCAGGATGTTCTACGATTTCCTTTTTCGCAAATTTGCCATTAGGTAAAATGGTGTCTATGATCTTTAAAGAAATACGCTTTCCTTTATAAATATATGTTGTTCTTTCTGACCTATTATTGGATCCCATATTGTGAGCTAAATTTTTTTTAAAAATAAAGTTTTTTCGAATTTATGCTTAGTAAGCAGAAGATGAACTTTGCAATAACCCCAATATATGTTGTGACTTTTTTATGTCAAAATATGATATAAATATGCTTATCTAATGTTTACTGTGTCCTTTTTTAAGTTTAATCAGAGTGCGCGTATTCAGATAGGGTGGCAGAAGACCGGAATTCGAAAGCTCTAAAATTAGCGAATTATATTTTTTCATTACTTCAGTAAAAGCGTTCCATGTTAGTACAGATAAACCAAGACTTTTTTGCGTATCATATACTAATATTCTATATTTTCTGCAATATTTTGCTGGTTGAGGTAAGACTTCAACTTTCCCATGTGAGGCGGTTTTAACTAGAAAAATATCTTTAACTTTTATCCTCGCTCGAGAGAGAACAAGTGTATAAATTTTTGTTTCATCTAGTTTCCAATATTTTTTAGCCTTTATAGCTTCACGTATGTTTTCTATATCTTTTTGTGAAAGCTTCTTAAATAAACTTGGGGTATGCTTGTCCATATTCTAGAACACTATTACGTTGTTTTTAATACTTATATTTGGTTTAAAGCATGCACTGTGCAATATTCACACTATATAGGCATTCTGAACAGGAATCTTTATTACCCACACAATCTTTTTCTGAAGAAGAAGTATAGTAGCAGTTTAGTGTAGAATATACGCATTCACCGCACCAAGGAAAATTTTTATTTAAATCTTTTCGCAATATTCTAAAATTTTTGTAGTCATCACTTGACCATATCTTTTCTAAATCTTCTTCAATAACGTTACCGAATAAAACTTCTTTAACCAACCTTTTATGTAAATTAATGTACTCATAATGTGTATACATGAATTCCATGCATGGTACAATGTTGCCATCTACTCTAACAATGGCGAAATCTTTATCAACATATGGACAGACTCTCTTTTTCCCATCAGCAAATTGGTTTGGAAGACGAAGCTCTATACCGTAGTCTGATGCAAGTTTGATTGACTCTTTAAAAACTTGTAAAGTTTCCTTAACATTCTCTAAAGTGGACTTCATCTGTATTAACATGGGAAAATTTATCCAACAGCCGTATTCTTCAGCCTTTTTCCACAACATTCTATACTTTTCTAAAGCACTAGAAACACTTTTACCAGTATATGTTAGACTATGACTTTCTATTACCGCATCATGTATTATATTCCAGCCCTCATCTAAAAAGTCTTTAACAATATTATATGATGCTTCACTTAAAGTTAAAAAAAGCTGCTGTTCATTAAACAATTCAGTATATGGTACAACATTTGTTACTAATATACTATCAACACCATTTTGTGCAGCAAATTCTACCAACTTAGGCAGATAGTGCAATATGTCCTTCGTTAATACTACTTCAATTGATAAAGTGAAGGGGAATCTTGAAAAATTTTTTAACCTAGAAACTTCTTTAAGATTTTCTAAGATTATGTGACTTTCAGCGCCTACTCTTAACCTTTCTAGTGCAGAAGTTTCTATAGTATCAAAAGAAAAAGAGATCATGTTCACTCCAATGTCTTTCAGAAGCTTTTCAGCCACTCTTGCACTTAAAAGTGAACCATTTGTACTAAATGATATTTCACCATCCTTTTTCATACGATCTCTCGCTAATCGCGCCATTTCCATAAAATCGGGATGAGTTAAAGGCTCACCTAACCCATATAGGACAACTTTCTCCATCTCATCAAATGATTTGCTAAGTTTTTTGAATAGGGCAGAGGGCATATCTTGTATTCTTATGTTCCAAAAGTTTCTTAAGCAATAAACGCATCTAAAATTACATTTGTTTGTTACCTCAATTTGTATACCTTTAGGAAATTCCATGAAACTTACCTTTTATCCACCTGCAACAGGTGGAAAGATGGCTACTGTATCACCATTATTAAATTTAAGTTCTCCTTTAATATCTTTAACGTTTCTACCGTTGACCATAACAATGAGATTATTTTTAATATACTTTGATTCTGGATCATATATGTCTTCGACAAGCTTGGGACTTATTTTTTCTCCAAGAGCTTTCAGGAAACCATTTAATGTTCCATCAAATTCTAGCTCTGTCTCTTTTATACCATACTTTTCTCTAAATATAGCGAAAAGGAGCACCTTAACAGAAACCATTTCCCCCACACAAACTTTTGATATCTTGGTAATATAAAAATATAATGTTATTATTAGGACCATTTATTAAACGCTTTTGCACTTATAAATAGATAATGTAATCATTTATAATTTAATTTTATACTCTTTCTCTAATTTTTCTCTAACCTTTTCAAAAGATAGATCCTTAAATTCATCATAATTAGAAATTATAATTTCTTTTACAACTTCTCCTATTGGACCAAGATCTTTTAAACCCTTCTCTATGTGAGGTGGAAGCCTTCTCATTTTTCTAAAATTTTCAGGCCTCTCTACAACACCCATAGACAATTATTATTACGGTATACCTATATAATAATATTGCTAAGATATACAAAATAAAAAATAGGGGAGAGGTTAGAGCTCTATTTCGAGCTCTTTCAACTTTTCTGGAGTGGGAATTCCGTTAACCCAGCCTCTGAGACGATAGTATTCTTTCTTCATCTGTTCAAGTTCTACAACTTGTCCTTTTGCAGGGCCTTCTGGCATAGGTTCAGATGTTAGGCGTGGTGGTAGAGTATCATCTTTGTCTGTGAAGCCAAATTTGCTCATTATTAGACGTTCAAGGTTATATATTCTTTCTCCAATTCTCATTATTTCTTCTTCTGTAAGGTTCCATCCCGTTACCGCAGAAAGTAGGTTAGCGTAGTCCGCTACACTCAAGGCGAATGTTGTGAATAGACAGTTTACGGTCGAGTTAACTACACATGCGAAGTCTTGGAATGTTTTTACCCATTGTGCCTTACCTTCGATTGTTAATGGATCTATTTTGGTCGGTATACCTAAAATTTCCGGTGAAACTGTGTAACCTGTTACATGACATCCTCCTCTGTTAGATGTTGCATAGTTTAGACCCATACCCTTCACACCGCGTGGATCATATGCTGGCATCTCCAAACCTTTCACGCTCATTGAAAGCTCTGGTGCACCGAATATTTCACATAACCTTTTTGAACCTAATGCCATATATTTTCCGAAACCAGTCTTGTATGCGATGCGCCATATAGATTCTACAAGCGTTGCAGCGTTTCCAAAGCTTAGATCCATACCATGCAGATATTCATCTTTAATTAAACCACGTTGTCTCAATTCCATTGCAGCTGCAATCGTTGAGCCTGTAGATATTGGGTCAAGACCGAATTCATTGCACAAATGATTAGCCTTAGTTATTGCCTCCAAGTCCATTACCCCTGTAGTATTTCCTAAAGCCCATATACTTTCATACTCTGGTCCTTCTGTGAGAAGGATCTGATATGGGCCAGTTTTAACTGAAGAAACCCTACCACAAGCTATATTGCATCCCCAACACGGCCTCTTCTTCACAAGGTAGTTCTTTGTAAGAGTTTCACCACTTATCTTATCTGCTTCAGGATTGTATCCTGATTGCCAGTTTTTGAATGGAAGTGCACCAGCATTATTAAGAACATTGATAAGTATTGCAGTACCGTATGTGGGTAGACCTTCTGCTGTAACAGAGTTCTTCCTCTCCTTCTCTAAAGCTTCTCTCGAAGCTTCCCTAAACTTTTCCATATCAGCAACAGGAACACTTTCCGATCCTGAAACAACTATGGCTTTTAGGAACTTTGAGCCCATCACTGCACCCAAGCCTGTTCTTCCAGCAGCACGATGCTTATCATTCACAATATTGGCCATTGGTACAAGGTTTTCTCCAGCTGGACCAATACATGCCACACTAACATTCTTTCCACCAACTTCTTTCTTCAAAAGGTCGTCTGTATCAAAGACGTTTTTACCCCAATAATCTGATGCATCACAAATTTCAATACAGCCGTCTACAACAGAAATGTAGACTGGAGAATCAGCCGCACCCTTTATAAATAGCATATCAAAGCCTGCAAACTTTAGAAATGGACCCCATTCTCCACCCGAGTTTGCACTCCCTATCGAGCCAGTTAATGGAGAACGTAATGCCATGACATGGTATCTTCCAGGTGATGGAAATCCTGGAACACCTGTTGCTGGACCTGTCGCAAAAACTATTGCATTATCAGGTCCAAGTGGGTTCAAGTCACTTAATGCTTTCCCCTTTTCTTCAAGGTCTTTTGCATGTTCATATAATAGGGCTAAGGCATATCCCTTTCCACCCAAATATTTTTTTCCAAGAATTTCAGATGTTTCCTCGATTCTGATACTGCCTTCTGTTAAATCGATGACGCCTATTTTACCTACATATCCTCCTGGCATAAAGGTCAAGATACCTTATCTAAATTATGGTATATAAACATTATCATTGCGAATTTATTTACATGTATATGGTAAAAAATTAAAATTTTTTATTAAAAAATTGGAGATGGTTTTCCTTTTATCCTAAGTGTCCACCCATTTCCTCTAAAGCTTTCTTTACCTCTTCCACCGAGGCACCGTCCTCTAACGTTGAAATGTCACCTAATGTTGCACCACTAACTATAGCCTTTAGTAGTCGACGCATTATTTTACCACTCCGAGTCTTTGGAAGCTTGTTCACAAATATTATATCAGCTGGAACTGCTATCGGCCCAACTGTTGCTCTTACATGTTTAGAGAGTTCTGCCTTCAGCTCATCTGAGGATGTGAAACCGCCTCTTAGGACAACAAATGCAACTGGAACTTCACCTTTTATTTCGTCAGCCTTTCCTATTACAGCTGCTTCTGCGACTGACTTGTGTGAGACAAGAGCACTTTCTATCTCTACCGTACCTATTCTGTGTCCTGCCACTTTTAGAACTTCGTCAGCTCGTCCAAGGAACCATATATAGCCATCCTGGTCTTTTATGGCATAATCGCTTGTATAGTAGGTTCCCTCGAATCTTCCAAAGTAGGTCATTTTATACCTTTCTGGATCACGCCATAGTGTCTGTAGCATGCCAGGCCAAGGTGTTTTTATGACAAGATATCCTCTTTCTCCAACTGGAGCCGGTTGCCCATTGTCATTGTAGACTTCTGCAACTATACCTGGGAGTGGGTATGTTGCTGAACCAGGTTTGAGTGGGACCAATTCTATACCTAATGTTGGTGAAATCATGAAGCCTCCTGTTTCAGTTTGCCACCATGTGTCGATAATTGGACATCTTTCTTTACCTACAACTTTATAATACCATAGCCATGCTTCCGGATTAATTGGCTCACCAACAGTTCCTAATGTTCTTAATGTGGAAAGGTCATGTTTTAAGACCCATTCATCACCAAACCTCATAAACATTCTAATCGCTGTTGGCGAAGTATACAATATTGTTATACCATGCCTTTCTATTATTTCCCACCATCGATCGGGTTGAGGATAGTCTGGAGCACCATCATACATAAAAGATGTTATACCATGCAGAAGTGGACCATATACAACGTAACTGTGTCCCGTAATCCAGCCAATATCTGCGGTACACCACCAAATATCTTTATCATTGACGTCAAAAGCCCACTTTAGAGTCCAATATACCCACACAAGATATCCTCCAGTTCCATGCTGTACACCCTTAGGTTTACCAGTAGTTCCTGAAGTATATAGAAGGAATATGGGATCCGTTGAATCAACTGGCTCGGGTGGCACATAAGTGTTCGCTGGCACCTTACTCATAAGTTCATGATACCATAAGTCTCGTCCCTCTTTCATTGGAACCTGTTGACCAGAATATTTTACGACTACAACCTTTTCAACTGTAGGACACTTTTCTAACGCAATGTCGGACGTCTTCTTTAACTCCACTATCTTCCCCCTTCTAAAGCTCCCGTCTGCTGTAATTAGAACCTTGGCACCTGCATCATTTACCCTGTCAGCTAAAGCGTCTGCACTAAATCCTGAAAACACCATAACATGTATGGCTCCTATTCTTGTTGCTGCAAGCATGGCCACTGGAAGCTCAGGTATCATGGGCAAATATAATGCAATTCTATCACCTTTTTTAACACCCAAGTCCAGCAATATTTTAGCGAATCTATTTACTTCCTTGTATAATTGATAGTATGTTATTGTTTTTACTTCACCATCTTCACCTTCCCATATGTATGCGACCTTATTCTTCTTTTCTGTATTGACATGTCTATCTAGTGCATTATAGCTTGCATTAATTTTTCCGCCAACAAACCACCTATAGAAGGGTTTGTTAGAATCATCAAGCACTTTGTCCCACGTTCTGAACCATGAAAGGGCTCTAGCTTTTTCATCCCAGTATTTTTCTGGATCATTTATAGACCTTGTCCACTCTTCGCTCCTAAGTTTCCCCGGCTCAAATTTTACATGGAATGGTAATGACATTTCAGACATTTATTATCACGCTTAAGGGTTATAAGAGGGTTTTTAAAAATATTTATAGTTTAGGCTCGAGAAAAAATTGGAAGAAGTTGATTTCAAAAGACGAGGTTAGGAAACTAATTTGGAGGAAGATGGTTGAATTGAATGTAAGCAGATTTCCACCACCATTTGGAAGAATTCCCAACTTTGTTGGAGCAGAGGAGGCTGCAAAAAAATTATTTACCACAGACATGTGGATGAAAGCTGAAACGGTTAAGGTAAACCCTGATAGTCCGCAATCGCCAGTTAGATTGAAGGCTCTAGAAGATGCAAAGACACTTATTATGCCAACGCCTAGACTTAAAAATGGATTTCTATTACTTGAACCAAGATCCATACCCGAGGAAAGGCGTGTGCTTGCATCAACTATTAGAGGAGCATTCATTTTTGGGAAAAGAGTTGATGTTAAAGATTTACCAAAAATAGATTTGGTAGTAGTAGGAAGTGTAGCCGTTAACATCTTCGGTGAAAGAATTGGTAAGGGTGAAGGGTACTCTGAAATAGAGTGGGCTCTTGTCCGTGAAGATGATAAAGTAGAAGAGAATACGCCAATTGTCACTACAGTTCATGACATTCAAGTTATAGATTTTAGATTCGAGACAAAAGATTACGACTTGCTCGTTAACTGGATTATAACGCCGACAAAAATAATCAAAACTAACCCTATCTCAGAGAAGCCAAAACGTATATACTGGAATATGTTATCAGAGAATAAAATTAAGGAAATTCCTATCTTATTGGAAAAATGGAAGAATATACATAATATATGATCTACACCAAACATTATCATTACTATGAAATTATAATTTTTAGGAAGAGTTTATGAATGTTAAGAAATCTTTCATATTATTTTGTTTTAAGGCAGGATTGTGGATTTTTTCAAAACCAATAGTGGATGAAGGTGTTAGCCCATAATCGTGACCTGGATATATTTCTACACCGTCATCTAATTTGAGTATCTTATTATATAAACTGTGGTACAGTTTTTCGGCATCTCCACCTGGTAGATCAGTTCTACCACATCCACCTACAAATAGAGTGTCACCGGTTAAAAGTTTGTTATCGAATAGCAGACATATACTATCTTCTGTATGACCTGGTGTATGAATGACGCTTATTTTTATCGACCCAACATCAATAACGCTTCCATCTTCTACCTCAATATCCTTCTCAATACTAGAAAACTTATGTGCTACTACCTTTGCAGCAAATCGTGTTTTAAAAAAATCGACTTCTGCGGTATGATCAAAATGGTGGTGAGTACAGATTATGTATTTTAGCCTTAATATGTTTTCCTCCAATATTTTGATTATAGGTTTAACGTTAAAACTTGGATCAACAACAGCAGCCTCCTTCGTTTCTGTATCTGCAATAATGTATGAAAAATTATCACCAACTGCCTTAATCTGTTTAAATAACATGCCATAGAGAACAAAGATAGAGAATATAAACTTTAAAAGTTTAAAATGGTTGAAATCAACATTAATGAAGGATGGACAACTGGCGATTATTAGTAAATATAGGTACAGCACAATATAATATGGCAGTAGATGAAGCAATTCTAACCTTGAATGATGCTAAAGAGAGATTAAACGTTTTAAGACTTTACATTTTTAAACCAAGCGCTATAACGATTGGATATTTTCAAAAAATATATGAGACAGTTAACGTTGAGTATGCGAACAAAAATGGTATACCAATTGTTAGAAGAATAACTGGTGGTGGAGCTGTCTTCCATGATGAAAACGGTGAAGTGACATACAGTGTTATTGCAAAAATTAATGATATAGCCTCCGATGTGCAGGAAAGTTATAGAAAAATTTGCAGTGGAATATTGTATGCTCTGAATTATTTTGGACTAGAAGGCAGGTTTGAACCAGTAAATGACGTAACAATTAATGGTAAAAAGGTTTCTGGAAGTGCACAGTTACGTAGAGGAGGAACTCTACTTCAGCATGGAACTTTAATGTATAATACGGACTTATCTAAAATCGAACAGCTTTTAAGAGTACCAAAGGATAAACTTGCATCTCATGGCGCAAAGACAATATATGATAGAGTTACAACTTTGTCAAGAGAAAAGGGTTCAGTAATTTACAGAGAAGATGTTATAAAAGCACTTAAAGAAGGATTTGAAAAAGCATTTAACATCACATTTATATCAGATGATCTAAGTGATGAAGAAAGAGATCTTGCAGCAAAACTTGTTAATAAATATAGTCAAATGGAATGGAATTTTAGGTGGTAAAAATAATATGGTGCACTTAGAAATGGATAAGAAGGTAATTGGAGGAAAATATGTAAAGATTGAAGTGGATGTAGAAAATGATGTCATTAAAAACGCTATTATCAGTGGAGATTTTTTTGCATTCCCTATAGAAGAATTTGAAAAATTTTTGAATGCCTTAAAAGGAATCAAATTTACTGTTGAAGAAATTGAGAGCATTCTTGAAGAGTATGGGAAAAAAATTGTTTTTTCGGGTATAGGAGTAGATGATTTAAAAGAAATATTTTTGCAATTGCTTAAGAAATAGTTTATCTAAACTAATGTTGTTTGAAGATTTAAAAAATTTTATATAGTTATGTAGAGTGAGAATATTATCGTATGACTTTTCCAAAAAACTTTTTATGGGGAGTTTCGGCTAGCGGTTTCCAATTTGAAATGGGTGATTCTAGTGGAGAAGGTATAGATAGGAATACTGATTGGTTTTTATGGGTTCACGATAGATATAATATTGAAAATAAAGTTGTTAGTGGCGATTTACCTGAGCATGGGCCCAATTATTGGAACCTATATAAGAAAGATCATCAAATTGCGAAAGATGTGGGGCTAAACTCATATAGGTTAGGTATTGAATGGAGCAGAATTTTTCCAACTCCAACTAGGGATGTTAAGGTTGATTTCGAAAGAAATGAGTTTGGAAGGATATCAAGTATATCTGCTAAAGAAGATTTTCTTGAAAAGTTGGATAAAATTGCTGATGCTAATGCATTAAATCATTACAAGAAAATTATACTCGACATCATTAGCAAGAACATGAAACCTATTATTTGCTTAAATCACTTTACATTACCTTTATGGGCCCATGATCCGATCAATGTGAGAGATTCTGGAGGGCGTGTTGGACCTAAGGGTTGGGTTGACGAGGAAACTATTGTAGAGTTTTGGAAGTATTCAGCTTATCTTGCATGGAAACTTGGGGATATAGTTGATTTTTGGGTTACATTTAATGAGCCAAATGTTGTTGCGGAAACAGGATACCTGTTTCCAGAAATGGGATTTCCCCCTGGATTAAATAATTTTAGACTTTTTAAAAGATGTTTATGTAATCTGGTTGTCGCACATGCTAGAGCTTACGATGCAATTAGGCAATTCAATAATGATTCTGAAGTTGGTATTATATTAAATATTGTGCCAATGGAGCCCTATGATAGGAGAAAGGACATAAATGCATGTAATGTTTCAAGCCATATACATAACCTCTTTTTTATTGAAGCGATTTCTAATGGATGGATTGACGAAAACTTGAACAGTAAAATAGATGAAGGAGAAAAAGATTCTTCGATAAGGAATAGGGTTGACTGGATAGGCATCAATTATTATACACGGAACATTGTCCGAGGCAAAAGGTCTATAATAGCTAAACTTTTTGCTGGAATACCAACTATTCCAGAAATTGTTAAAGGATATGGAAATAATTGTAAACCTAATGACTTTTCTAATGATGGAAAACCGACGTCAGATTTTGGATGGGAAATTTATCCCAATGGACTTGCTAGGGCTTTAGAGCTTATGAAAAAATATGATAAGCCTTTGTATGTTACAGAAAATGGTGTTGCAGATTCCGAGGATAGGCTGAGACCAAGTTTTATTATGGAACATTTGAAGGTTTTAGAAAATACTATTATGGAAGAAAAGATTGATGTAAGGGGATACTTTCATTGGTCGCTTATAGACAATTATGAGTGGGCGCAGGGATTTAAGATGAGGTTCGGCCTCTATTATGTCGACTTCGGCACCAAGGAAAGGATAGCTAGAAAAAGTTCTGAAGTATACAAGAAAATTGTTTTAGCTAACAGTGCTTTTGAGTAGCTTAGCCCTATGTCTTATCTTATTCCTTGCAGCAATAATATCTTTAGGTATCACATAAGCTAGTGCAATAAATAATATTCCGCATATAATCCATGTGGACACTGAGACATAGAGGATACTTGACCCTAGACCCACTAAATCTGCTAAATACCCTGCAATAAGTGGAGAAGCTGAAGAACCAGCAAACTCGAATATCCTAAGTAGTGAGTCCGCAGAGCTTCTAACCTCTGGTTCTGTAACATCTGTCACAGCGGCAGATACATTTGGGCCGGCCATTGGCAGAATAAATGATGCTACTGCACCCAAAATTGTGAAACCAACTGTATCTTCTATTGGCCACATTAGTGTGATATACAAAGTTAATGCTGAAAGGAATACGTCCACTGCACCAACTATCGCACGACCACTATATATTTTAGAAAAAAGCAGGTCACCTATTGCACCACCTACAAGATTTCCGATGATCATCACAGTAAGCCAAATGAGCATAACAACCATGGCTTCTGTTTCATTAAACAATCTTTCCTTAAGCATATATGTGAAAATCCAGGCTTGAAGACATTGCCATGGAAAAACACCGAAGAAACCTTGTAGGTTAAGGAAAAGTAGTGAAGGCCTTTTTACTAAACTAAACATTTCCCTAAATTTTATTTTATAAAGATCCTCTTTTACCACTAATCCAGCAAGTTCAGGTTCTGAACTTCCTCTAGGAACATCTTTTACGCATAGATATACAATAACAGCCATCAGTATGCCTACACTTCCAGTTATAAGAAAGAGATATCGCCAACCATAAACATAACCTAGCATGACTCCAACAATCGTGCCTATCAGTGCCCCAAAAGCACCTGTTGCATTTATTAGGCCCAAAGGTTTACCCCTACTTTTTGGAGGAAAATAGTCACTTATCAGACTATTAATTCCAGATGGAGGAGTATCATCAACGCCAGTCAACGTTCTTGTTATAAAGAAGCCTTCAAAATTCTTTGGTAGAGTATTTAACCAAGTCGTTATACCCCATAATACGCCAGATACGCTAATTAGAAGCTTTCTTGAATACTTGTCAAAAAGGTAGCCCCAAACAGGATAAAGTAACACTGAAAAAGCGAAAGTGGCAGTAAATATTGCACCACCACTAGCATATGTGATCTGAAACTCTTCTAAAATTTGTGGAAAAACGACCGAAATCACATAAATGTCAGCTGTATGAAGAGACCTAAAGATGAACAAGACAATTGCTACAGTCCAAGCATATTTTAGAGAAAAATGATTCATGAAAGTTCACTTATAGTGTTTAAGGGTTTCACTGTTCCAAGGCTGTTTAAGCTGTTCTTCAATAACCTTTTTTGCGTCATCAAATGACTTTGTTCTAGGATCTTCTGCCACCATAAGTATTAGACTAGTCCGATCACCTTCGAGAAATGCTTGAAGAATCTGTTCCATTTTAAGCATTCTAGGAATCATATTGAATAGCATGATCTTCTTTGGTAGTGAACCGACGTGTATGCCTTTCACCCCAGTACCGTCAACTACTGTTGGAACTTCGACTACAACGTTATCAGGTATTCCCGAAATTATACCATTATTTGGAATATTCAACTGTAAAATCGTTCGTTTATCATTTAAAATTGCGTCAATTAATGGAACATGCTGTTCACCGCTAAATGTTGGAGGGTAGAAGTCAGTAAGCTTAAGGCTAGGATTATTTGCAAGGTAATAGAGTTTTTCAAGATTTTCCTTAAGAAAGTTTAAGTAAAGTGTCCAACCAATTTCTGAATCGAATCCACCAGTTGGACCGAACCACTTTTTCTTACTTTCTAAGTCCTTATGAAACCACCAAGGTGAAGCACTTCTTACCGTGTCACCGATAGGGAATAGACCATACAGCTTATATGTTTCAACAGCGGCCTTGGAAAGCTGTTCACATTCCCATGGAAGCCCCTTTAAATATTCTTCACTATTCCAGTACTCTTCAGCCTTTTCCTCAATCCATTTATCTAAAATTGGGTAAGCATTTTCACCTTTATAGAGGAAATCTTTAAGCCATATATTGTGATTAAATCCCGCCATCGTAACTCTAACATACTCTTCGTTCAAACCTAGCTTTCTAACAATATCCTTATAACCTAAGTGGCCATGGCATACTCCAACAACCTTGATCTTTGTTTGCCTACTAATTAGAGTGGCGCCTTCAAAAACCGGGTTTGCAGCTTGGATAAGCCAAGCATCTGGACAATACTTTTCCATATCAATTGCAAGTTCAAGAAAGAACTTTAGTTGATGATAGGCGCCAACACCACCATAATAGTCGCTAACCCTTTCACCAACACCCCTATAGTATCCATATTTTTCAGCAATTCTCCTCTCTTCTTCCATGGGTTCGTATCCACCAACTTTTACAGTGTTAATAACAAAATCTGAGACTTCTAATGCACGCCTCCTATCAAGTGTCTTTTCTATGACAAGATTTGCCTTAGTTTCTCTTAAGTACCTTGTAGCCAACTGATACATTACATTTAAGCGTTCCTCATTAATGTCCATCAAAACAACTTTACTACCATACAAACTTTTTGTGAGACACAAGTCAACAATAAGTCTTCCAGTAAAGACAACACTTCCCGCACCTATTATGGAAATTACTGTCATAAACTGTACATTTTGTCCCTATATTTTAAAAACATTTTCTAACTCAAAAATTTTATATTTGTATTATATAAAATTTTGTGGCCATGAGTTCTCCAATTGTAAAAGGCATACTTTACTATATTATCAGCGCTTACCTTCTAGCACTTTTAATTGACCTGCTTACTTTCCACCTTATAACTAACTATCCGCTGACTTCAGTTACAACAATTCTAATCTGGGGATCAATTAGAATGTATACACCTACTCTAGCTTCAGTTATAGGACTGAAAGTTTTAGGAAAAAATATATTTAACGAGTTAAAAGGATTTTTAGGACAGATAAGAAATATTTCAACACTAAAATGGTACTTTCTTTCACCTTTAATAACTTTTGCAAGCTTAGGCGTCTACATACTCTTTTCAATAGCCTTTAGATTCTTTACCTTAAAAACACTTATTGAACAAGTAGAAACCTTACAAAATATCTTACCACAAGAATTTAACCAAACAATATTACTTACTGTAGTTGTCTTATCCATGATTTTATCATCATACATCGTAGCAATAACTTTAAATGCCATTTACGCTCTTGGAGAAGAAATAGGTTGGAGAGGATTCCTTGTAAGTTTACTTATAGAAAAATTAGGGTTCGTGAAAACAAACATTATAGTAGGTGTACTTTGGGGCTTATGGCATGCTACTGCAATAGTACTTCTTGGACACAATTATCAGGTACATAGAATTGAAGGAATTCTAATTTTTACAATAATAGCTATTCTTTTCACGTTTCCACACGTTTTTGCAAGAATTTCATCCAAAAGTGTACTCCCAGCTGCTTCATTACATGGTTCAATAAATGCATTATGGGGCTTCACTTTCCTTATAACTAAATCGCCAGACAATGAAATATTTGGGGGACTAGGCTTCTTAGGCATTATAACTTGGCTGATTCCAACACTTTTATCAATATATTGTAAGAAAAAAGTTATAGCCTGAAGACGTTTCTATGAAAAGTTTATAACTTTAAAATAAGATAAAAATTTTGATGATATATGGGTGAAGTTGATAATTTGAGGGTTATAATTCCTGTTGGCGGGGAAGCTAAGCGTCTTAAACCATTAACCTGCGAAGTTTCTAAGGCGCTTGTCAGATTGTTGAATAGGCCATTGGTTGAGATAGCTATAGTAAAGTTGGCGAGACAGGGTGTTAGACACTTTATTTTTGGCGTTAAAGGCTATGTAAATTACAGAGCACTCTATGACTATTTTCAAGATGGAGTTGGCTTGTCTGCAAAATATGGTATAAACCCCCGAATTCACATCAAATATCAACCCAATAGGGAAGATTTTGGTAGCGCTGACTCGGTAAGAATAAATATGGAATATTATGAAATAGATTCTCCTGTTGTTGGAGTTCAGGGTGATAATATATTTGACATAGATGTTGCTGATTTTCTAATGTTTCATAAAGAAAGAAATGCTTTGATGACAATCGGCCTTGTGCATGTAGAAAATGTAGAAGATTATGGGGTTGTTGGGATGGATAAAGATTTTAGAATACAAAGATTTGTTGAGAAACCAAAAAAAGAGGAGGCACCATCAAATCTTGCTAATACTGGAATATACCTTTTGAGCCCAGAAATTAAAAAAGTGTTTAATGAGCCTAAGGTGAAGGAAATGCTTGAAAAAAATAGAAGACTAGATTTCGGTTTAGACCTAATACCATATTTGGTAAATTCTAAAGCACCAGTTTACGGATACATTCTTAAGGGAGAATGGCATGATGTTGGAACACCACAAAGATACTTAAACGCAATGCTTCGAATCCTACATAGTGGTGCAAGAGGTTTAGATATTGAGGGCAGAATATCAGATGAATCAAATGTTTGGATACAAGGCCATAGTCCTGAGGCATTAAAGAGAAGAGAAGAAATTTTAGAGAAGATAAGAAGTGGCAAGATAACTGTAGAGGGTTCAGCTTTAATTGGAAGACATTGTAGCATTGGAGAAGGAACAATTATACGGGATGCTTGCATCGATAATTACTGTATTGTTGGCAAAAATGTGGTTATAGAACGTTCAGCAATAATGGATAGGGCGATGATAGAAGATGGTGCAGAAATAAGGGACAGCATAGTAGGTAGACATGTTAGAGTAAAATCTTCACTAAATGATCCTACAAAAATAGTTGGAGTTAGTGTAATAGGCGATGACATAGTATTAGGTGAAGGATGTGAGATAATTTCGACTAAAATATATCCGCATAAGATTATCCCCTCCGGAAGAAGAATGATAAATGAGATATTAGAATAAGTGATAAAAGATTAACTTAATTAAGCAAAGTTTATTAACACAAATTTGAGTAAAATTCTGCAGTGATGTCTTCAAAAATTGTTGGAGTAATAATATTGGCTTTAGTTGTAATATTAGGTGTAGCCATATTGTTGCCAATAATCTTTGGGTATGCAGCATATCTACAATCGAGTACAGCGTCAATTGAAACAAAAACTATTACAGTTACATCCACTGTCCCATCATATACAAAGACAGTTACAGTCATATATAATGTTGGTAATGTAAGCAATGATGCATCAATAATATTCCAGCTTGCATCACCAAGTGTTGTACAAGTAACAGTATACGATAAAAATTATCAACAACTGGCTTTAGGTTCTGGATTCATATATGATAATGAAGGACATGTTATAACAAATGAACATGTCGTTGAAGGGGGAACATATTTTATAATCATGACATACGATAACGAGATGTTTGAGGCAAAACTTATTGGAAAAGACTCATATGCGGATTTAGCAGTATTAAAGGCGGAATTGCCTGAAAAGTATCCACCATTAAAGCTTGCTGAAACAATAAAAATTGGGGAGCCAGTATATGCAATAGGAAGCCCATTCGGATTAACAGGAAGTATTACGTCTGGAATTGTAAGCCAAGTTAATAGAACAGGAATAACATATGTTCCAATGCTTCAGACAGATGCTGCAATAAACCCGGGAAACTCTGGAGGGCCATTAATAAATTCGAGGGGGGAAGTCGTTGGCGTCGCAACGGCTGGAATAGAAAAGTCTGTTGCAGAAGGAGTTGGTTTCGCTGTACCATCAACAATAGTTAAGAGAATTGTACCAGAACTTATAGCGAAGGGATTTTACAAGCATCCATATATTGGAATTTATGGCGAGTACTTGGATCCAATAATTGCATCATCCTATGGGTTGCCCAAAGATATTACCTCTGGATTTATAATCACACAAATAGTAAGAAATTCTCCTGCAGAAAGAAGTGGTTTAAAAACAAAAGATGTTATCATAGCTATTGATAATTACCCGATTAAGAAAGACCCTGACCTAAACTACCTTATGGCCTACAAGTATTCTCCAGGGGATAAGGTGGTCATAACTGTTATTAGGGATGGAAAGATAGTTAATATTTCACTAACATTAGCTGAAAGGCCATAATTTAAAGAATTAATTATTAAAAAAGATCCCTAATTTGCCAGAAGCTTTTTTCTAAACGAAATTGACTGGGCTTTCGTTTGAAGTCAAGTTTTTCGCAAATAGCGTGAGAGATTATTGGCAGGGCGATGGTCGCATCACAGTAGCATTGGACATGGTAGCCACTCCTACATTCTTTACCCCATGAGATTGCTTCCTCAAAAGTGCAACCAGATAAACCACCCCATTGAGGGGAGTCGGTGGTGATCTGTACAGCGTATTTGTGCGGGTAATAGCTTTCGTCTGTCACCTTACAGTGCACTGGCTCCTTTTTCCTACCATGTATTACCTTGTCCTTATAAAGTAGATCAGGTGAAACAGCAAAAAGTTGTATAAAATCTTTTGGAACACCACCACCAATATATATAACACCTGTTTCCTTAACTTTTTCAGCCAACTTCATAAATTCCACATAATCTTTTACCATATCAATGGTGAAATGGAGACCCTCAGATTCCACCATCAAAAAGGCATCGCCATACGCACTGTCCACTATTGCAGGACAAAATATTGGAACCTTCTTTTTTGCCGCTAAAGCCACTATACTGTTTATTTTCCTTCTAAGCAAAAATTTTCCAAAAAGATAAAGAAATTCTCTTGAAGAATATTTGTAGTTTGGGTTTAAGGTTTTAATGAATGATGCTATAAGTTCAGTCATTTTCAGATAATCGTCTTCTCGTCCATATACATCGTAATATCTATTTAATCCAACCTTAAACAATTCTTCGTCGTCCACAAGATGAGTGCCTTGATAGTAGCTGAAACCCATAGCTTCGATAATGTCTTCTGAAATATTAGCTCCCGTAGAAACTAAAATGTCAATGAGATTATTTTCAATAAACCAGTTTATGATCTTCCACTGGCCAGCAGTAGACATGGAACCAGCTAAACCAAGAATTATAGTTGTATCATCATCCCTTATCATTTTATCAATTACATAAGCTGCTTCAGCCAGCTTACGTCCTTGATAGGCTGTTCGGGACATTTTCTCCAAAAGTTGCCAAATTGAAGTTGGCTTATTCACTTCAACAGGAGATAACTTTTTTGAGAAAAAATCTGTACTCATTTCAAGTATCAGTCATTAGATTTGCATTATTTAAACTTAAATAATTTGAGCCCCCCACCTAATGAGTTTATCATATAATAAGTTTATCTTAAACTTATTTTTTCAATTATGACTAAAGATATGTTTATGGTAAACTTAGAATAGCTTAAACTAATATATTATAACTGCTAAACAATTTCAAGCACATAAACTTCACTCTTTGATTGGCGATAATCTTCGTTTCCCTCAAATTTTGCATAGAGTTCCACAGTATTGTCTAAAAGGTCTGTTGTTTTGGCTTCCCATTTTATAGTGAAGACGCCTTTTTCGTCAGTATTTTCTGTTGCAAGCAGATCATCTCCACCCAAGTCTTCACCAAAAATTTTGATCGGTACGTTTGGGATGGGTTTTCCACTTTCAGCTTCAACAAGCTTGCCTTTTATTGTAACTATTGTTCCAGTTTTAACACTTTTTGGGGGCTCTTCTAAAATTAATATCGTCTTTAATGGTTTAACTTGCATTGGAGGTTTCTTCTTTAGAAGAATCTGCGAAATAACAGTTCCACACGGTATTAAAATTTCAGCTGAACCATCTAATGACTCTAGCACAAGATGCATTAATCTCATCTCCTTCACAATACCTGTCTGCCCAGAAATGGTTACAACATCTCCGAATGTGAACGGCCTAGTAATTAATATGAAGATTCCAGCTATAAGGTGGGATAAAACTGTTTGTGTTGCAAATCCTACAACTAATCCACCAAATGAGCCTATAGTTAATGCAGTTGCTGGGTTAACATTTAATATTGAAGCCACAACTGTAAGAAGCACCCCTATTCCGACGATTTTCGTTAAAGTCCTAAATGTAGAGGCGGTAGGATGATCAGTTAATTTAATAAAGTAACGATAAATCGCACCACTTAAAGTGTTTGTAATTAAATATCCAAAACCAAAAACAAGTGCTGCATGAATGTATGAAATATAAGGGTTAATGAAAAGGATTACAGTACTATATTGCTTTAAATTTTCAGGTATGTCTTCATAAGTCGACCATCCGAAAAAATAGTTTAATATTACCAAAATTACAATTAGAACGATTAAATATGACACGATTTTTAGACTGCTATGCTTTAAGCTTTGTATTTTTTTCTTAAGAGTAAGATTCCCACCTTTACTCATACTATCCCAATTACTTATTATAAGACATTTTATATGGTTTTACTTATACTTCTGATGAAGTCTATAAAATTTAAAAATACATCAGAGAATAGAGAATGATTGCATCATGGAAAAAAAGTCTTTAAACAAAAATAACTTTAAGAGAAACAAACATGTGGGTATAATTCATTACACTGCACCACCTTCTGAAACAGGTGGAGTCGAAATAGCGATCGCTGCACAAACAGAATTTTTATCAAATCGTGGTTACCATGTACATTTGATTTACGGCACTGGAGGCGGATTCGATAGAGAAAATATTATTGAACATAGTATACCATTACTTTCTCCAAAGAGTCAAAAAATTCTTGAAATACAGAGGGATATATTAAAAAAGGAGGAAGAGACTGAGGAGTTTTTGGACGTGAAAAATCAGATTAAACAGCAACTTAAACCAGTTTTAGAAAATTTAGATACATGTATAGTGCATAATATTCCTTCAATGCCTTTTAATTTTGCTGCAACCGCCGCCATTAATGAGTTAACTGAAGAATTGGACATCAAGTTCATTTACTGGATTCACGATATAGCCATATTAAGAGAGGAATGGAAGGATAAAATAGGACGCTTCCCCCTAACATGTCTTCTTCATAGAAATAGGAACATAACTTATGTAACCGTAAGCCATTTTAGAGCAAGTCAGCTAGAACAGTTGTCTAACTCGCACCTTTTTGGAAAAATACATGTGATCCCAAACGGTGTTCACGTTGAAGACTATTTAAAGATAGATAAAATCACCCTCGATTTAATGAGAAGGCTAGATATTTCCTTCACAGACCTTGTCATGTTGATTCCCGTTAGAGTGACACCTAGGAAGAATATTGAACTCGCCCTCTATGTTGCTGATGAGTTGAAAAGGCTAATAGGGGACAGGGTTGTTAAAGTTCTAATAACAGGCCCCCCAGATCACCAAGCCATAACAATGGGAATGAAGTATATGGAGTATCTTGAGCATATCATAAAAAGAAGGGGATTAGAGGATAATGTGATCTTCTGTCACGATATAATCTCACATGATAGAGTTAGAAGGGGCGAGAAAATTATTAAATGGAGTATTGGAGACGCTTACGCTATATCGGATATCGTATTTATTCCAAGCATTGAAGAAGGATTTGGATTACCTGTGATAGAGGCGGGTGCTGCAAGAAAAATGATTTTCTGTTCAAGAATACCGCCTTTTCAGGAGCTTATCCGCGAAGGCATAGATGGGTTCATGTTCGACCTCCACGAAAGCCCCTATAATATTGCTTACAGAATATATAAGGAAGTTGTAGCCGATGTCGTAGACTCTAATTTCAACAATGTTATGAAGAGATTTAGTTGGGAAACAATCCTTAGTAGAAGACTTTTACCATTACTATAGTGGACAAGAATGTATAAATCATGGTTTCCGAACAAGACCGACCTTTAAAAGACGGTCGTATGTAAACTGATTAGCCCTATATTTAAGTAATGAGCTTAACAGGGTATACTCACTTTGGTTCATGAACTCTTTCCATGCTGGAAGAATCTTACTTTCATAATCCCTACTTTTTACTGCCTCAAAGAATATTGAAGAAAAGATTTCAACCCTTTCTCTTTCTGTAGACTCACTATAATGGATTGGTGCTCTGAGTTCTTTGCTTAACGGTTGAAGTTCTCTATAAAATAACCTTTTATACTTTTTAATCCACTTTCTACATTCATTTTTATATTCATTAACTAAAACATTCAAACTGTCCTCAGATAAAATTATTCCATTTTCTTCTAACAATTTAAGTAGGTAGACAGAAAGTTGTGAAACCATATTATGTAATCCTTTCACAGATTGACCAATATGATAGAATAGGTCAAGGTCAACTTGCATTATCGAATTGATACCGTACTTTTTAATAATTTGGTAAAGAATGGACAATTCAATACTATAATCACATGGGAAATACAAATTTTCAAGAACTTCCTTAAATATAGCATTTTCTCCTGAAAGAGGATAGTTCATTTTATCAAATTCTCTGAATATGTCAGGGTAATTGCTTGATAGAATTTTAAGCATTGGTTTAATGAAAAGTCTTGTGACTCTACCACCAAACACAAATTCCTTCGACTCAGACTCGTATCTTAAAGTTAATCTTTTATAAAATGCTTTAGAAAATAATTTTTTGAAATAAGAGTTATTACTGATTGATTTTATCAATGGATTACAGAGTGAGATAATCATCTCTTTTTTAAAATTCATTATATCGGAGTCAATAAAGCATATGATGTCACCACTACATAAGGGGACAGAAAGCCATAATGCGGCACCTTTACCTGAGGGCATACGTTCAATGTTCAATTTTGTTAAAACTCCTTTAGTCTCTAAAAGTTTTGCAATTAGCGGATCAAACTGGTGAACAACCTTCACAAAAAAGTTAAAAAATCCTTTACTTGCATGCAAACTTTCAGCCCTTGACGATGCAACAAGATCGACCTCTCTCCTAAATAGTTTTAAATGCAAGTATGCTGTTTTAATTACCTTTGTTAGTATACTGTAGTCAGGCTTACCATTTTCATATATTGATGCATCAACAACAATAATTTCATCAATATAACCTAGGTCCGCTAGCCTACTACATTCTTCCAGTATCTTGGTTAAAGTTTCAAGTTCTTTTCTTCTAGTCTTTTTACCTGCATCGATTTTTGTTGGAATAACAACAGAGATTGAGATAGGCCTATGTATGCCTATTTCATCTGTGATCATAGAATTTAACTTTAAATCAATACTTTTTTCTAATCTCACATTCTTTATAGAAGAAAAATCAATTCTTTTTGAATTCATACAAGTATATCTTATATTATCTTGATATAAATGTGTTTATATCAAATTTTAGAAGGTCTTTAAAACTTTTAACATTAAGTTTACAGACTTCCTTTAGCTTTTCGCTTTTAGCGTTAACAGCAATTGGGTAGTCTGCTCCAGTGCTCATGCAATAATCGCTTTCACCGTCACCAATAGATACTATTGGGCACACGTGCTTTTTCTTTAATTCTCTAATAAACCACAATTTGCAAACATAATATCTTCTGCATAAAGATATTTCTAGACACTTGTACTCGGATAATATTTTTCCACTAAAAATGTTGTCCCTAATTTTAACATCAAGGCCGTATACAAAGTCAATTTTAAGCCTGCTAGCTAATTTTTTTGCTAGAAAAGTGTAAGAGTCAGTCGCGATGGCAGTTGCACAACCATGAGCCCTAACTTTACTGATAAATTCTTCGACACCATCATTTAATGGAATAGAATCAAATGCGGACAGCATATCATTAACATTTTTTCCCTTAAACAATTTTGCAATCATCTCTTCAATACGGTAAGCAGGTAATGTTAAACTCACTTTATCAATTAATTTTAGCCTTTCATTCAAATTGAAAAGAGTGCAAAGTACGTCAACAGTCCTTCTAGATAAAAGGGTACCATCCATATCAAAGACAAATATTGCATTCAGCATTGTACGCTATGGTGTATTATGGCCTTCTTATATGCTTCTTCAACCTTTTCTGTAACAATGTCCCAAGTGAATATTTTTCTTACTCTGTTGTAACCGTATTCCCCCATTCTTGATGCAACATCAGTATTCTTTAAAAGATAGATGATCGCATTGGCCAATGCCCTCCAATCATTCGGGGGAACAAGTAGTCCCGAGCGACGGTTCTCCACTACCTCGGGGATCGCGCAAGTATTAAATGCTACAACAGGTTTTCCAACAGCCTGAGCTTCAGCCAATGGCATTCCAAAGCCTTCCCAAAGACTAGGGAAAGAGAAGACGTCGCATGATGCATACAATAATGGAACCTCTTCATCTGGAACAAATCCAGTGAAAATGAATCTCTTCTTCAACTTTGAAACATTCAACATCTTATCTATTTGTAACCTATCATGTCTGGAGGCGCCGGCTACGATAAAATAGCATTCCGGCACCTCCTTTACTATTAAAGGTGCAGCTCTAATAATAAATTGTGCACCCTTGTATGGGACCAGCCTACCAAAGAACAGTACTACTTTCTTATCCTTTAGTTTATACCTTTCCCTAAAATTGTCACCATCCACTTTCGGACTAAATCTTTTAAAATCTACACCATTATAGCATACGGTAACCATTTCGGGGGGGATAAGATATTTTTTCACCAGCACCCTCTTTAAGTATTCACTTACAGTAAGTATATGATCCACACCCCATCTTAAAGCAAAAAATGTCCCAATCCTATGGTCAAGCATCTTTACCATTTGCCTAACATTCGTCCAACGTGTAATCGGAGCAAAGCCGTGGAAAGTGAATACATGAGGAGTATCATTAAATGTGTGTGAAAAAATTCCTCCAAATATTCCAGGATGATAGTGAGTATGGATTATGTCAAAACCTTTAGTACACCTAACTATAGATGAAGCGAATGTAAAGTGGCGGAGGAATGGTACATTTTTTAAAGGGTCAGGAACACAGTTTACTTTAACATCTTTTAAACTGACAAAAGATTCCCTACAAAACAATTCAACATAATAGCCTTTTTCAATTAACCTTTTAGATATTTCCCTAATATGAACAACTTGCCCTGAACCCCTATTTAAGGTAGATCTAACAATTGCAACCTTCAAAGACATTGCATAAAAAATTTTGTAATATGCCTTAATTAATATTTTTAAAGATGAGTGGAGAAAACTAGTATAATATGGTAGAGAATAGGTTGAATGAAATGCATAAGATTTTTTCGAAAGATGGTGAAGTAGATATTTTAGTTGGAATACCTTCCTTCAATAACGCTCAAACAATAGAATATGTCATCAAACAGGCTGCAAATGGATTAGAAGAAAATTTTCCAAAAATGAGGGGGATTATTGTTGTCTCTGATGGAAATTCTACAGATAAAACAAGAGAAATAGCGGAAAGCGTTAGTTTACCGAAAAATGTTGATAGAATTGTGACAACATATACTGGGATACCTGGAAAAGGTTCAGCAATAAAACTAATTCTTCAAATTGCTGAAAAATTAAACTGTAAAGCTTTAGCATTTTTAGACGCAGACTTAAGAAGTGTTACTTCAGAATGGATAAGACTCCTTATACAGCCAATCTTTGAGGGAGTACAGTTTGTTGCACCAAGATATTCTAGGTACAAGTATGATGGAACCATAACAAATCAAATAGCATACCCATTTACTCTTACACTATTTGGATACAAGATTAGGCAGCCTATTGGTGGTGACTTTGGACTTTCAAAAGAACTTATACAACTTTTGCTTAAAACACCATTATGGAATACAGAGTCTGTGCCAAGATTTGGAATAGATATAACTATAACATTTACAGCTTTAGCTAACAATATGAATGTTGGAGAGGCATACTTGGGTGTGAAGGTTCATGACGTAAAGGATCCAGCAGCACATCTTGGTCCAATGTTTAAACAGGTTGTTGGAGCACTCTTCTATAATGCATACCTCTATGAGAATATTTGGAAAAATATTGTACATGTTTTTGAGCCTAAAATTTTTAAGGGAAAAATCGAGGAAACAAGGCCTCAACCTTTTAATGTAAACATTAAGGCTATGGAAGAAACTTTCGTGAACGGTTTTAATGAGAAAAGAGAGATGTTAAAAAGCGTATTACCAGAACAAATTTTTGAACTATTAGGCAATTGTGTTAAAGAACTTAGAATAAAGGTTGAAGATTGGGCTAAGATCTCATTCAATTTTCTAAGATATTTTAAGTACTGTTCACAAAATCTAAGAGAAGATGTTTTGGACGCATATAGAATATGTTGGCTAGGGCGTGTTGCAACATATGTTAAAGAAAGCTTAGACATGTCAGATGAGGAGGCGGAAGAAAAAGTAAACAATGAGGCATTAACTTTTATGAAACTTAAACCATACCTGCTTTCCATATGGGGCTAAAACTATTTCAGATGGTTTTCAGCACAATCTTCTGGACTATATCCAAGCTTGAGTCTAGTTTCACTTAAATCGAAAACAGGATGCCTATTATTCGATATACCATAAAATATTCCAAATTTAACATCAGTTTCAAGACTTTTATGTATAAGTTGAGCCATGTCACGAGCACTTATCCACAATCCAAGAATCTTTTCTGGAGAGTATGTTGGATGCACTTTCACTCCTGTCAAATATTCTCTAAAGAATTGTGAAGGGTCATCCAAATCTCTACAAATGCCAATTCTCAAACATATAGTAGACAGCCCATGCTTTTTGAAGTAGTAGTGTGCGAGCGCTTCACCAAAAACCTTACTAACACCATAAAGGCTGTCCGGTGCAATTGGAGCGTCAGGTCCAACCAAATCCCTTTCATTTATGAGAGTACCGCAAGCGTGATTTGAACTCGCATAAACAACCCTCCTAACCCCACAGAGACGAGCTGCTTCAAAAACGTTATACGTGCCAATAATGTTTGTATTTAAAACAGAATTCCAGTCAGCTTCAACACGAGAGTCTGCAGCCAAATGGACTATTGCATCTACACCTTCAACAGCCTTCAACACACTATCAAAATCAGCGATATCGCCGTAAACAACTTCACCATCAAATATATCAAAAGCCCTTTTGTGTAACATTAGCCGAAATAAATAATAATTCTTATATTCCCTAACAAAAGCACGGCCTATCCTACCACCGGCGCCTGTTACAAGAACTCTCATATTCTTAGCCATCACTTTATTTTACAGCTGCTTTATTGGTTATAAACTTTTACTAAGAAATTTCTTATCCGAGAAATAAAGTAGACAATTCAATTAAAGTAACATTGAAAACAATTCGTAAAATCTACGAAAGAAAGTTATATTTTGGTAGAGGGGGTTAAGATGTATTTGGATATGATATTTACACTCTCTAACTTTAGTATGGAAATCAACTATTAAAAGTAGGCATTTGATTTATTCTGCTTAAAGAATATGGTTGTGACAACACACTTTACGCAATTTTGCCAAAAAATGCCAGATATGTATTAGAGTATGATGGTATACGAGATTATGGAGGTTGGGGTGAGGTTACAGCAAAAATTATAGCCGTTAAAGAATGAGGCAATTCATACTATGGTCTAATAAAAAGTTTTATTTCACATTAACATGAAATAGTTTCAGGAAGATATATAATAATCATGAGAAACTATAATAGAGGAGATTTTGTATCTCTAACAAAGGCATGTCCAATTCTATCACTTGCACCTGTTACAAGAACTCTTATACCTTTATCCACAGACAATAAAATAGTAAATTCTAATAAAATTTATTTATCTAAATGTTTATATACGGAGTTTAACTTTAAGTATAACTATGAGTAAAATAATTGCAGTAAAAGTTTCAGACGAATTAAAGAAGAAAGTGGACAAATTCAAAGATAAGATTAACTGGCCAGAAGAAATAAGGCTATTTATAGAAAGAAAAATCCGAGAAATAGAGGCGCAAGAGAAAATGAAAGATATTATTGAAGATATAGAAAAGACAGGTGGTGTACCTAAAGGATTCTCAGTTTTGTCGGTGAGAGAAGACCGTGAAAGTGGTTGATGCGTCTATAATAGCGAGTTTCATATTAAAGGAGCCAGAGTGGCGAAGACTTTCTGAAATAATATTAAATTCCTATTCCGTAGACCATGCAATTAAAGAAACGTTAAATGCGATTTGGAAAGCATATAAAAGAAAGCATATTTCGCTAGAAGATGCTAAAATAAAGTCAAGTGCAACATTTGAACTATTCAACTTCAGTTTAAATGTGGTTGGTGAAAATCAACTATTAAAGGAAGCATTTGATTTAGCCTGTTCGACGAATTTGACTGTTTATGACGCACTTTATGTTGCTTTAGCGAGAATGGAAAATGCGATACTGTATACGCTTGACAAAAAGCAGGCAGAAAAAGTAGAAGGATTAATTGAAGTAAAACTACTATAAAAAATTGAATATAACTACTTTTTATAAACAGTATTCAACTTAATATTTTAACATAAATGTATCATATGATCTTCTATTGAGGCAATTAGCCTTCGAATCTATTTTAAAATATTACTAAAATTTTAAAATCCCTTTATTCCTTTACTTTGATGTGCAAATATGTATAAGAGGAATTGGAGGGAAATTGAACCAATTATAGAAGATGATGGAAATTCTTATGCAAGATATTATTTTAGAAGAAAAGATCATTTAGACCGTGTAGGTGGAATAAAGGTTACAAAATATTGGGAGTGGGTTAAATATGTTACAATACCATGGGAAAAGAAACCATTATACAGGAGACAGAATTTGGAAAAAATACTGTTTATTTTGCAAGGTGAAGGAGAAATTCAGTCTAACCAAACTTTATTGACGATTAAAGCTCATGACACAGTATATGTTCCACCTGGAGTATCTTATATAGTATATTCTAGGTTAGAGCAGCAGCCAATAATATTTATGGAATATTGTGTAAGAGCACCTCCTGAATCTAAAGAGGTAAATGTTATAGAAACAAGCTCACAAGAACTTGAAAATAGGATTCTTGTTGAACGTTGGACTTCTAAAAAGCCAAGTCCTGGGCATGAGGGAACATGCTACTCTTACAGCATCTTTTCAAGGAATCAGATGAAATATTTGCTTTTTGCAAGCATGATGAGTGTACCAAATATTTTAGGATACCATTCACACAATTCTGAAGCAATATATTTTATTGTTTCAGGTAAGGGGAAGGTTAAGGTTGCTGGTGAAGAAACTGAAGTAAGTGAGGGTGACGCAATTTATATTCCACCAGGAATGGCTCACAGATGCTATAACCTTTTACAGGATCAGCCGCTTAACGTATTCTGCCAAGGTATTGCAGACCCCTACGATGCTAAAGTTACAACATTAGAAAATTTGCCAGACTTACAAGTATAGTGTTAATGTGATACTGAATGTGGCTTAAGGTTGACGAAGAATTAGAGAAAAAATTTCCTGGCCTAAGAGCATATATTCTTGGAATAAATAATGTAGATGTCAATAGAAGTGATGAGAAAACATATAGTGAGTTTAATAGGCTTTTAAAAGAAGTAGTAGAATATGTTAGGTCCAAGTATACATTAGATGGGTTAAAAAATGAACCATTATTTAGAGCATATAGAGATTTTTTCTGGAAAATAGGAATAGATCCTACGAAGATTAGACCCGCCTCTGAAGCACTTATACGCAGAATATTACTTGAAAAACCTTTTCCCCACATAAACATGCTAGTTGACTCATACAACCTCGCTTCTATTGTGAGTGGAGTACCTATTGCTGCCTTTGACAAAGACAAAATTTTAGGGGAACTCTTCATGAGAAATGCTACTAATGGAGAAAAATTTTTAGGAATTGGAATGGAGAAACCAATATTATTAAATGGCACCGAAATAGTTGTATGTGATAAAGAAAAGCTTGTAGCAATATATCCTTACCGTGATGCTGAAGCTACTAAAGTTTCTGATAAAACAAGAAATGTTGTATTTTTAGTATGTGGTGTACCAGGAGTTAGTGATGAAATACTTATGATGGCGGTGGATAAGGTTATAGAATATGTAACCCGCTTTTGTGGTGGAAACGTTATAAGATGACATGAAACAAGTAAATAGGTTTAAGTTAAACTTATTTTAGGTTAAAGTTATTCTTTTTGTCCATAAGAAAAATTAGTTTATCCTAAACATAGTTCTTTTTAAACTAATTTATGTTTAGAATTAAAAAGAAATAAAGAGTTAAAGATATGCTAAATTTCACCTTCATACATCCATTCGAGAATTCTTAAAACATTTTCTTTATTTAATTCTATTGGACTGTTTGGTCTAGGAAAGTTTACTATAGAATCTTCTGCAAGTTTTGGCAGCATTTCTTTTGGCACACCATAACTTTTTAATGCATGAGGAATATTTAATTCTTCAAGTAATCTTTTTACTATAACAGCTGACATTAGGGCTGCATCTTTTAATGACATACTTGAAACATCTTCTCCACTTTCTATAGTAACCTGTGCTAGTTTTTCACTTACTATTGGCGCATAAAATTTCATAATGTATGGAAGTGTGATCGCACAGGATATACCATGTGATATTTTGTACATGGGGCCTATTGTTTGTGAAATCGAGTGTCCAACAACCATTCTTGCATTACATAATGGTATCCCCGCTATTGTGGCAGCCATAGACATATAGTATCTTGCTTCAACATCGTTTGGCTTATAGTATGCCTTTTTTAGGTAATTGAATATTAATCTTATAGCAAGATAGGCTAGCTCGTCTGTTATTGGCGTTGCTTCCGTTGAAATTAGAGATTCGATGGCATGGCTTAAAGCGTCTAGTCCGGAACCTGCTGTTACATGGGATGGTAATGATATTGTTAGGAGTGGGTCAACTAGTGCTACATCGGGTATAATGTATGGGCTAGCACACGTCTTCTTTTTTCCGTCTATAGTGAAAACCGCATATTGTGTAACTTCACTACCCGTTCCAGCTGTGGTTGGAATACAGATTGTTGGTTTACCTCTTTTTTTCAAAAGATTTGGGCCAACATACTCTCTTAACTTACCAGTATGAGTAAAGGATACAGATACAAGCTTGGCTGAATCCATTACGCTTCCACCACCTATTCCAACTACAACATCAGGGTCAAAGTTTTTTGCAAAGTTTGCAGCATCTTCTACAACTTCTATTCTAGGTTCTGGTTCTAGACTATCGTATACTTTAACTTCAAAACCATCTTTCTTTAGAATTTCTGAAGCCTTTTCCGGAGAGCCTGTTGACAATACTTGCCTATCTGTTAGTATAAGCACCTTAGAAGTTCCACCAAGGAAACGAGCTTCCTTTGGAAGTCTTTCAAGGGAATTTAATCCAAATACCATTTTTCCAGGCATATAAAGTTCGGTTATCCTATAAAATATTGGAAATAGTGGAGTAGAACTCATGACATAATAATTTGAAAATATTTTATATAAAGATTACTGCAACTTATTTGATGGAAGGATGGCCGATATTTCAAAAAGACTTTACAGATTTCCTCCAAGGTTTGCTCCAGAATGGGGTTCAGGGGGGATCTTTGGTTTAAAATTTTATAGGGGAACATTATTCTTCAATCTAGCTTTTGAGGGTGAAGCGCACTTTTTAGACGAGGAAAGGGAGAAAGTGTACAACTACGATCTTGTTGGACCAAAGCCTGTTTCTGGAGGAGATACTTATAATGCGGTTGATGTAGTTGATGATTTTATTTATTTTGGAGGGTGGGTTCATGCACCCGCATTATATCTTAGAGAGGGTGATAGGAGAATTATTTCTTTTGTTAACAAGTATAGTCATGTTCACGAGTATAATGTTAAAGAGGGGAATGTTAGACTTGTTTGGAAGGAGGGTATAAATCATCCAACAGACTGGACAGGAGAGGTTTCTGAGATAGTATATGATCCAGTAAATGATGTTCTTCTTGTAGCGAGGGCTGACGGGCATAAAAATCTAGGTGTATTTTTACTCGAGAGGAAAGGTGGGAAAATTGTTCAATTAACAAATGAGCCAGCACTTAAGGGGACAATATTCTTAGATAGTGCCTTTTTCGACATATCATATTTAGGCTATTTTAGGGGATTACAGTTTATGGATCTCTTTGATAGAAGATGGTCTAAAATGTATTTGGAAGACTTTTCTAAAGTATCTGTAGATTACGGGAATGTGATTAGACCTTTTGTTGGAAGCATGATCTCAGCTTACGCTAGACTTTTCACATTTGTTAAGGGAGGGGTATTGGTTGCTGAACCATCATTGTTCGATAAAGATTCTATTAAATTTGTTAGACTTTTTGATTTTGGATATTCTGGATATTCGCCAAGTAGAACTATGGCAATAACATTTGGTGGAGGACTACTAACAGCCTTCAACAGTTTCACACATGGATTAGTCTTCCCACAAAACGAGTTAGAAAAGAATGTGATGAGAGAACAGAACACTATCATAGGGCCATCGCTTCTAATATATATTACTCCACCTATGGCGCGTGTAGTTGGAGCATTTGGTGCAAGAATAACTTCAATAGAAACTGTAGGAGATAAGATCCTTTTAGGAACTTCAACTGTAGCCAATCTTGCAAGATTTGATGCGATGCCAATCGATGCAGGTTATCGGGAAATAGTAGTACTTGATAATAGAATAATATTTGAGAGACAGCCTCCTGTGAGCTTTGTATTACCAACTAGTTTAGTTTCTACACTAAACTGGGGGGGAATACCATTGTATGGATACAAAGATGCATGCTTAACAATATACTCTAGTAGTGGTAATAGGTTATATGTTTATGAATATGATTTAAGTTTACCAGTAAAGGAGTGTGAGAAAGCAGTTTATGAAATAAAAGAAGGTAAGAATATTTTAAGTTTAAAAGATTTTAAAAAAATTGTTTCTTTCAAACTAGAAAAAGAGGACACACATGGAACAATCAACATAAACTTAAACTAAAGGATATTTATTAAAATAACGCATACTGTGAAAGTGTATGGAAATTTTTGTTGGAACTTCAGGCTGGTCATATGATTGGAATATTGAGGGAAACCTTTCTTGGTATGCTAAAAATTCTGGACTCAATTGTATAGAGTTGAATGCGAGCTTCTACCGATTTCCGTTCCCTAATCAAGTGAAATCTTGGACCGTTAAAGGCAAAAATTTAAGGTGGATTATTAAAGTGAATCAGCTTATAACACACAAGTTCAAGTTTAATGAGAAAGCATTTAATTTATGGAAAAGGTTCGAGAATCTGTTTAAACCATTAGATGGTCTAATCGATTTCTATCTTTTCCAACTCCCTCCAATCATTTCACCAAAATATTCTAAAAGGTTAGAAGATTTTATTAAAGAATGTAAGTTAGGTGAAAGATTTGCTTTAGAGGCCAGAAATGTTGAATGGTTTAATGATGAATGGATTAAGTGGGCTTCTGGACTGAACATAACTTTTGTTAGTGTTGATTCACCGGAACATCCAAGAAAAATATTTTCGCCTAACGGGATAGTTTATGTTAGAATGCATGGTAGACAATTTTGGTATTCACACTATTATGAAGACTGGGAACTTGAGGAAGTTGGTAAAAAGATTTTGAAAATTAAACCTTTTAAAGCCTATGTGCTATTTAATAATGACACAAACATGCTTGAGAATGCTAGAAGAATGTATAGTTTGTTAAAAAATTTACTTTAGAGCAGTTAGTGGCAAGTTGACATTCTTTTGTATAAATGAGATATGCTTTATTTTTCCATTTATTTGTATCATATGTTTTGTAGTTTTTGGAGGGAATCTTTTCCCTTCCAATGCATTTGATATAACGGTTTTCTTGTCCAAATGCATATTTTTCCACGAATCCAAGATTATCATTGGACTACTGTAGTCTACTAGTATGGTTGGCACAAGCTTACATCCGAGACTTTTAAGTGCACTTACACGATGATGACCATCTAAAATGGTGTAAGTGTTTACATCCGCTACAATTGGCTTTTTTATAACTTTATCTACTTCAATAGTTTTTTTCAGTTCCTCACAATATTTTACATCAACTTCCTCGTGTGCCTTAAGTAATTCTATATCCACTAGCACAGGTTTTGGTAAAAAAAATGCATTAGATTGTGAAGCCTTATTGAAAGTTTTCCTATTTGACACAATATCTAGCTCACCTTCGGGATAAGGGAAATATACTGTGATATAAGTTCTTCTGTTGGCTCATAGTCTTTTAGGTTGTTATAGAGTAGGTCCTCGTAGGCTTTTAAGTCAAGAAGACCATGTCCACTAAAATTAAACAATATTACTGTTTTCTCATTCCTCCTTTTCGCATCAAGTGCAATGTCTATTACAGCTTTTATCGCATGCGCTGTCTCCGGTGCAGGAATAACACCTTCCAATCTTGCAAAAAGTGCACCAGCCTGCATCACTTCAGTCTGATGATATGCCCTATTTTCAACATATCCATTCTTTATAAGCAAGCATAGTGAGGGCGCTTTACCATGATATCTTAAACCTGCTGCATGAATAGGCGATATAGGAAACTTGCTTCCTACAGTATACATTTTAAGCATCGGAGTTAAGCCTCCTGAGTCGCCGAAATCGTAAGTGTATTTTCCTCTTGTAGTAGATGGAACGGCTTTAGGTTCTACAGCCACGAATCTTGTTTCACTAGAACCCTTCAGCCTATCTCCCAAAAATGGGTAGGCTATACCTGAGAAATTGCTTCCACCACCAATACATCCTATAACATAATCTGGCGCCCTGTCTATGAGTTCCATTTGCTTTTTAGCCTCTAAACCTATTATAGTCTGATGAAGAAGCACATGATTTAGTACACTTCCAAGAGAATATTTTGCATTATCTTGTCCAAGTGCTACTTCAAGAGCTTCACTTATTGCAATTCCCAGGCTTCCAGGATGTGATGGATCTGATGAAAGATAACTTCTTCCAACTTTTGTCTGGTCACTTGGAGAAGGATAAACTTTTGCACCAAAAAGCTCCATTATAACACGCCTATACGGTTTCTGAAGATAGGAGCTCCTCGTCATAAAAACTATTGTTTCAAGCGAAAAGAACGCTGATGCTAGAGAAAGTGCTGAACCCCACTGGCCTGCACCAGTTTCTGTTGTAACCTTCTTAACACCCTCTTTGGAGAGATAGTAGGCTTGTGCTACAGCAGTATTCGTTTTATGGCTCCCAGTTGGGCTAAAATCTTCTCGTTTAAAGTATATTTCTGCAGGAGTGTCTAGGTATTTTTCTAACCTTTTAGCTCTGAAAATGGGTGTAGGTCTTCCAAGAACATAATATATTTCACGAACTTCGTCTGGGATTTGTATATAATTTTCCATAGAAATTTCTTGTCTAATGCATTCTTTTGCAAATATTCTTTCTAGAACAGTTGGATTAACTGGATTTCCAGTTGATGGGTCAATTGGTGGAGGTAAAGGCTCCGGCAAGTCTGGAAGTATGTTATACCAATATTTTGGCATTTCTTCCACCGGTAATATTATCTTGTTTTGTGAAATCTCGTTCATGGACAAATGTTAAAAAATGCACATATAAATTCATTTATGTACAAAAGAATACATTTTTAGAAATGTATAAGTATAACTATAAATGAACATAATTGAACATGATGACATGGCCTTTTAAAAGATTAGGAACAATTCTTGAAGAATCTTCTAAGAGAAAAAAGGCAAGAGCACTTCTTTTAAAAAAGATGCTTGAAACTGGATTAAGGGTAGATAAAAATGGAAGATTCTACTTTGACGATATCGAAGTCAGTGATACCGCTATAGCAAAATCTTTAGGGATAGACAGGAGGGTTGTTAGACAGACTGCAGATTATATACTTTTGGATCCGAACCTAGAATACATATTTACACGTTTAAAGCCTGTAGCATTCTTTAAGGATGTCGCACACTATCTTGGTTTTACAGTAATAGTTATAACATCATATCCAGAAAAGCCTGGAATAATTTCTGAAGTAACATCTATCATAGCCAAACATAAGCTTGTTATAAGAGAAGTTTTTGCAGAAGACCCTGAGCTCTTTGAAGAACCAAAATTAACACTCATAATCGAAGGTGAAGTTCCTGGGGAGGTTATCAGCGAGTTACAGGCTATTAAGGTAGTTAAAAGCTTAACAATAATAAAATAGAATGAAACTATTTTATTAACTTTAACCCAAATGGTATGAGCTTCTCAAAATGTATATCGTTTGAAACTAAATCAAACTTTTTTGAAATTGCAGTCGCCGCTATAAGTAGGTCAGCATCAGGAACAAGTTCACCCCTCTTTTTAAGTTCCTGATAAATTTTACAGTACAGTTTAATTATATCATTATCGATCCATATTATATCAAAACTTGCTTCTAGAAGTTTCTTAATTATATCCCTTTTTTCATCCTTTATGCCCCTCAAAAATTCAATTAACGTTATAATTGATACGCTACCATGCTCGTACTTATTAGATCTTATCATATTGATAGTAGCTTCTGTATCAAACAACTTCATTAAGATCACCAGCCTTTTACTCAGAATTAGTTGACCTGAAACTGAACTCACTTCTAAATTCTTTACTGGACATCATAATTGACCTTAAATCTTCTTCAGATAATGTTTCTTTCAAATTTTTGAATGCCTCCAAACTTTTCAATCTTTTAATCTCCATATATAGCTTAAGAAGAAAGTCACCCCATTCCTCTTCACCCTTAGCCTCCTCTAAAATTTTTTTAACTTCTGCTGGAACAGAAATAGTCACATACTTCTTCATTACACCACCATATAATAATATAACAATATAAGTATATAAAAGTATCTTTGCATAAAGAATACATAAAAGTCACTACTCAAAAACGGTAACTTATTCACTTTACTACTTGTTTGAAACGATTAAAGTTTAACAATAAATAAGGTTAAAAAATTTAAAAGCAGACTCCCTTCAATATTCAGTATGGTGTAATTGCTTGAAAGGTGCACTTTTATATGGGCCAAAAGATTTGAGAATCGAAGAAGTAGAAAAACCTAAAATTGGAGATGGGTTCTGAGTTAAGTAGGAATATGTAGTAATCTGTTACTTTCATTCCCACCTAACTCTTCCCTCTCGATTAGCTCATTGAGGGCTTTCGGGGAGAACCCAGTTCCCCACATATTGAGTATGTTCACGCATGCGATAAAGTGCCTGTCAGCTTCATACCCGCAATGTTTACATTCGTAGACTTGCCCCTTGGCTTGGGACAGACTCCCGCATCTTGGGCAAGTCTTGCTTGTGTTTTTTGCGTTAACATAATGAGTTTTATAGCCGTGCCAGGCCATCTTATACTCTATGAATCTTTGAATTTTCCAATATGGCAACGATGAAACTTTGCGATTTTTACGCTTCGCATGGTGATTCCTCGTAGCGTTGTAATTCAATCCTTTAAGCTTTTCAAAGACTGGTGAAATACCTTCCTTAACAAGTTCTCTAACAATATTTGCCGTAATCTTATGAAGGATGTCGTCTATCCTCCTCTTTTCGCGTTTAGAGTATTTTTCCATGAGGCGTTTAGAGGTCTTCGGCTTATATTTTGATAATCTCTGAATTTTCCTACGCTTCTTGAAGTAGTGGACTCTTATTCCGTAGAGCTTCTTCAAATCTGTTTTCTTGTATGCTAACGATTCACCGTTTGTCTTTAAAACATCTAGGCTCATCAGGTTGACGTCTATTGAAGCATAGCCTTTAGGAGCAACCTCTTGAACCTCTTTCTTGAAAGTCGCTATTGCTTTATCCTCTAAAAGCGTTATTTCACCAAGTTTAAGCTCCCCCTTTCTCCAAGCCTCAACGAATTGAGCCTGGTACGAGCCGATTATCAGGGGGATTTCAACCCATTGACGTGGTTTTACCGTTACAACTATTTTATCCTCTTTAAACCTCATAAGCCCCTTCTGAAGCCTCATCGCTAATGTCTTGAAGACTGGAGGCTTATTTTTGTCAGCTCTACCCTTCTTCACAAGCCTTCTCCAAGACTTTAAAGCGGAACAAGCTACTCTACAGGCCGATATGCAGTAATGTGTTGCCAACCCATACTTCTGTTTAAATTCATCGTACAATGCCTTCTCAAGCTTCATCGGCGAGTTGACTCCGTATCTCAAAGCATATTCCATGCATTCATTGACCATCTGGTTGAATGCTTCAAGCAACGGCTTAACATCGGCGTCGTGCTTGAAAACTACCGCTTTAACGACTTCCATAACTTCTCAACCTCAGATTCGGGTATCCTGTATCTTCCACCGGGTAGTTTAATTGCGTTAATTCTTCCTTCTCTAATCCATTTAGCTACAGCATGTCTTGTAACGTTAAAGGTTTTTGCAAACTCGCTTGTTGTTAACAGTTTTTCTTTTGTTTCCACATTTAATGCAATTAACAATTTTATATTTAAACATATCTATTTTGAAACTGTTAACTACGGATTTAAAATGTGTACGTAAAGGTGGATGTATTGTGTTAATTGGAAATCTTCCAAATGAGGACATACCTTCTAGACTTTTGAATGTTGTCGTAAAAGAGTTGGATGTTAAAGGTTTAATGAGATATGCAAACACATTTGATGTGGCACTCAGAATTCTTTCCAAAAAACTAATTCCAACGTCTAAAATAATAACCCATACTTTTAAGTTAGAGGAAATACACAAAGCCTTTGAGGTTGCGATAAATGGGTTAGCTCTTAAAGCTATCGTGAAACCATAAAATGATTTAAGCGTATGCAAATGCTACAATATACCTGTAGACTATTGAAAACATTATACCGAAAATAAATCCTGATAAAGCGTATACTGCTAAGTATGTTATTGTAACATCAATACATGAATATGAGAGTAAAAGTGATAATAGGTTATTGTGGATAAACTTTATTGGCACTAATGAAATTAGCCAGAAAAACCCTGAATACAATGCAAATTTTTTGAAGGCAACCAATTTTTTCTTAAACAATATCAGTGAAAGATCATAGAGTATGCCAGTTGTTAAAAAAATTAGGCACATTATTGCAAAAACATAGATTGAATTTAGAAGATTTGGGTAAATAAAAAAGGTTGGGACTAAAAGTGGAAACGATAAAATTAATGCTACAATTGGCCCAATATAGTATTTCAAACCCTTCTCAAAAAAGAGATTTTAGATGTGCTTATAAAGTTTGGCTACTCTTTAAGAGCTTTTATTATTTCTTGGCAAAAGTATGGCAGGTCAGCTGGAATCCTTGATGTTATTATGTTCTCGTGCCTTACAACCGGTTTGTCCACATAATTTGCGCCAGCATTTATTACATCATCCTTTATTGCTGAAAAACAGGTCACAGTTTTACCCTTTAATATGTTTGCTGAAATAAGCACGTGTGGTCCATGGCATATTGCTGCCACAATTTTCTTTAATTCAAACATTTTTCTTACAAAGTCTAATACTTCAGGATATCTTCTCAGTCTATCTGGAGCCCAACCTCCCGGAACTATTACACAGTCAAAATTTTCAGGGTTTGCTTCTGCAAAAGTCAAATCAGGCATTATCGATAGGCCATGCTTTCCTACTACAGTCTGCTTTTCCATTGCAATAACTTTCACCTCAGCCCCTTCTTCAATTAGCCTCAGATGTGGATAGTGTAATTCAAGATCCTCGTAGTCTGGGCCAGCAAGAATTGCAATCCTCTTTCCATTCAAACTCATATTTTATCCCATGTTACAAAATTTTATATATTATATAAATTTTACTTAATTTTGGCATATTTTTACAAATGTAGAATTATTTAAATAATACAAAATTAATATGCTTTCCTATGATGACGCCAAGAGAGAGAATAAAAGCTGTAATGAATTTTAAGAAGCCTGATATATTACCATGGTGTGAAAGGTTCTATGATGAAACTCTAGTTAAATGGTTAAATGAGGGGCTTCCAGCTGACAAAGTATTGGTTATAGATTGGGAGGTTAGAGTTGGCGGTGTTTCATTGTTAAACTGGCCAATTATTAAAGGCTTTAATCCATACAAGTATTTTGGATGCTATAATTTTCTAAGTCTAACAGTTCCATTAGATCTTGGACCTCTCCCAAGATATAGGCAAAGAATTTTAAGAGAAGATGAAAGGTATATCGATGTTTTAACACAGACGGGTGCTGTTGCGAGAAGGTTTAGGGAGGCAGAGCATATATGGTACAGTATGCCTATGTTTCTAGAATTTCCTGTGAAAGATAGAAAGAGTTGGGAGGAATATAAAATGCGTTTGAATCCCCATGATCCTTGTAGACAGCCAAAGGACTGGAATAGTGAAGCATATATTAGAGCTTTTGAGGAACATCAAGATGGTCCCACAGCAATATGCTTGAACGGTTTTTATGGGTTTGGAGCGGAACTAATGGGTATTCCAACATTTTTAACCACATTTTATAAAGATCCAGAACTTATTGAAGACATGCTGAAACATTGGGAATATTTTACTGTTGAAGCGATTAGGAATTCAGTTGAAACCTTGAAGGATAGAATTGATTTAGTTTTTTGGTGGGAAGATTTAGCTGAAAAAAATGGCCCGTGCATTTCCCCAAAACTTTATAGAGAGTTTTTACTTCCACATTATAAAAATGTCATAGGCTTTTTGAACAAGAATAAGATTCATAGAATTTTAATGGACAGTGACGGCAATCTCTATCCTCTTCTAGACCTTATTATTGATGCAGGAATAACTGGTTTATGGCCTCTTGAAGTAAATGCGGGAATGGACGCGATAACTGTGAAAAAGAAATATGGCGATAAACTTTTTCTAATAGGCAACTTAGATAAAAGAGAAATTTCTCTAGGAGGAGAAAGGATGCGTAAAGAAGTTGATTCAAAAGTGCCAATCTTAAGAGAAATGGGAGGCTATATTCCTGGATCAGACCATTTAGTCCACGTTGAATTTTCTTACAGAAGGTTCATGGAATACTCTCAATATATGAAAAAGATTTTATCATATTAAAATATTTTTTTACTTAATAAAAGTGGTGATTTGGTCTACCGGAAGTTTTGGCGGAGCTTCTGGAATTTCTTTAGGGTACCCGACTGGAATTATTGATATGGGTTCGCTTCCTTTAGGAAGACCTAAAACCTTTGATAGTTCATCAGACCTAAAACCTGACACCCAACATGCGCCAAGACCCATGTTAACCGCTGACAAGAGTAGATTTTCTATTGCTGCGCCTAGGCCAAGTAAACCTGGAACACGACCTTCATCACCATATCTTGCGGAAACTGGACGAGGAATGTAACAAACCACTATCACTGCCGATGCGGACTTTATCCATGTTTGAGGGGACGAAGTTTTTACATTTCCCGAGTAGGTTGTTGAAACTATTTTTTCAATCAGATCTCTATTCTTAACTATAATGAATTCCCAAGGTTGAAGGTTTCCAGGTGAAGGAGCAAGGGATGCATGTTCCACCATTTTTAATAAAACTTCATCAGAAATTTCTCTTTCTTCGAACAAACGAACACTTCGTCTATTTTTTATAACAATTTCAAACTCCATTTTAATCTTTAATAACGTTCAATTTAGCGTATTTAAATTTTATTCATGTATTATAATTTAATAAATTTGATAAAAATTTTGTTACCAAAATCAATTTAAGCACAAAAATTTAAAATCGAATTAATTACACAATTTTACGACCATTTTTAGATTATTACTCAAAAAATAGGTTTAAAAACATTTTAAAGGCTATATTTGAGATTATTTTCATAAAATATCATATTATAACGATAAAAATATTATTTAATTGTAATAAATTGCCTAATTTAATATTAGTTAAGAAAAAATGATATAATCCTTATTATAATTAGTTTTTGAAGTATAAAACCAAAATATGGCAAAAAATTTAAATTAAATAAAATATAAGGTCTATTGGGTGAACTTTATGACAGAAGGACTCGGTTATCACATAATAGCCGACTTTTACGGCTGTGAACCAAGTTTATTGGACAATGTAAAGCTAATTAGAAGAGTTTTAAGAGATGCTGTTGTAAACGCTAATATGAAAGCAATTGGGGAAGTTTTTAAGAAGTTTACCCCCTACGGAGTTACGGGTATAATTGCTCTTGAAGAATCACATATATCTATTCACACATGGCCAGAATATGGTTTTGCTAGTGTTGACATTTTTACATGCGGGGAAAAATCAAAGCCTCATGTTGCATTAGAGTTGATTAAACTTATTTTAAAGCCAGCTAGAGTGAAGGTTAGGGAAATTGAGAGAGGCACCCTAACAAAGGTGATTAAGCTTTAAATCGATAATTTTTTTAAAGTAGATAATATTTTAGGGATTCTTTAGAAAGTTCATCTAAGTTTCTAGCAGTACTATAACTTTTTGAAATAAAGTCAGGGAGTAGATTAAGATACCTTCTATATCTTCTATCTCCAAGCACAAAAACAGCCTTATCTTCTTTAGACCTTAGGGCACGACCTAAAGCTTGTGAAGCTCTTTTTAAAGCTGGAAGAATGTACGCATAATATTTGCCGTCTCTTTCACCATAAAGTTTCTGGAAATATTTAATGTACAATTTTGTTTTAACAGTTAATCTTTCGAAGGGTATCCCAACAAGGAATATTCCTTCAAGCTCCTTTCCTGGAAAGTCTACACCTTCAGAAAAACGTCCGAACATTGTAGCACATAAAACTCCTTTTTGATCTGATTTTGCACAATCTTTAAAGCTATCTAAAATTTCCCTACCCTTTTTACCACTCATTCCCTCTTCTTCGAGGAAAAACCTTCTTCCATTTTCAACCACAACCTTTTCTAGACCAGAATCTAAAAGATTTTCTAAAATTCTGTAGCTTGCAGCATATATTGCTACATTTTCTTTAATAGCCTTAATGAATGTGTTGATGGAATTTACGAACAATTTTGCCATTTCCTTTTCAAGTTCCTCACCTTTTGTGGTAAGATATGATGTTATAATTGTGTGCACATTTTTTTCATCAAATATCGATGGAAAAGATTTTCCAACATAGTTTTCTAAGCCTATAACTTTAGCGAACTCGTCTACAGGATTTAAAGTTCCCGAACAGAAAACACATCTATAGGAAAGACGCCATATGTTTGAAAGAATTTCGCTTACCCTCATGTCGAACATTTCAAGCTTAATCTTATCCTTCTTGTCCTTACTTAATATGAAAGCAATACCCTCAACATCCAAATTTTTTATCGAATTCTCAAAGAATGTACTTAAATGATATAAGCTTGACCTAGGTGCCATATTTTTTCTAAACTTTTCAATCCTCACCATTAGGCCTAGTCTGTGTAACCGTTTTATGATATTAACAAACTCTCTTTGACCAAACTTTTGTATGAAACTTTTAAAGTCAAATTCCTTGTCTTCTTTAATATCTTTGCATTCGTTTCTTAAAAATGTAAGAAAATTTTTTAGAAAGTAAATAATATCTTCACCTTTGGGATAAAAGTTTTTAGCCTCCCTTATCGCCTTCAAGATGCTTGTCTCTGTAATAGAGTCAGAGTTTAGATTCATGCAGGCATTTTGAAGATTATGCGCTTCATCGACTACAAGAAAAGCGTTTTTTAATTTTAAACCATAGTTTACAACCCACCTTATATTCTCATTAAGTATGTAGTTATAGCTCATAGACACAACAGTCGCGTCAGGTAAAAGCTTTAACTGAAAATAGTAGGGACAAACATTCAATCGCTTACATTCTGAAAGAATCTGAGAATATAGTAGGGGGTCTCTAAATTTATAGAACACCCTTTCTGGAAGATTCTGATAATATATGCAGCTATCCTTATGCAAATCACAAATATATTTAGCATCTTCATAATCAATCTTCCCCTTAATTTTCATATCCCTAATAAGTAAACACATATCACGTTTTCCACGGAAAGAGAAGCCGAAAATTTTAAAACCACCCTTTTCCACTATATTCTTCAGCTCTTCAATAGGCCGATCTATTTCGTTTCCTGTTCTCACCACCCAAACAATTTTACGACCTTCTTGAAAAGCTTTTGGAAGCAATGCAGATAAAATAAGTGGTGTTTTACCGAAACCGGTAACAGCATTTAAAACTAAATTTTTAGCACTAACATTATACATAATGAAGTCTAGAAACTCTTTCTGATATTCTCTAAATTGATATGGAAAAATCTCTTTATACACTATGATTTGCTATATTCTTAGACAAGTATAAAAATTTTCCAGCAGGTTGATGCTTCAAATGATGATAAAGAATATAAACATGTAACAAAATGGTTTGGTGACATGATAATACATACGAGAATCAAGGATAAGAAAATAACGATTCCTGAAGAACTTATCGAAAAATATAATATTACAGAAAATAAATTGGTGATTTTAATGGATGTTGGAGATGGAATACTTATAAAACCCACATCTTATGAAATACCAAAAGAGGTTTCTGAAAAAGTAAAGCCCACCGTTGAAAATGATATAGAGGCTATAATTTCAGAAATAATTAAACAGCAGCAGATGGAGAAGGAAACAGTAGTTAAGTAGGGAATAGAAAAATATTTATTTCTGGAAATTAAATCTAGTTGTTGAAGGTGGGGTGTCGGAGCGGCTACGAGTCCGCCTGCAGAGCGGATATACAGGGGTTCAAATCCCCTCCCCACCTCATTAATAAAATTTAGTTAAAGTGATTTAATAAAATATAAAGCCTTTTAAAGTGGCGAGGAAATGTGTATGTTATGATGATTAAAAAAGATAGTGATGTTAAGAATATACGCGCACGTTTTGATAACTATCCTAAGATAGTTAAGGAAATCATTAATTCATCAGAAAATCTAGAGTTTTCAATACTTAACGTATTACATTTGCTATCAAAAGAAAATCCTGACGAGGTATATAGAGCCTGCAAAATTTTTTTGAACACTTTAGGCGACTATTATATTGTAAATAGTGGACACCTTGGATTATGTGACATGTGGTTAAAAGACATTGCATTTCCAGGTGACATTATTGTCTATTCTGTTCCTTCAAGATTAAAAGTGAATGATCTAATTCAATATTTGGCAGTAAATTCTGAAAATAACAGAACAATTGTTGTTCATGCTAGAATTATTGCTTTATTAGAAAACAGTCTAGTAAAGGTTAGAGATATATTCACTCAAGAAGAAAAGATAATACCGCAACTCCATATTGTAGGAAAGGTTGTCAAAATAATTCCTTTTGGAAGTAATGAATGGAATGAAATTTATCCTAGAATAGGCTATGAAAGCAATGATGAACACATAGGTCAAGTGATAAATGCATATATAGAAAGTATAAATGATCCAAAAAACAGATACTATTCAAAAATGGCTAAAGAAGAAAAAGAGAGACTTCTTGAGGAACTAAATTTAAGGAAGCCACATTTTTGCCAACAAAAATAAGTTTTGGTTAAACTTAATTTAAGTTAAATTCATATTAATTAGAAAAATTTAAAATGGCTTTTGCATAAACTAAGTTCAATGAGCACTAAAGTGCAGAAACTGCAAAAAATTGCGACGGAAAGCATAATTTTAGATATACTAAGTAAGCAGCAAAGAGTAAGATGGAAGGAATTGAGACAAAAAAGTGGACTAAGTTCCAGAACCTTAAGTGACCGTTTAAAAAGTTTAATGGACAAAAATTTAGTTAAAAGGAAAGTTGATCCTTCAACATATCCTCCGGCAACATATTATGAGATAAACCGTGCAATAGACTTAAGTACAATTTCTGATGGCGACATATACATTATTTTCAAAAGCTTTTTCGATAAAAAGAATAGGTCAGCTGGATTATTTGCTATAATCGAAAAGGATAATCCACGAAATATATTAGAGAATATTTTAAAAACCATTTGGCATGATTTTCTTTTTACACTAAATTTTTGCTTAGAGAATTATCAATATTCTAAGCATATTGCTGTACTTTATCAGACAATATTTAATATTCAATTGGAACAAATAATTGGTTATATGTTGAAAAATTATAAATTTGCAGAACAAATAAATCAAATATTTAACGAGTATTTGGAAAGTCAGAAGAAGGTGCTTGAAAGCTTGCTTTCTGATGCATTACTTGGTTTTAAGGACAAAGAGTTAGCTAAGGCGGTCCTGATATTATATTATAAGGAGGCGTTACTGCTTGATATGGAACTTTACATATTCCTTGTCCAACTTTCACAGTCATTAGAATTAAGAAGAAAACTAGAGAAAGAGTTTGGCCGACCAATAGATGAGGAGAGACTTAACAACTTGATTGCTGAAGAAGGTTGGAAGGATATTGAAAGCTTTAGTGCAGCTGTCAAGAAAGCTATAAGTTAATGATTTTTTTAATAAAAACAATGAAATTAATTTAAAAAATATTTAATTATTAGATTTTATTATAAATTTTATAAACTTTTACTTTATCTAAATTTTAAATCCTTTTTGATAAAAATTTTTTATCTATTCCCTTTTAAATATAGGAAAGATAGAAAAATGTTGATAATGCATGCCCATAATGACCAAAATTAGAAATGGGTATGTGAACATTCCTGTACCTTTTATAAGAAGATATAGGTTATGGAATGGGACAATGTTAGAAATTATTCCATTGGAGGAAGGCTTACTACTGAAACCTATGGTTGCTACTAAAAAGAAGAACGATTTAATTGACAAATATATTCCAAGAATGGAGCAGATTAAGGATAGTGACATAATAGCTGTAGTTTCTGAAATATCTCGTCAGAGTTCCAAGGTTTTAGTTCAAGAAAATGTGAATAAATAAAAGGGGGTAGGAGTAATAATTTTTTGTTTGTGTATCACTCTAATGTTATTGCACCTACTGGGCAACCGTCAGCTGCAGCTTGACAGTCACACTTATCACATGCGTCAGGATTTTTCACATGTGACTTACCGTCATCGCCTAACTCGAATACATCCGGACATATTGCTACACAGGCTCCGCATCCAATACATGTGTCTTGATCTACTTTTGGTTTTGGCATACAATAGGATAATTTTTTTATAAATAAAAATGTTTTCAATTTATGCTTTTGTTGAGTTTAAATTTATATAGGCCATTTTTATGAGAGAATGGGAATCTAGATGGCTGTATCAAGGAAATATCGAATTGGGTATGTGATTCCTGGGATAGGACTATCATCTGAAGAGGCTGAAAGAAGAAAGAATATAGCAAACAAAATTGTTGAAAATTCAACTGTTGATATAGTTTGTGTTGATAGTGGGCCGCTTACAATAGAAAATTGTGTAGAAGAAGCGTTTGCTGCATCTTCGTATCTTTCGAAAATATATAGTTTACAGAATTCATATGATGCATTTGTTATAGGATGTTTTGGAGACCCTGGACTACGGGCTGCTAGAGAACTTGTAAATAAACTTGTGGTCGGACCAGCTGAATCCACATTACATCTTGCATCACAGTTGGCTGACGAGTTCATAGTTGTTTCACCTTTAGAAAGCACTGTTATACTTACAAGACACATGATCAATTCATATGGTTTTACTGAAAAAGTTACGGCAATAGTTCCGGCAAATATTCCTGTTGTAAAGTTTATAGAAAATAGGGAGGAGGCTTCTAAGAAGCTTGCTGAACTCATACTCGATACTGTTAAAGAAAAAGGTGGAGATGCTGTAGTTTTAGGCTGTATGTCAATGGGTTATGCACTTGTTGATGAACTTCTGAAGAATAAAACTGATTTGCCAGTAATAAACCCTGTTAAAGTTTCTTTAAAAACGGCTGAAATGTTACTTTCTCTTAATCTTAAACAGAGTATTAGAAGTTTTCCAAAGCCAGATTATAATAAATTAAAACATCTGCTGGGTTAGTTATGCCAGGTGGAACTAAAGAATACCTTTTGAAAAGAATTCTGATTGGGCTTGTAATGGTTCCAGCTGTAATTATATTCACATTCATCTTATTGAAGCTTGCGCCCGGAGATCCTGCAGTGCTCATGGCAGGTGAGACTGCCACAAAAGAGTATATTGAAATGATTAGAGAAATTTATGGATTAAATAAGCCTCTACATGAGCAACTAATGATATACTTAGGTAAATTGTTTACTGGAGATTTCGGATACTCATTTACTTTTAAAAGACCTGTTCTTAATGTTATTTTAGAAAGAGTGCCTACAACACTTCTTTTAGCAGGCACTGGTGCACTTATTGCAATATTCTTTGGCATAGTATTGGGTGTTGTTGCAGCAATAAGAAAAGATACTGTAGCAGATAATGTTATATCATCTCTGAGCTTAATCTTTTATTCTATACCCATTTTTGCCCTCGCACAATTTTTAATATTATTTCTTGTTATTCAGTACAGGCTTTTCCCATTAAGTGGATACGTGAGTATTGGTGTTTCACCAGACGATCCAATAAATTATGTGCGTGATGTATTATGGCATTTAGCTCTACCTTCAATATCATTAGCACTTATACAAATGGCAACCTATGTTAAGCTTACGAGAACATCTATGATTGAGGCACTTTATTCCAACTATATTATCGCTGCAAAGGCACGTGGATTAAAATGGAGGAGAATTCTATTTAAGCATGCATTAAAAAATGCGCTTTTGCCCATAATCACAGTTGCAGGAATCCAGTTGGGGTTAATAATAGGTGGGGTTGTTATAACTGAAACAATATTTTCTTGGCCTGGTGTTGGAAGATTAACGATAGAGGCGATAGAAGCAAGAGATTTTCCGCTTTTAAATGGTATATTTGTATTAACTTCTATTTCTGTAATCATTGCTAATATAATTACTGACATAATTTACACTTACGTGGACCCGAGAGTAAAATTGAGGTGATTATGTGAACCTATTTAGGAGATCCCGTTCATTGGCAATATCGATTACATTACTTTCAATTATAGTCTTTTTAGGACTTACTGCAGGGGTGTTAACAGATAAGGAGCCGCTTAGAACAGGATATGCGCCTGGCCTTACTGAACCTTCTTCACAGTTTCCTATGGGTACAGATCAATTGGGTAGAGACATATTTTCTTGGACACTATATGGAATACGTACAGCCCTGTTTGTTGGCATTGTCTCAACAGGCTTAACTGTTATAATATCTATTCTTATTGGCTTACCAGCAGGATATTTTGGAGGAAAACTTGACCAACTTTTGATGCGTGTAACAGACTTCTTCCTTTCTATTCCAAGATTCATTTTAATAATTTTTGCTGTTATAATTTTTGGACCAACCTTAACTAACATAATATTAATTCTAAGCATATTTTCATGGCCTACAATTGCACGTATAGTGAGGGCTGAAGTCCTTTCTATTAAGGAGAGAGAATATGTGCAAGCGGCAAAAGTTTTAGGCTCTGGAAACCTTGACATCATGTTCAATGAGATTTTACCAAATGTTATGCCACCAGTTCTTGTTGCCGCAGCGCTACAAATGTCGGACGCAATATTAGTTGAGGCAGGATTAAGCTTCCTAGGACTAGGAGACCCTAATACAGCAAGTTGGGGCAGAATATTAGCTATAGCAAGACAAGCAATTTATGTGGGCGGTTGGTGGACATTACTTTTTCCAAGCCTTTTCATAACCGCTACAGTTCTTTCAGTAAATTTATTGGCCGACGGATTAAACGATTTATTCAACCCAAAAAGTGTGAGGTGATAGTGGTTGGAAAATAATCTTTTGCTTAAAGTTGAAGAGTTAAATGTTGAATACCTTCTAACAGATTATAAAGTGGACGCGGTAAAAAATGTTTCATTTTATGTAAGAAAAGGAGAATGTGTTGCACTGGTTGGAGAATCGGGAAGTGGCAAGTCTACAGTTGCAATGGCGATCATGGGACTATTGCCACCATATGCAAAAATTTCTGCAAAGGAGATCTTATTCGATGGGAAAGACATTTTAAAAGCTGACGAAAAATTCATGAGTGAAATTAGAGGAAGAGATGTGACAGTAATATTTCAGGACCCAATATCGTATCTTAATCCAATAATTTCAGTGGGAGAGCAAATTTCTGAAGCACTTAAAGCACACAATCCGAAAATATCTGATAAAGAGGCACAAGCACAAGCAATAGAGTTGTTGAAAAAGGTGAGGATAGCAGATCCGGAAAGAGTGCTTAAAATGTATCCCTTCCAGTTAAGTGGTGGAATGGCTCAACGTGTTTTTATAGCCATGGCAATATCAGCAAACCCAAAACTATTGATCGCAGACGAACCTACCACAGCATTAGATCTCACAATTCAGGCGCAGATTCTTAAACTATTAAATAATTTAAGAAAAGAATATAATCTTTCCATAATTCTAATAACTCATGACCTAAGTCTGACATCATATTTAGCGGATAGAATTTATGTAATGTACAATGGACAGATAGTCGAAGAAGACGCTGCAGAAGGAATATTCACAAATCCAGTACACCCCTATACTAAAATGCTTATCACATCATCCCAAGCAATATATCAGGGAGAAGTGAAAAAATTAAAAGATAAAATAGCTTCTTTGACAGAAAAGGAAGAAAATTCGAAAGTAGGACAAAGATGCAACTTTCTAGGCAAGTGCAAAAATAGTGCTCAAGAATGTGAAAAGGAGCCGCCACTCATTGAATATGATGGTTTAAAGAAAGTTAGGTGCTGGAAATTATGAGACAAACAATTTTTTCAATACAAGATTTAAAAAAATATTATTTAGTAAAGACAGGGTTATTCAAAAAAGCCTATATTAAAGCTGTAGATGGTGTGAACTTTCTGATAAAGGAGGGGGAAACATACTGTGTAGTTGGGGAATCTGGAAGCGGGAAAACGACGGTCACAAAAATGCTTTTAGGCCTAGAACAACCGACAGAAGGAAAAATAGAATTTTTAGGTAAAGACTTAACCAAAATATTATCAAATGGTGGGAACGCGAAAGATTTTAGAAAGAATGTTCAAGCAGTATTTCAAGACCCATTTTCATCCTTAAATCCTAGAAAAACTGTTAAAGATATTTTAGAAAAACCCTTCAAAGTACACAATGCAAAAATAGAAATGGATACAATAGAAAGACTTTTGGAAGAAGTAGGACTAATACCACCAAAAGAATTCTTAAACCGTTACTCCCATCAGCTGAGTGGAGGACAAAGGCAGAGAGTATGCATAGCCAGAGCATTAGCACTCAAACCTAAGGTAGTAATATTAGATGAACCAACAGCAGCGCTAGATGTTACGATAAAGGCGCAGATACTTAATCTACTAATAGATTTGAAGGAAAAATACAATTTAACCTACATAATAATTAGTCATGAACTTCCTTTACTAAAAAGTATAGCTGACAAGATAAGTGTGATGTACGCAGGTAAGGTTGTAGAAGAGGGGCCGGCTGAAAGAATATTTAATGAACCAAAACACCCATACACCTTAGGCCTACTCGAGTCTATTCCACCACCAGACCCAAAAAGCGCTAAAACAAAGACATTACCCACACTTGAAGGTGAACCACCTTCTCCAGTAAATCCTCCAAAGGGATGTAGATTCCATCCAAGATGTCAATATAGGTTTGACTTATGTGACAAGATAGAACCGGATAGGATTGAAATCGGTTCGGAACATTATGTTTTATGCCATCTTTTTAACAGAAAATAGTCTTCAAGCATGTAATTAAGATTTATAAACTGTCTAAATGTAAAGGGGCGCAATGACATCAAAAAGAAAAAAGTATGATGGATACCAGTCGTTCAGTTATCTCGAAGCTGGAAAAGATTACAGAGAATTCAAACTCGCGAAACAGGTTGGGAGAGTAAACTCAACAATCATACCCTTATCTAAAACGGAGGAGGAAAGGGTCCAAGAAATATTTGAAAAATATTTAACCATCTCAACACATGACCATCTTGAAGTCTTCCCAGAAGACCCTTCTGAAACAGTTGAATATCTGAGAAGGGGGCGATTATTTACAGGATACGAGGGTATTGCTGCATCTGGCCTCGATGTAATATTTGCAGCATTAAGTGATGGTGTAGCTTTGGCTAAATCACCAGATGCTTGGGCATGGGAAAATGTTGTACACCAGATTGGAATGTTTATATCAGACGTTGACCACCAAGATCTAGCATTTATAGCAAAAAGAGTGGATGACATACCTAAAGCACATGAGGAAGGAAAAACAGCCATAGTTATACACTTAGAGTCAACACCACACATAGGGACAGAACTTGATAAGGTTGACGTCTTGTACGGGTTCGGTGTCAGGGTGATGGGCATCACATACAGTGAAGGCAATGAATTTGCTTCCGGTATAGCCAACAAACATGATGGAGGATTATCAGACCAGGGGTACAACTTAGTTGAAAGAATGAATAAGCTTGGAATAGCCATTGACATATCACATTCAAGTGATAAAGCATCTTTAGATGTGATTGAAGCAAGCAAAAAGCCTGTCTTTATAACACATGCAGGAGCGAGAGCACTATGGCCTTCAAGAAGAATGAAGCCAGATAATGTGATACAATCATTGGCAGAAAAAGGTGGCGTAATAGGTGTCGAAGCCGCACCACATACAACCTTAACCTACAACAATAGAAGACACTCAATTGAAAGTGTAATGGAACATTTTGAATATATTGTGAAACTGGTTGGAATAAACCATGTAGCATTCGGCCCAGACACACTATTCGGAGACCATGTAGCATTACACCACACATTTGCAAAAGAACTTTCTATAACCTCAGCGTTTAGAGATAACCTTCCAGAATTTCAGGAAGTGCCATTTGTAGATGGTCTAGAAAATCCATCCGAATACCCCAACATAGTAAGATGGCTCGTAAAGCATGGATATTCTGACCAAGAGATTGCAAAAGTTGTCGGAGAGAATGCATTTCGTGTAATTAAACAGACTTGGTTTAAATGATAGAAGAGTACGATCTATGCTTCTGTGGGGACATATATGCGGATGATCCCTCAAATTTATTTATTGGAGAAAAGTTAGAAAAAATTTTTAGTCACAGCAAATATGTTATAGCAAACCTTGAAACACCAATAGTCGTAGATAAAGAGTTAAAACCAATGAACAAATATTCAGCACTAAAAACGAAACCTGAGATAGTTGACTTTCTTAAAAAAATGAACATTAAAGCAGTCTCATTAGCAAATAACCATATAATGGATTATGGAGAAAAGGCAGCAGACTATACCAGGGAAATCCTTGCAAAAGAAAAAATAATGAATTATGGTTATGGGAAAACGATAGGGGAAGCATTTTCACCTTGCACATTAGATTTTGATGAAAAAAAGATTGGAATAATAGGCCTGACCACAACATATGCTCCAGAAGCATTAAGCAGAGGAGATAAGCCGGGGGTTGCAGGCCTAAGAGTGGTAACAAGAATCAACCTTGATCCAAGAGAAGTTTTAGAAGAGCCTGCACCACCATATATTGTCAAAGGGGAAATATTAAAAGAGGATATGGAATACCTTAAAAACATTATATACAACAATAAAAGAAAATTAGACTATTTGATTATACACCCACATTGGGGTGTTGGATTAGCACCATACAATAAAGTTGTCCTCGAATATGTTAAGGAACTTGCTAAAAATATCATAGACTTTGGAGGAGATATGATAGTTGGTGGACACCCTCATGCGATACAGCCAATAGAATCATGTAATGGTAAATTGGTCTTCTATAGTCTTGGAAACTTTGTATTCTATCCACTAATGCATGAAATGGAAAATCTAGGACTAGTTATAGCTGTAAAATTGGATAATAGGAGTGTAGATATTTACTTTGTTGAACAGAAAAACAATATAGTTGAAGCCTTAGATAATATTAGAGAAAGAGTGGAGACACAGTATTTTAAATATTTAGCTTTAGCTAACAAAGCTTATTTAAGAGAAAAGGATTCGCATTTCGAACTTATATTTTAAAATTTTTAATAAAATATTTTTCAATATATTATATTTTGTAAGAGATTTTATTCCAAATTTGATTTATCACATTGAAGTTATAGTAAAGTTTAAATAATGTAGCTCCTTCAGTTTCGAAGATGCAAAGGAAAAAACAATATTGGAAAATAGCTTTAGCAACCCTACTACTGATACTAATTACATCAATAGCTTCACAAGCACTAACAAAGCCTAAGGTTGGAGGACAAATTGTTATCGGACTGGTCGCGGAACCAAAGGTCATTGACCCAACAACCGGAGCATGGCATGCATCCTTTGTGGCTGCACAAATATTTGACTCACTATTAAATACAGATACAAACCTAAAAATTATACCAAGCCTTGCAGAATCGTGGAAAATTTTAGAAAACGAAAACGCGTATGTCTTCAACTTACGTAAGGGGGTTACATGGCATGATGGAAAACCCTTTGGACCAGAGGATGTGAAATTCTCTTTCGAAAAAATAATCTCAAAGTACGATATATTCGGTGCAGCATACTTTAAGAACGCTAAAGTGGAAATATTAAATGAGACAGCCGTCAAATTAAAAGTCGAACAGCTACTTCCAGCCGTACAGTTAACTCTATTAGCTTCAGTTGATACAGCAATAGTTCCAAAACATATACTAGAAGGACAAGATTTCGAAAAAAGCGAGTTCAGAACGAAGCCTATTGGTACAGGGCCGTTTGTATTTAAGGAATGGGTAAAGGGAAGCCACATACTTTTAGAAAGAAACCCCAACTATTGGGACAAAGGTAAACCATACCTTGAAAAGCTGATCATCAGATTTATAACTGATCCAATGACAATGGTTTCAGCACTCGAAACAGGAGAAGTAAACTATGTGTTCAGAGGTTTACCGTATGAGGCAGCAGCAAAACTTGGCACAAACCCGAATCTTGAAGTGATAGCGCACCAGAGACCACCTTACAAGATGACACTACAGATTAACACAAACCACACCATATTAGGCAATCCTGATGTGAGAAGAGCCATATCCTACGCGTTAGATAGAAAAGATATAGTTCAAAAGGCAACATTAGGATTATGTACACCAACATACCGGATACTCCCAGCAACTATTCCAGAATCTCCGAATCTTGCAAAATACGATTACAGCCTTGAAAAGGCAAACGAACTTCTCGACAAGGCAGGATACACTAAAGGTGCAGATGGTAAAAGATTCAAAATAGAATTATTAACAAGAACAGGTGAAGCTGAAGAGGCAGCTGTAGCAGACCTAATCAAAGACCAACTTTCCAAAGTTGGAATAGAAGTTGTGTTAAAGAGAGTGGACTTTGGAACAATGTTAGACTTGGAGACAAAATATCAGTACGATTTTGTTCTAGTAAAACGTTGGGTTGAACCAATGTGGTCATACCAGCTCTTCCATTCATCATGGATACAGCCGGGTGTAGCATTTTCTAACACAATGCTATACCGTAATCCACAAGTCGACCAATTACTTGATTCATGGATGAGAGAACCTTCCCCAACAAAACAAACAGAGCTTCTACAGAAACTTGAGGAGATATTGACAAGTGAACTTCCAGAAATACCATTGTACAATGTAGTTTTCTTGAACGTGAAGTCGAGAAACATAAAGGGCACCGACATTCCTGTTGGAAGATACGTGTTCTGGGACGCTCTAGTTAATACATACATTTATGAAGAAACTATAACTTCACCGCCTCCAACAACCACTACAGTCGTCACGACTACAGTACCAACTACAACAGTCATAACTACGGTGACAACAACACAACCTACTCAGCCAGATTATACTCCAACAATTTTGGCTTTAGCTATAGTAGTTGTTGCCGTAGCTATAGTGGGACTATTACTTAGGAAACGAAAATAGGCCCCCCAATTTTATTTTTTTATTCACCTATATCATAAACTAGCTCCTTTACAAAAATTCAACAAGAAAGCCTAGAGCTTTAGCTCTGGAATGAACTGTCGATAAATTTAAATATAGAATTTTCTGCTCATATTTTGAGCGTGTCGCTCGAATGTAGTCTGGGTGTCCAAGAGCCCGAATAAGGCTTCAGGCTGAAGTGGGGGAGGTGGTTCGGGCGAGCGGGGCACAGGTTATACGCTCATGCTATGGGCTGATTTGACACAGCCCGAACTCGGTATGATGAACCCCTAAGGACAAAGAACCGAGAATCTCCCGACTTAAGCCGAGGAGAATGTCAACATTTAAACCACCATACTTCTTAACAGAATGCAAAAGTCCTTTTGGGCCGATCTTATAGAAACCTGAAATCAGATAAGATTTGCTCATTTAATTTTTTTAATAACCATGAAGTTATAATTTCAAGGTTTAGTTGAATCTCGGTCAAGATTCAGTCTAACTTTACTTAGTAAAGTATTTATTATTTGGTGTATTATATTTAATTGGTGAATAACGATGGAAATAGTCTCTTTAACTCCTGAAGGAAAAGTGTTCCTGGTCTTGAATCATGGAAGACATACTTACAAAGAATTGAAGACTGAGACTGGATTAAGTGATAGATGGTTGACTTTTAAGCTTAGAGAATTAGAAAGTAAAGGAGTTATTAAAAAGGATGGTAAATGGTATAGTTTAGCCCACAAGTTAGATGTTTCCACTTATGAATTAAGTTTATATATGCGCTTCCAAGCTAAACGAATGTCCGATAAACTTTCAAAACTGCCTATTGTTAAGACCATCGTTCTTTTTGGTAGTGTAACTCAGAAAAGGGCTAATGAGCTTAGTGATTTGGACATGATTATCGTTGTCGATAAACCACTCGAAAAGGCTAAGGCGAAGATTATGCCCAAAATTTTAGAGCTTGAAAGAGAATATCACATTATGATTGAACCATTAATTTTGACAGAAGAAGATTTCCTCGATAATGTTTATTCAAGTGAAGGCGGCATTATATATGGTATCGCAGAAGGCTTTGAAGTTTTAGTTGATAAGACGGGCAAGCTAGCCAGAATACTGCATAGTAGGGTGGAAGAGATTAGATGCAGCCATGAATATTTAAGTGAGACAAGAATATGGTTGAAAACAAAATAGATGTTTTAATTAGGGTTTCTGAAGTGAATTTGGCTAGGGCGGAAAAACGTTTTAAAACCGGAGAATATGATTCTGCCGTTTTTCATGCTTCTTTAGCTGTTGAAAGTATAGCAAACGCCTTAATCATAAAACTTGGAGGAAATGAGGCAAAAAATCATAGAGCGATAAGCGGCTTAGCAGCGGTTATCAGAAGAGTGAAACCAGAGCTGCTTAGGGAAGAAAGATACATTCAATTGATTGAGAAGGGAGGCATGATCCAAAGGGAGGTGGTGTATGCACGTTATCCTCTAAAAGTTGGAGGCAAATGGTTGACTCCAATGGAATATTATACTCGAGAAAAAGCCAAAGAAATAATTGATAACGCTAAATTTGTTGTGAACGAGATAAAACGTACTTTAACAGAACTTAAAATTTGACTTAAAATTGAAATGATTATATTTAATGATTTTCATAATTGAAAAGATTTGATTATATCGTTTAGTTTTGAAGCTTTAATTTTTTCATAGACTTAGTGACCAAGGCGCTATATACCGAGCTTATAGAAGCATTATGAAGGGAGTCAGCGTATGGCTACATTATCGTCTATTAGATTAAAAAGTGCTCAACATTTGCTTATGATTTCCTCAATCGTTCACCCGTTTTATCCGAGGTTAACCTGACCGGATTCTTAATCCTCTTGTCAGGGCCTATCCGGGACACACGGTGTTAACCAGTATGCCGGTTCTGATAGGTCACTATAGGTCAACCCAAAACCTCTAAGTATATCCGATATGTTTCACCCATCTTTTCAACATTCAGAACCTTATGACCCGCATGTGAGGCCCATTCCCTAATATCTTGAGGGGCACCTGGATCGGTTGACAGGAGCATAATTATCTGACCTGGACTGGCCTTCATAACTGCTTTAGTTAATGCCAAAAGTGGGCCTGGGCAAGACTTATTTCGCGCATCAACAACTATATTAGCTTCCAAAGTTACCACCTATATTATGATATGAAGAGATTAATATCTGAATCTTTCGCTTTACTTAAAAAGGACGCGGCACCAACAACCTCATCAACATATGCTACTAGGTCTTCAGTCTTCACACCAAGAAAATTCATCGTTGTGGAACAAGCGTAAATCTTCAATTTTCCAGTCTTCTTCCCCTGCTCCAATATTTCTAGCCAGCTTGGCATAGCTCCTGAGCTGATTGCTCTCCTTAAATCATCTTCATAGCTTTTGTAATCTGAGCTAACTTCCTTTGGCTCATAACCCTTTTTTAGGGCTAAGAGACCCCAGAATGTAAAGAACATCTCTGATTCCCAGCCCATAACGGCTGCTGTTGTGGCCAGTGTTGCCGCCGGAAATAGCTTATCCAGTTTTTCTGAAGCCACAATTATGGATATTTTTGGCATTTCATCACCCAATATAATTATATAACGGCGTTATATAAATGTATCTCATTCGCCATACAGTTACTTCAAACACCACTTTCTCTAAAAATGCCCAATTTTTATTTGTAGAACCCTAGTTCTAATCAAACTCTGGGCTTTGACTAGCCAATTTGAGCTTAGTCACTTAGCCATCGCACATAGAGGTTCTTGACTTTTACTATGGCTCGCATATACTAAACACTGACCAACCAGACCTTCCGGAAGTGTTAATATGTTCGCTTATAAGCATGCCACAGTTAAGCCTTAACCTCTTTTTTCCATCCTTCTCCCTAGCGGTTAAAATGACCGCTCTTGGCCCTAGCTGCTATTCCAACAAGCATTGCTGCAGCCTCATTTAAATAAACAGTTCAAACTTTCTCTAAACATCATTGTAGATGAAATTAATACAAATCTGATAATTGTACTTTGGTTGCAATAGCTTCACTGTTCTATTTCTTTCTTGATGTATCTTTTATTAACAGCCAATCGGAAACTAAATTAAGCAATAAAGCATTAAATTTTTTATTCACTAATATCATAAACTAGCGCTTTCGTTAGATTAAGGACATCCTTTGGCCTAATTTTAAGGAGAGAGTGAGTTGAACCTCCACCACCAATAACGTAATCGTATTTAAGGACACGTTCGTCAATAAACACTTTTACACTATTTTTATGAAAAATTGGCGGCACACTCCCTATCTCATATCCTAGAATTTCCTTAACTTCTTTCGCTTTAGCTAACCTGATGTTTTCTGAATTAGTAATTTTCATAACCTTTTGAAACGATACTTTTCTATCACCATTTAATATTATTAGAAAGGGTTCACTTCTTTCATTTAAGACCAAAATACTTTTTATAATATATTCTTTAGGCACTTTTAATTTTTCTGCTGCTGATTCAACAGTCATAGTATGCTCCTTAAAATATAGGATTTCAGCTTCAAGTTTATTTAATTTAATGTATTCCTGAAGATCTTTATCATTATATAGTCTTCGCACACTTATTGAATTCTATACTATTTTAAAAATTTTTACCATTTTTAAAGAAAAGAATATAAATTGTCTTCTTTGCTAGCAAGTAGGACCAAATATGACATCACATACTAGCTCTTATAATAGGAGATGGATTTATGTGATTGTTGGTGCAGTTATACATTTAATTCTTGGCGCCATCTACGCTTTTAGTGTTTTTAGAAAGCCTTTAGAAAGTTTTTGGAACATTTCTGTAACAGAAAGTGGGCTACCGTATCTGGTTTTTCTTGCAACATTTGGTTACACTATGCCTTTTGGCGGTATAATTTTAGAAAAGATTGGAGCAAAGAAGACTTCAATATTAGGAAGCTTATTGGTTGGAGCTGGATGGATACTTGCAAGCTTTTCTCCAAACATATATGTTCTAACATTATTGTATGGTCTTTTGGGAGGAATCGGTGTAGGGATCACTTATGGTGTGCCTATTAGTGTTTCTGCAAAATGGTTTCCGGACAAGAGGGGGCTGGCTATAGGTTTAACAGTTTTAGGTTTCGGCCTTTCAGCACTTGTTATGGCGCCTTTAATGACGTACTTAATTTTAATGCTGGGTCCACTTACAACCTTCGGATATCTTGGAACCTTTTTCCTATTAACACTATTCTTGCTTTCACTGCCACTAAAATTTCCTCCAGAAGATATTAGCCTAAAAAGTCAGGGTAGCATCCAAAGTATAAGCACTCAATCCAATTATACACCTTATCAGATGCTTAAAACAAAATGCTTCTATGCACTTTGGTTAACCTACACTATAGGAACAACGGCTGGATTAATGGCGATAGGTATTTCCGCACCCTTTGGTAGAGAAGTTGCTCGAGTTGATCCAATAACCTCTGGCTTAGCGGTCTCAATCTTTGCAGTCTTTAATGGCTTTGGAAGGCCATTATTTGGATGGCTTACTGATAGAATAACACCAAAATATGCGGCACTACTTTCTTATACTATGATTATTACAGCATCTTTAGCACTAGCTTTCTTTGGAGATGGAAATGTTGCACTTTACTTAATTGGTTTCAGTATTCTCTGGCTTAATCTAGGCGGATGGCTTGCCATCGCACCTACTGCAACAGCATCATTTTTTGGAACAAAATTTTATGGAAAAAATTATGGTATCGTATTTACAGCCTACGGTACTGGCGCAATTATAGGAGCATTAACTTCTGGCATCATACGTGATATCACAGGAAGCTATCTTTCATCATTTTATATGGTAGCACTACTTGCGGCGATTGGAATAGTGATAGTGATTCTGCTGCTCAAGAAACCTGTAAGCCAATAAGAAAGTTTAAATTTTATTTTTTCTTTTTTCCTTTTAAAAATTTATATTATAATTTATACTTTCATAAGCGTATTCTATGATAGAGATAGATGGGGGAGAAAAGAGTGGAAGTGGTACAATACTTAGACTTTCTATAGCTTTAGCTTCGATACTAAATGAAGAGCTACATATTTTTAATATTAGGAAGAAGAGGGATAATCCAGGTCTTAGGCCACAACATTTGGAGGCAGTCCTGACGGCTTCAAAGCTTGTTGATGCTGAGGTTAAGGGTGCATACTTAGGCTCAAAGGAGCTTTGGTTTAAGCCTACTAGAATAAGGGGTGGAAATTTCGAAAGTGAAATAGGTACAGCTGGTAGTATTCCAATGCTTTTTATGACAGTTTTACCTATATGTATATTCGCTAAAGAAAAAGTGAATTTAACAGTAAAAAGGGGTGGAACAGATGTTAGGGCATCGCCTACAATAAACTATCTAAAAAATGTGTTACTAAAAGTTTTAAACAAAATGGGAGTAAGTGCAGATATCCAAGTAATAAAATATGGATATTATCCGGTTGGTATGGGGGAGGCAGTACTTTCTGTAAATCCAGTAAGTAGACTTTTTCCAATAGTATTGGAAGAGTTTGGAAACATGAAGGAGGTACGTGGTATTTCAATATGCACATTTTTAAAAGATAGAAGAGTTTCTGAGAGGCAAGCTTCAGCGGCTGCAAGAGAGTTTAATAAAATAGGGCTTAATTCGAGAATCGATATCGTATATGACGAGTCGAACCCGATGCAGAAGGGAAGTTCTATTGTCTTGTGGTGTGAGAGTGATAGGGGTGTAATATTAGGTTCTGATGCTATTGGAGAAATAGGTAAATCTAGTGAAAGTGTGGGTGTAGAGGCAGCTGAAAAACTTATTTCTGAAATAGAAAGAAAGGTTACAGTTGATGTTCACATGGCTGATATGCTAATACCATACATGGCCCTAGCTAATGGAGAATCTTCGTTCATAGTTAGGGAAGTTTCAGACCATCTAGAAACAAATATGTGGCTTTGCGAAAAGATATTAGGAACAAGGTTTTCAGTCTCAAAGTTTAATGGAAATTGGATGATAAGGAAGGTGTAATTTTTAATGGTCAAAGTGAAGGTTAGGGGAATATATTCTACAGCATTAACTAAACTTTTCATAGAAAACGGCTTTAAAATTGCACAACCTTCTATTGAAATCATAAATAGATTTAACATTGAACCTAACGAAGAAAGCTTCGATGTTGAAGTCAGAGACAGATTGGATAGAAATGGTGTGATAGTTATAGGAAAAAATGAGGCCATAAAGGATGTTGTAAGAGTTTTTAGAGAAAATTTGGACGACCCTATCTTCAGGCATCTTACACCTCAAAGCTTGGTTAACGGTATAGTGGACATAATAATCCCATTATATTCGAAAAGGAAATTGGATAGGATAAGAAACACAATCACCCCAACAATCGATGACCACCATCTTTTCAAAACATGGAACAATGAGATTGCTTCGTATGTTGCGCAGGCTGAAAAATTATTGGAAATAGGACAACCATATGAGAGTGTGAAACAACTCTTTTATGCAGTTATAGTAAAACATTTGCCTCAAGAAGGTGATAGAATTAGAATTTTACATCATAAATTGGATGGTAGAGTTTATGAGCTTGGAACAGCTACCGTAAAAAAATTTCTAGATGATAAATTAGAATATTCTAGATTTATCAAAAGTGATGGATACTATGATGGACTTGAAGTTCAAAAGGAAGAGAATGATATTGCAGAATCCTTTACTAGGATAGGAGAAATGTATATTGTTACAAAGTATCTTTCGAGAGATGGAAAGCTTAAGGGAAAATATGTGAACATTGGAACAGGTGTCGAACTTGTTTCAAACGGCATAAGGTATGTTGACCTTGAAATAGACATATGCGTATACCCTGATGGTTCAATAAAGATTGTTGATGAAGAAAAATTTGAGGAAGCTTTTACAAAAGGAATGTTTAGTGAAAGATTATATAATATGGTTAAGGAAAAGGTTGATTTTATAATTCAAAAATTAATTTAAAGATTTAACCATAAGAAAAGCGTCTTCCCCGTCAGGATAATATCCCTTTAGTATACCAGTAACCTTGAAACCAAACTTATAATAAAACTTTATCGCTTCAAAGTTATTGCAGCTAACCTGCAATTCAACTACTTCAACAACATCTTTTATATCATCTAGAAAGGCTTTCATTAACATAGTGCCTACACCCATACGTCTATATTCTGGGTCTACAGCTACTGAAATGAGTAAACACTTTGGTGACTTTATCGAATAAAGTATGTATCCAACAATTTTGTCAGAAACAGTTTCAGCAACAAACATTCTAGTATGCCTATTTGATAAAAGTTCTTTAAACAGACTCATTGGGTACGGGAATTTGAACGAGGACCGTTCTATCTTCAAAATTTGTTCTAAATCTCTTTCACTATATTTTCTAACATGTATCATATTATTTTTGTGGATTAAATTTTGGAAAAGATAAGTTTTTGTGAAATGGATTTGTAAGGATACTATAGTTTAAAGGCGAATAGTGGGACGAGCATTTCATCTAAACTTAATCCGCCATGAGAACCCTTTTTACTTCGTTCCCTATCTTTTTCAGAGTATGGATAAAGTATCGAACTTTGACCAGTGGCTACTAGAGTCAAGTCACCTATCCTTTCATCTAATGTAATTTTTTCTTTATCCGTTTTTGGCGCCCCAAAAAAACCTTTATTTAACATCTCATTAGAATCCAGTATTTTAAAATCAATCAACTCCTCCTGGAGTAACCCTTTTAATTTATCAACTTTATTCTGTTTAATAAAAAGGAAGACTGCTCTACTATCACCTGCCGGCGGTATTATGAGATGTTCAAATATTCTAGGCATATCTTTTATGAACATCACATTCTCTGTATGAGACTGCCCATGATCAGAAGTTAATATAAATAATGTTTCATCTTTTACTTTTTTATCAAGTTTTTCAATTAAAAATGTTTTAATCAGGCTTTCGAAAAAAGTGAGATCAGTTTCTGCTTCTTCAGAAAAAGGACCGTATAAATGTGAAAGGGTATCGTATCCAGGATAGTAGACAATAAGCATTAGATTATTTGTAGATTCGAGCAACTTTTTTAAATTAACGATTAGGTCTGTGGCAAGTACGTAGGTTATTATCTTTTGTCCTTGATAAATTATCTTAGATAGCCCACTTTCAGCTGTAGTGAATCTTGTTAATATGCGCACATTTATTCCTTCTTCCATAAGTTTTGTAGTCCATAAGCTTTTATTTGCACCCAACTCTTGCACTATATTTTCATTTGACATCCAACCATAGACTGGTGTAAAATTTAGCATATCTATTATTAGGCCTAAAGATTTTAGATACATTGTGTACCCTACAATACCATGTTCAACTGGAGTTTGGGCTGTAAAAAGGCTTGTTAAAGCTGTTGATGTAGTAGACGGAAATGTTGATGTTATTGGTGTAAGATAATGATCTTTAACATTTGGAAGAAGTATGCTTGTCTTACTTAAATGGTTCTCCAGAAAACTGTATCCTAGACCATCAATAATAAAGAGGACAATCTTATTAATGTTAGTGAAATCTGGAAAATTTTCGATATACATTTTCGAAGGCGATAAGCTTTTTATTCCAAAAAATTTTTCTATAATCGAATGCAGATTAACTATGCAAAGATTGCTATAATCTGGCACTACAAGTTTTCCATCAAAAATTTTGTTTTCAAGAAAATCCAATTTATCATTAAAAATTCTTGCATCAACCATTTGAGCTCAAACTCTAAAAAATTTAAAGATATTGTGTTTAAAAATATTTTTATATTATTTAGAAGAATGGTTTTTATATGGAGTTTTTTGAAACCATTATTAGGAGACGTTCAGTTAGAGCGTTTAAAAAAGATCCTGTTGAAGAATGGAAGATAAACAGGCTCTTAGAGGTTGCGAATCTTGCACCTTCAGCAGGAGACCTACAAGCTTACGAGATTATTGTAGTAAAGGATGAGGATAGAAAGAGAAGATTATCTGAAGCCGCATTAGGCCAAGAGTTTATTACAGAAGCGCCCGTCGTATTTGTATTTTTAAGCAACCCAAAAAGGTCTGCAAGAAGATACGGTAAACGTGGTATAGACCTTTATTGTCTACAAGATGCTACGATTGCAGCCTCATATTTGCAACTTGCAGCAACAGCTTTAGGACTTGGTAGTGTTTGGGTTGGAGCATTTAATGATGAAGAAGTGAGTAAGTGTGTAGATGTGAGGGAACTGAAACCTGTAGCAATAATTCCAGTAGGATATCCAGATGAGGAGCCCATGATAACACCAAGGAGGGGAGTAAATAACTTAGCTTATAGTGAAGTATTTGGGCAACCGTATCAATATAAGCCTACTGACAAAATGTTTTTAAGACCACAATATTGAAATTGGAAAAATGTTGAAGAAGCATACTAACTTGTCGAAGATGGATTCAACTATGTCTGCACAACGTCCTAGAATCTTGTGCTCTTCCATAAACAAAAATAACCGTAGTAGGCTGCGTAGATTAAAATCCTGTTTTAAGCCCTAAGTTAGAAACGGCTGCTTAAAACATCGACAGAAGGAAATGGAAGTTCAAATCTCTTTTGGGCCATCAAACGCTTATGCGTGTGTGCGACTGTGCTATGTGGATTTCGCATGAATTTTCCGGCAAATTCTTTCTTGATAATCTCAAACATGCGCCTCCTGCCAATCATTTAACTTTTTGCTTGTACTTACGAAATGGCTGGTTTTCGCTCAATAATGGTTCGAACAAACAACGTCTGCAAGAATCGTTTATCTAACTCTGAACTTCCTTATCTTTTTCTAGAAAATCACTATCGGGAACATTTATTTTAATAAAAATTGTTCGAAAACTTATAAGCTGATTCATCTTATGCTGTCCTTGGAGAGTAAGTGTTATGTTCGGCAGAACGCATATTGTCTTGTGTTTTCTTGTTGTACTCTTAGTTACAGGTGTTGGCATCACGCTGAGTTTTAAAGGGTTTAACTCTCAAGATACTCATGTAACCATAAGCACTGGAACTATGACTATTAGCGGAAACAAAACAATTAACGGGGAAAACCGAACTATCACTGTCGCTCCAGCAGAATTCAACGGTCCAAGATTCACAAGTAGCTTAGAGAGCTTGGGAGTAAATGTCTTTCTTTCAAGTTCAAGCGTGAAAACTGGGGAAACACTACGGATGAGAATTAACCTTACAGGACCAAAAGCTTGGAATGTTAGTCTAGCAAGATTTACTGTAGCAAACTCCAATGAAGAAAAGGTTTACGACGTGTGTATTTGGCTGCCTCACAGAACCCTGGCCACTGGAGAGAATCCGCCCCAAGACTATGTTTTCTATCTTGAATGGGAGGCGAAAAGGAGTCCCACGGCTGGTAATGTGGAAGTCAGCCCAGGATTATACTCATTCACCATAATGTTCGAAGTGGAAGATAAGGAACTGGCTGTAAGAGGAACAATAGAGGTAAAATAGAGGTAAATATGTTAAGCAATAAGCTTCTTTCAATATTGCTGCTCACTACGATATCGCTTTTGTTGCTTTCTCTATCGTCTGTGAAAGCGTGGCAATATGGTACCTCAATGCAACCAACGACATCTCAATATGATTCCATAGAGATGCCCACTCAAGGTATGCGTTGGTCAACTTCACCAAATCAAGCCGTATTTTTCTTCTGGATGTCTTCTACCACAACTGACGGTGTGTTCGTACAAAATGGGTACATATACAATGGCCTTGATGTCTACCTTTCAATAAGTGGTGGAAAGACTTTAATTCCTCCGCATTCATGGGCTATGTTCTGGACGTACTACAAGCCTGGAATAGGCTATCAAGGTAATGGTGTGCTACCTCCAGCAGGATGGAGTGCCTCTGATCCTATTTATTTTAGTATAGCCGTCTATCCGTCTTTGGGCTGTATAACATTCATGTTTACAAAGAGTTCAACTGGAGTTGCCATTTATGTAAAAGTTCACTCCGTAGCCTACGGTAGGCTTTCAGGCAACGTTGGAGGAATAGCTGAATCAGGCCAAACAACTGGCTTTGGCAATATCTATGTTGACCAGATAGCGTTGTGGGCCCAAGTGCTATCAACAGGGAGGAGAAATTCCGGTTCAACTTACGTGTACGACCAGTCATCTCCCTCGTCGATGCTAATCTACGTATATAGACCTAACGTTGTCAAAATAGGATTCAATGGGGGAACACACTACTCCGCAGGCACATGTCTTTGGAGCACAACTTACACTGGCGATAATGAATATTTTCCTCCAGATCCATAGCTGAGGAGAAATAGGTAGAAATACAAGAGTCATCCAAAAGACTGGAAAGAGCTGAATTGATGGACTTGTACCTACTTTGGTATGAATACTGCTCAGCTGGGGATTGCAGTCGAAATAGGTAGGAAAAGATACAGAAATCAGCGAATATGGAAACTGTACTAGAAGTAGAGGTGCTAAGGTGGAGGAGGATTTAAATCCACGAACACCTATGTTAGAGGAAAATTAGGCCTTTTAGGCGATCTAATATTGGCTATTAACTTTAGTAAATTGCATACTATTACAGAAAGATTTTCTAGCGTAGGTGAAAGAAAAACATTTAAACAAGATGTCGATACGGAAACAACATTACCACAGCAAATTTGGACAGCAAAGATTCTGTTAAATATAGGAGAAGGTTTAGAAACCAAACTTTTTAAAATCATTAAAAAAGATAATGAGATAACCAATTTTATGAGATATGCTTTACAAGATGCACTTTATAAGCTTGTTAGGGAAATTTATTATATTAAATCTTGGATGAAAATTTTAGAGTAAAAATTATGAATTTTATTATTTGCTTAAATAGTGCCAAGACAATATAATACCTACTATAGTTATAGTTAAAGCGAATGAGCCCAAATATAGGAAGTCAAAGGCTAAACTTGCCATTCCAGGCGAACCTAGTAGTAGTTGTCTAGAAATGTCTGTTGCGTAGCTGATAGGATTTATGTAAACAATTGGCTGAAGCCACTCTGGCATATATTTTGCTGGAAAAATTATATTGCTTGCAAAAATTAATGGCATATTAAGAAGATTTACTATAGCTTGCTGCGTTTCCCAGCTTGTAGAACGTATTGCGAGCATAACAAAAAGAGATGAAAAACCTAATACCATTAGGAAAAGTGCAGAAAATGCGCCTAGAACATTAAACAATGTAATATGTGACGTGTCTAAGCCTAGGAAGACAGCTATTATTAAAACAATTGATGCCTGAACAATTGCACGGACTACAGCACTTAGAACCTTACTTAAAGGAATTATACCCCTAGATATTGGTGTACTAAGAACCTTACCAAGGAAACCTAAACGTCTATCCCATACAATTGACATTCCACTAAACATTGCAGTAAACAAGGCTATAAAAGAAAGCATTCCAACAGCAAGAAATGAGAAATAGTCTGATGTTCCGAATGTGGACTCCATAATCTGCTTTGATATCTGATTTATTATCTCTTTAGGAATATTTAGGCCAGGTATATTGAATGATCCACTCGTGAATATTGCGTTAATGTTCATTGCTCTGCCGAAGAGCGCGAGCCAAATAAAAGGCTGGACTAAGGACATTGTAAGGATAAATGGTTTCTTGTACCATTTTTTCAACTCCCTATTTGTTAAAGCCCAAAGACCATGTAGGGGACTCACATTAACCTCCAAATTTCTGTTATCTGTGAGATTAGTCTGTGCGCTCATCAGGATCTAGCCCTCTTTATCGTTCTTCTTATTGAGGCAATCTCTTCCCAGTTTGCTTGCGCATCTCTAAGCTTTCGACCAGTATACTCTAAGTATACTTCATCTAGTGTAGGTTTTGTTAGAGATATCTTTGAAATATGTAAACCTTTAGCCCTAATTGCCTCAATAATCTCGGGTGCAACTTCCTCGCCTAACTCTGCTCTAACGATGTAGGTTGAATTGTTCCTTTTTACATTTTTAACATGCTTTATATCTAACAAAATTTTTGACAAATCATCCGCATCCTCTTTCACTTCAATTTCTATAATATCGCCTCCAATACTATTTTTTAATTCGATAGGAGAACCTATTTTTAGTACATGACCATGGTCTATTATTGCTATCCTATCGCATAGTGAGTCAGCTTCTTCCATATAATGTGTTGTCAGAAATATGGTCATATTATATTCGTCCTTTAATCTCCGTATATAATTCCATATTGCGGCCCTGGTTTGGACATCAAGACCTAAAGTGGGCTCATCCAAAAAAAGTAGCTTAGGTCTACTCACTAGACCACAAACAAGTTCAAGTCTTCTTCTCATTCCACCAGAATATGTTTCTACAAGCCTGTGTGCAGCATTTTCAAGCTCCACTAGCTTAAAAAGCTCATTTATCCTCTGTTTTGATAAACTTCTTGTAATACCGTATAGGTCTGCACACAATAGCGCGTTCTCGTAGCCTGTCAAATCCTCGTCAGCAGTATACTCTTGGGGCACAACGCCGATCAACTGTCTAACTTCTTTAGACTGCTTTACAATATCATATCCACCTATTAATGCTGTTCCAGAGGTAGGTTTCAGTACAGTAGTCAGCATATTTATTATCGTAGTCTTACCGGCACCATTTGGACCAAGGAGACCAAAGATTTCACCTTCATCAACTTCAAAGCTAACATTGTCCACAGCCTTTATAGTGCCGTTAAAAATTTTTGTTAAACCTTTAACCTCTACAAGATGCATACAATATTCACCTTAACCATTAACTTTATCATCCTGATCTAAAACGTTTTCAATTCTCTCACAAGCTTCTCTGATAATTGTACAGACTTCCTCAAACTTTTGTTTAGAAGGGTTAACTTCAAAGTCTTTTCTAAAATTGATGAGGTCACTAAAAAATCTAGTCAAATATGCTTTAAGTTGAAGATCTTCTTCCCTAGGCGTTATACCAAATTGGCTTATTAGCGTAGGAATCATAAATTTTAATGAACCGAAATCCATAATCACATCCCTTGCATTTTTTAGAAAAGCTTTCCCTTCCTCTGTAAGCGTGTACCTTTTCATACCATTTTCACTCTTTTGAGATTCTTTAATAAACCCCTTATACACTAACCATGCAAGTAATGGATAAACTGAACCAGGACTAGGCCTCCAAAGACCTTTAGTTTCCCTCTCTATTATATCCATTATTTCCGAACCAGAAAGTTCCCTTTCATTTAAAAGCTTTAGTATAGTTAATCTTAGGAAGCCTTTTGGAACACATGCAGTGTGCTTTTCCCAGTGCCTATGCATCATATCAATATCGATATCGACCCCGATATAAAACTATATAAATATTACTGAATTTTGTTAAATTTAAAAAATTTATTATACATTATAATGTAAAGACGGATGTGCCAAAAATTACTACAGTCTTATTCGACCTAGGGGGAACGTTAATAAAAGGTTCAGACATATTGGAAGTTGCAGGAGTTTATAATAAAATTCTAAGAAAGTATAATGTTACAATAAAAGTTGAGGATATTGCTAAGGTTTATGATGAACTAAACAATCCAACAATTTTAAAGGAAATCATTTTAATGGGGGGAAGATTTTGGATAAACTTTAATCTCAGATTACTTGAAAAGCTTGGGGTTAGAGGTAATGTGGAAGAGATTGCTGATGTAATGGATAGGATGTGGTGGGATCATGTAAACATAGTATTATATCAAGATGTTATGGAAACGTTATTAAAATTATATAGAAACGGTATTGTCTTGGGAGTTATCTCAAACTCTCTTGAAAGCGATATTGAACACATTTTAGGTATAACGGGTATTAGAGAATATTTTAAGATAAAGGTTGGTATAGACACATTCAAATGTGTTAAGCCTGAAAAAGAAATTTTCGTTAAAACACTTGAGAAATATGGGTTGGAGAAAGAGAGGACGTTGTTCGTTGGCGATTCCCTAGAAAACGATTATCTTGGTGCAGTAAACGCGGGCATAAATGCAATATTAGTTGATAGGGAAGATAAAATTAGGGAATTGAGGGTTAAAAAAGTTAAAAGTTTGATGGAGTTAATTAACTTTATTTAAGTTAAATGTCTTTCCAATACTTTGTTTGAAACTCTACATCAACCTTTGTTATTATTTCAACAAGGGCTGGTTTCCCATTTTTAGTCTCCTTTATAGCCCTTTTTAGGGCGGATGAAATTTCATCTGGTTTTTCAATTCTTTCACTGTATCCGCCTAAAGCTTCTGCAACCTCCGCATATTTGCCTGAAAGTTTAGATGTAGAAGGTGTCCATTCAAAATATGTACCCATTCCAGAATTGTTTAATAGAACAGTTAGTATTGGTATATTTTCCCGTACCGCTGTTTCGAAATCCATGCCCACCATTCCAAACCCAGCGTCACCTACAACATTTATTACAGTCTTATCTGGGCAAGCGAGTTTTGCGCCCATTGCACCACCAAGTGAGTAGCCTAGCGTACTATGATGACCCCAGCCCAAATATCCTCTTGGTATTATTGCTTCATAGAATGGTGCTAGATGATCTCTTGGACAGCCTGCATCATGTGTTATTATAGTATTTTTTCTATCAACCGTTTGAACAATTTCCCATATAACACGGTACGGGTTTATGGGCACTTCATTTGAAGTAAGTTTTGGCATCCATTCTTTTAACCATTCTTCCTTTAACCTTCTAATTTCATCCTCTAACCCTTCTCTTCCAGAAAGCTTAACATTCTGTCTCTTAACTTCTTCGATAAGCTGTCTTAGCACAAGCTTTGCGTCACCAACTATAACATAGTCTGCATAATAGTCTTTGTTTATGTCCCATTCGTCAACAGTAGACTGTACAATTATTTTTCCTCTTGGCATCGGTGCACCTATTATTGAGGTAGTCAAACCTCTGGTTAAGCTTGCACCAATAGCTAACACAAGATCAGCCTTTTTTAGAAAGTGTGCAGCAACCTTACTGCCAACTCTACCGCCAACACCAACAGAAAGTGGATGATCTTCTGGAAAGATACTCTTAGCCTTCAATGTCGTCATAACAGGTAAACGTAGTAGTTCAGCAAATTCTTTAACTTCATCCCAAGCTTTGGCATAAAAGGCGCCTTCACCAACATAAAGAAGTGGGTTTTTAGCTGAAGATAAGGCTTTCACAGCAGTTCTAATATCTTCAGGGTCTCCCGCACATTTCCAACCTTTAACAGGCTTATAAGATAATTCTGTAACCATATTTTCTTCAGCTAAATCTTCTGGAAGCTCTAGCACCACTGGACCAGTTTTGCCTGAACGCAAATATGTAAACGCTCTCCGCATAAATTCTTCTGTCTGTTTCACAGAATTTATTCGTTCAACCCACTTGGTTACTTTATGTAATGTGAATAATGCATCAAAGTCTTGTATTGGTCTCGTACCGATTCTGTCAGTAGAAGATTGGTCTACAAAAACAAGAATTGGCACCATATCAGAGTAAGCTTGTGAGATTCCTGAGAAAGCATTTTCTATACCTACACCCCCTGCGACAAGGACTAAACCAGGCTTAAAGCTTACACGCGCAAAACCATCAGCAATGTTTATTGCAACCCTTTCTTGGCGGACTAAAATTGTTCTTATACCATTTTCGGCACATGGATTTATCAGCTTGTTTGGCGGAAAGCATGTAACAAAGTTCACACCCTCCATCTTTAAAATGTTAACAATCGCTTCCTTAACCTTCAAATCCTACACCTCATGCCAATATAATATGCTATCACTTTTTTATACTTTCTGAACTTTATAAAAACAGTTTTTTAGAAAATATTATAAGCGGGTACAGTATAGTCAAATTGTGTAAGCTTGAATAAAAAGAACATTATTTTTCTAATTATAGCAATAGTTTTATCCTCTAACCTAAACAGTATGGTCAATTCGTTAGAGGAGCCTAAAGAACTTACTGTTGAAGGATTAGTAGAAAATCCACTAAAAATTTCCTATGATGAGTTGAGAAACTTTCCACAAGTTTGGGAGATAGTTGAGCTTTGGTGTGTTGAGGGATATAAGGTTGCAAAATTTAATTGGACAGGTGTGCCGTTAATTTACTTACTTTCCAAGGCAAAACTTAAGGATAATGCCAAAGAAGTTCTATTCTATGCCTCAGATGGTTTTACATCAAGTATAACTTTAAGAGAAGCTTTAGATCCAACAGTTATTTTAGCGTTAGAGGCAAATGGAACAATATTGTCTGAAATTGTAGGTAGAGAAGGAGGTTATCGTATAATTTTACCCTGCAGGTGGGGTTACAAGTGGGTTACACACATTTCACGAATAGAAGTCATAGACTATGATTATAAAGGTTTGTGGGAATCTCTAGGATATTCTGATGAGGGAAGAATGCCAGCTTGTCCTGAAACAATTTTGAGTGATAGAATATTTGACCTAAATTTCGAAAGTTACAAGATAAATGTTGCTGGGTTCACTACTGGAAGAATCAGTAATATATTTTATGGATATAATGGAAATGTTTTAGTAATAAAAATTGATTTTTATTCAAACTCAAAATTCTTAATAAATCTTTTTGTAGAAAATGAAAAATATTATAGTCAACTAGATTTTGCTTTAGATGGAAAGAAATTTGATGGAAAATTATTAAAAAACCAAAATATTACAACCATTTTATTGGATAATATTGAGGGACAGCATACTATCACAATTTCAGCCTACGATAAAATAAGTGAAGAAGAAAATCTTTCTACTCAAAAATTTTATTGGCTTACACCAACAATTTTAATTATTTTGGCATCGTTCACCTTAATATTAATTTTCAATTATAGAATAAGAAAAGGTGGGAAGGATAGGAGAGGTTAAAGGTTTTATAGTATGAGAAAATATAGTGGTTTTGAGGAGATGAATATTAATTATGTACAAAAGGTTTGAGGTTCCAACATTGGCATGGTATGGACAAAAGATGCAAGAACTACTATTTCCAGAGGAATGGCAAGTTTCATTTTTGCCTATGAAAGGCTACAATAAACCTTTGGTTAAAAGCGAGGAAATTGTGCGAGCACTACGTGAGCCTATCGGAACAAAGCCGCTTAGAAAACTCGCTGAAGGGAAAAAGGATGTCGTCATCGTTGTTGATGACATGACTCGAGTCACAAGAGCGTATCAGATTATACCCTATGTTTTAAGAGAGTTAAAGGAGACAGGCATTTCTGACGAGCGTATCAGGTTTATTATGGGCGGAGGCTTACATGGAGCATGGTATAGAGATGACTTTTCCAAAAAGTTGGGTGAAGATGTTGTAAAAAACTATCCGGTATATAATCATAATCCTTTCTCAAATTGCACGTATGTTGGTAAAACAAGCAAAGGGACACCGGTTGAGATAAATTCAGAATATAATTCTTGTGATTTAAGAATAGGTATTGGCAGCATAGTTCCACATCCTATGACCGGCTACGGTGGTGGTGCAAAAATAATTCTTCCAGGAATAGCCTCATATAACATGATATTCTTTAACCACATGGTTGTACATAGACAGAATCCGCCAAGAGAATCATATTGGGGATATTTAGAGGGAAACCAGACCAGAGCAGACATCGATGAAGCTGGAAAAATTGCTGGAATGGATATGAAGATAGACGTGCTCTTAAATGGTTTAGGAGACAGTACTGACGTTTTTGCCGGAGACCTTCAAAAAGAATTTCTTGAGGGAGTAAAGCTTGCAAAAGAACACTATTCAACCGAAAACGTTCCAGAGGAAGCTGATGTAGTTATTGCAAACACATATGCAAAAGCAAATGAGGCAACCTTGGCATATTCGAATTGGAAAAATAAAGTTAAAAAAGATGGTGTGATGGTAATAATTGCACATGCGCCAGAAGGACAGAGCACACACTACCTTTATGGAAAATTTGGTTTAAACGAGTATGCGCCAGGTTTCAGTGTACCATCGAAACCGCCATTCAAAAAATTGATTATATTCTCAGAATATAAGACACCAGACCCATTCCTTCCAATCACAGAAAAATCCTCAATAGTATGGTTGGACAATTGGAGAGAAGTTATAGATGAAATAAAAAACACATTCAATTACAATCCAAAGGTTATACTTTTACCCAACGCAGAAATACAATGTGATAAGCAAATTCTAGAACAAAAATTATTTAAATA